>NZ_JBITDW010000003.1:289245-486645 GCF_044454685.1 Actinoplanes sp. NPDC051513
CACGCTCGCCACACCCACGCCACGCGCCCGACTGCGCCTCGCGCGCCGGGCGGCTGCCGCGCGCCGCGCCCGACTGCACCCCGCGCGCCGGGCGGCTCCCGCGCGCCGCGCCCGACTGCACCCCGCGCGCCGGGCGGCTCCCGCGCGCCGCGCCCGACTGCACCCGCGCTGCCGGCGCCTCGCGCTTCGTTTGCGCGATCTTGAAGATCTGCTGTTAGCGGCTGTTAGCGGCGAACGCCAAGTCATCACGGCGGGTCGCGGGGGCGCGTGCGCTCGGCGACAGAACGGAAATATCACGATATAGCGGAGCGGCGTCACCTGCTATGCAGACGGTGCATCCAGGCACTGGGACACGCGGCCGGCATGCAGGACGGAGGCCCATCAGCTGGGAGCCGACGCGACTATGCGGGAACCTTCTGTCCGCATGGAGCACGACGGACGATCCGCACAGTGTGAGGCCGAGGGCTTCCGTGGCGGTCGGAGGCCCTCGGCCGGAATGCGGTGGGGTCGGTCAGCTGGTTTCGCCGGCCATGCTGAAGGAGCCCAGGCGGTTGATCGCGTACAGGGTGCCTCCGATGGCGAAGATCGCGCTCATGATGATGGCGACCGTCAGGTTGACCTTGCCGGGGAGCATGTCGGTCGGGGCGATCTTGTCGGCGATCGTGATGACGTACTGCTCGATCGACAGGACTCGGGTGCCGCTCACGAAGCGGCCCAGCAAGCCCTCCCAGACCAGGATGTAGACCAGCCCGAGCAGGACCGGCCGGCGTGTCAGCAGGCTGAGCAGCAGGAACAGGGCCGAGTAGGCGACCGCGCCCACCGCGGCCGCGGCCGCCAGGGCGAGGCCGAAGCGGGAGCCGTCGGCCAGGACGCCGGCGATGTACAGCGGGACCGCGGCGGCCACGGCCGACACGCCGGCGGCCACCAGGAGCTTGGCCAGGATGATGTCGCGGCGCGGGAGCGGCTTCGTGAGGATGTGGACGATCGTGCCGTCGTCGACCTCGGAGCCCAGCACGCCGGTGCCGACGATCAGGCTGATCACGGGCAGGACCACTGCCAGCCCGAGGCCGACCACGACGGCCTGGCCCCACTGGCTGGGGTCGACGTCGTAGGCCCGGCAGATCAGCGCGAGCCCGACCAGCAGCAACGGCAACGGCAGCAGCAGGAGCACCCGGCGGCGGCCGAGCAGGCCGCGTGCGGTGATGTAGGCGACCGTGGACATCATGCCTCCAGCAGGTAGGAGAAGACGCTCTCCAGGGACTCGTCGGACGGCAGCAGGCGCCGCAGCCGGATGCCCTCGCCGAGGGCGATGCGCGGCAGCGCGCGGGTGAAGCTGCCGTAGTCGGAGGCGCGTACGGTCAGGCCGCCGGCCTCGATCTCGACGCCGCTCACCGACTTCTCGCCGATCAGGGCGACCGCCAGGCGGCGGTCGTCGGAGCTCTGCACGGCGAAGACGTGCGGACGGTTGGTCATCAGGCGGCGGATGCGGCGGAAGTCGCCGGAGGCGGCGAGCCGGCCCGCCACGATCACCTGGACCAGGCCGGAGAGCTGCTCGACCTCCTCGAGGATGTGCGAGCTGAACAGGATCGTGTGGCCCTCGTCGCCGAGCTTGTGCAGCAGGTCCATCATGTGCATCCGCTGCCGCGGGTCCATGCCGTTGAACGGCTCGTCGAGCAGGAGCACCCGCGGCTCGTGCACCAGCGCGGCCGCCACCCGGGTGCGCTGCCGCATGCCCTTCGAGAACGTCTCGATCCGGCGGTCCTGCGCGTCGGTCATCTCGACCAACTCGAGGGCCCGCTTCGCCGCCGCCGACGGGTCCGGCAGCTTCTGCATCTTGGCGCAGGCCACGACGAATTCACGAGCGGTGAGGAAGCCGTGCACCGCCTCCCGCTCGGCGACCAGACCGAGCTCCCGGTAGATGGACGGGTTGCGCCACGTGGGTGACCCGTCGATCGTGACCGCGCCGCGTGACGGGGACAGGAACCCGGCCATCATGTGCAGCACCGTGGTCTTGCCGGCGCCGTTCGGGCCGAGCAGGCCGGTCACCCCGGGTTGCAGGAGCATGCTGATGTCGTTGACCGCCACCACGTTGCCGTACCAGCGGGAGACGTTCTGGAGTTCGACGGTGCTCACAGCGAGGCCACCTTCCGGTAGCGGGCCAGCAACAGCAACAGGCAGGCGACGATCAGGCAGAACGCCTCGATGCCGAAGATTGGGCCGAAGTCGCCGACGTCCAGGCCCAGGTCGTTGCGGTCGCGCAGCCAGATCTCGACGCCGTTGATCAGCGACATCGGGCTGGCCAGGCCGGCCAGGTGATTCGCGGTCTGCGAGGGCAGCACGCTCAGCACACCGACCACCGGCGCCGTCATCAGGAACACCGCGACGATGCCGCCGGCCGCGAACGCGCGCTTGCCGGTCAGCGAGGCCACCAGCAGGCTGATGCTCGCGAAGACGAACGCCCACAGCAGGCTGTAGCCCCACCCGGGGATCAGCAGCCCGAGCTCGTGCCACACCCCGCGCATCCCGGTCTTGGTGGTGAAGGCGCCGGTCAGGAACATGATGAATTGCGGTACGCCGAGCAGCAGGAACACCGCGGTGACCAGGGCACTCACCTTCGCCAGCACGTAGTCGGCGGCCCGCAGCGGGCGGCTGAAGTACAGCGGCAGAACCCCGGACCGGATGTCGCGGGAGACCAACTCGGGCGCGACGACCGCGACGAAGAAGATGACCAGCCAGCTCATCGTGTCGTCGAGCTGGTAGTAGTCGAAGAGCCAGGTGCCGGTCTGCGAGCGGACGCCCGCGTTGATCACCGCGACGAGCAGGACGATGCCGGCCACGCCCCACGGGAAGATCTTGGATTTGGCGCTGCGGCCGAGCCCGAACGCAGCCCGCAGACCGTGCGTGTACAGCGCCCCCAGCAGGGCGCCGCGGCCCAGCCGGGGACCCTGATACCGCTGGTATCCGATGTCATGGATGACGCCGGCCTCAGACATCGGCCGTCTCCTTCGCGGTGAAGAGCTCGGCGACGCGGTGACGTCGCTGGTCGAGCCGGTGCAGGGGAAGGTCGAGCTCGGCGACAGCCTGGAGGATCCGGTCGTACGCGGCATCGGCCTGGAGCGGCACCAGCAGCAACCGGCCCTCGGGGGTGACCTCGAAGCCGAGGGCGCGCAGCGCCGAGGCGAGTTCGTCGGTGCCCTCGCTGACCTCGACGGCGAGCACGTCGGACGCCGTGGTCATCGACGAGATGCGGTCGGCGCGCAGCAGGCGGCCGGCCTCGATCGCGATGAGCGAGTCGCAGATGCGCTCGACCTCGCCGAGCAGGTGCGAGCAGACCACCACCGAGATGCCGAACTCGTTGCCGATGCGGTGGATCAACGTCAGCATGGCGTCGCGGCCGGCCGGGTCGAGGCCGTTGGTCGGCTCGTCGAGGAGCAGCAGGTCGGGGTCGTGCACGAGCGCCTGGGCCAGCTTGACCCGCTGCTTCATGCCGGTCGAGTACCCGCCGATCTGGCGGTAGCGCTCCTCGTAGAGGCCGACGTGGCGCAGCGCCTCGGAGGCCCGCTCGCGCGCCGCGACCTTGGGCAGCCCGCTGAGCCGGCCGACGTGGGTGACGAACTCGGAGGCGGACACATCGGGCGGGAGGCAGTCGTTCTCGGGCATGTAGCCGACGCGGGCGCGCACCTTGTCGGTCTCGGTCACCGGGTCGAGGTCGAAGACCTTGACCCCACCGGAGCTGGGCGCGAGGAGCCCCAGCATTATCTTGATGAACGTGCTCTTGCCCGCGCCGTTGGCGCCGACGAGCCCGATGACGCCCGCGTCGACCTCGATGGTGAGGTCGGCGAGCGCCGTCACCCCGCCGCCGTAGGTCTTGGTCAGCGCCTGAGTCGCGATGATGGTCACGGGCCCAGCCTAGGAAGCGAGCGCACCTGGCGGATCCGGAGGATCCCTGAGGACCCTCTCGGGGTCTCTCAGCCCACTCTCAGCTTCCCTTCCGGGAGGCGGCGCCACGGCGCGACCTCGGCCGGCCGGAAGAGTTGCGGGATCGGCCGATCAGAACCGATCGACAGTGCGCAGGCGGCTGCGGATGAGGGCGCCCGACGGGGTGAGCACGTTCGTCCCGGTGAAGTGGGCGCCCGCGCAGGCGCCGGGTTTGAGGGCGGCGCTCGACTCGGCGATGTCGGAGAACGTCCAGTTCGCGTAGCTGATCTTCAGTCGATCGAGCAGGTCGAGCCACGTCGTGGTGCTCGCGGCGTCGAAGGCGCCGTTGCCGGTGAACGTCACGGTGCCGAACTCGGTGACGAACATGGGGAGCTTGGCGGCGGCCTTCGTGAGTTCGGCGCGGTAGTTGCCCTTGTGCGACGCCGCGTAGAAGTGGAACGCGTACATGACGTTGGGCAGCCGGACCGGGTCGGCGATGGTCTCGGCGGCGCTCGAACCCTCGGCGATGCCGAGGGACGAGAATCCCCGGCTTCCGACGATCACCACGCCGTCCGGATCTTGCGCTCTGATGACGGGGATGACCTTTTCCGCGTACGCCTTGACGACCGCCCACGGGACGCCGTTGGGCTCGTTGGCGATCTCGTAGATGATGTTCTTCCGCGCGGCGTTGCGCTTGGCCACCGCGGCGAAGAAGGTCTTGGCCCGCTCGAGGTTGACGGTCGGGTCGCCGGGGTTGAGAACGTGGAAGTCGACGATCGCGTACATGCCGCGCGCCGCGGCCTGGTCGACCAGCGTGTTGACCTTCGCGGTGAAGCCGGCGGGGTCGGTTTCGAGGCCGCCCTCCTGCACGTACATGGCGATCCGCAGCAGATCGCTCCGCCAGTCGCGAGCAAGGGCGTCGAGGGCGGCGCCGGGGTAGCAGTCCGGCGCGAACTGCAGGCCGTGGGTGCTGACGCCGCGCAGCTGAATGACCTTGTCGCGCTGGTTGCAGAGGTGGACCCCGCAGACGTGCAGCTGCCCGTTGATGGCCAGCGGCGTCGAGGCGGCCGACGGTGGCCGCGTGGTGGCGCTCGGCCGGGTCGTGACGGACGGCGGAGAAGAGGACCGGGAAGGGGAGCCGGAGACAGCCGGCGTGGCCGCGGGCGCCGACGGCGGACCTTCGATGGCGGAAACGGCGGTCGATCCGAACGTGGTCGTCGTGAGGGCGGCGACCGTCGCCGCCGAAACCGCCACGACCGTGGCGCCCGCGGCCGCGAAGAGACGCCATCTGCGCACGAGCACCGCTCCGTCGCCGTCGGAGGAGCGATGGGAGCGCTCCCGGGACAGCGACGCTAGGCGGCCCGAAACGCGAAGGCGAGCGGCTAAAGACTCACTTAAGGCGAACGAGGGCTAACGAAAAGGGCCGGACAGCGAGTGCTGTCCGGCCCCCCGTACGCGAAAGGATCTCAGCCGGTGTTGCGCATGCCGGCGGCGATGCCGTTGACCGATGTCAGCAGCGCCCGCTCCAGCGCCGTCGAATCCGACGGTGCGCGCCGCGCCCCCGGCGCGGTCGCCGGCTGCCGGTCCGAATCCCCGAGGTCGCGGTACTGCCGCAGCAGCGCCACCTGCAGGTGGTGCAGCGGCAGCAGGTACGTGTCGCGCACGCTCAGCGTCCGCTTGAGCTCCGGCTGCGACGCCAGCAGATCGTCCCCGCCGGTGATGGCCAGGATCTCGCGGACGGTCAGCTCGTACTCCGCCACGATCGTCTCGAAGATCGGGTGCAGCTCGGCCGGCACCAGCGTCTCCACGTACCGCCGGGCGATCTCGAGGTCGGTCTTCGTCAGCATCATCTCGACGTTGGAGATGAACGTCTTGAAGAACTGCCAGTCCGCGTACATCTCGTGCAGGACCTCGGTCTTGCCCGCGGCCCGCGCGGCCGCGAGCCCGGAGCCGACGCCGAACCAGCCCGGAACGATCTGCCGGGTCTGCGTCCACCCGAAGACCCACGGAATCGCCCGCAGGCCGCCGAGCCCGGCGTCCGCGTTGGGCCGCTTCGCCGGCCGGGAGCCGATGTTCAGCTGGCCGAGCAGCTCGGTCGGGGTGGCCGCCCAGAAGTAGGCCGGCAGGTCGGGGTTCTCGACCAGCGACCGGTACGTCGCGAAGGCCGCGTCCGACGCCGTGTCCATGGTCTCGTCCCAGCGCGCGAGCCGCTGGAGGTCGACCGACGGCGAGGTGTGCAGCAGCGTCGCCTGCAGCACCGCCGCGACCGTGAGCTCGAGGTTTTCCCGGGCCAGGGCCGGCAGCGTGTACTTGTCGGAGATGACCTCGCCCTGCTCGGTCACCTTGATCGCGCCGTCGAGCGTGCCGTACGGCTGGGCCAGGATCGCTTCGTGGGTGGGGCCGCCGCCCCGGCCGACGGTGCCGCCGCGGCCGTGGAAGAGCCGCAGGCGTACGCCGTGCCGGGCCGCCACGTCACGCAGCGACCGCTGTGCCTTGTGGATACGCCACTGGCTGGTCGTGATCCCGGCCTCCTTGTTGGAGTCGGAATAGCCGAGCATGACCTCCTGCACGTCGCCGCGGGCGCGCACCATCTCGCGGTAGGCCGGCAGCGTCAGCATCTCGTCGAGCAGCTCGCCGCCCGCGTCCAGCTCGGCGGGAGTCTCCAGCAGCGGCACGATGTTGACCCGGGCGCGCCCGGTGTGGATGTCGACCAGGCCGGCCTCACGCGCCAGCACGGCCGCCGCGAGCACGTCGTCGACGCCCAGGGTCATCGAGATGATGTACGTCTCGATGACGTCCATCCCGAACCGGTTCTGCACGTCGCGGATCGTGTTGAAGACGTCGAACGTCTTGCGGGCCGCGTCGGTGAGCGGGGTGTCGGCGGCGGACAGCGGCCGGCGTCCGGAGAGCTCGGCGGCGAGCAGCTTGGTGCGCTCGGTGCGGTCGAGCGCCGCGTAGTCGTCGACCTCGCCGACCTGCGTGTACATCTGCTGGAGCACCTCGTGGTGCTTCTCGGCGTGCTCGCGGACGTCGAGGGTCGCCAGTTGCAGGCCGAAGGCGGAGACCGTACGGATCGCGCTGGCGACCACGCCGATCGCGGTGAGCTGGCCGGAGTTGCGGGCCAGCGAGGCGCGCATCAGCTCGAGGTCGCTGATCAGCTCGTCGTTGCCGAGGTAGTCACGGCCGGCGACGTGCGGGGTGCCCTGGCGCAGCCGCTCGCGGGTGTTGGCGAGCTTCGCCTTGATCGCCCGCAGCTTGAGCCGGTACGGCTCCTCGGCGTTGGTCTTGCGGAACCGGGGCGCGACCTCGGGCAGGGCGTCCAGGTCGCGGGCGAGCGAGGCGGACAGGTCGAGCGAGACGCCGCGCAGCCGCCGGGAGACCGACAGTTCGTCGATCAGGTTGTCCATGGCCTTCTCGGTGGCCTGGATGCCCTGCTCGTGCTGGATCATCAGGACGTCGCGGGTGACGGCCGGGGTGACGAACGGATTGCCGTCGCGGTCGCCGCCGATCCACGAGCCGAAGGTCAGCGGCCGGGCGGTGGGCGCGGTCTCGACGCCCAGGTTGCGCAGGGTCTCGGCGAGGTCGGTGAGCACCTGCGGCGCGGCCTCGGCGTACAGGTCGCGCAGGTAGTAGACGGCGTTGCGGGCCTCGTCGGTCGGCTCGGGCCGGTCGAGGCGCAGCTCGTCGGTCTGCCAGAGCAGGTCGATCAGCTCGGCGAAGCGCCGGCTCGAGGCGGTCGTGTCGGAGGCGCCGTAGAGGACCGCGGCCGCGGCCTCGTTGTCGAGCTCGTCGGCGACCTGGCGCAGCTTGGAGAGGATCGAGCGGCGGGAGGCCTCGGTGGGGTGCGCGGTGAAGACCGGGCGCACCGCGAGCCGGCGGGCGGCCGCGGCGATCTCGTCGGCCGGCACGCCGCGCTCGGCGATCCGCTTGGCGGCCTGGTCGAGCCAGCCGCCGTCGCGGGCGCGGCGCCGCCGCAGGTCGCGGGCGCGGTGCACCTGCTCGGTGATGTTCGCGAGCTGGAAGTAGGTGGAGAACGCGCGGGCCAGCTTGGTGCCGGTCGTGACGTCCATGGCGGCCAGTCGCTCGGCGGCGGCCGGGGCGTCCTGCCGCACCAGGGCGCGGACCTCCTCGACCAGGTCGAGCAGGGGACGGCCCTCCTGCCGGGCCAGAGTCTGGCCGAGCAGCGTGCCGATGCGCCGGATGTCGGCGCGCAGGGCGGCGTCGGGGCCGTCGGGGTCGAGGTGGCCGTGCTGGTCGGTCATCGGGGCGCTCCTTCTGCCCTCGTGAGAAGGCTTTGCGGTGCTCCAGGACGGCGCTGTCCCGACTCCGCCGATGGTATCGGCGCGGCTCATGGACCGGGTGAATTGAGGCAAGTCTCACCTCGGACCGCGGGAATGACTCATGCGGACAGGGGCACCGCCGGGCGAAGGACGGTGGTGCGGCGGCGCGGCTTCATTCCTCCGAGCAGGAGACGGTCCGGCGTCTCCGACGGCTTGACCTTGCGGACGAAGTCATGCCGGGCCGCCGCGAAACCGGACCGGTCCGCGTACATGTCACGGCTCATCTCGGCCAACTCACGGGCCTCATAGACCTCGAGCGGCACCCGTTCGGCGGCGAGCCGCCGGGCCTTCGCCTGGCGCCGGTTGCGCGCCAGGCGGGCGTCGCCCTCGCGTTCGGCGAGGGCCGCGAGCCATTCCGTGTAGGCGTCGGGATGGCGCGGCCCGACCTCGTCGACCAGGCCGATCGATCGCGCCCGCGTCGCGCTCACCGGGAGCTTGTCGTCGATCAGTTCCTGCGCCCGGTCGGCGCCGACCCGGCGGGGGAGCGTGAAGGTGTGCAGCTCGGAGCCGTACAGCCCCATGTCGTAGTAGGGGTTGAGGACGATCCCGTCGCGGGCGGCCACGATGTCGGCGCCGAGGCCGAGCATCACCCCGCCGGCGCCGGCGCTGCCCGCGTACGCGGCGATCACCACCTGCCGCGTACACATGATGATCTCCCGGCAGATCTCGTTGATCGCGCGGATGCTCGCCCAGGCCGCGCTGGCCGGGTCGGGAGAGGCCTCGATGACGTTGAGGTGGATGCCGTTGCCGAACGTGTCGGTCCCGCCCCGCAGCACCAGCACCTCGGTGTCCTGACCGGCCGCGTGCCGCAGCGCGGCGAGCAGGCGGCGCGAGTGCCCGGGCGCCATCGCGCCGTTGTAGAAGTCGAACGAGAGCCAGCCGGCCGCGCCGGACCGCCGGTAGCGGATCTGCCGGTAGGTCGCCGGGTGCTCGGGCTCGCTGCCGGGCGGCAGGGGCGAGTGGGGCACGCCGCGCAGCCGGGTGCTCAGCAGCGTGGTGGCGGGCAGTTTGATGCCGGCGCGGGGGAGCTCGGCGGCCCGCAGGTGGCCGAGCCAGATGCTGCCGTCGCCGGTGCCGATCAGCACCGCGCCCTGCCGCCGGCTGAGCAGCTGACCGGGGCGCCCGGCGCGGGCGAGGCCGGGCAATGCGTCGTACGCGAAAACTGGAAGCCCGCTCACCTCGGTGCGCACTCCCGGGGCGCCGTCGGCGGCCCGGATCTTCCGGAGGATCTGCTCGGTCGAGTCGCTCCAGTCGAAGGCGCGGTCCTCCTGCCGCATCAGCGGGCGCGGCCGGGCGTCGGCGGCGTCGGGGGCGTCGGGGGCATCGGCGGCATCGGCGGCATCGGCGGGGGAGAAGCCGGGGTCCTGCGCCTTGCCGACGACCTCGGCGATGCACTCCATGGCGGCGTCGGCGACCGGGCCGTTGTACAGCGAGGACTTGCGCGGCGGCGCGGCCGGCACGGCGAACGTGCGGGTGGCCCAGATCGGACCGGCGTCCATCTCCTCGACGGCCTGCAGCGCCGTGACGCCCCAGCTGCGGACGCCGTCGCCGATGGCCCAGTCCAGCGAGGACGGTCCGCGGTCGCCGACCGGGCCCGGATGGATGATCACCGTGCGCCAGTGCTGCCAGACCTCGCGGGGGACCCGCTCCTTGAGGAACGGACAGATGATCAGATCGGGGCCGGTGCTCTTCACCCCGTCGATCATGTCCCGCTCGCTCGTCGCGAAGAGGACGCCGACCTCGTGCCCGGCCTCGCGCAGGGCACACCAGGCCCGCTGGCTCAAACCGTTGAACGCCGTAACGAGCAGCAGGATCCGCACGTTGTCCCTCCCTGGGAGCCACACCGACAACGAAGCGCGAGTTTTCTCCTGATACCGACTCCCATGTCGGACATGTTGTGCGCCCCGTAATTGTCGGAGGGCCGGACTAGACTTCAGCGCATACCCCCGCCCGTCTGGGCGCTTGGGGTTGTTTGACGTGTACGGATGTGGGTGTAATGCAACTCTCCGGCCTGATTCCCGCCGCCCTTCGCGACCGGGGGCTCGCGCGTGCCCGCGACCTCGCTCGCAAGGCCAATCCCGATGGGCCCTGGGTCGACTCGGACTCCCTCGATCTCACCGCGCCCGCCTCGCTGCGCCCGTTCGTCGTGGCCACCGTCGCGGGCGATATCGACCTCGGCGGCGCGGCGCGGCCGGTGCTCGCCGTCACCGCGACCAGCCGTGAGGCCGACGACCTGGCCGAGGCGCTGGGCTGCCTGCTCGACCCCTCGCGGGTGGCCGTCTTCCCGTCGTGGGAAACGCTGCCGCACGAGCGTCTCTCGCCGCGCTCCGACACGGTGGGCCGGCGGCTGGCAGTGCTGCGGCGGCTCGCCCACCCCGAGGGGCAGCCGCTCCAGGTGATCGTGGCGCCGGTGCGCAGCGTGCTGCAGCCGCAGCTCAAGGGCCTGGGCGACCTCGAGCCGGTCGAGCTGGTCACCGGCGGGTCGGCCGAGCTCGAGGGGGTGGCCCGGCGGCTGGCCGACATGGCCTACGCGCGGGTCGACCTGGTCACCAAGCGCGGTGAGTTCGCGGTGCGCGGCGGCATCCTCGACGTGTTCCCGCCGACCGACGAGCACCCGTCCCGGGTCGAGTTCTGGGGCGACGAGGTCGAAGAGATCCGCACCTTCGCCGTGGCCGACCAGCGGACCATCGATCCGGTCTCGCGGCTGTGGGCGCCGCCGTGCCGTGAGCTGCTGCTGACCCCGTCGGTCCGCGCGCGTGCGGCCGCGCTGTCCGAGGCCCACCCCGAGCTGGCCGAGATCCTCGACAAGCTGGCCGAGGGCATCCCGGTCGAGGGGATGGAATCGCTGGCCCCGGCCCTGCTGCACGGGACCGACAGCATGGAGCTGCTGCTCGACTGCATGCCGGCCGGCACGCACGTGCTGCTCTGCGACCCCGAGCGCATCCGCACCCGCGCGCACGACCTCACCCGTACCTCTGATGAGTTTCTCGAAGCCTCGTGGGCGGCCGCGGCGGTCGGCGGTCAAGCCCCGATCGACGTCGGGGCCGCCGCTTTCAAAACCCTTGCCGATGTACGCGCACACGCGGCGACCCTGTCGCAGCCGTGGTGGACCGTTTCTCCCTTCGGCCTGGCCGAGGCGGCTCCTTCTACTGAAGATCAACCGTGGCTGGAGGCGCCTACCGAGGTTGCGGTGTCCCCCGATCTTGGCGATGCGATCGCGCTCGCCGCGCAGCCGGTGGCGCTCTACCACGGCGACACCGCCCGGCTCGTCTCCGACATCTCCGAATGGTCGGCCGCGGGCTGGGCGGTCGCGCTGGTCTTCGAGGGCCACGGCACCGCCGAGCGCGCCACCGAGGTGCTGCGCGACTCCGGCCTGGGCGTCACCCCGGTCGAGTCGATCACCACGCCGATCGAGCCCGGCCAGTTGCTGGTCACCTGCGGCGGGCTCAACCACGGCTTCGTCGACGCCGCGTCCCAGCTCGCGGTCATCACCGGCAACGACATCAGCGGCGGCCGCGGCGCCTCCACCAAAGACATGCGCCGCATGCCGTCCCGCCGTCGCAACACGATCGACCCGCTCGAGCTCAAGCCCGGCGACTTCGTGGTGCACGAGCAGCACGGCATCGGCAAGTACGTCGAGCTGGTGCAACGCACGGTCAACGGCGCCGACCGCGAATACATCGTCATCGAGTACGCGCCGTCCAAGCGCGGCCAGCCCGGCGACCGCCTGTACGTCCCGACCGATCAGCTCGACCAGCTCTCCCGCTACGTCGGCGGCGAGCAGCCCACGCTGCACAAGATGGGCGGCAGCGACTGGCAGAAGAGCAAGGCGCGGGCCCGCAAGGCGGTGCGCGAGATCGCCGCGCAGCTCATCCAGCTGTACGCGGCTCGCCAGGCCTCCCAGGGATACGCGTTCGGGCCCGACTCACCGTGGCAGCGCGAGCTCGAGGACGCGTTCCCGTACACGGAAACCCCCGACCAGATGGCCGCGATCATCGACGTCAAGCACGACATGGAACTGGCCGTCCCGATGGACAGGCTGATCTGTGGCGACGTCGGCTACGGCAAGACCGAGATCGCCGTGCGGGCCGCCTTCAAGGCCGTGCAGGACGGCAAGCAGGTCGCCGTGCTCGTGCCCACCACGCTGCTCGCCCAGCAGCATTTCAACACGTTCACCGACCGCATGGGCCAGTTCCCGGTGCAGATCAAGCAGCTGTCCCGGTTCCAGACCCCGACCGAGGCGAAGCTGACCCTCGAGCACGCCTCCGACGGCACCGCCGACATCGTGATCGGCACCCACCGCCTGCTGGCCAACTCGACGAGGTTCAAGAACCTCGGCCTGATCATCGTGGACGAGGAACAGCGCTTCGGCGTCGAGCACAAGGAGCAGCTCAAGGCCCTGCGCGCCTCGGTCGACGTGCTCACCATGTCGGCCACGCCGATCCCGCGCACGCTCGAGATGGCGATCACCGGTATCCGCGAGATGTCCACCATCGCCACCCCACCCGAAGAACGCCACCCGGTGCTCACTTTCGTCGGCGCCCAGGACGACAAACAGGTGGCCGCGGCCATCCACCGCGAGCTCCTGCGCGACGGCCAGGTCTTCTACCTGCACAACCGGGTCGAGTCGATCGACCGCGCGGCCCGCAAGCTGCGCGAGCTGGTCCCCGAGGCCCGGGTCGCGGTGGCGCACGGCCAGATGGGCGAGGACCAGCTCGAAAAGGTGATGGTCGGCTTCTGGGAAAAGGAGTTCGACGTCCTGGTCTGCACCACGATCGTCGAGTCCGGCATCGACATCCCGAACGCCAACACCCTCATCGTCGAGCGCGCCGACCTGCTCGGCCTGGCCCAGCTGCACCAGATCCGCGGCCGCGTCGGCCGGGGCCGCGAGCGGGCGTACGCGTACTTCCTGTACCCCCGCGAGAAGCCCCTCACCGAGCACGCCCACGAGCGCCTGGCCACGATCGCGCAGCACACCGAGCTCGGCGCCGGCATGTACGTGGCCATGAAAGACCTCGAGATCCGGGGCGCCGGCAACCTGCTCGGCGGCGAGCAGTCCGGCCACATCGAGGGCGTCGGCTTCGACCTGTACGTCCGCATGGTCGGCGAGGCCGTGCAGGCCTTCAAGGGCGAGCGCCCCGAGGAGGAGCCCGAGGTGAAGATCGACCTCCCGGTCGACGCCCACCTCCCGGTCGAGTACATCGCCGTCGAGCGCCTCCGGCTCGAGATGTACCGCAAGCTGGCCGAGGCCCGCGACAACAAGCAGCTCGACGAGGTGGTCGCCGAGATGACCGACCGCTACGGCGAGCCGCCCGCGCAGGTCGCCAACCTCATCGCCGTGGCCCGCTTCCGCCAGACGGCCCGCGCCTACGGCCTGACCGACGTCTCGATGCAGGGCAAGCACCTCCGCTTCTCCCCGCTCCCGCTGCCCGACTCGAAGCAGCTGCGCCTGAAGCGCTACCACCCCGACGCCGTCTACAAGCACGCCACCGACCAGGTGAGCGTCCCGCGCCCGGCCACCCGCCGCCTGGGCGGCGAGCCACTGCGCGACTTGGCGCTGTTGCAGTGGTGCGCCCAGCTCCTGAAGGACGTCCTGGGGGAGGTGCCGGCCAAGACCCCCGCCTAGGTCTGATCTCGCCGAGTCAACGCCCACTGGGCGTTCGCGATCGGGGCTTGCCGAGCATGGCGATGCGGCCCTTCATCCTGAGGGTCTGCAGAGCGTGTTGGACCTGATCCTTGGTCAGGCCCGTGGCCTTTTCCAGTTCGGCTCGTGTTCCAGTTCGGCTCGCGTGTGTGCCCTGGCCATCAGTGCGGTCAATATGGTCATCTCATTGGCGGTCAGTCCACGGTCAACGACCGACACGTCACCCTGCCCGTCGGGGAAGGCACGAAACTTCCTGCACAGCCGTGGTCATCGGTACCACACAGATCCTCAGATGTGCCACACAGCGCCCGGCGGCGCGCTCGTTGTTGCATGTGTGCATCAGAAGCTGCGTCGGAACGGATCGAGCATGCAGAATCTCCGGGCCTGATCATTGCTGAGCCCGGGAGTGCCTCGTGGAGACCGTGGGTGCGGAGACCACCTGTTATCGCCATCCGCGGCGGGAGACGTTTGTCCGGTGCAGCCGGTGTGATCGGTTCATCTGCTCGGACTGCATGCAGGAGGCGCCGGTCGGGCAGCGGTGTCCCGACTGCGTCAAGGGCGAGAACAAGACCGTCCGGCAAGCCCGCACGATCTTCGGGGCCACGGTCAGCAGCGGCGCGACCGCCTACGTCATGTACACGATCATTGCGCTCAACGTCATCGCGTACGTGATCGAGGTGGCGCATCCGGCGGTGATCAACCGATTCGACGTGTTCGGGACGGGGCTGGTCGACGCGGCCGGACGGTACTACGTCGACGACGGCGTGCCGGCGCCCGGCTATGAGCTGATCGGCGTGCTGCATGGGGAGTGGTGGCGGCTGTTCACGGGCGCCTTCCTGCACAAGCTTCCGGGCGCCAGCGGGCTCGGCCTCACCCACATCGCCTTCAACTTGATGTGGATCGCCATGCTCGGCGTGTTCCTCGAGCGGCAGCTCGGCCGGCTGCGGTTCCTCGCCGTCTACCTGATCTCGGCGCTCGGCAGCTCCGCGTTCGTCGTGATCATCGACCCGCACCAGGGCGCGATCGGGGCGTCGGGGGCGGGGTTCGGCATGGCCGCGGCGTACTTCGTGATCACGCGGAAGCTGCACGAGCATCCGATCGATCGCAACCGCCTGTTGTTGACGTCCGTGCTGTGGCTGGTGCTCGCCGCGGGATTCACGTCCTGGCAGGGGCATCTCGGGGGGCTGGTCGCCGGTGCGGTTGTCGCGCTCGGGCTCGCGTACGCGCCTCGTCGTGGACGCGACGGGACGCAAGCGATCGTCCTGGCCCTCGTAACGCTGGTGTTGATCGCCGCGATAGTGGCGAAAGCTGTCGGCTGATCCGGGATTCCGGGGGTCGGCGACGTGTGTCACGACAGACGTGAGAGAGTCATGGCCATGCAGCGTGCCCGCCGACTCGCATCCGTCGCCGTTGTCGCGTCCCTGGCCGTGGCCGGGCTCTCGG
Source organism: Actinoplanes sp. NPDC051513 (assembly GCF_044454685.1). NCBI lineage: Bacteria > Bacillati > Actinomycetota > Actinomycetes > Micromonosporales > Micromonosporaceae > Actinoplanes > Actinoplanes sp. NPDC051513. The sequence goes on from NZ_JBITDW010000003.1 coordinate 304,591, forward strand.
CCTGCCGTTCCGAGCCCTCGGTGGCCGCCTACGTCGGCGACACCAAGATCACTGAGGACCGGGTGGACGCCGTCTACGACGAGGCTCAGGCCGCCGCGGTCCCGGCACGGGAGGGCGAGGCGCCCGCGCCCGCGCTGACCCGCGCCGAGGTGGCCCGCACGCTGATCAGCACCGACGTGCTCGGCCAGGTCGCCAAGTCGCACAACGTGGCGCTCCCCGCCGATCTGGGCCTCGAGCAGGTCTCTTCCGACCTGCGCCTCCCGGCCACCACCGAATACGTCCGCCTGTACGCGACGGCGAAGACCTATGTGGCGGCTCTCCGGCAGGCCGCGCCGACCACCGGCGAGCCCACCGAAGCCGACCTGCGCCAGGTCTTCGACGTGCTGGTGGCGAACGGCGAGGCCGACGCGAGCCAGTTCGAGCAGTTCAAGTCGCAGCTTCCGGCGCAGAACAAGCAGCTGGTCACCAACGCGGCGACGGTCCGCAACGAGATCAACGAGGTGGCCGGCCCGCTGAAGATCCGGGTCAACCCGCGCTACCAGCCGGCCATGATCTCGGTGCTCGAGTTCCAGACGCAGAACGGCGCGGTTCGCCCGCTGGTGACGGCCCCGCTCGGCGCCGACGACACCGTGCCGGTCAGCGCCGTCTCCTGAGGCCATGATCGCGCGGATCATCCTGCTGGTCACCTCGCCGCGGCTGCCCGCCGGTCTGCTCACCGCCGCGGCGTGGGACGCGCTCCGGGCGTATCCGGTTCTTGCCGGCGCCGAGTCGGAACAGGCCGCGGCGCTGCGGCAGTCGGGCGTGCCGGTCACGGTGATCTCGCCTGATCCCGAGCGGCTGCTCGCCGAGCTGGAAGGTCGCGAGGCCGTCGTCTGGCTGGCCGGCCCGGCCGGCGATCAAGATTTCGCCCGTCAGCTGGGCCTGCGCCTCACCCGCCAGCCCGACCTGGCCGAGCTGGAGCTGATGTACGGCTCCTGGGACCCGCCCGGCGCCCGCCTGCTCGACGCGGTCGCGGTGATGGACCGCCTGGCCTCGCCCGGCGGCGACCCCTGGAAACGCGCGCAGAACCACCGCACGCTCGCGCCGTACATGCTCGAGGAGGCCTACGAGGCCTACGACGCGATCGAGGCCGAGGACATGGCCGCCCTGCGCGAGGAGCTGGGCGACGTGCTGCTGCAGATCGTGCTGCACGCCCGCCTGGCCGAGGAACTGCCGGACGGCGCGGCCTGGGGCATCGACGACGTGGCCGGCGTCCTGGTCGAGAAGATGGTGCGGCGCAACCCGCACGTGTTCGCGGGCGCCGAGGTGGCCGACCTCGAGGAGATCACCGACAACTGGGAGCGGATCAAGAAGGCCGAGAAGTCCCGCGACTCGGTCCTCGACGGCATCGCGCTGAGTCAGCCCGCGCTGGCGCTCGCTGCCAAGATCCTCCAGCGGGTGGAGCGCGCCGGTCTCGACGTGCCCCTGCCTGGCGGTGACGACCTCGGCCCGGCGCTGCTCCGGCTGGTTGCCGAGGCGCGCGCCGCCGGGGCGGACGCCGAGGCCGAGGTACGCCGGGCGACGCTCGACTATGCGGAAGACGTGCGGAGCGCCGAGCAGAGAATTGTCGGACCCGCCGAGTAGTTTCCACGGCATGCCGGAGTTCGTTCCGCTCGCCGAGAGCATCGTCGACGCCATCCTGCGCAGCGATCCAGGTCTTGCCACCTTCACGGGCGACCACCGTTTCGACGACCGCATGCCCGATCTCTCCCCGGGCGCGGTGTCCGAGCGGGTGGCCATGCTGCGCGACGCGGCCGACGCGCTGTCCGGCATCGATCCCGAGGCCTTCGGCCCCGAAGATCAGGCCGACCACGCGATTCTCTCGGCCGTCGTCGAGCGCGGGCTTTTCGAGCTGGTTGACGTACGCGAACACGAGTGGAACCCGCTCAACCACAACCCCGGCCCGCTCCTGCACGCGCTGATCTCCCGCCAGTTCGCGCCGGCCGAGGAACGGCTGGCCAGCCTCGGCGGCCGGCTCGCCGCGATCCCCGACGCGCTGGCCACCGCCCGGGCGGTGCTGCGCGACGTTCCGCGCATCCACACCGAGACGGCGATCGGCCAGTTCGCGGGCACGGCCGCCCTGATCCGCGACGAGGTGCCCGCCCTGCTCGCCGACGAGCCCGGCATGCGCGCGGCGGTCGAGCCGGCCGCGTCGGCGGCGCTGGCCGCGCTCGGCGAGTTCGACGGCTGGCTGCGCGCCCAGCTCGAGGGCGGCGAGCCCGGCCGCGACCCGCGGCTGGGCCGCCGGTTGTGGGAAGCCCGGTTGTGGCACACGCTCGACACCGAGCTGCCCGCCGCCGAGGTGCTGTCCCGCGCCCGCGAGCGCCTCGACCGGGTCGGCGCCGAGCTGCGCGCGGCCGCGGCCGAGCTGGTCGGCGGCTCCGAGACCGACGAGACGGTCCGCCGCGCCCTCGGCACGCTTGCCGCCGACCACCCCGACGACGCCACGATCGTCGGCCTCGCCCGCGTCACGATGGACGAGGCGACCGAGTTCGTCCGCAAACACGACATCCTCACCCTGCTCGACGACCCGTGCGTCATCGAAGAGATGCCCGAGTTCGCCCGCGGCGTGGCGGTGGCCTACTGCGACCCGCCGGGCCCGCTCGAGACCGCCGACGTGCCCACCTTCTACTGCATCTCGCCGACCCCCGCGGGCTGGTCCGCCGAGCGCGTCGAGTCGTTCTACCGCGAGTACAACGACCACATGCTCCGCGACCTCACGGTCCACGAGGCGATGCCCGGCCACTTCCTCCAGCTCGCGCACTCGCGGCGTTTCCGCGCCGAGACCCGGGTGCGCGCGCTCGGCTGGTCGGGCCCGTTCGTCGAGGGCTGGGCGGTCTACGCCGAAGAGCTGATGGCCGGCCTGGGCTTCGGCGGCCTGCCGGTGCGCCTCCAGCAGCTCAAGATGCAGCTGCGCATGAGCCTGAACGCGATCATCGACCAGCTGGTCCACTGCGAAGATCTGCCCGAGGCCGAGGCCATGTCCCTGATGACCGGCCCCGGCTTCCAGGAAGAGGGCGAGGCGGCCGGCAAGTGGCGTCGCGCCCTGCTCACGTCGACCCAGCTGAGCACATATTTCGTCGGCTACACCGAGGTGGCCGCGATCGCCGCGGCCCGCCCGTTCGGCGCCACCCCCAAGGCCTGGCACGACAAGATGCTCGCCCACGGCTCCCCGCCCCCACGCCACCTGCGCACCCTCCTCGGCGTCTGACCGCGCAGGTTTCGCCGGGTGATGACGGTCTGGCAGGGGTTCGACGCCGACAGCATCTGCGGACCGGCCGGATGACCGCGCCGGCCCGGCTCACGTGCCGCCGTCTGGGCATCGTCGGCTATGGCTGCTCAGGCTGACGGCGCTGGGTATGGCGGCCTATGGCCTGTTCTCGGTTGTGCAGTCCCGTTACCGACGGGTCTGACCGCGCTACTTCGAGCGCTTGTCGGTCAGTTTCGCCGAGGCGGGGAGGTCGAGGGCGGCGAGGTCGGCCTTCTCCTCGTACGCCGTCAGGGCCTGATCGAAACGCTCGCCCGCGATCGTCGCGGCGAAGCTGCCCAACGCCCCCTCATTCGTGACGCACAGGCTGAATTCGGAGGTCGGCGTCCCGTCGACCCTTCTCAGGTCGAGGCAGGTGGCGTGCCGCCCGGCGATCGTCGTGTCGTGCTGGGCGGCGTCGAGCTCCTGGTCGAGCGCGGCCGCGTTGAGCATCGCCAGCGCCGCCTCGGGCGTGATCAGTTTGCTGCCGGTCAGGGGCGCGGCGGTCGCCGGCGCCGGGTCGGTCTCGGTGCAGTTCAGGGCTTTGTCGCAGCGGACCGTCCCGGTCACGGTCTCGAGCAGGCGGCCGCCCGGATGGACGTACGCGGTTCTGGTCGGCTTCTGCGCCTGGGTGATGGTCGCCGTGTCGCCGCCGGTGAGCTGGTACGTCGCCGTATACGTGAGACCGGTCACACGGGCCAGCTGGATCGCCATCTCGGAGACCAGGTCGTCGCGGGTGATGCCGGCCGCGTTGGCCGTGTCGAGGTCCGTGCACGCCGTCGTACCCAGCAGCAACGCCGCGGCGGCGGCGAAGCTGATCACGGTAAGGCGCGGACGGGATCGCACGACTGACACCATTGCCTACGTGCGCAACCCGGCGCAAACGAGTAACGAGGCGCCCACGCTAGCTCCCGCGCTGTCGCGCCAGCAGCTGGTGCCGCATGATGTACCGGCGAATGATCTTGGCCTGGGTCTCGTTCTGGTCGTCGAAGACCGCCACCATCTCGACCGAGAGCGGGCCGCTTACCGGCACCTGCTGCCGCATCGAGCTCACCTTCAGCGCCGAGGCCGGGAACGCGACCTCCTCGTCGCCGAGGAGGATCCGCAGCACCATCTCCTCGCCGCTTTCGAGCACGATGTCCGTGAAGTGCGCCCGCACGGCCCGCTCGCTCATGTCGTGCACCACACCCTCGGCGGGCTCGCGGTCCGGCCGGATCATCACGATCTGCTCCCCGCCGCCGCCGCGCACGTACGACCGGCTCTGCAGCACCAACGGCTTCCCGGTGAAGCGGACCTCCACCCGGTTGCCGTCGACGGCAACCACGTGCCCCTCCTGCGCGTACCGCCCGCGCGGCGCCGCCGCCCAGCGCAGCTCGACCGTCGAGTTGGCCGGCGGCACCTGGGCCAGGGCGAGGGAGAGAGTGATCACGGGTCCTGAGGCGTGCACGACCCGCACCTCGGGGAGCGTTTCGCCATACGAGGTCATCTCGATGAACGACCCGTCCGGCGGGAGCATGGAAGCACTCATAGTGCCAGGAGGATCGGCATCGGCGAGGCGCGGTTGAGGCGTCCGGCGGCGGAAGTTCACCGGCCGCGCGTACGCCCGTCAGGAGGCCCCGATACGCTCAGGTCGTGGTCGGCCGCAGGGTCGCGGTCGGAGAACTGCAGGCTTGCGAAGAGGGAGCGACACGACACATGGCCACCATCGAAGCAATCGTCGCCCGCGAGATTCTCGACTCCCGGGGCAACCCGACGGTCGAGGTCGAGGTCGGGCTCGACGACGGCACGGTCGGCCGCGCCGCGGTGCCCTCGGGCGCCTCGACCGGCGCTTTCGAGGCGCTCGAGCTGCGCGACGGCGACAAGGGGCGGTACCTCGGCAAGGGCGTCGAGAAGGCCGTCGCCAACATCGAAGACAAGATCGCCGACGAGCTCGTCGGCTACGAGGCGAGCGAGCAGCGCCTGATCGACCAGAAGATGCTCGACCTGGACGGCACGGCCGACAAGTCCGAGCTGGGCGCGAACGCCATCCTGGGCGTTTCCCTCGCGGTGGCGAAGGCCGCGGCGCTGAGCGCCGAGCTGCCCCTGTTCCGGTACGTGGGTGGCCCGAACGCGGCCGTCCTGCCGGTCCCGATGATGAACATCCTGAACGGTGGCGCGCACGCCGACTCGAACGTCGACGTCCAGGAATTCATGATCGCCCCGATCGGCGCGCCGACCTTCCGCGAGGCGCTGCGTACCGGCGCCGAGGTCTACCACGCGCTCAAGTCGGTGCTGAAGAAGAAGGGCCTCTCGACCGGCCTGGGCGACGAGGGCGGCTTCGCTCCCAACCTGCCGGCCAACGCCGCGGCGCTCGACCTGATCGCCGAGGCCGTCAAGGCCGCCGGCTTCAGCCTGGGCACCGACATCGTGCTGGCCATGGACGTGGCGGCGACCGAGTTCTACAAGGACGGGTCGTACGTCTTCGAGGGCTCGCCGAAGTCGACCGACGAGATGATCACGTATTACGCGAAGCTCGCCGACGAGTACCCGATCGTCTCGATCGAGGACCCGCTGGCCGAGGAGGACTGGGCCGGCTGGAGCGCGATGACCGGTCAGCTCGGCAACAAGATCCAGATCGTGGGCGACGACCTGTTCGTGACCAACCCGACCCGCATCGGCCGGGGCATCGCCGAGGGCGCGGCCAATGCCGTACTCGTCAAGGTCAACCAGATCGGGTCGCTCACCGAGACCCTCGACGCCGTCGACCTGGCCCACCGGGCCGGCTTCAAGACGATGATGTCGCACCGCTCGGGCGAGACCGAGGACACCACGATCGCCGACCTCGCGGTCGCGGTCGGCAGCGGCCAGATCAAGACCGGCGCCCCCGCCCGGTCCGACCGCGTCGCCAAGTACAACCAGCTCCTGCGCATCGAGGAGCAGCTGGAGAGCGCGGCCCGGTACGCCGGTGCGGGCGCTTTCCCGCGTTACCGCGCCGCGTAACGGCAGTAGCGAAGATCATGGAGTTGTGGCGCCCGCGCAATCCGGCATAGGTTTCATCGGGTGCCACAACCCATGATCGGGGGAGCAGGGGTGACCACACAGCGACGCGCGCCGAGCGGACAGGGCCCGTCCCGCCGCTCCAGCTCGTCGCGTACCCGCACGACGAGCTCGACCCGCGTGCAGACCCGCACCCGGGCGCGCCCCGCACCGACCCGCCGCACGGTCAATGTCGGCACGGGCCCGGCGAAACGTACGGCCGCGCCGAGACCGCGCGCCCTGACCGGCCGCGCGACCGTCCTGATCGTCGTGTTCGTGGCGCTGGCCCTGGCGTACACGTACCCCCTGCGCGTCTATCTCGCCCAGGAATCGCAGATCGCCCAGCTGGAGGCCGGTCAGGCCGCTCAGAAGAAGTCGATCGCCGACAAGCAGCAGCAGCTCCAGAAGTGGCAAGACCCGGAATACCTCCGGGCCCAGGCCCGGGAACGGCTCAACTACGTGCGTCCGGGCGACAAGACGCTGGTGTTGCTGCCGGGCTCGGGCACCGCCGCGAGCACCACCGGAAACCAGCCGGCGGCCGCCCCCGACCGCTGGTACGACACGCTGTGGAACAGTGTGCGAGCCGCCGACGCGGAGTCACCGAACTGATCATGGAAACACCCTCCCCCGCCGACCTCGAGATCGTGGCGGCCCAACTGGGCCGTACCCCGCGAGCGACCCGCTCGATCGCGCACCGCTGCCCCTGCGGCAACCCCGACGTGGTCGAGACGGCGCCGCGGCTGCCCGACGGCACCCCGTTTCCCACGCTCTTCTACCTGACCTGCCCGCACGCGACCGCCGCGTGCAGCCGGCTGGAATCGGCCGGCGTGATGCGCGACATGCAGGAACGGCTGTCGACCGATCCCGAGCTGGCCGAGCGCTACGCGAAGGCGGCCGAAGATTACCTGGCCTGGCGCAAGGCGATCGAGGACGTGCCGGAGATCTCGCACGTGGCGGCCGGCGGCATGCCCGACCGGGTCAAGTGCCTGCATGTCCACCTCGGGCACGCGCTCGCGGCCGGCCGCGGGGTGAACCCGTTCGGCGACGAGGTGCGCGACGCGATCGAGCCGTGGTGGGTCGACGGCCCGTGCGTGTCGCCGAAGAAGGACGAGTAGTGGAGATCCGGCGGGCGCGGACCAGCGACATCAAGGCCATCCGGGCGCTCGTCGACGCCTACACGGCCGACCGCCGCCTGCTCAGCAAGGCCACGGTCACGCTCTACGAGGCGGTGCAGGAGTTCTGGGTCGCCGTCGACGAGCACGATCGCGTGCTCGGGTGCGGCGCGCTGCACGTGATGTGGGAAGACCTCGCGGAGATTCGTACGGTTGCGGTGGATCCTGCTTGCCGCGGCCGCAAGATCGGGCACAAGATCGTGTCCCGCCTGCTCGATGTCGCCCGTGAGCTGGGCGTGGCCCGCGTCTTCTGCCTGACCTTCGAGACCCGGTTCTTCGGCGCGTTCGGCTTCACCGAGATCGACGGCGCGCCCGTGCCGCACGCCGTCTACGAGCAACTGCTGCGCTCGTACGACGAGGGTGTCGCCGAATTCCTCGACCTGGAACGGGTCAAGCCGAACACCCTGGGGAACACGAGAATGCTGCTGCACCTATGAGAGTCGCGGCGATCGACTGCGGGACCAACTCGATCCGTCTGCTGATCGCCGATGTGGTGGACGGCCGCGTCATCGACGTGTCGCGGCGCATGGAGATCGTCCGGCTGGGCGAGGGCGTCGACCGCACCGGCCGGCTTTCCGACGCGGCGCTGGCGCGCACGAGAAAGGCGCTGATCGGGTACGCGGCGGAGATCGCCGAACTCGGGATCACCCGCGTGCGGATGTGCGCGACGTCGGCCTCGCGGGACGCGTCGAACGCTTCCGATTTCCGCGCGATGGTCCGCGCGGTGCTCGGTGTCGATCCCGAGGTGATCACCGGGGACGAGGAGGCGCGGCTCTCCTTCGCCGGCGCCGTCGCCGGGTTGCGAGCCGAGCCGCCGTACTTGATATTCGACATCGGCGGCGGCTCGACCGAGTTCGTGACCGGCAGCGAGGGCGTCGAGCACGCGATCTCGGTGGACATCGGCTGCGTGCGGATGACCGAGCGGCACCTGCACGACGATCCGCCGACGCCGGCCCAGATCGAGGCGGCGACGCGCGACATCACCGTCGCGGTCGACACGGCGCTGGCGGCCGTGCCGGGCCGCTCCGCGCCGACGGTGGTCGGGCTGGCCGGGACGGTCACGACGGTCACGGCTCTGGCTCTGGGGCTCGACGCGTACGACGCCACACGCATCCACCACGCCCGGGTGTCCCGCGCGGCAGTGGCGAAGGTGACCGCCGACCTGCTGGGGATGACGGTGGCCGAGCGCTTGGCCCTCCCGGTGATGCATCCTGGCCGGGCCGACGTGATCGGCGGCGGCGCGCTCATCCTGTCGATCATCCTGGACCGTTCCGGGCACGACTTCGTGATCGCGTCCGAGCACGACATCCTCGACGGAATCGCCCTCTCGATCGGGGCCTAGCTAGACCTTCAGCGGGTTGGCGACGTCGAGCTGGTCGTGCTCGATGAGCCAGCGCACCGACTCGAGCGCCGCCGCGTCCGGCTGGTAGCGCGGGGCGTACCCGAGCAGCCTGCGCGCCTTGTCGATGCTGAAGCAGTGGTTGCGGACGAGGTGCTCCCAGCTGACCTGGGCGGCCTCGTCGTCGGTGCCGCGACGGAACTCGTCCCACGTCACCGTGCGCAGCTCCGCGGTCTGGCCGAACCACGACGCGCCGATCTCGGCGTAGCCGCGCACGTTGAGGGCGGACGGCGCGACGACGGTGAAGTCCTCGGCGGCGGCGGCGTCCCGGTGGTCGACGGCGGCCTCGAAGGCCTGGGCCACGTCGTCGGCGTGGACGTGGTGCATGAACTCCGCACCGATGCCGGGAACGTCGATCGGCTGCCCGGCCGAGAGCTTGTGCCAGACCGTGGGGTCGTTGTTGCCGAGCGGGCCGATCGGGTGCCAGCCCGGGCCGACGATGTGGCCCGGGTGCAGCGACGTGGTGACCAGGCCGCCCGACCTGGTCTCGTCCCGCAGCATCTGGGCGATGGCGGCCTTCGCGATGCCGTACTCGCCGACGGGCGGGGTCGCGTCGTCCTCGGTGATCGGCGCCCGCCGGCTCGGGCCGGCGCGCCAGATCGAGCCGCAGTGCAGCAGATGCCCGGTCTCGCCGCGCAGCCGCTCGACCAGCGCGGTGGCCGAGTCGAGGGTGAAGCAGATGAGATCGATGACCACGTCGGGCCGGAGGCCGGCGACGCGGTCGCCGAAGGCGCCCTCGCGATCCTCGGCCGCCCGGTCGGCGGTCACCCGGCGCACCTGCTGCCAGGCCGGGTCGTCCACATAGCTGGATCGCTGCCCGCGGCTGATGCTCACCACGTCGTGCCCGGCGCGAACGAGTCGGGGGATCAGGAACGTGCCGACGTGGCCGCTCCCACCGATGACCACGATTCTCATGGGGACAGGTTAGTACTCTCCGCTTGACGGTACTTCGCACTGCACAGTACCTTGCAACGCGTGGACACGACCCAACTCCTCAAGGGCGTGCTGGACCTGGCGGTCCTGGCCGTCCTGCGCGACGAGGACGGCTACGGCTACGACATCCTGCGCCGCCTGCGTGCGGCCGGCCTGCACGAGGTCGGCGACGCCTCCGTCTACGGCACGCTGCGCCGGCTCTTCAGCGCCGGCTTCCTCAACACCTACGTGGTGCCCAGCGACGAGGGTCCACATCGGAAGTACTACAACCTGAACGCCGCCGGCCGCACCGAGTTGCAGCGCAACGGCAAGATCTGGCAAGGCTTCGCGACCACGATGGACGATCTGCTGCGCGAGCGGGGGGCGGCGTGAACGACGAGATCAACGCCTATGTCGAGGCGGTCGAGCGATCGCTGGCCGGCATCGCGCCGGCCACCCGCTCCGAGCTCCTCGAGGACCTCCCGGAACACCTGGCGGAGGTCCAGGCCGAGGGAACGGGCACGCTGCGTGAGCGATTGGGCGCTCCCGAGGCGTACGCGTCGGAATTGCTGGCATCCGCCGGCCTGGTCGGCGGTTTCCCGGAGCCACCGCCCGCCCGCCTGGCGCAGCTCTTGGCCCTTCGCGATCGTGCCACCGCCGTCGTCGATCGCGTCGACATCAAAACCGGGCCCATCATCGGGTACGAGAAAGCCAGCCAATTTCTCGTCCTGCTGCGCCCCGGCTGGTGGGTGCTGCGCGGCTACCTGGTCGCGATGGCGCTCGCCTACATCCTCTCCGACGGCACCCGCCTCGGCCTGCTCCCGCGCATCGGCAACAACGAGGTGGTGGCCCTGGTCCTGCTGGCCGGTTGCGTGATCGTCTCGATCGTCCTCGGTCAGCGCTCGATGTCGCTCTCCCGGCTGCCGCGTCTCGCCTTGCGCTCGGCCACCGTCGTGCTGGTCATCTTCGCGCTGGCCGGCTTCGTCGGCGCCGACGAGGACGCCCGCGACCCCGGCTACAGCGACGCGAACTACGACTACTACGACCAGAGCCCGTTCAGCAACGTCAACGACGTCTACGTGTACGACAGCCAGGGGCGCCTGGTGCAGAACGCGCGCCTCTACGACCAGGACGGTTCCCCGATCCAGCTGGGCACCAACATCTGCACCGACCCGACGACGGGCGAGGGGACGCGCTCGCGCAACATCGGTTACCCGTACTGCCCGCAGTACGCGCCCTTCGCGGGACAGCCACCCACGCCCACGGAATCAGCGTCGCCATCCCCGTCCGCCTCGGCGCAGCCGGCGCCCAGCCGCACGGTGTCCCCGAGCCCGTCCCGTTAGGGCCTATTGCTCGCGGGGCACCATCAACGCCTCGCCGCCGACCGGCCGGTACCCCGCGGCCTGGAAGGCCCGGATGCTGCGCGCGTTGCCCGCCGCCTGCTGCGACCACACCGGAAGGCCGCCCGGCGTCAGATGCCGGGCGGCCACCGCCAGCGCCGTGCCCAGGCCGTGATGACGCACGGCCGGCTCGACCTCGATGGCCGTCTCCCACCGCCCGGCCACCCCGCGCCCCAGGATCAGCACGCCGCCGTCGGCCGCCCAGACCCGTACGTCGTCCCGGTGCAGCAGCGCCCGCCGCACCCGCGGATGGTCCGGATCGCGGATCTCGGTGAGCTCGACCGGCGGCCGCCCGGCCAGCGGCGGGGCCACGGTGAGCAGATCGATCGTGTCCATCCGCCGCCCGGTCCGTTCCAGGAGCGCGTTGAGAAAACGGGCGTTCATCGCCGCCGCGAGCGGATCGGTGTCAACGTCTGCCAGCGCGCTCATGACCCACGCCGGGTCCTCGTCGGCGAACACCACCGAATGCCCCGTGAACGCCACCACCCCCGCGTCCCGCCAACTCGGCTGCGGCACGACGATCGTCTCCCCGTCATCGGGCGGGAACCGCCCCTCGGCCGCCGCATCCAGGATCTCCGCGAGTGTCTGTCCCATGCCGACCAGCATCGGTGACCGGACTCCCGCCGCTTCGGCCCACCCGGGTGACGGGCCTGCAGGGTGGGGTGCTGTGCTGACTCGGTGAGTTTGGGTGAGCTGAGGTCGCGTACCCCGCAGGACGTGGTCGAGCACGCGGCCGGCGCCGCGTCGCTCGGCGTGCTCGACGCGCGGATCGCGGAATGTTCCGCGTGTCCGCGGCTGGTCGGCTGGCGTGAGGAGGTCGCGCGGGTCAAGCGGGCCTCCTTCCGGGAGTGGGACTACTGGGCGCGGCCGGTCCCGGGGTTCGGCAACGACGATGCCGCGATCGGGATCCTGGGGCTCGCGCCGGCGGCGCACGGCGGCAACCGGACCGGGCGGGTCTTCACCGGGGACCGATCGGGTGACGTGCTGTTCGCGGCGCTGCACCGGGCGGGCCTGGCCAATCAGCCCACCAGCGTGTCGGCCGGCGACGGGCTCGAGCTCCGGCACACGCGGATCTTCGCGGCCGTCCGGTGCGCGCCGCCCGACAACAAGCCGTCGCCGGAGGAGCGCGACACCTGCGCGCCGTGGGTGCATCGGGAGATTGGTCTGATTCGTCCCACGCTGCGGGTGGTGGTGGCGCTCGGCGCGTTCGCGTGGGCGGCGTGGTGGCCGGCGATGGCCGCCGTTTATGGCACAAAAGCGCCCGTGCCTCGGCCTAAGTTCGGGCACGGTGCTTTCGTGAGCATGCCGGGGGTGCCCGGCCTGCTCGGGTGTTTCCACGTCAGCCAGCAGAACACCTTCACGGGCCGGCTCACCCCGGCGATGCTCGACGACGTGTTCGCCCGTGCGAAGAGTCTCGCGGGCCTGGCATGATTCGGCACAGCCGAAGGGAAGACCGCACGACATGGATCTCGCCGCACTGCGCCGCTGGTGGCCACTGGCCGCCGTCCTCGCGCTGCTCTTCGTGACCGCGCTCGCGGCGACCCGGTCGTCCCCGCAGCTCGACCAGATCCAGCCGGACGCGACGCCGACCACCCCGCCGCTGCTGCCCAAGACCCAGCCGAGCGCGACGAGCGGCGCCCAGCAGCCGCCCGAGGCCGCCCGCGGCCTGCCGGAATGGCTCGGCACCGCCGCGCTCTATCTGCTCCTGCTGATCGCGGTGGTGGTGCTCGTCATCGTGGTCTGGGCGATCGTGCGCGACCAGGCCCGCCGTCGCGCCCGCAAGGGCCGCAGCGGCGCCGTCGAGAGCAAGCAGGGCGCGCGTACGGCCGAGGAGATCGCCGCCGCGCTCGACGCCGGCCTGGAGGAGCTCTCCGACACCGACCGTGACCCCCGCCGCGCCGTCATCGCCTGCTGGGTGCGCCTCGAGCAGGCCGCCGCGGCGGCCGGCACCCCGCGCAGCCCGGGCGACAGCCCGACCGACCTGGTGGGCCGGCTGCTGCGGGAACAGCAGGTCGACGGGCAGGTGCTCGCCGCCCTGCTCGAGGTCTACCGCGAGGCCCGCTACGCCACGCACACGGTCGACGACCAGATGCGCCGGCAGGCCCGCAGTGCGCTCGAGCGGTTGCGCGCCGACCTCGGCGCGGGGGTTTCGGCATGAGCGACGGCGGCCTCGACGATCTTTTCAGCTTCCGCGACGAGCCGGTCGAGGAACCCGCCGAGCCGGTCGTCAAACGGCGCTCCACCGGCCTGTGGATCCTGCGCAACGTGCTGCTGATCGTGGCGGCGACCGCGGTGACCGTGGCGGCGCTGCGGGCCGCGAACATCCACATCTCGGTGCTCTTGATCATCGCGTTCTTCGTCGGCCTGCGGCTCGTGCTGTTCGCGGTCTCCGAGGTGGCGCCGCCGTCGCAGCCCAAGCGGCGATCGCCGGGCGCCGGCTCCGGCCGCAGCCAGGGCGACTCGCTACGCGCCGCCGTGCGCCGCTGGGAGCGGAGCCTCGACCGGGCCCACTCCGACGCGGATCTCTATGCGCGTAACGTTTTGCCCGCGCTCGCGGAGCTCGCCGACGAGCGGCTGCGGCTGCGGCACGGGATCACCCGGGCCGCCGATCCGCGCCGGGCCCGTGAGCTGCTCGGCGACCCGCTGTGGGCGGCCCTGCACGACCGGGGGCGGCACACGGCCAAGGCGAGTGAGCTCGAGACCTACGTGACCGCGTTGGAACGACTGTGAGAAAGGTGTGCCGGTGACCGAGAACGCCCTTCCCCCGTACGAGGTGGGCAGGTTGGCCGGTGCCGTCCTGGACTCGGTCGGCAGCGTCGTGGTGGGCAAGCGTGACTCGCTGGAGCTGGTCCTGGCCGGCATCCTGGCCGGCGGGCACGTGCTGCTGGAAGACCTGCCGGGCCTGGGCAAGACGCTGACGGCCCGCTGCTTCGCACAGTCTCTCGGCCTCGACTTCCGCCGCCTGCAGTTCACGCCCGACCTTCTCCCGGCCGACGTCACCGGCTCCTTCCTGTACGACCAGCGCAAGGGCGACTTCTCCTTCCGGGCCGGCCCGGTCTTCACCAACATGCTGCTGGCGGACGAGATCAACCGGACGCCGCCGAAGACCCAGGCCGCGCTGCTCGAGGCGATGCAGGAGAAGCAGGTGTCGGTCGAGGGCGTGACCTACCGCCTCGACCCGCCGTTCCACGTCCTGGCGACGGCCAACCCGATCGAGTACGAGGGCACCTACCCCCTGCCCGAGGCGCAGCTCGACCGTTTCCTGCTGCGCGTCTCGTTCGGCTACCCGAACGCCGAGGAGGAGTGGGAGGTGCTGCAGCGCCGCATGTCCCGCCGCCAGGAGGAGTCGTTCCTGCAGCCGGTGGTCGACGCCCGGATGCTGCAGGCGATGCAGGCCGCCCTGGAGGTGATCACGGTGGAGGACTCGATCGGCCGGTACATCGTGTCGCTGACCGCGGCCACCCGCGAGCACGCCTCGGTGCTGGTCGGCTCGTCGCCGCGTGGCTCGCTGGCGCTGCTGCTGCTCGCCCGGGCGCGGGCCGCGATGGCCGGCCGCGACTTCGTGGTGCCGGAAGACGTCAAGGACGTCGCCGTACCCGCCCTCGCCCACCGCATCACGCTGCGGCCCGAGATGTGGCTGCGCCGCGTCGACCCGGCCTTCGTGGTGCAGGAGGTGCTGACCAACGTGCCGGCGCCGGCGAGCGGCGCGCTGCCGACCTACGCGCGGCATGACTGACGCCCTGACCCTGAGAGCCGCGATTCCGCAGTCGGCGACCGCCGAGGCGGAGTCGTGGTCGGCGCCCGCCTGGGTGCCGACCCGCGCGCTGGGCCGGTCGGTGCTGCTCACCGGCCTGCTTCTGCTGCTCGGCGTGGCGCTGGGCCGGGTCGACCTGGTGCTGCTGGCCGCGCCGTTCGCGATCGGCGCCGCGGTCGGCCTTCGCCGGATGCCCCGCTCGGCGCCCGAGCTGACGATCACCGCCGACGAGGAGCACATCGTCGAGGGCGGCCACGTCGACGCCGCGGTGACCGTGAGCAACCCCGACGTTATCCCCTACGACCTGGTGGTGCTGCGGACCCGTACCTCGCCCTGGCTCAAGCTGGAGCAGGCCGACCGCCCGTTCGCGATCACCGTGCCGCGCGATGGCTGGTACTCGGTGGACCTGCCCGGCGACGCGCTGCGCTGGGGCCGGCAGGACGTGGGCCCCGCCGCCGCGCGCGTCGCCGCCTGCGGTGGGCTGCTGGCCTGCCGTCCGGTCGTGGTGTCCGGCCGGGGCGTCCGGGTCTACCCGAACACCGATCCGTTCAACGCGACCGAGGCGATGCCGGCCGCGGCCGGCCTGGTGGGCAACCACCGGTCGCGGCGTCCCGGCGAAGGCGGAGAGCTGGCGGGCGTACGGCCGTTCGCGCCGGGCGACCGTCTGCGGCGCATCGACTGGCGGGTGTCGCTGCGGACGCGCGACCTGCACGTCGCCTCCACCCTGTCCGACCGCGACGCCGAGGTGCTGCTCCTGCTCGACGTGCTCGGCGAAGTGGGTCTCTCCGGCGGCGTCGCCGGCGGCGCGTCCGTCCTCGACACGACCGTCCGCGCCACGGCCGCGATCGCCGAGCACTACCTCCAGCGCGGCGACCGGGTGTCGCTGCTCGAGTACGGCGCGACCGCCCGCCGCCTGCGTCCCGCCACCGGCCGCCGCCAGTACCTGACCGTGCTCGAGTGGCTGCTGGACGTGCGCCCCGACCCGGTCGAGGTCAGCGAGGACGACTACCAGAACGTCTTCGGCATGCACCACGTCTCGTCGGACGCGCTGGTGATGGTCCTGACCCCGCTGGTCGATCCGCGCTCGGCGGACATGCTCGCCCAGCTCACCCAGTCCGGCCGGTACGTCGTCGCGGTCGACACGCTGCCCGCGGGCGCGGCGCCCGCCAACCGCGACCAGTGGACCCCGCTCGCCACCCGCCTGTGGCGGCTCGAGCGGGAGAACGTGCTGGGTCGCCTGCGCGAGCACGGCGTGCCGGTGGTGGCGTGGGCCGGCGCCGGCAGCCTCGACCTGGTGCTGCGCGACGTGGCCCGCCTCGCCTCGGCCCCCCGGGGGCACTGATGTTTCTGGACAAGCAGATCGCCGAGGCCAGGTCGGTGGCGTCGCGGGCCACCGCGATCCCGTTCATGGTCCGCTTCGGCATCGCGCTGTGCGGCCTGATCGCGATGACCGTGGCCTGGCCGTCGGCGATCGTGGCCAGCCAGTGGAACGTGGCCCTGGTGCTGGTCGCGCTGTATCCGTCGGTGGCGCCGCGGGGCCGGGGGGCGACGTTCTCGGCCCTGGTCGTGGTGGCCGGCTGGATCGCCGACACGGCCGGGTTCGAGTCCCGCATCGCCCTGTGGCGGGTGCTCACCATCGCCACGCTGCTCTACCTCGGACACTCGCTGACCGCGCTGGCCGCCGTCCTCCCGTACGACGCCGTCGTGACGTTGGACATGGTCGGCGGCTGGCTCGCGCGGGCCGGCGCGGTCGTGCTCGTCTCCGCGGTACTCACCGTGGTCGTGCTGGGACTCTCCACTGATCTTGCCGGCGGCGCGTTTGTGCTGGCCACGATCGTGGGAATCGCCTGCGCGGTCGGCGCAACGGTACTCATAGCACGCCTTTTGCAGAGAGCGTGAAATCTGTTGGAAATATGTGCCTCAGAGCACTTGACAAACGGCTTTGGGATAGATCACAGAACAAGGCGCGACGGCGCGTCACGCGCGACAATATTCATGTGAATCCGCAGCGCATCGTTGTCGTAGGGGCAGGTCACGTCGGGCTGTACGCGGCCCTGCGCCTGTCCAGGAAGCTCAACCGGCGCCGCGCCGAGGTGGTCGTCATCGACCCGCAGCCGCACATGACGTACCAGCCGTTCCTCCCCGAGGCAGCGGCCGGCAACATCAGCCCGCGGCACTCGGTGGTTCCGCTCCGGCGCGAGCTCAAGAAGTGCCGAATCGTGTCCGGTGAGGTCACGAAGATCGAGCACGCGCGCAAGACGGTCACGATTCAGCCGATCGACGGCCCGTCCACGGAGATGACGTACGACCACATCATCGTGGCGCCCGGCTCGGTGTCGCGGACCCTGCCCATCCCCGGTCTCCGGGAGCGCGGCATCGGGTTCAAGACCATCGGCGAGGCCATCTACCTGCGCAACCACATCCTGGACCGGCTCGACGTCGCGGCGGTCACCCCCGACCCGGCAGTGCGCAAGGCATCGCTCACCTTCGTGTTCGTCGGCGGCGGCTTCGCCGGCATCGAGGCGCTCGCCGAGATGGAGGACGTCGTCCGCGACGCGCTGAAGTACTACCCCGACCTCGACCCGTCCGAGGTCAAGTTCGTGCTGGTCGAGGCGACCAACCGGATCCTGCCCGAGGTCGGCGCCAAGATGGGGGCGTACGCGGCCCGCGCGCTCGACGCCCGCGACATCGAGCTGCGGCTGGACACTCGGCTCGAGTCCTGCGTCGGCGGCGAGATCGTGCTCAGTGATGGCGACCGGTTCCACGCCGAGACCCTGGTGTGGACGGCCGGCGTGAAGCCGTCGCCGATGCTCGACCGCACCGACCTGCCGCGCGGCCCGCGCGGTCACGTCACCTGCCTGCCCACGCTGCAGGTGGTCGACGGCGACCAGGTGCTCGACGGCGTGTGGAGCGCCGGCGATTGTGCGCAGGTGCCCGACCTGACCAACCCCGGCGCGTACTGCTCGCCCAGCGCGCAGCACGCCGTCCGGCAGGCAAAGGTGCTGGCCGACAACATCCGCAC
Organism: Actinoplanes sp. NPDC051513; assembly: GCF_044454685.1. Taxonomy (NCBI): domain Bacteria; kingdom Bacillati; phylum Actinomycetota; class Actinomycetes; order Micromonosporales; family Micromonosporaceae; genus Actinoplanes; species Actinoplanes sp. NPDC051513. The sequence continues at coordinate 322,551 of NZ_JBITDW010000003.1, forward strand.
GGTGATCCTCGGCGGCCTGCCGAAGGAATACCGCCACAAGTACGTCGGCAGCGTCGCCGGCCTCGGCCTGTACAAGGGCGTGGCGCACGTCTACGGCATCAAGGTCAAGGGACTGCCGGCGTGGTTCATGCACCGCACGTACCACATGAGCCGTATCCCGTCGTTCAACCGGAAGGTCCGGGTCGTCGCCGACTGGACCCTCGCGTTCGTGCTGCGCCGCGAGACGATCGCGCTCGGCCAGCTGCACGCGCCGCGTGAGGAGTTCACCCACGTGACCCCGCGGGTCGAGCTACCCGACGAGCGCGAAAAGGTGGGCGCGGGAGCCCGCTAGTCCGATTCCATTGCCCGGGCGGCACCCGATACGGTGTTCCTGCCCGCCCGGGTGGTGGAATGGCAGACACGGCCGCCTTAAAAGCGGCTGCCTCATTGAAGGCGTGCGGGTTCGAGACCCGCCCCGGGCACGCAAAAACGATCTGCCGAGGTGTCGGCGAGCTCGTCACCGGCGCCCGCCGAAGGTCCAGGGATGCACCTCGATCCGGTCGTAGGCTCCGGTCGCGGCGAAGAGGCCCCGGACCGCCTCCGGTTCGGGAAACTCGCCGATCACGGCTGTCCCCTCCCAGTCCTCGCCGTCCGGGGAGAGCAGGCGCCCGAAGGCAATGAGCCGCTCACGCTCGAGGGCCGGCTCGGTCCGCTCGGCCCCGGGCCAGTCCATCAGCGGCTTGGCGTGCGCGAGAATCAGATACCGTCCGCCCCTCTCCTCCTGCCGGCCGGGGAAGTCCCACATCGTCCGCCCCAGCAGGTCGACGAACCGCCGGACGATGACGTGGCGGTAGACCCCCGCGAGGTAGTTGGGCTCCTCGAACGCGAAGACCCGCGCGGTCTCGGCATCGGGCAGGTCGACGATGTGCACGCTGCCGGTGGCGTCTTCGAGGTCGTCGGTGAGCGTGGGCCCCCGCGCGATCATCCCGTCGGCGAACCGGTCCATGAACGCCCAGTGTTCCTCGACGAGCTGCCACCGCAGTTGCCCGGCGCCGTCCCGGTCCCGGCAGTAGAAGAAGTAATCCACCCGAAGAGGATCGCATTCCCCTCGGCGCGTGCCTCAGGCCGCCTGGTGCCATGGTGGCACCGTCGTGTGCCAAAGTGCTTGTGGGTGGTGCCATGTGTGTGCCACTATGGCGTCATGGACTTGACCTCGTATGTGAGCAACCTCGGACGCGAGTTCGCCACGCTTGCCGAAGCCGGCGGTGAGGAGTCGCGTGCACTGGTCGAGCGCCTGACCGGGTCGCTGGAGTCGGCGATCCGCATGACTCTGCTGGACGCGCTGTCGGCCGCCGTCGACGAGATCACCCGGGACCTCGCGCCCGGATCGGTCGAGCTGCGTCTGCGCGGTCGCGATCCGCAGTTCGTCGTGACCCCGCCACCCACCGAGCCGTTCGAGTTCGCGGCCCTGGCGGCCCCGGCGACGACCGACCACGTGCCGGCCGGCGATCTCCTGCTCGCCGAGGACGGCCCGGCCGCGCGCATCAACGTACGCATGCCCGAGCAGCTCAAGGGCGCGATCGAGGAGGCCGCGGCCCGCGAGGGGCGGTCCGTCAACGCCTGGCTGGTCCGGGCGGCCGCCGCCGGACTGCAGCAGTCCGATCGCGATCAGCGTCCCGAGCCGCGCCCCACCACGAAACCGGCCAAACAGGGCTTCACCGGCTGGGTGCGCTAGACCGCACCGCTCGTCTTTCCCTACACCGTCCCCGACCTGCGGAGACGGCGCACCGACCCATCACGAGGGGACCACCATGCCCAGTTTCGAGACCCCCGAACCGATCTCCGCCACCCTCGAGTTCGGCGTCGGCAACGTGCGGATCACCGCGAGCGACCGCGCCGACACCGTCGTCGAGGTACGCCCGAGCGACGAGTCCGACGAGTCCGACGTGCAGGCCGCTCAGCAGATCCGTGTCGATTACGCCAACGGCGTGCTCCAGGTCATCGGCCCGAAGCGGGTCTTCGACTTCTCCAAGAAGAGCCGGTCGGTCGAAGTGTCCATCGAGCTGCCCAGCGCTTCCCAGCTGTCCGCGCACCTGCTCATGGGCGAGTTCCGGTGCTCCGGCCGGCTCGGGGAGTGCCGCATCAAGACCACCGGTCACATCCAGCTCGACCGGACCGGCCCGCTGCGCCTGCACACCGGCATGGGCCGCGTCACCGCCGACGCCATCATCGGCGCCGCCGACATCTCCACCGGCCACGGCAAGGTCCAGGTCGGCGAGGTCGAGGGCGCCGTGGAGGTCAAGAACTCCAACGGCGACACGGCGATCGACGCGGCCACCGGCGATGTGCGGGTGCGCAACGCCAACGGCTCCATCTACGTCGGGCGGGCCGGCGCCGGCGTCGACGCGAAGACGTCCAACGGCGGCATCCAGCTCGGCGAGGTCGTTCGCGGTTCGGTCGTGGTCGGAACCGCCGCGGGCGATCTCGAGATCGGCATCGCCGAGGGCACCGCCGCCTGGCTCGAGGTGAACACCGGGTTCGGGCACGTGCGCAACCTGATGGAGAGCGCGACCCGGCCCGACGAGGCCGACGAGACCGTCGAGGTGCGCGCGCGTACGTCGTACGGAGACATCACCATCCACCGTTCCTGATCCGCCAAGGGGAGGCAAGGCACATGGAAGAGAACGCGGCGATCCAGGTACACGGGTTGCGGAAGTCCTACAAGGAACTGGAGGTGCTCAAGGGTGTGGACTTCGAGGTGGCGCGCGGAAGCATCTTCGCGCTGCTCGGCTCCAACGGTGCCGGCAAGACGACGATCGTGCGCATCCTCAGCACCCTGCTCAAACCGGACGACGGCACGGCGCACGTCAACGGGTTCGACGTCGTGTCGCAGGCGGCGCGGGTACGGGAGTCGATCAGCCTGACCGTGCAGTTCGCGGCGGTGGACGAGATCCTCACCGGCCGGGAGAACCTGATCATGATTGCCGAGCTGCGGCACGTGAAGGGCGCCGGCAAGGTGGCCGACGAACTGCTCGAACGCTTCGCCCTGGCCGACGCAGGCGGACGCCGGGTGGCGACCTACTCCGGTGGCATGCGCCGCCGCCTCGACATCGCCATGAGCCTCATCGGCGACCCGCCGGTCATCTTCCTCGACGAGCCGACCACCGGCCTCGACCCGGAGGGCCGCATCGAGGTGTGGAACGTGATCCAGAAACTGGCCGACAGCGGCACGACCGTGCTCCTGACCACCCAGTACCTCGACGAGGCCGAGAAGCTCGCCGACCGGATCGCGATCCTGCACCTCGGCACGATCATCGTCTCGGGCACCTTGGCGGAGCTGAGGAAGCTGCTCCCGCCGGCGAAGGTCGAGTACGTGGAGCGGCAGCCCACCCTCGAAGAGGTATTCCTGGCAATAGTCGGAACCAAGGACAGCGACAAGGAGGCGCAGCGATGACCACGCATTCCCTCAGCGACATGAACGTGATGCTCAAGCGGTCCCTGCGGCACGTCACGCGCAGCCCCGACACCATCATCACGGTGACGATCATGCCGATCGCGTTCCTGCTGCTGTTCCGCTACGTGTTCGGCGGCGCGATCCAGGCGAACACCGACAACTACACGAACTATCTGCTGCCCGGCGTCCTGCTCATCGCGATCGCCAGCGGCATCTCGTACACGGCCTTCCGCCTCTTCAACGACATGCAGGGCGGCATCTTCGAGCGATTCCACTCGATGCCGATCGCCCGCTCGTCGGTGTTGTGGGGACACGTCATGACGTCGGTGGTGTCCAACGCCATCTCCGTGGTGGTCATCGTCCTGGTGGCGCTCATCATCGGCTTCCGCTCGTCGGCGGGCGTGCTGGCCTGGCTGGCCGTAGCCGGCATCCTGGCGCTCTTCACGCTCACGCTGACCTGGCTCGCCGTGATCCCCGGGCTGACGGCCAAGACCGTCGATGGGGCGAGCGCATTCGCGTACCCCCTGATCTTCCTGCCCTTCATCAGCTCGGCGTTCGTGCCCACCGAGTCGATGCCGGCCCCGGTGCGGGCGTTCGCGGAGAACCAGCCGGTCACCTCGATCGTCAACTCGATCAGGGCCCTGTTCGAGCAGCAGCCGGTCGGCAACGACATCTGGATCGCCCTCGGCTGGTGCGTCGGCATCCTGGTCGTCGCCTACGCGGCCGCCATGCGCGTCTACCTGCGCAAAATCGGCTGACACATCCCTGCCGCATGGCGCTGCCATGGCAGCGCCATGCCCGAAACCAGAGTCCATAAAGGACCGGAGGTAGAGCCATGTTCGACAGATGGGGCAGGTTCGTCGTACGACGGGCGTGGTGGGTCATCGGCGGCTGGCTGGTGGGGGCGTTCCTGATCATCGGCCTGCTGCCGAGCCTCGCCGACATCACCAGTGGCGACCAGGGCAGCTTCCTGCCCGGCAAGTACGAGTCGGTGCAGGCGATCGACCTGGCCAAGAAAGCGTTCCCGGAACAGGCGACGTCCACCGCCATCGTGGTGGTGAAGCGCTCCGACGGCGGCCCGCTGACCGAGGCCGACCAGGCCAAGGCCGCGGCGCTGGCCACCGCGATCGACGGAGCGCACATCGCCGGAATCGGCCGGCCGCTGACCGGCCCGCAGGCCGTCGCGCCCAACAAGCTCGTCCAGTTGGTCAGCGTGCCCGTCACCGCCGCCTTGACCGACGCTCAGGGGCAGCTGGACGCGGTGAAACAGACCCGCGACGTCATCAAGGCCAACCTGGCCGGCACCGGCCTGAGCGCCGGGGTCACCGGGCAGGTGGCTCAGGTCGTGGACAACAACGACACCTTCAACACCGCGTTCACGGTGGTCGGCACGGCCACCTTTGTGCTGATCATCGTGCTGATCCTGATCATCTTCCGCAGCCCGATCGCCGCGCTGTTGCCGATCCTCGTCATCGGCGTGGTCCTGCAGGTCTCGTCGCACCTGATCGCGGCGGCCGGCAAGCTGTTCGGCTTCAACGTCGACCAGAGCCTGCAGACGTTGTTGCTGATCGTGCTGTACGGCATCGGCACCGATTACATCCTGTTCCTGCTGTTCCGCTTCCGGGAACGGCTGCGCGCCGGCGCCGACAAGAAGGCCGCGATGGCGTACGCCGTCGCCCGGGTCGGGGAGGTGATCACGTCGGCCGGTGCGGTGGTCATCGTGGCGTTCCTGGCGTTGCTGCTGGCCAGCTTCGGCGGGTTCGGGTCGCTCGGCCCGGGACTGGCCATCGCCGTCTTTGTCATGTTGGTCACCGCGCTGACCCTGATCCCGGCCCTGGTCGGCCTGATCGGACCGGCGACGTTCTGGCCGTCGAAGTCGTGGAAGCGGGAGCCGAAGGGCACCGCGTTCGTCCGCATCGGCGCGGCGCTCGGCCGGCGGCCCGCGGTGGCGGCCGTCTCCTCCGGACTGGTGCTGTTCGCCCTGGCCAGCGGGGTCCTGTTGTTCAAGGCCGACTACGACTTCGCGGCCGGCTTCCCGACCACCACCGAGTCCGCGAAGGCGGCCGCCGACCTGGAGCGCGGCTTCCCGCAGGGTGCTCTCGACCCCACCGAGGCGTACCTGACCACCCGCGACGGAGGCCCGTTGACTGCCGCCCAGCTCGACCAGTTCGCCGCGGCGGCCGCGAAGGTGAACGGGGTCGGTGGCGTGCAGCCACCGGTCAAGTCGGCCGACGCGACGGTGGCCCGCTTCGGTCTGCTGCTCACCGTGAACCCGGCGTCCAACGAGGCGATCGCCCTGGTGCACGACCACCTGCGCGACGACCTCCATGCCCTCGCGCCACCCGGCACGAAGGTGCTGGTCGGTGGCACTACGGCGATCTACGCGGACATCAACTCGGCCAACAGCCGGGACCTGTCGGTGATCCTGCCGGCGGCGGCGCTGCTCATCGCGATCATCCTCGCCCTGTTGCTGCGCAGCATTGTCGCCCCGATCTACCTGGTGGCCGCGGTGCTGCTCAACTTCGCCGCCACCCTCGGCGCCGCCATCTACCTGTTCCAGGGCGTGGCCGGCAAACCCGGGGTGACGTTCCAGCTGCCGATCGTGCTCTACCTGTTCGTCCTCGCGATCGGCACCGACTACAACATCCTGATGATCGCCCGTCTGCGCGAGGAAGCCCGCGCCGGCAACGAGCCCAGGGCGGCCGCGGCGCTCGCCGTACGCCACGCCGGCCCGTCGGTCGCCGCGGCCGGGATCATCCTCGCCGGCACCTTTGCCGTGCTCGCCCTCGCCCCGGTGTCCTTCCTGCAACAGATCGGATTCTCCGTCGCGACCGGCATCCTGCTGTCCGCGTTCGTGATGTCGATGTTCCTGGTGCCGTCGCTGACCGCCCTCATCGGACACGCCGCCTGGTGGCCGGGACACGGCGACGTCGATCGCAGCTCTTAGCTGTTCAGAAAGGCAAGGACGGCGTGCACCCGCCGGTGCGCGTCGTCCGACGGCGGCAGCTGCAGCTTGGCGAAGATGTTGCCGATGTGCTTCTCCACCGAGACGGGAGCGATCGTGAGCGCCGCACAGATCGCCGAGTTGGACAGGCCTTGCGCCATCAGGCCCAGCACCTCGCGTTCGCGCGGGGTCAGCGCGTCCAGGCCACCGGTGCGGTTGAACAGCTGCCGTACGACCTCGAGATCCATCGCGGTGCCACCGGCCGCGACCCGCTCCACCGCGTCGAGGAAGTCGTCGAGCGCGGTCACCCGATCCTTGAGCAGGTAGCCCACGCCGCCGCGGCCGTCCGCCAGCAGGTCGGCGGCGTACGCCCGCTCGACGTACTGCGACACGATGAGGATGCGGGCGGACGGCTCGGCGGCCCGTATCCGCAACGCCGCGCGCAGCCCTTCGTCGCGGAAGCCCGGCGGTAGCCGCACGTCGACCACAGACAGGTCGGGCCGGTGCTCCTCGACGGCGGCGACCAGGTCATCGGCGTTGTCGACGGCCGCCACCACGGTGTGCCCGGTCTCGGTGAGCAGCCGTACCATCCCCTCGCGGAGCAGCAGCAGGTCCTCGGCAATCACGATGCGCATGGCAGCTCCGCTCGCAGGAGAGTTGGCCCGCCGGGCGGACTGGTCAGGGTGAGGACGCCGTCGAGCGCGTCCACCCGCCGGCGCAGCCCGTCGATCCCGGGGCCGGCCGGGTCGGCGCCGCCCCGGCCGTTGTCGCCCACCGAGACCCGCACGACGTTCCCGGTCCGGGTGATCTCGATCGTCCCGGCGGTCGCACCCGCGTGCTTGGCCGCGTTGGTGAGGCCCTCGGCGACGACGAAGTAGGCCGCCGACTCGACGGCCGCCGGACACCGCGCCCCGGGATCGCCGTGCAGCGCCACCGGGAACGGGCTGTCCCCGGCGAGCGCGGCCAGCGCGGCGTGCAGGCCACGGTCGGTGAGGATCGGCGGGTGGATGCCACGGACGAGACGGCGCAGCTCGCCGAGCGCGTCGTCGAGCTGGCGCCGGGCCAGGTCGACGTCCGGCGCCGCGTCGCCGTCGGCGCGCAGTTTGCGGGCGGCCAGCGCGAGGGTCATTCCGGCCGCCACGATCCTCGCCTGAGCGCCGTCGTGCAGGTCGCGCTCGATCCGCCGCAGCTCGGCGGCCTGCGCGTCGACCACCCGGCGGCGGGTCTCGGCAAGCCGGGTGGCCTCGTCGACCAGCCGGCGGTGCTCGCCGGGGGAGAGCAGCGCGGCCGAGAGCCGGGCCGGCCCGCGCGCGAGGACACGCACCAGCCAGAGCGTCACCGGCAGCAGCGCCAACCCGAGCACGGTCAGCCCGAACCGTCCCGGAACGGTGGTCAGCAGCGGCTTCATCGGCCACGGCGCGTGCGGGTTGGGGACCGCCCACGCCCAGGCCGGCGCGACCACCGCGCCCAGGCCGACCACCGCCACCACGATGCCGGCCACCCCGGTGACCAGGCCGGCCGGGAAGCTCAGGACCAGCCAGGCGAGGTCGCGCCAGGAGGCCGGTTGCCGGGCCGCCGACGCGACCCGCTCGCGCAGCCGGTCGCCGGTGATCGGCAGGTAGGGCGTTTCGATCGGCGTCCCGAGCACCCAGCCGGCCCGGCGCCGCTCGAGCCCGGCGAGCAGCCGGGTGACCCAGGCCGCGCCGAGGAAGGCGTGCCCGCCGAGGTGGGTGAACGAGGTGAGCGTGGTGCCGAGGGCGGCGACCAGGCTCCACGCCAGCCCGACCGCCCCGGCCGGCAGTCCCGTGGCCAGGTAGGCCAGGGCCCGGCCGGTCCGGGTGAGCACGTCGCGCATCGTGGCGAGCCTAGACCGCGGAGACCGGCGTGCGGCGACGGACCAGCAGCCAGGTGGGCAGAACGCCGGCGATCAGGTCCAGCGCGGCGACCCCGCCTGCCATCGACGCGTACGTGGCTGGGTCGACGAGCCACCGCAGGGTGCCGTCCTGGGCCGCGCTGAACGCGCCGACCACCACCCCGGTCACGGCCGCCCCGAGCACCAGCCCGGCCAGCACGGTCACCAGCGCCTCGGCCCCGGCGAGCCGGCGCAGCTGTCCCGCCGTCGCGCCGGCCAGCCGCAGGTCGGCGTACTCGCGGCGGCGGCCCGCCGTGGCGATCGCCGACGTGTTGACCACGGCGATGGCGGTGAAGCCCAGCGAGATCACCACCAGCAGCTCCCATGCGCCCTGCTGCTCGGGAGCATCGCCGGCCGGGGCCGCGGGCACGTCGGGCAGCGGCGGGGCGGCGTCGCGGTATCGCACTCCGACCGCGCTGACCAGGCCCTTCGGGTCGTGCGCCGCGACCAGCGAGGCCGGGAGCACGAAGTCGCCGAAGCCGCGGTCCCGGCCGTACACCATGGTCAGCCGCAGCCAGACCGGCGTGGCGTCGGCGAGCCACAGCGGCACCACGTCGCCGACCTTCCAGCCGTATTGGCGGGCCAGACCCGAGCTGACGCCGAAGCCGTCGGCTGCGTAGGCCCCGGACCGGATGTCCAGGTCGATGGTGGTCTCGCCGGTGGCCAGGAGCCCCTGCGCGGGATAGTCCTCGGGCTTGCCGGCCTTGACCGCGATCACCCGGGTCGGAAGCAGCGCCGCGGTGCCGGTCACGCCCGGTGTCGTGGCGATCCGGCGCGCGGCGGCCAGCGAGATGCCGCCGGCGCGGACGGCGGTCGCCGGGGCGTTGCGCGCGGCCTGCTGCTGGTCGGCCAGCCGGGCCAGCAGTGTGCTGTTGAGCAGCATCGTCGCGTTGATCCCGAACATCAGCACGAGTGGCACGGCCACCGCGGCGACCCGGCGGAACTCGGCCCGGGCCAGCAGCCCGGCCAGCCCGAGCGGCCGCGCCAGCAGCGTGAGCGGCCGCACCAGCCACGGCCCGAGGGCGGCGACCGCGCAGAGCAGCAGGGCGGACGACACGAAGCTCATGCCCATCCCGAGCGGCCCGCCGAGCGGCACGAACGTCAGCACGGCGATCGCGCCGCCCGCGGTGACCAGCGCGACGAGCAGGCGGGGGAGCAGCGCGCCGGCCGGTGCGGCGGCGGTCTCGGCGAGCGCCTGCGTCGGTGCGATCCGCACAGATCGGCGCGCCGCGATCCGCGCGGCCACGAACGTGACCAGCACCCCGGCGAGCGCGGCCAGCAGCAGGACCGGCACGTTCACCCGCACCGCGAACTGGGCGGGGACGACGCCCAGGCGCTCGAAGCGGGCCGCGACGAGCCGGGCGAGCACGACGCCGAGCGGCAGGGCGGGCAGCGCGGCGACCGCGGCCAGCACGACGCTCTCCAGAGCGAGCAGGCGCCGCAGCTGCCTAGGCGTGGCGCCGGCGGTGCGCAGCAGGGCGAGCTCGCGCAGCCGCTGCCGCACGCCGAGGGTGACCGTGCCGGTGAGCACGAAGACCGCGGCGAACGCCGTGATGCCGATGACGAACCCGAAGATCGAGATCGGTCCGATGTAGTCCGGCAGCGCCCCCGGAAGGTCGGCGCGCACCTTGTCGTCGCCGGTGTAGACCGAGGCGTCGCCCAGGTCGGCCCGGGGCTTGCCGAACACTCCCAGCGCGGTCGGACCGGCCAGCCCGGACACCACGGCGACCTGGTCGTCGGCGAGGAACAGCGCGCCCTGCCCCGGCAGCCCGTCGCGTCCGGCCGGCGCCGCGATCCCGCTCACCCGCATCGCTCGCTCTCCGGTCCGACTGGTCACCCGCAGGGGGTCGCCCACCGCGACCTGACCGCGGGCGGCCAAGTCTGCGTCGATCACGACCTCACCCTGGGCCGGTGGTTGGCCTTGCTTCAACGCGTACGGCGTGAGCACCGCCGACGCCCAACCGTGACCGACCACCGGAGCGTCGTCGGCGCCGCGCAGCGGCCGGCCGCTCTCCTTCGTCACCTGGACCGCGAAGGCCGCATCGGCCACCACCCGGGTCACTCCGGGCAGCGCCGCGATCCGCGCGGCGAGGTCGGCCGGCAGCGTGCCCGCCCCGGTCAGCCGCTCGGCCTTCGTCTTCCGCTTGAGCTTGGTCTTGCCCTCCTTCTTGTGCTTGGCCGTCTCGGTCGTGACGCTGACCTCGCGGGCGCCCGAGACGACCAGCGTGGCCGCGGCGAACCGGTCGGCCGGCGGTTTCGCGGTGAGCACCGAGAAGAGCAGCAGGCCACCGCCGGCGAGCAGGGCGACGGCGAGCATCGCCGCGATCAGGGTTCCGGCGTACGCGCCGCGGTGCTTGCGCAGCGTGCCGAGAGCGAGCCGCATCATCGGGCGCTCACCGCCGTCATCCGGGCCGCGACCTTCTCCGCCGAGGGGCCGTCCAGTTCGGTCACCACGCGGCCGTCCGCCAGGAAGACGGCCCGATCGGCCCACCCGGCGGCCGCCGGATCGTGGGTCACCATCACGACCGTCGTGCCCAGGTCGTCGACCGCCTCGCGCAGCAGTCCGAGCACCTCGCGGCCGGTGGCCAGGTCGAGGGCGCCGGTCGGCTCGTCCGCGAAGATGACCTGCGGGCGCGCCGCGAGCGCCCGGGCCAGCGCCACCCGCTGCCGCTGACCGCCCGAAAGCTGGGCCGGTCGATCGTTCTCCCGTCCGGCCAGCCCCACCCGGCGCATCACCTCGCGTGCCCACGCCTTGTCGGCCCGCGTTCCGGCGAGGCGCTGGGGCAGCAGCACGTTGTGCCAGAGCGACAGCGAGTCGAGCAGGTTGTACGACTGGAAGACGAACCCGACCAGGCCGCGCCGGGTCTCGGTGAGCTTCGGCTCGCGCAGCCGCCCGATCTCGTGTCCGGCCAGCAGCACCCGCCCGCTGTCCGGCCGGTCGAGGCCGGCCGCGCAGTGCAGCAGCGTCGACTTGCCCGACCCGGACGGCCCCATCACCGCTGTGAACGTGCCCGCCTCGAATCCCACCGACACCCCGTCGAGGGCGCGCACACCGGCGCCACCGGGGTATGTCTTCGTCACGCCGACCAGGTCGACCACCGTGTTTGCCATGCCCTCGAGCCTTCGGCAAACCGCGTTCCGGAAACACACGGCGGGCCGCCGTCTGCGGGGTATGGCAGGCCCTACCCCACAACTTGACATCGTGCGCTGTTATTGACTCCGCTCACTCGATTCGCGGATGGTGGTGCGGTGACGTCCTGGATGCGCCGACATGATCACAACATATTCCTGAATGCGACGAATCTGCTGGTTTGCGGAGCGCTCGCAGGTGTTGTCGTGGCGGCCGGGGTTTTCCCGGCCGCCGCCATGTCCGGGTTGGCCGCCAAGGCCGGCGGCGAGACATTCGCCAACCTGCCGGGTGAGCTCAAGGCATTCAGCTCCCCGCAGATCAGCCGGATCTACGCGTCCGACAACAAGACGCAGATCTCGCAGTTCTACGACGAGTTCCGCAGCGACGTGCCGCTGAAGGACATCTCGCCGAACATGCGGAACGCGATGATCGCCGCCGAGGACCGCGAGTTCTACCACCACCGGGGCGTCGACCTGAAGGGCGTCGCGCGGGCCCTGGTCAACAACAACAACGGCAAGTCCAAGCAGGGCGCCTCCACCATCACCATGCAGTGGGTGCGTATGTCGCTGGCGTACTCGGCGACCAACCCGCAAGAGGTGGTCGACGCGACGACCGACACGCCGAAGCGCAAGGTCACCGAGATGAAGTACGCGCTCCAGGTCGAGAAGGAGCTCTCCAAGGATCAGATCCTGGAGCGGTACCTCAACATCGCGCCGTTCGGCGCCCAGGCGTACGGGGTGTTCGCGGCCAGCCAGGTCTACTTCAACAAGAAGCCCAAAGACCTCACGATCGGGCAGGCCGCGATGCTGGCCGGCGTGGTGAAGGCGCCGACGTTCTACAACCCGGCCACCCCCGAGGGCTACAAAGAGATCCTCCAGCGCCGCAACAACTACGTGATCCCCGGCATGGTCGAGATGGGCGCCATCACCCAGGCCCAGGCCGACAAGGCGATCAAGGAGCCGATCCCGAAGCAGATCAAGCCGGTGGCCAACGGCTGCGTCTCGGTGGCGAAGAACGTGTGGGGCTTCTTCTGCGACTACTTCTACCGGTGGTGGATGAGCCGCGAGGAGTTCGGGGCGACGCCGTACGACCGGGAGCGTCGCCTCAAGAGCGGCGGCTACCGCATCACCACCACGATGGACGTCAAGGCGCAGTCCGACGCCCGCAAGAACATCAACGACCTGATCTCGGACAAGAACAAGAACGCGATGCTGCTGGCCGCGGTCGAGCCCGGCGACGGCAAGGTGCGCCTGCTCGCCGCGAACCGTCGCTACAAGCTCGACAACAAGGCGCACCCGCAGAACTACATATCCTCCGATCCGAAGAAGGCGAAGAAGGGCGTTCGGGGCACCTATCCGAACACCACGAACCCGCTGCTCTCGGGCGGCGGCGACATCACCGGGTACCAAGCCGGCTCGACGATGAAGATGTTCACGTTGGTGGCCGCCCTGGAAAAGGGCTATCCGCTGGCGTACACGATCAAAGCCGAAAAACAATATAAATCGGGCTATATCATTAGTAGCAGCAACGATTCCGCCTGTAAGGGCACGCACTTCTGGTGCCCGCAGAACTCCGGTGGCGGCGGCGAGGGCGTCTACAACATGTGGACCGGCTTCGGTAAGTCGATCAACACGTTCTTCGTCCCGCTCGAGGAGCGCGTCGGCGCCGAGAACGTGGTCAACGTGGCCAAGCGCTTCGGCATCCAGTTCCGCGCCGCCAGCGACGCCGTGCTGGCTCAGCCGGGCAACTCGCACCAGTGGGGCGCCTTCACGCTCGGCGTCTCGGCCACGACGCCGCTGGACATGGCGAACGCGTACGCCACGCTGGCCGGCGACGGCATGTACTGCGAGCCCACCCCGATCGAGCAGATCATCACGAAGGCCGGCGAGAAGCTCGACGTCGGCAAGTCCCACTGCACCCGCGCCACCAGCAAAGATGTCGCCCGCGCCGCGCTCGACGCGACCCGTTGCCCGGTCGGCGACTCGTCGCAACTGGGCCAGTGCAACGGCGCCACTGCCCGGGCCACCCGCGGCGTCGTCGGCCACCCCGTCTTCGGCAAGACCGGCACCACCGACCGCGACAAGACGGCCGCCCTCATCGCCGGCACCACGTCGCTGGTCGTCGCGGGTTACATGGTCAACCCCGACTACCAGAACCACCCGGACCGGATGTCGCACCAGATCTCGAATCCCGCCGTGTGGAACACCCTGGCCGATTACATGAAGGGCAAACCCAAGGTCCAGTTCAAGAAACCCCAGAGCTCCAAGATTGCGTACGGCGATCAGCGCCGCATTCCCGACGTGGAGTGCGACTCGATCTCGAGCGCCCGCAGCCGCCTCGCGAGCGCCGGCTTCTCGGTCTCGGTGGGCCAGGACGTCGACTCGAAGTGCCCGGCGGGCACGGCGGCCGGCACCAACCCCAGCGGACGCACGATCAAGGGCGGCGTGGTCGTGATCGAGGTGAGCAACGGCAAGGGTGCGACCCCGCCTCCCGGAATTCCCGGCTTCCCGGGTACTCCGACCAGGCCACCAGGGCGTAGATGAACATCTTCCCAGCCTGCTCACAGCTTTAGGCACAGGCATCCGGTACGGCCAACCCGTACCCTGGAAAAGCAGCACATGACAAGTGCTCAACCTCAGGGAGGCTGGACACAGTGAAATCTTCGAACCCGGTACTTTCGCGGCTCGGCCAGGCCGCCGAGCAGCAGCGGACCGCCGGGTACGGAAACGGTGAGCCGTACCCGACCACCCCGGGGCACACCGCCCCGCCGGTGGCGCGGGCCATGTCGATCGACGACGTGGTCGTCAAGACGGTGGTCCTGCTCGGCATCACCGCCATCTCGGCGATCGCCGCGTGGAACCTCATTCCCGACTCGCTCACCGGCCCCGTCTGGATCGGCGCCGCGATCGTCGGCCTGGTCCTCGGTCTCGTCATCTCGTTCTCGCGCATGGCCAACCCGACCCTGGTCGTGGCCTACGCGATCATCGAGGGCGTCTTCGTCGGCATGGTCAGCAAGACGTTCGAGTCGTTCTACAACGGCATCGTCCTGCAGGCGGTGGTCGCGACCTTCGGCGTCTTCGGGCTGATGGCGGTGCTCTACACCAACCGCGTGATCCGCTCGTCGCCGCGCTTCCGCAAGATCATGATCGGCGCCATCGGCGGCCTCTTCATGGTCATGCTGATCAACTTCGTGCTCTCGCTGTTCGGCGTGCACACCGGCCTCCGTGACGGCGGGGTGATCGGCATCGGCTTCAGCCTGGTCTGCATCGTGGTCGCGGCGCTGAGCTTCGTGCTCGACTTCGACCAGATCGAGCAGGGCGTCCGCATGGGCCTGCCGCAGCGGTACTCGTGGACCTGCGCGTTCGGCATCCTGGTCGGCCTGATCTGGCTGTACCTCGAGATCCTCCAGCTGCTCAGCTACCTCCAGGGCGGCAGCAGAGACTGACCAAGTCCTTCACAGCGCGGCGCCCGGATCGTCCTCCCACGGTCCGGGCGCCGTCGCGTTTCCCGACTACGCTCGCTCCCGTGACCGACTTCGCCGCCGCGATCGACCGCCTGCTCAACCAGGTGCGTCACTGGGAGCAGCCCCGCTGGCGCGAGGGCCGGGCCGACCGGACGTACGAGTTGGTCCAGCGCCTCGCCGACCTGGCCGCCGACGCCGAGGGCCGCCCCCGCCGGCCCGTCCCGCGCGAGCACGACATGATCCTGCCCGACCAGCTCCGCGTGATGGCCGACGACCTGCTGGCCACCGATCCGTCGCCGCTGGTCATGGTCGAGGCCGCGGAGGCGGTCAACACGCTCCGCGCTTCCTTCTGATGCTCGTCCCAATCTGACCCTTGCGCAAAATGGTTGGCGATGGAAACCTGTCGGCATGACCACTGATTCGGTACCCGCCGGCGGCGATCCCCGCCGGCTGCTGTCCGACGCGCGCACGCTCGCCCAGCGGGTGCGCCGTGACCAGCGGGTGACCTGGGTCGCGCTGCTGGTGCTCGCCGGCGTGACGTTCGTGGGTATCCCCATCGACTGGGCCGGGATGGAAGTGCACTGCCCGGCCGACGGTTCCCCGTGCGAGTTCGCGCGCACGGGCGTGCTGATCTACTGGCCGCCTGCGCTGCTGCTGGCGTACGCGGCGGTCGCCTTCTGCTACGCACGGGTCGCCCGGTCGCGGGGGGTGGGCGCCCGAGTCCTGCCGTACGCGATCACCGGCATCGCGCTGACCGTGCTGTTCACCGCCGCCTGGGTGGCGGCGCGCCTGTACTTCCCCGACCATCCGCACCGGTTCCCGGAATGGGTGCTGGTCTTCGACCGCCTGATCACGCCCTGGGGCACGATCGGCGTCGCGCTGCTGGTCCTGGCCCGGCTGGAGCGCAACGTGGCCCTGCTGGTGTTCACCCTCGGCTACCTGGCCGTGGTCCTGGTGCCCGTCGACTTCGGCTGGGGCATGCACGCGAGCGTCCGGACGGAGTGGGTGCCGCAGCAGGTCATCAACGGCACGGTCCTGCTGCTCGGCGGCATCGGCTTCGCCCTGGCCCGCAGGCGTCCGCGGTGACTCCCGAGATCGACACACCGGACCCGTACGCCCACCCCGTCACCGGCCTGGACGACGTCGTGCACCAGCGGGTCCGCCTGGGCATCCTCACCATCGCCCACGAGGCCCGCCGGGTCGAGTTCGGCTACCTGCGCACCCAGCTCGACCTGACCGCCGGCAACCTCTCCAAGCACATGACCGTGCTGGAATCGGCCGGCCTGGTCGAGGTCGAGAAGGGCTATGAGGGCCGCCGCGGCCGCACCTGGATCACCCTCACCCCGGCCGGCAGCGCCGCCCTCGCCGAGGAGATCGGGCGACTGAAGTCGCTCATCGCCCGGGTCGAGACCACCGGCATATGAAAACCGCCGAGCCCGGCCGCTCGTGGCAGGCCGGGCCCGGCGGAAACCCGGGAGGGTGCGCTCAGCTCAAGCGCTCGACCACCAGAGCCATGCCCTGGCCGCCGCCCACGCACATCGTCTCGAGGCCGATCGTCTTGTCGTGCCAGTCGAGCGAGTTGAGCAGGGTGCCGGTGATGCGGGCGCCGGTCATGCCGAAGGGGTGGCCGACCGCGATCGCGCCGCCGTTGACGTTCAGCTTCTCGATCGGGATGCCCAAGTCTTGGTACGACGGGATCACCTGGGCCGCGAACGCCTCGTTGATCTCGACCAGGTCGACGTCGTCGATGGTCATGCCGGCCCGCTTGAGCGCCTGCTTCGATGCCTCGACCGGGCCGAGGCCCATGATCTCGGGGGAGAGGGCGGTCACACCAGTGGAGAGGATCCGGGCCAGCGGTGTGATACCCAGCTCGCGTGCCTTGGTGTCGCTCATGATGACCACCGCGGCGGCGCCGTCGTTGAGCGGGCAGCAGTTGCCGGCGGTGACCCGGCCGTCGGGGCGGAACACCGGCTTGAGGCCGGCCACACCCTCGACGGTCACGCCGGGGCGGGGGCCGTCGTCCTTCGAGACGACCGTGCCGTCGGGCAGCGTCACGGGGGTGATCTCCCGCTCCCAGAAGCCGTCGGCGATCGCCTTCTCGGCGAGGTTCTGGCTGCGTACGCCGAACTCGTCCATCTCCTCGCGGGTGATGCCCTTGAGCTGGGCGAGGTTTTCCGCCGTCTGCCCCATGGCGAGGTAGACGTCGGGCACTTCGCCGTCCAGGCGCGGGTCATGCCACTCGCGGCCACCGGCGGCGAACGACTTCGACCGGGCCTGCGCGCCGGCGAAGAAGGGGTTTGCCCAACTGCCGCCGACCAGCGCCTGCGCTTCGGACGGCAGGCCGTCGGAGCTGCCCCGGGCGAAGCGGGAGACCGTCTCGACGCCGGCCGAGACGAAGATGTCGCCCTCGCCCGCCCGGATCGCGTGGAACGCCATCCGGGTGGTCTGGAGCGACGAGGAGCAGTAGCGCGTGATCGTGGCGCCGGGCAGGCCGTCGAGGCCGAGCTTGGTGGCGACCACGCGGGCCATGTTGAAGCCCTGCTCGCCACCGGGCAGGCCACAGCCGAGGTAGAGATCCTCGATGAGGGCGCGGTCGAGCTGGGGCACCTTGTTCAGCGCGGCGTCGACGATCGTGGCGGTGAGGTCGTCGGGACGCAGATCTTTCAGCGATCCCTTGACGGCCCGGCCGATCGGGGAGCGCGCGGTGGCGACGATGACAGCTTCCGGCATGTGCCCACGTTAACCGGTGAGTAACAACCTCTGCGAGTGCAACTTTGTCACAGGGGGCCAGGTTTTCTCAGAGCCGGGTCAATGCGGCTTTTGCCACCGCCGGGTACAGAGCGTGCGCCCACACCCGGTATCCATCCGCGGAAGGGTGGAAGCCGTCGTAGCAGAACGTGCCCGCGTCGGCCCGGAACACGGCGCCGGTCTCCTCGCCGAGGTCGACCACCGCGCCGCCGACCGCCTGCACCGCCTTGGCCTGTGCCTTCGCCATCCGGCGGCCCAGCAGGCCGGCCACCTGCCGCAGCGGCGGCGCGATCGCCCGCAGCGCGCCCAGGTCGGGGCAGGTTCCCACGACCACGCGCACGCCGGCTTCGCGCAGCCGGCGCACGGCCTGGCCGAGCAGCTCGGCCGCCTCGTCGGGGCTGCGCAGGCTGGTCGCATCGTGCGCGCCGATCAGCACCACGGCCACGTCGGGCCGCTCGCCCAGCAGCGCCCGAGCCACCTGGGTGGCCAGGTCGGCCGCCCGCGAGCCGGCCACGCCCACGCTGGAGAGCAGCACGTGCCGCTCGCCGGTGTCGGCCGTGCCCTCGGCGAGCAGCCGGGCCAGCTGGCCGCCGACCGTCTCGGAGAGCCACTCGACGCCCACGCCGATCGCGGCCGAGTCGCCGAGCAGCACCAGGCGCAGTGTCGGCGCCGAGATCTTGCCCATCGACGTGCGCAGGGCCAGGCCCATCGTCGGCTTCGCGTAGCGCCGGGCCTTGGCGGCGAGCACCTCGCCGGCGAGCAGGGCCATGCCGCCCACCGCCCCGGCGAGCAGACCAGTGGCCGCTGCCTTGCCGATCCGTGCGTTCAGCCCCGCCATGTCTCGCCTCCTCGCATAGCCCCCAGATCAATGATCCGCTGGGGTCCACCCTACGGCCCCGGATCCGGGGGAGCCCGGGTTCTCCGCGCCGCTCGCCACCGGTGCCTTGTGCCCGAACCAGCTACGCGGCTCGCCGAACCACGGGTGCCGGCGCAGCAGCACCCGCCGGCCGCCGGCCTTGCCCGGGCTCACCTCGGTGCCGGCCGCGCGGACCGCTTCTTGCGCCGCGACCTCCAGGTTGCTCACCCCGACGGTGGCGGCCGGGCGCTCGTCCTCGCCGAGCGAGGCCAGCAGGGTCGGCAGCACCACGGCCGCGGCCCGGGCGTAGCCCTCGGCCGACGGGTGGAAGTGGTCGGAGCTGTACATACGCGCCGGATCGGCCTCGAACATCGGGCCCAGCAGGTTGCCCAGCGACACCGTGCGGCCGCCCGCCTCGACCACGGCGACCGTCTGCGCGGCGGCCAGGTCGCGGCTCCACCTGCGGGCGAGCCAGCGCAACGGCGGCTTGATCGGCTGGATCGCGCCGATGTCGGGGCACGTGCCGACCACGACCTTGCAGCCGGACGCGCGCAGCCGGCGCACCGCGTCGCCGAGGTAGCGCACCGCCTGGTCGCGGGCCGAGATGTGGGTGACGTCGTTGCCGCCGACGAGGATCACCGCGACGTCCGGCTCGTACTCGAGGGCGGCGTCCACCTGGTACGGCAGGCCGGACGACATCGCGCCGACCACGGCCACCCGGTACAGCCGCACCGGGCGCCGCAGGCGGCGGGACACGCCGGTGGCCAGCAGCGCGCCGGGTGTCTCGCGGGGACGGTGCACGCCGTACCCGGCGGCCGAGGAGTCGCCGAGGATCACCATGGTGATCGGCTTGCCGCCGAACTTCGCGCCGTACAGGCCGTCGCCGCGCGGCGGGGGCGCCTCGGCCAGCGGGATGATCCGGCGTGCGTCGGCCGCCTGCCGCAGCAGCAGCCCGGCCGACCCGGCGGTCACGACCGCGACCGCGCCGGTCAGCCCGCCGAGAACCTGGCCGGCGACCTTGATCCGGCGCCAGTCCTGCGCGGTGATCGCGATGCCGCTCACGGGTTCCCCTTTCCAGATCTGGCTTGGATTCGAGGCTAACTCGTCCCGGCGAGAGGCAATCATGGCGCGCTCAAGTCATGCTGGAGTGGCGGAGAGGGGAAATGATGGCGAAAACGCTGAGACGTACGGCGGCGTTCACCGCGCTGGCCAAGCAACTGATGTCCGGAGCGCGCGGCGGCCCATCGCTGAGCAAGCGGGTGGCGGCCCTGCCCCGCATGCTGAAGGCGACCGCGAAGGGGCAGTACGACGGGGGTGTCCGGGTGGCCGTGATGGCGGCCGCCGCGGCGTACGTGATCTCCCCGATCGACCTCATCCCGGAAGCGTTCCTGCTGGTCGTCGGCCTCGCCGACGACGCCGTGATGATCACCTGGCTGGCCGGCGCCGTGCTGGCCGAAACCGAGCGCTTCCTGGAGTGGGAGAAGCTGCGGGACCGCTCCGTCGTAGTCTGAAGCGTGCGTTACTACGACAACGTCGTCGAGATAATCGGTGACACACCCTTGGTCAAGCTGAACAGCGTCACCGAGGGCATCGAAGCCACGGTGCTGGCAAAGGTCGAGTACTTCAATCCGGGCGGTTCGGTCAAGGACCGGATCGCCGTGCGGATGGTGCTCGACGCCGAGAAGGCCGGGCTGCTCCGGCCGGGCGGCACCATTGTCGAGCCGACCAGCGGAAACACCGGTGTCGGCTTGGCCCTCGTCGCGCAACGGCGCGGCTACAAGTGCATCTTCGTCTGCCCCGACAAGGTCAGCGAGGACAAGCAGAATGTCCTGCGGGCGTACGGCGCCGAGGTCGTCGTATGTCCGACAGCGGTCGCCCCCGAGGACCCGCGCTCCTACTACAACGTCTCCGACCGGCTGGCCCGCGAGGTCCCCGGCGCGTGGAAGCCCGACCAGTACAGCAACCCGGCCAACCCGCGCTCGCACTACGAGGAGACCGGGCCCGAGCTGTGGAAGCAGACCGACGGCCGGATCACCCACTTCGTGGCCGGCGTCGGCACCGGCGGCACGATCACCGGCGTCGGGAAATATCTCAAAGAGCAGGGCGCGGCCGTACGCGTGATCGGCGCCGACCCGGAGGGCTCCGTCTACTCCGGCGGCAGCGGCCGGCCGTACCTGGTGGAGGGCGTCGGCGAGGACTTCTGGCCGGCCACCTACGACCGGGACATCTGCGACGAGGTCATCGAGGTCTCCGACTCCGACTCGTTCGAGATGACCCGCCGCCTGGCCCGCGAGGAGGGCCTGCTGGTCGGCGGCTCGTGCGGGATGGCCGTGGTGGCCGCGCTCGAGGTGGCTCGCAAGGCCGGCCCCGACGACGTCGTGGTCGTGCTGCTGCCCGACGGCGGCCGCGGCTACCTGTCGAAGATCTTCAACGATGACTGGATGGCCCGCTACGGCTTCCTGCGGACCGGCGCCGGCGACGCGCCGACCGTGGCCGACGCCCTGGCGGGCAAGGACGGCCGGATGCCGCCGCTGATCCACGTGCACCCGACCGAGACCGTGCGCGACGCGATCGACTACATGCGCGAGTACGGCGTGAGCCAGCTCGCGGTGCTCAAGGCCGAGCCGCCGGTCGTGACCGGCGAGGTGGCCGGCTCGATAGCGGAGAAGGCGCTCCTCGACGCGCTCTTCACCGGCCAGGCCCACCTGTACGACACGATAGAGCGCCACATGGGCGACCCCCTGCCGTTGATCGGCGGCGGCCAGCCCGTGGGCGAGGCAGTGGCCCTGCTCGAGAAGGCCGACGCCGCGATGGTCCTCATCGACGGCAAGCCGGCCGGCGTCCTCACCAGGCAGGACCTTCTGGCCCACCTCGCCTGAGCCGCCTTTGGTGCCGGGCAGGGGTCAGCTGAGCTCCGCCGGGACGGCGACCACGTCGACGAGGGCGTTCTTGCGGAGCAAGGTGATCGGCAGGTTCTGGCCGATCGCCGGGCCGAGCATCAGCCGCTGCAGGGCCTGGACGGTCTGCAGCGGCTGGCCGCCCGCCGAGATGAGGACGTCGCCCAGGTAGACCCCGGCTGTGCCGGCCGGGCTGCCCGGGACGACCTCTACCACCCGCAGCCCGAGCTTCTGACCCATGCGCTCGGCCAGGGCCGGGGGCAGTGGGGTCGGCATTCCGGCCACGCCCAGCCACGCCCGGCGGACCCGGCCCGTGGCGACGAGCTCGCCGATGATGGTGCGGGTGGTGACGTTGATCGGCACCGCCAGGCCGAGGCCGTAGCCGGCGACCGCCGTGTTGATGCCGACGACCGTGCCGGTGGAGTCGGCCAGCGCCCCGCCCGAGTTGCCGGGGTTGAGCGCCGCGTCGGTCTGGATGACGCTGTCGATGATGCGGATCCGCCGGCCGTCGCGGGCGGGCAGCGAACGGCCCAGTCCGGAGACCACGCCGGCGGTGACCGAGCCGGCCAGGCCCATCGGGTTGCCGACCGCCACGACCAGCTGGCCGATCTTGAGCGCGTCGGCGTCGCCGAGCGGGGCAGCGGGGGCGCCCGAGTTCTGGACGCGGACCACGGCGAGGTCGGAGAGCGCGTCGGCGCCGACCACGTCGAACTTGCTTTCCGTGCCGTCGGCGAACGCGGCCGTGCCGCTGGTGGCGCCGGCGACGACGTGGGCGTTGGTGAGGAGGAAGCCGTCGTCGGTGAAGGTGACCGCCGAACCGGCGCCCTCCCCGCGGCTGGTGCGAACCGAGAGCGCCGCAACCGAGGGGAGCAGGCTGGAGGCGACACCGGTCACGATGCGGCTGTAGGCGTCGAGCGCCTCAGATTCGACACCCGTGTGTTCGGTATCCATGACCGCCTCAACAACGGCCGGCGCGGGTCCATGCCGCGTCCCCGTCCGCCCACGGCGAAACGGGAACGGTCACGGTCCGCAGTGGCAATCGCACAGAAAGTCCGGCGGAGGGGTGGCGCGGCGCGGTTGTATGAGTCGTACCGGAGGTTGCAGCACGTTCCGACGGAGAGTGACGGA
This sequence comes from Actinoplanes sp. NPDC051513, assembly GCF_044454685.1. Lineage (NCBI taxonomy): Bacteria > Bacillati > Actinomycetota > Actinomycetes > Micromonosporales > Micromonosporaceae > Actinoplanes > Actinoplanes sp. NPDC051513. Next base: position 345,062 of record NZ_JBITDW010000003.1, read on the forward strand.
TGGTCATCGCCGACCAAGCACCGCCCGACATCGTCGACCGCATGCTCTGGCGCGACGCCCAGCAGATGCTCGAGCGGCACGCCGAGCCGGACCACGACGGGAACTGCGTCTGGTGTGGATGGCGATGGCCGTGCGCGCCGCGCCGCCTGGCCGAGCGGGCCGACGCCGCCTCCCGGCGCCCCTGGCGGGAGGCCTGGACCGTCCGGCACGACCTGAACAGCATCCGGGCCATGCCGGGGCTGCGCGCCGGCATGGAGGACAACCACGGCCGGCACGGACAGGCCGGCGCTCGCAACCGCGGCTACTTCGACTGAAAACTCCATAGCAGCTCCGCCAAAGCAAGAGGCGTCGCCGACAGCTTGACCTCCCCCGGCAGGCCACGGCTCATCAGCCCGGCCGACGTCTCCCGGCGGTGAAGCCGCAGCGCCCCGCCAGCGCCGCGGCATCCCGCAACAGGACCCGCCCTTGAACTGGTCAGGACCGGCACGCCTCCGCCGGTCCAGCGCCTCCGGCCAGGCGCGACCCCCGGTTTGGGCGGGGCGGTTGGCGGGAGCGCGTGACCACAGGTTCCCCCGCAACAACTCGGTCGCGCGCTCCCGCCCACCTATAGTTGGGGCGGATCCACAGTGGAGGTGCTGCGACCGCATGTCCGTCCCACCCCCGATCGCAGGCTTCACCGGCCGCGAGCCCGAGATGTCCCTCCTCGACGCCGCGGCGCCGGCCGTCACGGTCATCTCCGGCCCGCCCGGCGTCGGCAAGAGCGCCCTGGCCACCCACTGGGCCAGAGGCAAGGAGCAAGCCTTCCCCGGCGGCCGCCTCCACGTCGACCTGCGCGGCTTCGCCGAGGCCGACCCGCGCGACCCGGCCGACGCGTTGCGCCTGCTGCTCGAGTCGCTCGGCGTCGAGCCCGGCCGGATGCCCGCCGACCTCGACGCCCGGCAGGCCCTCTACCGTGCCCTCACCGAGCCGCTGCGCCTGCTGGTGGTCCTCGACAACGCCCGCGACGACGACCACGTGCTCCCGCTGCTGCCGGCCGGCGACGCCGCCCGCACGGTGATCACCAGCCGTCGCCGGCTCACCGGGCTGATCGCCGCCGTCGGCGCCCGCCCGATCGACCTCGGGCCGCTGCCCGAGCCCGAGGCGATCGCGCTGTTCCACCAGCGCCTGGGCGCCCCCGAGCCGGGCGCGGCCGACATCGTACGAGCATGCGGCGGCCTCCCGCTCGCCGTGACGCTCGCCGCCGCCCGGGTCCGCACGGCGGGCCACCCGCTGGCCGCCCTCGCGGCCCTCACCGCCGAGCTGCGCCGCCCCGCCGGCCGGCTCGAGGCCCTCGACGACCTGCGAGCCGTCTTCTCCTGGTCGTACCACGGGCTCACCCCGGCCGCGGCCCGTCTCTTCCGCCGGCTCGGCCTGGCGAGCGGCCCCGACATCGCGCTCGCGGCCGCTTCCGCCCTCGCCGGGCGCGCGCCGGGGGAGACCAGACGGCTGCTGCGCGAGCTCACCGAGTCGGCCCTGGTCACCGAGCCGGCGCCCGCCCGGTACGCGATGACCGACCTGATCCGGGCCCACGCCGCCGAGCTCGCCCGCGCCACCGATCCGTCCGCCGAGCGTCGCGCCGCCCTGACCCGGCTCATGGATCACTACACGCACACCGCGTACCAGGCCGATCTTGTGCTCAACCCGACCCGGGCGCCGATCCCGATGACGCTGAGCGCGCCCGCCGACGACGCCCGGCCGAGCCCGCCGGCCGACATGAAAGCCGCGCTCGCCTGGCTCACCGGCGAACGGGAGACGCTGCTCGCCGCCGTCCGGCAGGCCCGCGACGAGGGCCTCGACACCCAGGCGTGGCAGCTGAGCTGGGCGCTCGACTCGTTCCTGCACGAGGAGCGCCGCTGGGACGTCGAGGGCGCGGCCTGGGCGGTCGCCCTCGACGCGGCCGCCACGCTCGCCGACGGGCCTGCGCTGGCGTACGCGTACTCGTTTCTCGCCGTCGCCGACGGCCGCCGGCAGCGGTTCGACGAAGCGCAGGCCAACATGGCCCGGGCCCTCGCCCTGGTCGAGGCCGACGGCGACCGCGCCGGCGCGGCCGAGTGCCGGTTCATCCTCTCCTACCTGTGGTGGCTGCAGGGCGACCAGCGGCGGGCGCTCGACGAGGCGGGCGCGGCGCTCGACATCTTCCGCACCCTCGACGACCCGGTCTGGGAGGGCAAGGCAGCCCTGGCGGTGGGCTGGTACCACGCCCAGCGCGGCGAGCCGCGGACCGCGCTGCCCTACTTCACCGAGGCTCTCGCGCTGCAGCAGCGCGCCGGCGACTGGGAGAACGAGTCGATCACCCGGGACAGCCTGGGCCTACTCCATCTGCACACCGCCGAGCACGACCACGCCGCCCGCCATTTCGAGGAGGGGCTGCGGCTGTCCCGGCGCACCGGCAACCCCGCGGTGGAGGCGCAGATCCTCGCCCATCTCGGCGACCTCTACGAGACCCTCGGCGACGCCGGCACCGCGGCCGAGCGGTGGCGCGAGGCGTACGCGATTCTCGACGACCTCGGCCACCCGCAAGCCGCGGCCCTGCGCGGAAAGCTCGCGCCCGTCAGCCCCTCGGCCGTGCCCGGCATCCGCGGGCATCGGCTGCGCCGCGGCATGTCCCAGGAAGATCTCGCCGAGCGCACCGGCCTGAGCGTGCGCACCATCCGCTATCTGGAATCGGGTCGCGCGGGGCGGCCCCGGCCCGAGACGACCCGCCTTCTCGCCGACGCGTTCGGGCTGGAGGGCGAGGAGCGCGACAACTTCCATGCGCTGATTGCCGGTTGATTGCCGGTCGCTTTCCTGTGCCGCGTCGTGGCGCCGGGCGACGATGAAGACCTGGAACACACACGGGGGAGCGCCCGGGTGGCCGATCTCGGCTCGGCCGCCCGGGGCTGCTTCACCAGCTCCTGCTGTAGCGCACCTGCGAGACCGGCCGGCCGCTGATCGCCTCCACGCGCGTCTCGCCGTCGGCCTTCCAGCCGCCGCGCTCGTAGAAGCGGCGGGCGTGCTCGTTCGCCTCCAGCACCCAGAGCACCGCGCGGTCGCCGCCGATGTCGCCGAGCTGCTCCCAGGCGTTCTCCATGAGCAGCCGCCCGACGCCGGCGCCGACCAGGACCGGGTCGACGTGGATGGCGTAGAGCTCGGCGGCGCCCTCGGTCTCGCTCGGGCCGACGTAGGTGAAGCCGACAATCCGGTCGAAATCTTCGGCGACGGTCAGGCGGTGGGTGTCGCGCTCCCACTTCCAGCGCTCGGCCCACCAGGCCGCGAGCGCCGCGGCGGGCGGCTCGGCGAGCGTCTCGGCGGGGAGGATGTGCGCATACGCGGCGGCGCGCGACCGGAAATGCAGGGCCCCCACCGGCAAAAGATCAACATCATGTCCCGTACGGAGTGCGGCCGTCATCGCCCGACCGTACCCGTCCGTGATGGTCAGACATCCCGGACCGGCTCGTAGGTCAGGAAGGTCAGGCCGTCGCCGAGGTTTCGGCCGGCGCGCAGGCGCAGGGATCGGGTGGCGCCCGGTTCGGGGAAGAGACGGGTGCCGGCGCCGGTGAGGGACGGGAAGACGATCAGGCGTAGCTCGTCGACCAGGTCGTTCCGCAGCAGGGTGTGTGCCAGCTGAGCGCTGCCGTTGACGACGATGTCGCCGTCAAGGGACTGCTTCAGCTTGGCGACGGAGTCGGCCGTGACGGGTACGGAGTTGGCCCACTTCAGATCGTCAAGGGTGGACGTCACGACGTACTTGGGGAGGGCGTTCAGGCGGTCCGCCCAGGCGCCGGTGCGGGCGGGCCAGCGGGCCGCGAAGTACTCGTAGCTGCGGCGGCCCATCAACAGGGCCTCGGCGTTCATCGCCTCGGCGGTCTCCAATTCGGCCCAGGCCTCGCGGTCGGCGGGGGTGATGCGGTTGAACCAGCCGCCGAAGGGCCGGCCCTCGTCGCCGGTGGGGTCCTGCACCACGCCGTCCAGGGTGATGTTCTGGCTGACGACGATCCTTGCCATGGTGGTACTCCGTTCGCTGTGCTGTGAGCTGTCGGCGGTACTGACACCGCGGGCGACCCGAAAGGGGCGCGGCCGGTGTCTGTACCGGGGACAGGAGGGGGAGTCCGTGGACGGGGATGCGTTCCGGGAGCTGACCGAGCCGCACCGCGGGGAGCTGCGGGTGCACTGCTACCGGATGCTCGGGAACCTGCACGACGCCGAGGACGTGCTGCAGGAGACGATGCTCGCGGCCTGGCAGGGGATCGCCGGGTTCGAGGGGCGCGCCTCGATGCGTACCTGGCTGTATCGGATCGCCACCAACCGGTGCCTCAACAAGCGCCGGTCGAGAAGGGCGAAGGAGTGGGACATCCCGGGCGTCGAGCTGCCCGAGCCGACCCGGTTCGGCGAGGTCGTGTGGCTCGAGCCGTTCCCGGACGCGTTGCTGCCGGAGGAGAGCTACGAGCGGCGCGAGTCGATCTCGCTGGCCTTCGTCACCGCGCTGCAGACGCTGCCGCCGCGGCAGGTCGCCGTACTCATCCTGCGGGACGTGCTGGGGTTTCACGCCGACGAGGTGGCTGGGATGCTCGACACCACCGTCGACTCGGTCAAGAGCGCCTTGAAGCGGGCGCGGGCCGCCCTGCCGCAACCACCGCGGAAACCCGCGGCCGCGCAGGACGCGACCGTCGCGAGCTTCGTCCGGGCGTGGGAGGCCGCGGACGTGGACGCGCTGGTCGCGCTGCTGACCGACGACGTCTTCATCTCGATGCCGCCGATGCCCTACGAATACGTCGGCAGGGAAGCCGTGGCCCGCTTCTGCGCCGGCCTCTTCGCCGCGGGCCGCCGGTTCCGGCTCGTCCCGACGCGGGCCAACGGCCAGCCCGCGTTCGTCGTCCACCTCCGCACCGGCGAAGCGGTCGGCCTCTACGTTCTCACCCTCGATGGCGGAAGGATCAGCGCCATGACCCGATTCGAGAGCAACGATGAGTTCTGGGCCGATCGGCGGTCTGTCCGGACATGAGCGAACCGAGAGAAACCAAGAACATCGACCGCTACGGTGACCCCGAGATGCCCTGGAGCCGCGCCGAGCAGGCGCTCTCGGCGCCGCCCGCCAAGGAGAACACCTATTTCCTCGGCACGTGCCGGGCGGACGGCACGCCGCATTCCGCGGGCATCGGGCCGCAGTGGCTGGACGGCCTCCTCTATTTCACCAGCAACCCCACCACCCGCAAGTCCCGCGACCTCGCGGTCAACCCGCGCTGCACGATCTCGGCGCGGCTGCCGGGGATCGACCTCGTGCTCGACGGGTCCGCGGAGCGGATGACCGACGCCGGCACGCTCGAGCGGCTCGCCCAGGGATACCGCGACGGCGGGTGGCCGGCCCAGGTCGAGGGTGACGCGCTCACCGCGCCGTACAGCGCGCCGAGCGCCGGGCCGCCGCCCTGGCAGGTCTTCCGGTTCACGTTCCACCAGGTGGTGGGGGTGGCGACCGAGGAGCCGTACGGCGCTACCCGGTGGCGGTTCTAGGCGGGAAAGAGATCCGCATGAGGTCCTCGGCCAGGACGATCTCGCCGTCGAACTCGAGGCGGGCCTCCGCCAGGTACCGGGACGCGTCCTGGTAGCGCTGCGAGAAATGGGTCAGGACCAGCACGCGTACGGCGGACTCGCGCGCCACCGCGGCGGCCTGACGGGCGGTCAGATGTCCCACCATGCGCGCCATCTCGGCGTCCTCCTCGAGGAACGTCGACTCGATGACCAGCAGGTCGACGCCCTCGGCCAGGGCGTAGACGTTGTCGCACAGGCCGGTGTCCATGATGAACGCGAAGCTCTGCCCGGGGCGGGCCGTGCTGACCTGATCGAGCGTGACGTCGCCGAGGCGGCCGGCGCGCTGCAACTCGCCGACGGCGGGGCCGCTGATGCCGTGGGCGGCCAGCAGGCTGGGCACCATGCGGCGGCCGTCGGGTTCGGTGACGCGGTAGCCGTACGTCGGAAGGGAATGCCATAGCGGCAGCGCGGTGAGTCGTCCCACCGGGATCGGGACCTCGAAGCTCGCGCCGTCGACCGGACCAGGGACGATCTCGGCGTTGTCCCAGTAGCTCGTGGCGTGCCGCAGGCGGTCGTAGAACTCCTGGCCCGCCGCGGGGTAGTGCACGGTGACCGGGTGCGGTACCCGGTCGAGCGAGATCCGCTGAAGGACGCCGGGCAGGCCGAGGCTGTGATCGCCGTGGAAATGCGTGACGCAGATGCGGGTGATCGGGCTGACCGCGAGGCCGGCCACGAGCATCTGACGCTGGGTGCCCTCGCCCGGGTCGAAGAGGATCACCTCGTCGTCGAAGCGCAACAGGTATCCGTTGTGGTTGCGGTGTCGCGTGGGCACCTGGCTGGCGGTGCCGAGCACGGCCAGCTCGCGCATCGGATACTCCCCGTGGATATGAAGCGACCCCCGGGGACTTCCACGCTCGCAAGCGTGGTCCGGTCGGACAAGGCCGGATCCCCGGGGGTCGGGTGGCTGCCGTAAATTCGCCGGACCGCTGCCACACGGTCTCGACTTGGCACTTCAAACAGAACGAAGCTGTCGAGGACAGCGGCTAGCGGACAGCCACCTCACGAGTCCCGTTGGTATACAACTTCGGACCACCTCCCTTCACGTGTACAGCCACGTTATCGAGGGACCGCGAACAACGCCAACGGTTTTGAATCACCAAAGGCGCGGGAATACGCTGAGCTACAGGCGGGGGAAAACCCTGGGCGACATCTCGGTGCTCTCGACCACGAGCGAGGCGGGACCGACGATCAGCGGGTCGGGCCGACCGACCACCCCGTCATCCTTGTTCGCGTAGTCGAAGCGGCTCAGCACGTACCGCATCGCCTCGAGCCGGGCCCGCTTCTTATCGTTGCTCTTCACGACCGTCCACGGCGCGTCCGCGGTGTCGGTGTAGAAGAACATCGCCTCCTTGGCCTCGGTGTAGTCGCCCCACTTGTCGAGCGAGGCGAGATCCATCGGCGAGAGCTTCCACTGGCGCACGGGATCGACCTGCCGGATCGCGAAACGCGTGCGCTGCTCGCCCTGGGTGACCGAGAACCAGAACTTGACCAGGTGGATGTCGGAGCGCACCAGCATGCGCTCGAGCTCGGGGGTCTGCCGCATGAACTCGAGGTACTCCGCGCGGCTGCAGAAGCCCATGACCCGCTCGACGCCGGCCCGGTTGTACCAGGAGCGATCGAACAGCACGATCTCGCCGGCGGCCGGCAGGTGCGCGATGTAGCGCTGGTAGTACCACTGCTTGCTCTCGCGCTCGCTCGGCTTCTCGAGCGCCACGACGGAGGCGCCGCGCGGGTTCAGGTGCTCCATGAAGCGCTTGATCGTGCCGCCCTTGCCGGCCGCGTCCCGCCCCTCGAAGAGGATCACCAGCCGCTCGCCGGTCTCCTTGCACCAGTTCTGCAGCTTGAGCAGCTCGATCTGGAGCAGCCGCTTGTGGTGGTCGTACTCGTGGCGGGGCATCCGCTCGCCGTACGGGTAATCTTCGCGCCACGTGTCGACCGGGGTGCCGTCGGCGTTGAGCAGCACCGGGTCGTCGTCGTCATCGTCCGCGACCCGGTAACCGCCCAGGGTCGTGATCGGCCCGTCGTAGGGCTCGGTGGTCTGCTCGTCGTGGTACTCCGCCTCGGCCTGCATACCGAGATTCTTACCCCGTACAGATGAACCTCAGCGGATCCAGCGACGAAGGTTCTTCTTTCGTGAAGCTTCCACCACAACGGGCAACTGGGCGTGGGTCTCCCGCCCGACCTGCTCCTGGCGCCCCCAGAGCACGCCGAACCAGAAACTGTCCGGCCCGAGCTCGTGCAGCAGCTCGCGGGCGACCACCGAGTCCTGATGCGCGCCGAGCACGTCCTGCAGGTCGGTCAGGGCGTTGACCAGCCGCTTGCCATCCTTCCCCGCGCCGGGCGCGAAAACTTCAATGGCATAACGAGCTTTCTTGTACGCCTTGCGCGCCTCATGCAGTTCGTGGTCCAGCCCATGGTCGAGGGCCGTGTCGAGGAGCCGGTCGGCCTTGCGCAGGCTCTTGCAGGCCCGGCCGAGCTGGTCCTTCTCGCCGCTGCCGGTCAGCTCGGCGAGGCTGTCGACGCGGTCGAGCAGGGCCAGATAGCGCTCGCTGTCGAGGGCCTCGGCGAGCGCGTCCTTGCCGTCCCGGACCTGGTGGTCGAGGTGATCCCGGATGCGGGTGGCGGCCTCGGCGAAATCGGGGCCGGCCTGCTCCACCTCGGCGAGCAGCTTGCCCTTCTGCACCTGGCTGTCGCGCACCTGGCCGAGCAGATCGGCGAGCCATTTCAGCTCGGGGCCGACTTCCTCGAAGCCGGGGAAGGAGCGCTTGAAGGTCTTGAGGGAGCTGCGCAGGCGCCGGGTGGCGACGCGCATCTTGTGAATGGACTCGGGGTCGGCCTGCCGCGCGCCCGGGTCGTATTGGGCGATGGCGTCCCGCTGCGCCCGGGCGTACGCGAAGACCGGGTTTTTGATCTTTTTGGTCTTCTCGGTCCTCTTCGAGAGGCGCCTGTCGAGCGCCCGGGCGACCTTGGAGGGACCCGCAGCCGGTCGGGCGCCCGCGTCGACCAGCCGGCGCTCGACCTCCTCCAGCACCGCGGGATCGCCGTCGACCAGCTCGACCTCGACCTCCTGCCAGCACTGTTCCGAGCCGTCGGCCTCGGCCCGCACGCTGTCCTGCGCGATCAGCGCGAGCGTGTGGCCGTCGCCGTCGACCAGCGGCGTCTCGACCCGGTGGGTGCGCAGGCGGGCGATCGGCTTGAGCTGTTCCCGGCGGATGATCGCCCGGACCTGGCTGCTGAGCTCGGAGGGCACCCGGTCTTTGTCGCCGCCGTTGAGGGGGAGGCGGTGCTCGGTGCGGCTGCCGCCGGCGCCGGGGGTCTTGAGATGCCAGCCCGCGTCGCCGCCGCCGGTACGCCGGCGCAAGGTCCGGCGATTTCTCATCAAGGTCAGCTCGTCGGTGTCGAAGTAGGTGGCATCGAGATCGTGGGTCTTCGCCGCGGCGGTCTGCCCAATGCCGGCCAGCGACGGCAACTCGAAGTTCTCGGGGACGTCGTATTTACGTTCAGTTTCGCTGGCGATCTCCATCTGTTCATGTTGCCCGACGGGGGGCGACCTACACAGACCAAACGATTGGCAGGTTCTGCACAGGCTGGTCTCAGCTACGCCTGGCACCGTTGTAGGCCGGTGTTTCACCGCCGGTTGGAGGTAGCTCATGGAGAAGCCCGAGACGCGGAAGGTCTCGCTCGCCGGGCTCGGCCTGCTCAGCGCGGGGGCCGTTCTCGGCATCGCGCTCGCCACCCCCGCGTCCGCCGCGACGTCGGACGACGCTCGTCCGCCCCGGCCGCCGGCGTCCCAGGTCGTGGAGTCCCCGGGCGCCGAGCAAGACTAGCGATAGCCGCCCCGGCTGCGGAGGTAGAGCGCCCGCGAGTAGCTCGCCGTTGCGGCGCCGTAGTACATCGTGGCGAGGCCGACGTGGAAGCTGTTGTCGGTCAGCGCATTCTTCGAGTTGGCCGATGCGGCCCATCGGATCTCCGCGTCCGAGGCGCTGATCCCCTTGCGCTCGCAGCGCAAGCGATTCATCTCCTTGCCCGTCTTCCAGGTCTCGAGCGCGGCCTCGGCCTGGCGCATCATCGTGCGCGCCTGCTCGGTGAGGGCTTCGGCGAGAGCCCAGGCGGCTCGCTCCTCCTCACTGTTGAAGGTTGGCATGGTGCACCTCCCGGCGTCGTAGCGCGTCGATTCCCAGTGTGCGGATCATGTCGGGACATGTCGATCTTTTCCACCCACGGGTGTGAAATCCCGCCCGCCCGGTTTCGGCAACATTGCCCGGTTTCAGGCGTCGCCCGGTTTCCGAGACAAAGAAACCCGGCTCCGCTGGGGAGCCGGGTTGTTGGGGCCGTTTGCGTCCGGTCGGCACCGGAATCAGAGATCGAGAACGGTGCGCAGGGCCTTGTTGACGGCCGTGATCTCGTCGTGCGTCAAATGTGCCACGACGCGGCCGAGTCGCTCGGGTTGGACGGCGACCGTCTGTTCGGCCAGGACGTAAGTCGTCTTGCCGTTGATCTCCACCTCCGGCCGAAAGCTGGTTGGCCGCGCGCTGGTTGAGGTCGGCGCGATCAGAAGCGTCGACAACGGAAGCAGGTCTGACTGGACGACGACTGCGAACCGGTTGCCGCGTTGCTCGTGGCCCTTGCTGTCCCTGCGCGCTTTCAGCTCGTGGACGTCACCACGCACGGAGATCCTCCATGTCGGCGAGGACTGCTCTCGCCTCGGCGACATCATCGGGGTCGGCCGCGACCGCTTCTGCCTCGGCGTGGAGCTGTTCTGCCTGACGGAGTCGCCACGCCGCGAGGATTGCCTCGCGGATCACCTGAGAGCGATCCCTGTCAGCCGACGTGAGATCGGCCAGCGCCCGATCGACGTCATCGTCAGCGCGAAACGTAATCGTGGTCATAAGACAGATTGTATTACGCAGCGTCATGCGTCGCCAGGTTGTCACGCAACGCCGGTGAGTTCCGGCGTGGCGCTGGGATTGTCAGGCGGTCTTGGCGACGCCGACCGGGCAGGTCATGCCGTTCGGGCCGTGGTTGCAGTAGCCGTACGGGTTCTTGGCGTCGGACAGGTACTGCTGGTGGTAGTCCTCGGCGTAGAAGAACGTGGTCAACGGCTTGATCTCGGTGGTGATCCGGCCGTGGCCCGCCGCCGTCACCACGGGCTGGAACAGCGCCTCGGAGTTGCCCGCGGTCCGCAGCTGGTCGTCCGTCGTCGTGTAGATCGCGGAACGGTACTGCGTGCCCACGTCGTTGCCCTGGCGCATGCCCTGGGTCGGGTCGTGGTTCTCCCAGAAGGCCTTCAACAGGTCCTCAAATGTGATCTTGCTGGGGTCGTACACGACCTGGACCACCTCGGCGTGCCCGGTCGAGCCGGAGCAGGCCTGTTCATAGGTGGGGTTCGTGGTGAACCCGCCGGCGTAACCGGCGGCGGTCGAGTACACGCCGGGCAGGCGCCAGAAAATGCGCTCCGCGCCCCAGAAACAGCCCATTCCGAAGACCGCGACCTCGAGGCCCGCCGGCCATGGGCCCTTCATCGGGGTGCCGAGCACGACGTGCTTGTCGGCGACCGGCATCTCGAGGAGACGGCCGGGCAGGGCGTTGTCGGGGGTGGGTAGCTCGAGCTTCTTGTGCCGCAGGAACACGGTCACTCCCTTCATCCGATCGTTGCAACGTCGGAGGTTAGGTAACCCTTACCCGAGTTCGGAGGCGATTTTCGCGGCGTAGTCGGCGGCCTCCTCGTCGCTTGCGTATTTCGTGCGCGGCCAGAAGAAGCCCTTCAGGCCGTCCCCTTTTGTCCGCGGCACCACATGTGTGTGCAGATGAGGAACGGACTGCGAAACGACATTATTTATCGCGACAAAGGTGCCGGACGATCCCAGCGCCGCCGGCACCGCGGCCGAGACGCGCTGCACCAGCCCGAAATATCCGGGCAGATCGGAGGCCGGCAGCTCGGGCAGCGTCACCACGTGCTGCCTGGGAGCGATCAGCACATGGCCCTTGAACACCGGCCGGGTATCGAGGAAGCCAACCCCTTCGGGCACGTCGATGACCTTGAAAGCGGGGACCGTCCCCGCCACGATCGCACAGAACACGCAGTCCGCCACTCAGCGAGACTAGCCTTGCGGAGCATGACGGCTAACAGCTACGGCTTCGACACCCTTGCCATCCACGCCGGTCAGGAGCCGGATCCGCGGACGGGCTCGGTGGTGCCTCCGATCTACCAGACGAGCACCTATGCCCAGGACGCCGTCGGCGCGCCCCGGCTGGGCTACGAGTACAGCCGTTCCAGCAACCCGACCCGCGACGCCCTCCAGGATTGCCTGGCGGCGATCGAGGGCGGGCGCCGCGGTCTCGCCTTCGCGAGCGGCCTCGCGGCCGAGGACACGTTGCTGCGAGCCGTCTGCCGGCCCGGCGATCACGTGGTCATTCCCGGTGACGCGTACGGCGGGACGTACCGGCTCTTCGCGAAGGTCGCCGAGAACTGGGGCCTGGACTGGACCGCCGTCCCGCTCGACGACCTCGACGAGGTGCGGGCCGCGTTCCGGCCCGGCCACACCCGGATGATCTGGGCGGAAACCCCGACCAACCCGCTGCTCAACATCGCCGACATCGCCGCGCTGGCCGCGTTCGCCCACGAGTACGACGCGATGCTGGTCGTCGACAACACGTTCGCCTCGCCCTACCTGCAGCAGCCGATCGCCCTGGGCGCCGACGTGGTCGTGCATTCGACCACGAAGTACCTGGGTGGACACTCCGACGTGGTCGGGGGCGCGCTGATCACCGCGACCGACGATCTCGGCGAGACGCTCGCCTTCCACCAGAACGCCATGGGCGCGGTCAACGGGCCGTTCGACGCGTGGCTGACGCTGCGGGGGATCAAGACCTTGGGCGTACGGATGGATCGGCACTGCGACAACGCGGAGCGCATCGTCGGGTATCTCGGTGAGCACACCGCCGTGGAGAGTGTGTTCTACCCGGGCCTGGAGTCGCATCCGGGGCACGAGACCGCGGCGAAGCAGATGCAGCGGTTCGGCGGGATGGTGTCGTTCCGCGCGGCCGGCGGCCCCGAGGCGGCGATCCAGATCTGCAACCGGACGAAACTGTTCGTGCTGGCCGAGTCGCTCGGCGGAGTCGAATCGCTGATCGAGCACCCGGGACAGATGACACACCTGTCCGCTGCGGGCTCACCGCTTGAAGTCCCCGCGGATCTCGTGCGACTGTCTGTCGGCATCGAAAGCGTTGACGATCTGCTCGCCGACCTCGAGCAGGCGCTCGGCTGACCCACATCGGGCTGGCACGGAATTTGGAGCATGGGATGTCGGACGGTTCGAGCTGGGTAGGCGCCACCGCGAAACAGATCTCCCGGGCGGTGCGGCGCGGTGACGTGTCCGCCACCCAGGTGGTCGCCGAGACGATCGAGCAGATCTCCATCTCCGACCCGTCGCTGGACGCCTTCCGCGTGGTCCGGGCCGGCGAGGCCCTCTCCGAGGCCGAGAAGGTCGACGACCAGGAAGATCTGGCCAACCTGCCGCTGGCCGGGGTGCCGGTCGCGGTGAAGGAGAACACGGCCGTGGCCGGGCTGCCCACCTGGGGCGGCTCGGCGGCGGCCCGCCAGCCAGTCGCCGAGCAGGACCACGAGGTCGTCCGCCGGCTGCGGGGCGCGGGCGCGATCGTGGTCGGGGTGACCCGGATGCCCGAGATGGGCCTGTGGGCGGTCACCGACGACGAGGACGCCCCGACCCGCAACCCGTGGGACCGCGACCGCACGCCGGGCGGCTCGTCCGGTGGGGCCGCGGCCGCGGTCGCCGCCGGGCTGGTGCCGATCGCCCAGTGCAACGACGGGCTGGGCTCGATCCGCATCCCGGCGGCCTGCTGCGGGCTGGTCGGCCTCAAGCCGGGCCGTGGGGTGATCCCGGCCGAGCTGGGCATCGACGGCTGGTTCGGCCTGGTCGAGAACGGCGTGCTCACCACCACGGTGGCCGACGCCGTGCTCGGCTTCTCGGTGCTGGCCGGCCGCGACCCGGTCAAGCTGGTCGAGCCCCCGAAGCTGCGGATCGGCGTCTCGACCCGTTCGCCCGTGATCGGCATCCGTCCCGACGAGCCGAATCTCGGCGCCGTGGCCACCGCCGGGACGATCCTGACCAAGGCCGGGCACGACACGGTGGTCGCCGAGCCGCGCTATCCCACCTCGCTGGGCCTGCGCGTGCTGGCCACCTGGTTCGCCTCGGCCTACCGCGAGTCGCAGAACCTCGACGTCAGCAAGCTCCAGCCACGCACCCGCCGGCACATCCGGCTCGGCAAGTGGGCGTGGCGCAGCGGCATGGTGAAGCAGGCACACCGCGACGCCTGGCGCGAGCAGTCGATCCGGTTCTTCGCCGAGCGCAACATCGATGTGCTGCTCACGCCGGCGCTGGCGGCGGCGCCGCCGCTCGCCGAGAGCTATTCGTCCGGCTCGTGGCGGCACAACATGGCGGTCAGCATGAGGTACGCGCCGTACGCCGCGCCCTGGAACGTGGCCGCCCTCCCGGCGATCGTCGTGCCGGTCGGCTTGCGTCCCGACGGGCTGCCGCTGGCCGTGCAGATCGTCGGCCCGCCCGACTCCGAGCTGCTGCTTCTCTCGATCGCCGGGCAGCTGGAGATGCTCAACCCCTGGCAGCGTCACGCCTTCGGGTGATCAAGTGGCACCATCGCTTGCATGAGCACGCCGTTGAATCTGCTGTCCCTGTCCGACATCGAGGCGGCGCGCGAGCTGCTGACCGGAGTGGTCGAGACGACCCCGCTGATCCATTCGCGCCCGCTGTCGGACATCACCGGGATGCCGTCCTGGCTCAAGTGTGAGAACCAGCAGCGTGCGGGCTCGTACAAGGTGCGGGGGGCGTACACGAGAATCGCCCGGCTCTCCGACGCCGAGCGCAAGCGGGGCGTCGTGGCCGCCAGCGCCGGAAATCACGCCCAGGGCGTCGCCCTGGCGGCCGAGATGCTGGGCGCGAGCGCCACGGTCTTCATGCCGGAAGGCGCGCCGCTGCCGAAGGTCACGGCCACCAGGGGTTACGGCGCGGCGATCGAGTACGCGGGGACCAGCGTCGACGATGCTCTCGATGCCGCGCGGCACTTCGCGGACGAGACCGGCGCCGTGTTCATCCACCCCTTCGACCACCCCGACATCATCGCCGGGCAGGGCACGGTCGGCCTGGAGATCCTCGAGCAGCTGCCGGAGACGGCCACGATCGTCACCGCGGTCGGCGGCGGCGGCCTCATCTCGGGCCTCGCGGTGGCGGTCAAGGCGCTGCGGCCCGACGTGCGGCTGGTGGGCGTGCAGGCGGGCGGCGCGGCGGCGTTCCCGCCCTCGCTGGCCGCCGGTTCGCCGCAGAAGCTCGAGCGGGGGCTGACCATCGCCGACGGCATCGCCGTCCTGAGGCCGGGGGACCTGACATTCGCGCACGTCAGCAAGTTGGTCGACGACGTCGTCACGGTGACCGACGACGATCTGTCGGCCGCGCTGCTGTTGCTGCTGGAACGGCACAAGATGGTGGTCGAACCGGCCGGCGCGGCGGGCGTGGCGGCGCTGATGACCGGCGCGGTCGTGCCGGCGAACGGCCCGGTGGTGGCGATCCTCTCCGGCGGCAACATCGACCCGATGCTGCTGCTGCGGGTCATCGAGCACGGCCTCGCGTCGGCCGGCCGCTTCCTGCGCCTGGCCGTGCGCTGCGACGACCGGCCGGGAGAGCTGGCCCGGCTGCTCGGCCGGATAGCGGGGCAGCGGGCAAACGTCGTCGACGTCGCACACGTGCGGGAGAGCCCCCGGCTGAACTTCGGGGAGGTCGAGGTGGCCTTGTCGGTCGAGACCCGCGGCCCCGACCACTCGTCCGCCCTGATCGCCGACCTGCGCGACTCGGGCTACCGGGTAGCGCAGCTCGCCGACTGAGCTGGCTGGCTGAGCTGGCTGGCTGAGCTGGCTGGCTCCGCTTCGCTCCGCGGGCGATCGCCCCTTCGGGGCTGATGAGGAGTCAGCCAACTTTCCGGCGCCGCAAACCCCGCGGCGACGAAAAGTCGACTGCCTCCTCATCAGCGGGGCGATCGCGGGTGTCCCCGGAGTGCGGGTGCCCCTGAGGCCTTGTGGTCTGAAAATTCAGCTCAGCCCTCGAAAGGGCCGAACTCGACTACGGTGACCTTGATGTCGGCGCCGCTGGGGGCCGTGTAGGTCACGGTCTGGCCGTTGTTGGTGCCGAGGATCGCCTTGCCGAGCGCCGATTCCGGGCTGTACACGGTCAGGTCGGTGGTGGAGGCGATCTCGCGCGAGCCGAGCAGGAAGGTCTCGGTGTCGGTCTTGTCGTCGTCGAAGTAGATGGTGACGACCGAGCCGGGCTGCACCGACCCCGCCTGCTGCGCCTCGCCGACCTCGGAGTTGCGCAGGAACTCCTTCAGATATTGGATGCGGCCTTCCTGCTTGCTCTGCTCTTCCCGGGCCGCGTGGTAGCCGCCGTTCTCCCGCAAGTCGCCTTCCTCGCGACGAGCGTTGATCTCGGCCGCGACCGCCGGCCGCCCGGCGATCAGCTCGTCAAGCTCGGCCTGCAGCCGGTCGTGAGCGTCCTGAGAAAGCCAAGTCTTGGGCGTCTCTGAACTGGACACGGTCGATCTCCTTGCTGGGACGGGGAACGCTCAACATCGTCGTTGCATGCTGAACGGAGCGAATCACCAAGCTTACCAGCGGTATGCTCGACGACTGGATTGCACGATCTTGCACCATTCCGAGCGCGATGTGCAGGGGGTCAATCGGTGGGTTGACAGCCCAGCACGTCACCCACCGAGGCGCGCTTCGTCGTCGTCACCGACTCTTCGGCCTCGATCGTCGTGGAGCTCGCGTCCGCAGGTTTGACGACCACCGTGCGGCGGCCCACCTCGTAGCCGCCGTAGTCGCGGGCGCGCAGGACGCACTCGGCGGCCTCGCCCGCCGGCACCTGGACCGTGAACTTGATCGTCATGGTAGTTTCGCCCGGCTCCTGCCAGCCGACGATCTGTGCCTGGTAGTCGGTCTGGCCGTACCTCTGATAGAGCTTCACCGACAGCAGGGCCGACACGGCGACGACAAGCGCCAGCACGACGATCGGCAGCACCGGCCGGCGGCGTCCCTCGCGCCGGCGTCCGTAACGTCCCGGTGGGAAGACCGGATTTGTGGTGTGCGTCTCGCTCACCTGACGACCTCTCGTGCGTTTCTTGTCGGTGGGATCGGCCAGAATGGCAGGGTCCATCTTCGCACTCCGTTAATTAGAGGAGTTCTTCGGTGACCGAGCAGCTGCGCCTCATGGCGGTGCACGCCCACCCCGACGACGAGTCGAGCAAGGGCGCCGCGACCATGGCGAAATACGTCGCCGAGGGCGTGAAGGTACTGGTCGCCACCTGTACCGGTGGCGAGCGTGGCAGCGTGCTCAACCCGAAGATGGACCGCCCCGAGGTGCTGGCCGACATCGCCGACATCCGTCGCGCCGAGATGACCAAGGCGCGCGAGATCCTCGGCGTCGACCAGGCCTGGCTCGGCTTCGTCGACTCGGGCCTGCCCGAGGGCGACCCGCTGCCCCCGCTGCCCGACGGTTGCTTCGGTCTGCAGGAACCCGACGAGGCGGCCAAGCCGCTGATCAAGCTCATCCGCGAGTTCCGGCCGCATGTCATGACGACGTACGACGAGAACGGCGGGTACCCGCATCCCGACCACATCATGTGCCACAAGATCTCGGTGGTGGCGTTCGAGGCGGCCGGCGACCCCGAGAAGTGCCCCGAGCTCGGCGAGCCCTGGCAGCCGCTGAAGCTGTACTACAACTCCGGCTGGACCAGGGCCCGCATGCTCGCCCTGCACGAGGGCATGCTCGCGGCGGGCCTCGAGTCGCCGTACACCGAGTGGCTCGAGAAGTGGTCCGACCGCGACGACCGGGGCGACAAGATCACGACCAGGGTCGAGTGCGGCGAGTACTTCAGCGTCCGCGACGACGCGCTGCGCGCCCACGCCACCCAGGTCGACCCGGACGGCTTCTGGTTCCGCATCCCGCTGGAACTCCAGCAGAAGGTCTGGCCCACCGAAGACTTCGAGCTGGCCCGCTCCCTGGTCGACAGCCCGATCCCGGAATCCGATCTCTTCGCGGGCATCCACGAGTCGGTTGACGCTCGATGAGCGGAGCCCGCGGGCTCCGCTTCACTTCGCCCCGGTCAGCGGCAGTACTCTCAAGGGGTGGACGTCATTCTCGCGGTCAACAACTTCGGTGACACCCGCTCGGGCGGGCTGGCCGGCCCGATGGGCCTGTTGGTGATCGTGTTGATGTCCATAGCAACTGTTTTGCTGATTCGCAATATGAACAAGCGCTTGCGTCGGCTTCCCGACAGTTTCCCTGACGGCCAGCAGACAGAGCGTGAGGCCGAGATCGCACGGCTGAATGCGGACGCGGAGCGGTCCGGTGTCGAATCGCTTCGCCATGACGTCGATCGGGATCGATCGGGGGCCGATCAGCCCCCCGCGGAATCCGAGGTCAAAGGCGTTACTACTCAGAGTGACGCAACTCACGCGGAAGGCGACCAGGGCCGCGTTTGACCACGTGAGCGGCGGTTCACTGAACGAAACCGCCATTACCCTCCGTATTGGTCAGACTTAAGCCAAACACGGGTCGTACGTCAACCCTTGTTGTGTTCATCGGGATTGATTTAGCCTTCCGCCGGGGGTCTCAACGACCCCCGACCCTGCGCGGAAGGGGGCGCCGAAAATGACCATCCCCCGCCCCGGGCTTTCGCTCCTGCAGATGCACGTGCATTCGCGAGTGCCGCTCGTGAACAGGGACAACTCATGACCGCCCCACCCGTCGCCGGGGCGGGCGTCCGTCGATCGTGGATAGCCGCGGCCGGCCTCGCGGGACGGTCCCGAGGCGTTCGCACGCTCACCGCCGCCGTGGTCGGCGCGGCGATTCTGGTGGCCGTCACGGGGGTTCTGCTACCCGTCGAACGCCCCGCCGATCGTCCACTCTCGGTAATGGCCGGAGTGGGCCTGGCGGCACTGCTCGTAGTCGCCGGACAACTCGCCAGGCTGCGTTTCCGGCTCGGCCGCGGCGTCGTCTCTGTTTCCTGGGGCGAGGCCGCTTTCATCATCGGGTACGTGGTGGCCCCGCCCGGCTGGCTGCCGCTCGCGACCCTCACCGGCGCGGCCGTGGCTTGGGCGCTGTTGTCCTGGCTGGACGAGCACCGCAACATCGCCGAGGTCGCCCACCTCGCCGCGTCGTTGGCGCTCGGCACCGCCGGCGCGGCGGCCGTGGCTCGCGTGATCGGCGGCAACGCCCCGGTGCTCAGCGTGCAGACGCAGGGTGCGTTGGTGGCCGGCGCGCTCGCCTACCTTCTGATCACCTTCGGCTTGGCGGCGCTGACCCTCACCGTCCACCGCGACGCCCGCACCGCACAGATCTTCGCGCGGATCCCGTACGCGAAGATCCCGATGTTCGTCGGCAACGTCCTCGTCGGACTCGGCGCCGTGTTCGCGCTCCTGCGCGGTCCCATCTGGCTGATCGCCTTCGTGCCCGGGCTCTGGCTGCTGCAGCGCACCTACCGCTTCCACCTGCGCGCCGAGGAGGAGCGCCGGATGTGGGAGGCGTTCGCCGCGGCCACCGCCGCCATGCCCGCCGGCAGCGAGTCCGAAGTGGCCGCCGCCGGGCTGCGGGGCGCGCTCGACGTGTTCGGCGCCCGGCGCGTCGAGATCGAGGTGCGCGGGCCCGGCACCGAGCATCGGTACGCCGAGGACGGGCCCGGCCAGGACAACTTCCTTTCCGGACTGCCCGGCCCGGCGATCACCCGGTCGATGGCGGTCGGCGGCGACGTGGTCGGCGAGATCACCGTCTGGCTCGCCGACCCGACCCTGCCGGCGCCGCGCGACGAGGCCGCGATCTCCGCCTACGGCGACGCGCTCGCCGCCGCGCTGCATGATGCGTCCGTGCAGGGTCAGCTCACCGAGCTGCGCCGGCGCGTCGACCACGACGGCGTGCACGACCAGCTCACCGGCCTGCGCAACCGCGGCAGCATGCTCGCCGACGGCGACCGTTTGGTGCGCGGCGTCGAGCGCGACCGCCATATCGGACTGCTGCTGCTCGACATCAAGGGCTTCCGCGAGGTCAACGGCACCCTCGGCCATCGCTGCGGCGACGAGGTCCTCCGGCAGGTCGCCGAGCGGCTCACCGACCTCTCCCGCGAGAACGACCTGGTCGCGCGCACGGGCGACGACGAGTTCGCGATCCTCATCCCGGCAATCACGGCGCTCGCCGACTCGGCGACCCCGCTGCACGAGACCCCGAGCCCGCTGCCGATGGCGGTGCGGCGCGCCCGCGAGATCGCGGAGAAGATCGCGCAGCCGATGGAGGTGTCCGGCGTGCGCCTCGCCGTCGAGATCGCCGTCGGCGTGGTCGTGGCCCGGGCCGGCCGGATCGAGCTGGGCGAGCTGGTGCGGCGCGCGTCCCTGGCGCTCGACCAGGCCAAGCGGCGGGAGCTGGCGGTCGCCACGTACGACTCCAACCAGGACGCGGTGACCACCGACGAGCTGGCGCTGCTGGCCGAGCTGCAGGACGCGCTCGCCGCCGACGATCAGATCGTTCTGCACCTGCAGCCCTCGGTCGACCTGATCACCGCGGCCCCCACCGGCGTCGAGGCCCTTGTCCGCTGGCGTCACCCGCGCCGCGGCCAACTTTCGCCGAACGACTTCATCCGCACGGTCGAGCACACCGAGCTGCTCACCCCGTTCACCCGCCGCGTGCTCGACCTGGCGCTGTCGGCCGCGGCCGGCTGGAACTCGGCCGGCGTCGAGCTGCCGGTCTCGGTGAACGTGTCGGCCCGCAGCCTGCTCGACCCCGGCTTCCCGGCCCAGGTCACCGACGCCCTGCGCCACCACCGCACCCCCGCGTCGAGCCTGGTCCTCGAGATCACCGAGTCGGTGGCGGTGAGCGACCAGGCCGTCGTCGACGACATCCTGGCCGAGCTCCGCGACGCCGGCGTCCAGCTCTCCCTGGACGACTTCGGCACCGGCTACTCGTCGCTCGCCATGGTCACCCGAGCCCCGGTGGACGAGATCAAGATCGACCGCTCCTTCGTGGACGACATGATCGACTCTTCGGCCGCCGAGGCGGTCGTCCGCGGCGCCGTCGAGCTCGGCGCCCGCCTGGGCGTGCGGGTCGTCGCCGAGGGCGTCGAGACGACCGAGCAGCGCGCGGCGCTGATCGAGCTGGGCTGCCCGAACGCCCAGGGCTACCACTTCTGCAAGCCGATGCCGGCCGACCGCATCGTGCAGGCCTTGACACAGCTGGCCGAGGCGGCCCCGAACAACATCCGCTCCCTCCGCGCCGACGACGCCTCCTGACGGTTCACGTGATGCGGAGCGTCACGGCGGGTGGTTTCGGGCTCTCGCCGGCCTGATTGGCGGCGGTCACCGTGAACTCGTAGTCGTGGTCGCGGATCAGCAGGGACTGCACGGACGGCGGGCCCGGCGCCGGGAACACCGACCTCGTGAACTGCTTCTGCTTCGCCGTGCGGTCGCGGTAGTACACCCAGTAGTGGACGTTCCCGCCGAGCGCCGTCCAGGTCAGCGTGACCTGGCCGGGGCCGGTCACGGTCGCGGCGAGATGCGCCGGCTCGGCGGGCAGCGGCGGGTTCGGGGTGGCCCGGACGGGCCCGCTGGGGGCGCTCTCGGCGCCGTTGCGCACCGCCGTCACGCGGAACTCGTAGACATGCCCGTCGACCAGCGCACCCACGATCGCCGCCGGCTCGTCGAGTGGGTACGGGCTGCGGGTGAACCTGGTCTGTCCGGCGGTGACGTCGCGGTAGTAGGCGAGGTAGGTGAGCCGGCCGGCGGGCGCCGTCCAGGTCAGGTCGGCCCGGCCGTCGCCGGCCCGGACGCGCAGGCCGGTCGGGGCCGGTGGTGGGGCGTACCGGGCGGTGGCCCGCGCCACGGCGGAGGGCGACGACTCGCCGCTCGGGCCGATCGCGGCGATGCGGAACTCGTACGTGTGGCCGTGCACGAGCGGCGCGGTGGTGAACCCGCGCGGCCGGTCGATCGGGTAGTCGACGCGGACCCAGGCCGAGCCGTCCGTCACGTCCCGCTGGTACAGCCAGTACCAGAGGTTCGCCCCGGGATCGGCCCAGGCCAGCGTGATCCCTCCGGTGCCACTCGGGGTGGCGGTCAGTCCTTCGGGGACGGTCGGTCTCGTACGGATCGCGCGTGCCACCGTGGAGAGTGGAGAGTCGTCGGCCGAGACTTGGAACTCGTAGGTGTGGCCGTCCTTGAGCAGGCCGGCATCCGTGGTCGTGCCGGTGACGGGCGACGGCCGGCGCGCCGGGTGGGTCTGACCGGCGGTGACGTCCCGCTCGTACACCCAGTAGCGCCGGGCGCCGGCGACGGCCGTCCAGCGCAGGGCCGGGTGCACGTCGTTGACGGCGGCCGTGAGACCCGCCGGGGCGGGAACCCTCGTGGCGGGCGCGGCCGGCGGCCAGGTCACCTCGACGAAGCGGGGACGGTAGATCCGCGTGTCCGCGTACCCGGCGTCCTGGTCGAGGGTGTTCACGTTGTACGACACCAGCAGCTTCCCGTCGCGGGCCAGCTCGGGGTGCAGACGTGCGTCGTAGGACACCAGGGACGTGCCCGGCGGCGCCTCGGACGGCGTGTAGAGCTGGATCGGCCCGTCCCACGGTCCGGTCGGCGTGGGCGACGTGTACGCCACGATGGACGGGTTGAACACGAGGTTGCCCTCGGTGGTGACCAGCACGTACCGGTCGCCGACCCGCTGCACCGAATAGCCGGTGTTCACCCCGCTGAGCAGACGCGCCGACCGGGTGACGTCCGCCGACCAGCCGGAGCCGTCCCAGAACTCCCAGCCGCCGCCGGCCGTCATCCGCGCGACGTGGGCGAACCGCAGGGCATCCGTGGTGTTCTCGGCGCCGTACACAAACGTCTGCCCGCCGTCCCGCAGCACGGCCGAGCCCCACGCGGTCCGGTCGCCGAGCGGCAGCTCGGTGACCTTCCGCAGGGTGAGCCCGGGGAGGTCGAAGGTGGCCAGTACCGAACCGGTCAGCGTGAAGTCCCACAGGCCGGTGCCGTCGGTGCGGTAGCGGTTGTAGAAGGCGTAGAGCTTGTCACCGGAGGCGAAGCCGTCCTGCGCCCAGTAGTACTGGCCCGTCTGCGGGGGCCTGACCAACGTCGCCGGTTGGGCGTCGGTGCCGCCGTGCACGGTACGGACGGCCTGATCACCCTGCTGCACGACGATCGTGTTGCGGAGAAACGGTGTGTCGTGCGGCCGTGTGTGGCCGGCGTCGACACGGCCCAGGTACGTGTCGGAGAAGAGCCACGCGACCCGCCCGTCCGGCAAGGCCACCGAGGCCGTGTTGTCGGCGCCGCTCCAGGCGCCGGAGGTGTCGCCGTACCGGTCGAACATGGCGGTGAGCTCGGCCGCCGCGAGCCGTGGCGGAGGGCTCGGCAGTGGCTGTGCCGCTTCGCCCCGGTCCCGGTGGATCAATCCTGCCGCCAGCGCGCCGAGCACGATCAGCCCGGCCGCCCCCGCGAGCCAGCGCCCCGTCTTCATAGTCCTTCAGCATGGCATCCGGGATTGCCTTGTACTAGAACGTGTTCTAAGTTCGAGGGGTGACGTTGACGGTTCGTGATCTGGCTCGGCGCTCGCAGGCGGCGGCCGGGATCAAAGACCGCGAGACCTGGCTCGGGCTGTTCGCCGACGACGCCGTGGTCGAAGACCCGGTCGGCCCGTCGCTGCTCGACCCGGCCGGCAAGGGGCATCGCGGCGCCGGCGCCATCGCCGCGTTCTACGACGCCGTGATCGGCCGGGTCGACCGGCTGGGATTCGAGATCGAGCGGTCGTATCTCTGCGGCGACGAGATCGCCGACGTCGGTGTGATCCACATGGATCTCCCGGGCGGGTCCACGGCCGTCGTCCGGGGTGTGTTCACCTACCGGAGCAACGGCTCGGGGAAGCTCGTCGCGCTGCGCGCGTTCTGGGAGTTCGACGCGGTCGAGTTCGCCTGATCGACGCGTCCCGCCAACCTCGGCCCTTCGCCGCGGGCCGTGAGAGGGTTGGTGCATGGCCAACCGCCTCGCCGATGCGACCTCGCCCTACCTGCTTCAACACAAGGACAACCCCGTCGACTGGTGGGAGTGGTCGGCAGAGGCGTTCGCCGAGGCGAGGCGGCGGGACGTGCCCGTGCTGATCTCGGTGGGTTATGCGGCCTGTCACTGGTGTCACGTGATGGCACACGAATCCTTCGAAGATGAGGGCATCGCGGAAGCCATGAACGACGGCTTCGTGGCCATCAAGGTCGACCGCGAGGAACGGCCCGATGTCGACGCGGTCTACATGACCGCCACGCAGGCCATGACGGGGCAGGGCGGGTGGCCGATGACCGTCTTCGCCACGCCGGAAGGCGATCCGTTCTTCTGCGGGACCTACTTTCCCAAGATGCATTTCGCGCGGCTGCTCGATTCGGTGAGCGAGGCCTGGCGCGACAAGCGGGACGACGTCGTCAAGCAGGGCGCGGCGGTGGTGCAGGCGATCGGCGGGGCCCAGCTGGTGGGTGGGCCGACGGCGCCGATCTCGGCGGAACTGCTCGCGGCGGCGGTCGGCAGTCTCTTGAAAGACCACGATGAGACGTACGGCGGGTTCGGCGGAGCGCCGAAGTTTCCGCCGCACATGGGGATGCTCTTCCTGCTGCGGCATTACCAGCGGACCGGCAACGCCGAGGCGCTCGACGTGGTGCGGGAGGCCGCCGAAAGGATGGGCCGGGGCGGGATCTACGACCAGCTCGCGGGCGGGTTCGCGCGCTATTCCGTGGACGCGCACTGGACGGTGCCGCACTTCGAGAAAATGCTCTACGACAATGCGCTGCTGCTGCGGGCGTACACGCAGTTGTGGCGTCTGACGGACGACCCGTTCGTCAAGCGGATCGCCGACGAGACGGCGGTGTTCATGCTGCGTGATCTGGGCACGCCGGCCGGTGGGCTGGCCTCGGCGCTGGACGCGGACGCGGCGGGGGTCGAGGGCCTGACGTACGCGTGGACTCCGGCCCAGCTCGTCGAGGTGCTCGGCGCCGACGATGGCGCGTGGGCGGCCGATCTCTTCCGAGTCACCGAGCAGGGCACGTTCGAGCACGGCAGCAGCGTGCTGGTCCTCGCGCGCGACATCGACGCCGCCGAGCCGTCGTTGGTTTCGCGATGGCATCGCGTACGGGAGAAGCTGCTCGACGCGAGGGCGGGCCGCCCCCAGCCCGCGCGGGACGACAAGGTCGTGGCCTCCTGGAACGGGCTCGCGGTGACGGCGCTGGCCGAGCACGGGGTGCTGACCGGCAACGCCGCGTCGCGCGAGGCGGCGATCGGGCTGGCCGAGGTGCTGGCTACCCGGCACCTGGTCGACGGGCGGCTGCGGCGGGTCTCGCGCGACGGGGTGATCGGTGCGCCGGTCGGCGTGCTCGACGACTACGGGTGTGTCGCCGAGGGGTTCCTGGCCGTTCATCAGCTCACCGCCGACGGTCGCTGGCTCGAGCTGGCGAAGACGCTGCTCGATGTGGCGCTCGCGCACTTCGGCACGGGGGAGGGCGGCTTCTACGACACGGCCGACGACGCGGAGCGCCTGGTCACCCGGCCGGCCGACCCGACCGACAACGCCACGCCGTCCGGCTTCTCGTCGATCTGCGCGGCGCTGGTCGCCTATACGGCGCTCTCGGGCGACCCGGGCTATCGCGAGGCGGCCGACGTCGCGCTCGAGAAGCTGGGTCCGCTGATCGGGGGGCACCCGCGCTTCGCGGGCTACTCGGGGGCGGTGGCCGAGGCGGCGCTCTCCGGGCCGTACGAGATCGCTGTGGTCTCTCTCGAAGCGCAAGATGATCTCGTTGCTCTCGCCCAGCGCCATGCCCCGCCGGGGGCCGTGATCGTCGCCGGCGAGCCGGATCGCCCGGGCGTGCCGCTGCTGGCGGATCGGCCGCTGCTGGGCGGGCTGCCCACGGCGTACGTGTGCCGCGGCTTTGTCTGCGAACGCCCGGTCAACGATGCCGGGGCGCTGGTCGCGCAACTGGGGTCACAGCAGGGCTGAGCAGGGGTGTCGCTAGGCTTGCCAGGCGATGGATACCCGAACCGGTCTGCCCGTAGTCGGCATGGTGGGCGGCGGCCAATTGGCCCGAATGACCCACCAGGCCGCCATTTCCCTCGGCCAGTCACTGCGCGTGCTCAGTGTCTCGCCCGACGACAGTGCCGCGCTGGTGGCGGCCGATGTGCGCATCGGCACGCACACCGATCTCGCCGCGCTGCGTGAGTTCGCGAAGGGGTGCGAGGCCGTCACGTTCGATCACGAGCACGTGCCGACCGGGCACATCGAGGCGCTCGAAGCCGACGGCGTGAAGATCTTCCCGGGCTCGAAGGCGCTGGTGTTCGCGCAGGACAAGGGGCTGATGCGGGAACGGCTCTCGGCGCTGGGCGCGCCGGTGCCGCGCTGGCGGCGCGTTGCCACCGCCGGCGACATCAAGAGCTTCGCGGCCGGGTCCTGGCCCGTCGTGGCCAAGGCCGTCCGAGGCGGGTACGACGGTCGCGGCGTGTGGATGCTGTCCTCGCCTTCGGAAGCGCGTTCGCTTGTCGAGACCGGCACTCCGCTGATCGTCGAGGAGCGCGTTCCCCTTCGGCGCGAGCTCGCGGCGCTGGTGGCCCGGTCGCCGTTCGGGCAGGTCGCGGCCTATCCGGTGGTCGAGACCGTGCAGCAGGACGGCATCTGCGTCGAGGTGCTGGCGCCCGCGCCCGGCCTCTCCGAGGCGCGCGCGCTCGAGGCGCAGCAGCTCGCGATCGATCTGGCGACCGAGCTCGGCGTGGTCGGGCTGCTCGCGGTCGAGCTGTTCGAGACCGACGACGGCGTCGTGGTCAACGAGCTGGCGATGCGGCCGCACAACTCCGGCCACTGGACGATCGAGGGCGCCCGCACCTCGCAGTTCGAGCAACACCTGCGGGCGGTCCTCGACTACCCGATGGGCGCGACCACGCTGACCGCGCCCGCCGTCGTGATGGCGAACGTGCTCGGCGGCCCGTCCGGCGGCATGTCGATCGACGAGCGGCTGCATCACCTGTTCGCCACCGACCCCGGCGCCCGCGTCCACCTGTACGGCAAGCTGGTCCGCCCCGGCCGCAAGATCGGGCACGTGACCGTGCTGGGCGACGACATGACCTCGGTGCGGGCCCGTGCGGCCCGGGCCGCCAAATGGCTTCAGGAGGGTTCGTAATGGCGCCGGTCGTCGGCATCATCATGGGCAGCGATTCGGACTGGCCGACGATGGAGGCGGCGGCGCTGGCCCTCGCCGAGTTCGAGGTGCCGTTCGAGGTCGGCGTGGTCTCGGCCCACCGCACCGTACGCAAGATGGTCGATTACGCCGAGTCGGCGGCCGACCGCGGCATCAAGGCCATCATCGCCGGCGCCGGCGGCGCGGCCCACCTGCCCGGCATGGTGGCGGCGCTGACCCCGCTGCCGGTGATCGGGGTGCCGGTGCCGCTCAAGCACCTCGACGGGATGGACTCGCTGCTGTCGATCGTGCAGATGCCGGCCGGGGTGCCGGTGGCGACGGTCTCGATCGGGGGAGCGCGGAACGCCGGGCTTCTGGCCGTGCGCATCCTCGGGGCGTCGGATCCGGCGCTGCGGGGCAAGATGACGGCCTTCCAGGCGGGGCTCGAGAAGCTGGTGGCGGAGAAGGACGCCGCCCTGCGAGAGCGCCTGCTGGGCTAAGGTCGGCGCATGTCGCACCTCCTCGGCCGGTGGGGGCTCTCTGGGGTTTTGTTCGCGCTCGCGGTCGCCTACGGCGGGGCGCGGCTGGCGGACAGCCGGCCGGTGGGGGCGTTGTTGCTCTTCGGCTTCTTCGCCGTGATCGCCTTCGTCGTCTCGCCGTGGATGTTTCCGCGGTCGGTGAGCGCGGCCGAGGCCGAGCGGCTGAGCGCGGCGGACGGGCGGCCGATCGTCTACTGGCGACTGCGGTGCCCGTGGTGCCTGCGGCTTCGGTGGGCGCTGCGGGGCGAGGCGGGGCGGCTGCACTGGGTCGACATCGGGATGGACCCGTCGGCGGCGGTGGAAGCGGTTCCCGCGGTGGCGCTCAACGGAACGACCCTCGTCAATCCCACGGCTTCGGCCGTTCGCGCGCTGGCGCGACCGGGGTGAGCTTGCGGTAGCGTCACGCCCATGATGCGGCGTTGGGGTCTGTCGATCAGTGTGTTCGCGCTGGCGCTCGTTTTCGGGGCTGCCGAACTGATCGCGGGGAATGTTGTCGCGGCCGTCGGATTGTTCGTTCTCTTCGCTGTTCTCGCCGCCCTGGTGTCGCCGCGTGCCTTTCCCGCGTCGGTGACCGACGCGCAGGCTCGCGCGCTGAGCGCCGCGGACGGGCGGCCGATCGTCTATTGGCGGCCGGGGTGTCCGTTCTGCATGCGACTGCGGGCAACCGTCGGGCGCGACGCCGGCCGTCTGCACTGGGTGGACATCTGGGCCGACCCGGACGGCGCGGCGTCGGTCCGCGCGGTCGCCGACGGCAACGAGACCGTGCCCACGGTGATCGCCGGCGGCGAGGCCATGGTCAACCCGAGGCCCGAGGTCGTGCGCGAGCTGGTGCGCAACACGGCGGCCTAGGGCCCACGCGCCTCGTGCGCAACAGCGCTGTCCAGACCGGGTCCCGCGGAAGGCTGATGACTTCCTGCTCGCAACGAACCGCAGATCATCAAGCTCCGACGCGGGCTGACGCCCAGGCAGGCCGGAGCAGCCAGCCAGGCGGGGACGCAGGCAGCCGAGCCGCCGACCGACCGCGACGGGCCGCGCCCACCTCAACCACGCGCTCCCCGGCATGGCACGCCCGGCCCGGCCATCGAACAACGGTGACCAGCTGCGCTCACCGCGACCAGGCGCGTAGGCATGAGGCGGTGGCCCTCTCGCGCCGACGGTCTCAGCGCATCTTCACCAGGGCGTCGCGCAGGCCCTCGCGGGTGCGGCGCCGATTTTCGTTGGTGGCGCCGAAGATCAGCAGGATGATGCCCAGCGGCAGCAGGACCAGCCACGGGCCGACCAGGGTCACCGCGAAGTGGATCGCGGCGAACGCCGTGGCCACGGCGCCGACGACTACCGGCGCCTGCTGGCGGTAGATCGAGCCGACGATCAGCGTGGCTACGGCGGCCAGCAGGAGCACGACCTCGCGCAGGTCGCCGCCGTCGCCGGCCAGGACGATGCCGATCGTGGGGACGAAGGCGGCCAGCAATGCCGGACCGTAGGCGGCCCAGCTGCTCAGGTCGGTGCGGGTGCGGGATTCGATCACGCCCACCGCCAGCGCGAGCGCGGCGAAGGGCAGCGTGTACGCCTCGGGGAGCGCGACGTCGGCGAGCGCGATGAACAGCCACCAACCGACGATCTCGAAGCCGACGGCCAGCCAGAACAGCAGGCGGCGCTGGCTGGGGGAGCGGCCCGTGCGGGCGGCCGCCAGGCCCAGTACGGCGCCCCACGCGGCCAGCAGGGCGGCCAGGTGGGCGGGGGCGTCGTAGGCCAGGGCGCCGGCCAGGACCGCGGACGTGTAGCCCGCCCATTCGACGGTGCTGGCCTCGGCGCGGTAATGCGGGAGGCCCAGCCGGGGGACGGTGGCCTCGATGATCAGGAGGGCGGCACCGACGCCCAGGACGCCGAACGCCGCCCACTCGCGGGCCACGCCACCGGCGATCGCGGCGGCAAAGACGAAGAGCTGGGCCATCACGGCGGCGAACAGCCAGCCGAGGATGCGGGCCGACTGTGAACGACCGGCCAAGGCGGCGACCAGGCCGACGCCGACCGCGGAGCCCAGCGTGAACAGCGTGAGCTGCTGCTGGGCGAGGCTGCCGGCCAGGCCCGCGTTGCCCGCGAGCAAGCCGATCACGAAGACGATCGTGCGGGTGGTGCGCAGCAGGCCGGCCCGGCCGCCCGCCGGGGGCGGGGTGAGGGCTAGGCCGAGCATGACGATCGTGAAGACGACCAGGCCGGCGGTGGTGGCGGCGGGGAACGGCGCGTGCAGCGCGATCGGGGCGATTAGGATGGTGATGGCCACGCCGGGCAGGATGACCGGCACCGCCTCGGACGTCTTGCCGCCGAAGCCGATCGCGGCCAGGGCCGCGGCCCCGGTGAGCAGGACGATCGCGAGGACGCTGGTGGCGTCGACGTTGCCGGACGCGGGCTGGGACAGCGCGGGGATCGGGCCTTCCCAGATGTGGCGCATCTGCTGGAGCGGGTCGACCAGCGCCGCCTTGAGGGCGGGGGCGATCGAGAAGATCGCCAGCACCGTGGGGACCAGGGCCAGCATCACGGCGCTGGTGGCCGGGTCGACCAGCCAGCGGTTGCTGAGGCCGCTCGGGCGCAGGCTGGTCCAGCGGGACGCGTAGCGGGAGCCGGACCAGGACCGGCTGCGCGCGACGGTGAGGCCGGGCGCGGGGATCGCGCCGCGCAGCAGTTCGGCCAGGACGCCGAGCAGGGCCGCGGCGGCGGCGTAGAGCGCGGTGGGGTGGTCGGTGGGCACCGACGCGAAAGCGGTGATCGTCGCGCCGAGCACCAGGCCGACCGTGGCCCACGGAAGGTACTGCGGAATCCCGCGGCCGATCAGCGCGAGCAGGGCGAGGCTGAGGCTCGAGGCGGCCAGCGCCGAGGTCAGCACGACTTGGGCGCCGCTGCCCTGCTCGGCGGCGAGCGCGGCGAAGATGCCGGGCAGCCCGAGCAGCACCGTCCCGGTGGCGGCGCCGCCGATCTGGGCGCGGTGCCGGGGCATGCCGGTGTCGTCGCGGGCCAGGTCGGCCTCGGTGATGATCGGCGACCAGAAGCCACCGGCGTCGACCGGCACATCTTCGGGGGCGACCGTGTAGGCGACGGGAGTGCGGGCCATGACCGCGGTGAGCGCGGCGATCGTGACGATGATCAGCAGGGCGACGCCGGTGGACCACGGGCGGGCGAGGCCGGCGCCGGCCGCGTGCAGCAGCACGGCGGTCGCGGCACCGGCGCGGCAGAGGGCGGCGCGGGGGTCGGTGGCGGCGATCGCGGCCATCGCGTACGCGACGCCGACCGCGCCGCCGATCAGCAGCGGCGACCACCACGGCAGCCCGATCGCGAACGGCGTGCCGATCGCCGCGAGCGCGCCGGCCGTCGCCGAGATCGCGTACGACCACGGGCGGGGCGCCGCGAACGCGGCCGCGATGGCCACCACGACCAGCGCGAACGGGGCCTGCCAGGCGCCGGGCTGGGCCGTCGTCGGGTATTGCGTCAAGTCGGCGGCCCAGACCGCGCCGTGCAGGCCGAGGATCCGGACGCCGCCGGCGAGCGCCTGCCAGCCGGCGATCGCGCCGACCACTGTTCCGGCGAGCGCGAGACCGCGTACGGGGCCGCGCCGCCAGTCGTCCGGCAGGGCGGCCACGCCGAGCGCGACGATCAGCACCACCACGCCCGCCACGGCCAGCGGCGCCTCCGGGAAGGCCAGGGCGAATACCCGGGCCAGCGCGCCGCAGATCGCGACCGTCGCCGCGGCCGCGGCGATGTCGGGGCCGTCCAGGACCCGGTCGCTGCGCCGGCCGTTGTCGATCGACTTGGCGAAGAACAGCAGGCCGGCCGCGACCAGCAGCAGCGCGCCCACCCAGATGTCGGGCGCGGTCGCGCCCGGGGCGAGCAGCGCGGCCAGGGCCAGGGCGACCGCGCCGAGGCCGGCGCCGGCGGTGAGCGGCACGCTGATCTCGCGGCGGGCCACCTGGAAGACGGCGGCGTAGCTCAGCGTCGCGGCCACGGCCAGGAAGCCGACAGCCAGGGCGGGCACGGTGACCGCCTCGGTCGCGGGCGGGCCGCCGCCCTTGTCGGAGACGGCGAGCGCGCCGGTGACCACGGCGCCGGGCAGGGCGAGCGCGGCGGCGCCGGCCGCCCAATCACCGACCAGCCACGCGTACAGCCGGATCGGGATCTGCCGGGCCGCCACGGCGATCATCACGCCGGCGCCGGCCAGCGCGGTGAGCACGGCCGCGGTGAGCCAGGACGCGCTGAGCGCGGCGCCCGCGCCGAACAGGCCGACCGTGCCGGCCGCGGCGACGTGCGTGATGGCGATGCGGCGGGTGCCGGCCGCGAGGCCCGCGCCGCCGATCGCGATGGCCGCGAGCACCAGCGGCCAGGGCGCCTCCGACCAGCGCAGGCCGAGCGAGGCGGGCACGGCCAGCGCGGTCAGCGCCACGCCGATCACGGCGCCCTCGTGCCGCCAGCTGCGCGGCAGGGCGAGCGCGGCGGCGATGGTGAGCAGCAGCGCGCTGAACGCGAGCAGCCAGCCGGACGGGCCGGCCGCGTCGGCGATCTTCTGCGCGTACGCGGCCGTGTCGGCGTCCCAGATCGGGCGGGCGGCCGACAGCGGCGCGAGTGCGGCCCGCAGGCCGTCGATGGTGAGGAAGACCCCGAGGATGACCAGGGCGCAGGCCGAGGCGATCTCGGGGCCGACCCGGACCAGCGGTGGCAGCAGGCCGACGACCGCGCCGGTGACCGCGACCGTGGCGGCGGCCACGACCAGCGTCCAGCGCGGGTCGACCACGTCGGCGATGCGGGCCGCCGAACCGATCACGGCCAGGGTCAGCACGCCACCGGTGATGTTGCGGGCCAGCAGGTTCTTGAGCAGGCCGGCGGCGGCCACGGCGGCGAGCGCGGCCAGCACCAGCACGAGGCCCGAGCGCACCGCGTCGGGCACCGCCTGGGCCTGGAGCAGGGCCACCGACGAGTAGAGCAGGGCGCCCGCGCTGGCCACACAGAGCAGCGCGAACGTGAGCTCGCGCAGCCAGTCGGCCGAGGGCGGTGTGGCCGGCGGCGCGAGCGGGACCGAGCCGGCGGGCGGGGCGCCGGCCGGGCGCGGGCCGGGGAAGATCCGGGTACGCAGCCAGCGCCGTCGCGGCCCGGTCATCCCCGAGATGATCAGGTCGGGTTCCTCGGGCCGGGACTCCGGGCGCGGCGGGGCGTCCGTCGCGTACGAGCCGGGGTCGGCCGGGTCCCCGCGGCGCAGGTAGTCGGCGGCGCCGGCGTCCGCGGCGGCGAGCGTCTCGCGGTCGGCGCCGACCGGGCGGCCGATCGGCCACTGCGGCACCAGCCGGCCGCTGCGGATCACGGTGGTGAGCAGGAACAGGTCGAGCACGGCCACCACGGTCAGGGCCATGCCCCAGCCGGCCGGGCTCTGGATCGAGGGGTACGCGAGCAGCAACGGCACCGGCTGGAGCGCGACGACCGTGGCGTATCGGGGTGCGCTCAGACGGGTGGCGGTGGCGTACAGGAACGCCGCCACGGATGTGATCGCGAACGTGACGCCGAGATAGAGCGGCAGGGACACCCGGGACCCGCCGGCCAGACTGCTGCCGTGCAGCACGTACAGCGTCATCGGCAGCAGCGCCAGGCCGACACCGGCGATCGTCTCGGCAGTCGAGCTCAGGCCACGCTGGGCGATGCCGGGCGCGGCCACCAGGGCGATCGCCGTGAAGATGGCCAGGATGACCGCGCGGGCCAGCGGGTTGCTCACCGCGACGCCGGCGAAGACCACTGCGGCCACGCCGATGAGCAGCGCGCCGAGGGCGAGCAGGATGTTCTGCACCGACTGGGTGGAGGCCTCGGGCGGGTGCTGCTCGCCGCCGGTGAAGCCGGCCCGGCGCGGGGGCGGGCCGACACGCTCGGTGGGCGGCGGGTCGTCGACCAGCGCGGTCACGCCGTCGGTGGCGACGCCGGGCGGGCCGGTGTGCGGCGAACCCGGGGGCGCCCACTCGGGGCGCGGACCGGTGGCGCTGCCGCGCGACCGGCCGGTCGGCCCCGACGTGGCGGCCCGGCCCGGAGGCGGTGGCGTCGCGCCGCCGGACCGAGCCCCGGGCGTCGCGCCGCCGGACCGAGCCCCGGGCGTCGCGCCGCCGGACCGAGCCCCGGGCGTCGCGCCGCCGGACCGAGCCTCGGGCGGCGGGCCGTCGGGCCGGGCTCCGGGCGGCGGGGGCGTCGGGCCGTCGGGCCGGGCCCCGGGCGGAGGCGGTGGCGTCTCGTTCACCGGGGCGGAACCGGGCGGGGGCGGCGCTCCGGTCGGCGCGGGACCGGGCGGTGGCGGGGGCGCCTCGCCCTCGTGACCCGTGGGCGAGGGAGGCGGCGGGAACTCCTCGGAGGGCTTACGCCGTACGCGACGAGGTTTTGCGGCCTTTTTGGCCTTTGTCTGTTGATTTGCGTGCGCGAGAATGTCTCGCTGGAACTGCGCCGCCTGGATCTTGGCGGCGATGTTCGTGCGCTCCTTCGCGGCGGCCATGTCGCGGATTTTGAGTTCCGCTATCGAGGCATCGATCCGAGACAGCTCGTCGTCGTAGCCGTCGGATTTTCCAGCCTGCGCCACGGCACCTCCTCGACCCCCGCCGGCGGCCCGGCCAGCCCGAGATGACTAGCCGGGGACAACTAGAGCATGCCGGTACGACACCTCATTAGAACAGGCTCACCCGGGCGGAGATCTAGGGAAACGGGCGCGAAACGCCGCAGGCGTTGTCACGCGGGCGGGCGACCGATACCCCGATAGGTCCACCCGGCGCGCGCCCACTGGGCGGGGTCCAGGCAGTTCCGGCCGTCGATGACGCGGCGGGCCTCGACCAGCTCGCCCAGCAGCGCCGGGTCCGCGTTGCGGAACTCCGCCCACTCGGTGGCGATCACCACAAGGGCGGCGCCGCTCACCGCGGCGGCCATCGTCGGCGCGTATGTGAGAGACGGCTGGGCGCGGCGCGCGTTCTCCATGGCCTCGGGGTCGTAGACCTGCACGCGCGCCCCGGCCGCGGCCAGCGCGGCCGCGGCGGCAAGGCTGGGCGCGTCGCGTACGTCATCGGAGTTGGGCTTGAACGCCGCGCCCAGCACCGCCACCCGCGTGCCGGAGAGGTCGGGCCCGGCCGGGCCGACCGGCCGGCCCAGCAGCTCGGCCGCGAGATCGAGCACCCGGCCCCGCCGCCGGGTGTTGATCAGATCGACCTCGTGCAGGAAGCGCAGCGCCTCGCCTGCGCCCAGCTCCTGCGCCCGCGCCTGGAACGCGCGGATGTCCTTGGGCAGGCAGCCGCCGCCGAAGCCCAGCCCCGCCTGGAGGAACTTGTTGCCGATCCGCGGGTCGTAGCCGATCGCCCGGGCCAGCTGGGTGACGTCCGCGCCGGCCACCTCGCACACCTCGGCCATCGCGTTGATGAAGCTGATCTTCGTGGCCAGGAACGCGTTCGCCGCGACTTTCACCAGCTCCGCCGTCGCGAAATCGGTCACCACCAGCGGGACCTCGCGGTCCTCGGTCGCGGCCAGGTCGAAGACGCCCTTGTGCGCGGCGGCGAGCAGGTCGTTCGCCCACTCCGAGCGCACGCCCGCGACGATCCGGTTCGGGCGCAGCACGTCCTCGACCGCGAAACCCTCCTGCAGGAACTCGGGGGACCAGGCCACCTCGACGCCCAGCGCGGGATCGGCGAGCTTCGCGACCAGCTGCTCGACCCACGAGGCCGTGCCCACCGGCACGGTGGACTTCCCGACGATCAGGGCACGGCGGCGCAGCAGTGGTGCGAGATTGGTGACGGCCCGCTCCACGTACGTGAGATCGGCGCCCATCCCGTCGCCACGCTGCGGCGTGCCCACGCAGATGAAATGCACGTCAGCTCGGTCGGCCGCGTCGGCGTACGAGGTGCTGAAGCGCAGCCTCTTCGCCGCGAGGTTGCGGCGGAGCAGGTCGTCCAGGCCCGGCTCGTGGAACGGAACCCGGCCGTTCCGCAGGGTTTCGATCTTGGTCTCGTCCACGTCGACGCCGATCACCTCGTAGCCGAGCTCGGCGAAGCAGATCGCGTACGTGGCGCCCAGATAGCCGGTGCCCAGGAACGACAGGCGGGGAAGTGTCACACCCCGCCTAACGATCGAGCCCCTGGTGGGCGAGTGCTACGCGCCAGTAACATAGCGGGGGGTTTCCTCTCCGTGAAAGGACCGCGTTCATGCCTGAGTTCGACGTCTACCGGCTGCCGGAGGACCACGAGACCATCCGCGCCGCGGTGCGCGAGGTCTGTGACGCGCGGGTGGCGCCCCACGCCGCCGAGGCGGACGAGACTGCGGAGTTCCCGAAGGCCTCCTACGAGGCACTGAAGTCGTCCGACTTCCACGCGCCGCACATCCCGGTCGAGTACGGGGGTGCGGGGGCGGACGCGCTCGCCACCGCGATCGTGATCGAGGAGGTGGCGCGGGCCTGTGCTTCCTCGTCGCTGATTCCCGCGGTGAACAAGCTCGGGACCATGCCGCTGTTGATCGCCGCGTCCGAGTCGCTGAAGCAGCAGTATCTGCCCAAGGTCGCCTCGGGGGAGGCGATGTTCTCGTACTGCCTCTCCGAGCCCGAGGCAGGTTCCGATGCCGCCTCGATGACCACGCGAGCCGTACGCGATGGGGATTTCTATGTTCTCCATGGCGTGAAGCGATGGATCACCAACGCCGGGGTGTCCGAGTTCTACACCGTTTTCGCGGTGACCGACCCAGCTGCTCGCTCCCGGGGCATTTCCGCGTTTGTCGTGGAAAAGTCTGACGAAGGGGTGTCTTTCGGGGCACCGGAGAAGAAGCTCGGGATCAAGGGCTCGCCGACCCGCGAGGTCTACATGGACAACGTGCGCATCCCCGCGTCCCGCATGATCGGGGCGGAGGGTACGGGTTTCGCCACCGCCATGCAGACCCTCGACCACACCCGGGTGACCATCGCGGCGCAGGCGATCGGCATCGCCCAGGGCGCGCTGGACTTCGCGAGGGGCTACGTGAAGGAGCGCAAGCAGTTCGGCAAGCCGATTGGCGACTTCCAGGGCGTCCAGTTCATGCTGGCCGACATGGGCATGAAGCTCGAGGCGGCCCGCCAGCTGACCTACGCCGCGGCCGGCAAGAGCGAGCGCGGCGACGCCGACCTGACGTACTTCGGCGCCGCGGCGAAATGCTTCGCCTCCGACGCCGCCATGGAGATCACGACCGACGCGGTCCAGCTTCTCGGCGGGTACGGTTACACGCGCGACTACCCGGTGGAGCGCATGATGCGCGACGCCAAAATCACCCAGATCTACGAGGGCACCAACCAGGTGCAGCGCATCGTGATGGCGAGGCAGCTCCTCAAGGACTGACGGAGGGTCCACTCTGCGCTCACCGACTGACTACAGTGGCCGGCATGTCAGAGTCGCCCGATGTCTCCGCTCTGAACACCTCCCGCCGGTACAACGAATGGGTCGGTGGGAAGGACCACACCGGGGTCGAGCGTGAGTCGACCAAGACGATCCTGACCGTGCTGCCCAACATGCTCGCCGCGGCCAAGGAGGGCCGGGCCGTCGTGATGCGGGCCGTTCGTGATCTGGTGGCGGAGTGCGGGATCCGGCAGATCCTCGACATCGGAGCCGGGCAGCCGATGAAGCCCAACGTGCATGAGGTGGCGCAGCGGATCGATCCGGCCTGCCGGGTGGTCTACGTCGACAACGATCCGCTGGTCGGGGTCCACCATCGCGGCACGGTGATGAGCCGGCGGGAGGGGCGGGCCGAGTTCCAGGCGGGTGACCTGCTGAACGCCGACGAGATCCTCGCCGGCGACCAGGTCAAGGAGGTGTTCGACCTCGGCCGGCCGGTCGCGGTGCTGCTCGCCAGCGTGCTTCACCTGATCGAGGACGACGAGCTCGCGTACGCGGCGGTGCGCCGGCTGCGGGAGTCGCTTCCGCCCGGCAGCTACCTGATGATCGTCCACGGCACCTTCGACACGCTGCCCGAGGAGACGCGCCGGGCGGTGCGGGCCCTGATAGCCACCGGCAAGCATGGCGCCTACCGGGCGCGTTCCCGGGCGGAGATCGAACGGTTCGTCGACGGGCTGGAGCTGCTGGAGCCGGGCATCGTCTCCAGTGTGGAGTGGCGGCCCGATCCCGCGAAACCGCCGCAGACCAGCGTGGCCGACGCGATGTGCTACGTGGTGGTCGCGAAGCTACCCTGACCGCCCCCCGGCGCGCCTGCGGTCAGCTGAGCTTGCCCTCGTCGCGGCGCGGCGTCTTGTCGTCGTACACGCCGGACCGGCCGTGGTAGGAATGACCGTCGGGGTAGGGCCACGGGTTGGGCCGGCAGCCGTGCAGGCCCAGGGTCTGCTGCTGCATCACCGGAGCGAGATCGCCTTGGCCGGGGCAGAGTTCGTGGCCGTTGCCCAGGCGGTGGCCGACCTCATGGTTGACCATGTACTGCCGGTAGACGGGCAGGCCCGCGCCGGCGAACCCGGGGACGCCCTTGACCCACCGGGCAACGTTGAGGACCACGCTCTTGCCGTTGCGGCAGGAGGTGTAGCCGTCGCCGTTGTCGTCGCAGAGCCGGTCGCGGGTGACAGGAGTGGCCAGGTAGACGGTGAAGTCGTACGGCCGGCCGGGGCCGACTCGCTGGAAGCGCCAGCGGCCGCCGGCGGTCCAGCCGTGCGGGTCGGCCAGCGTCGTCTGCACGGCCTTCGCGAAGTCGGCCGGCGCCAGGCCCACGATGCCCTTCTCGACGGCCACCCGGTAGCGGAACAGCCGGCCCGCGTGTCCCGCGGGCGGGTCGCTCTCGGCGGGAGCGATCAGCCAGGCGTCCTTGCCCTGTGCGGGGTAGGTGATCGGCGTCGCCGTCGCCGCCTCCGTCGCCGCCTCCGTCGCCTTCTGCGCTGGTATGACCGCCGGCGACGTGACCGCCGGCGGCTCGACCGGGGGAGCGGCAGGCGCTGCGTTGCCGGGGCCGGTGCCGCAGGCCGCGAGGGTCAGGGCGGCGGCGATCCACAAGCGTGCGCGGTTGGCCATGCGTCTTCCCTTCGGGCGTCCTGTGCACCTGACGGATGCCCGGGACGCGAGGTTGCTTCGGGAAGCGAAGCCCGCGGGTGAGCCGGCTCACCGTGTCCCGTCACCGGCGTCGGCGCCACCGCCGATGAACAGGGCGAGCAGGTCGATCCCCGGGGCCCGGGTACTGGCCCTCGATCGATTTACGTACTTGAATGACCGGATGGCCGAGGACTATGGGTGGGTGCCGGACGGCGTGGACATCACGGTGCCGGACGCGTCGCGGGTCTACGACTACGCGCTGGGCGGGGTGCACAACTTCGCGGTGGACCGGGAGTTCTGGCGCCGCGCGGAGGCGGCTTTCCCCAGCGCGGCGCTGGTGGCGCGGGCGAACCGGGCATTCCTCGGCCGGGCCGTGCGCTGGCTCGCCGATGCCGGGGTGCGGCAGTTCCTCGACATCGGGTCGGGCATCCCGACGCTGGGCAACGTGCACGAGGTCGCGCAGGAGGCCAGCCCGGACGCCCGGGTCATGTACGTCGACATCGATCCGATCGCGGTACAGCAGAGCCGCAGCCTGCTCGCCGACAACCCGTACGCCCGGGTGGTCGAGGGCGATCTGCGCGACCCGGAGGGCATCCTCTACCACCCCGACGTGCTGCGGCTGATCGACTTCTCCGAGCCGGTGGCGGTGCTGACCGTGGCCGTCCTGCACTTCGTGCCCGACTCGGCCGACCCGGCGGGGATCCTCAAGCGGCTCGGCGACGCGCTGGTGACCGGCAGCTACCTGGTGATGTCGCACGCCGGGCCGGAGGCGACCCCCGAGGGCCGGGAGGCGCAGGAGCGGGCGCGCAAGCTCTACGAGCGCACGCCGACGCCGGTGATCATTCGCG
Source organism: Actinoplanes sp. NPDC051513 (assembly GCF_044454685.1). Lineage (NCBI taxonomy): Bacteria > Bacillati > Actinomycetota > Actinomycetes > Micromonosporales > Micromonosporaceae > Actinoplanes > Actinoplanes sp. NPDC051513. The sequence goes on from NZ_JBITDW010000003.1 coordinate 384,338, forward strand.
GCCGGGAGGAGGTCGCGGCCCTGATCGGTGGCGACTACGAGATCGTGCCGCCGGGGGTGGCGGCCGCCACGGACTGGCACCCCGATCCCGACGAGGCGGACGAACCGCCGCAGCCGACCGCGCTCGTCGCGGTGGCCCGCAAGCGATGAGGCCGGGGGCCGATCTGACCGCCCTGACCGCGGAGTGGCTGCGCGGCGTCACGGGCGCGGTCTTCGTCCCCGGTGTGCGGGCTCGCGCCCGCGCGGCCCTGCGGGAGCTGCTCGAGGAACTGGTCGCCGCCGTACGGGCCGAGCCATTCGATCCGGCCGCCGGCGACCGCATCGGCACCGAGCTCGTCGACCTGCGGATGTCCGCGCCGCCGGTGATCGGCATGACCGTGCGGCTGCTCGCGGCGAGGCTGCCCCCGCTGATCGAGGGCGATCCTGCGGTCGTACGCGCCAGGATTCTTGATCTGCTCGAACATGTCACCACCGGATTCGTCGCCGCCCAGCGCGACGCGGCGGTGCGGGCGGCCGAGCAGATGAACCGGTCCGAGAAGATCCACTGGCGGCGGGTGCAGACCGACCTTCAGCGGCGCCTCCAGCACGACCCGGTGACCGGCCTGCCCAACGAGCAGCAACTGCGGCAGCATCTCGCGGCCGGCGACGGGATGGGACTCTGTCTGCTCGGCATCGACCGGTTCCCGGAGCTGGCCGACACGCTCGGGCACGACACCCTGCTCACCGCGGTCGCCGCGATGCTGCGGCAGATCACGGGCGTTTTCCTCGCTCACCTCGGAAACGACCAGTTCGCCCTGGTCGCCGACGCCAACGACCTGCTCAAGGCCGCCGACGAGGCCCGGCGCGTGCTGCTCCCGCTGCGCGTCGACGTGCGGGCGGCCCTGGTCGAGGGCGCCGGCCGGACCCCCGACGACTGGCTGCGCGACGCCCGCCTCGCGCTCGGCTGGGCCCGGCAGGATCGGCGCGACCATGCCGTCTTCGAGCCGGGCCGAGCCGAGATCGACCGTCGCCGGCACCGGCTGGCCGCCGATCTTCCGTCGGCCCTGGACAACGGCGAGATCGTGGCCCACTACCAGCCGCTCTACCGCCTCGCCGACCGCGCGGTCATCGGCGCCGAGGCGCTGGCCCGCTGGCAACGCCCGGCGGGCGGCCCGCTGCTCGGCCCGCCCGACTTCATCACGCTCGCCGAGCGCACCGGCCTGATCCGCCCGCTCGGCCGCCAGGTGCTCGAACAGGCCTGCCGGCAGGGAGCGCGGTGGCGGCGAGCCGGACACGACCTGCTGATCAGCGTCAACCTGTCGCCGTTGCAGCTGAGCGAGCCGACGCTGCCGGCCGACGTGGCGGACATTCTGCACCGCGCCGGCCTGCCGGCCGGCAACCTCCAACTGGAGATCACCGAGAGCGCGGCTCTGGATCACGGCAGCGTCACCCTGCGGCAGGTCGCCGACCTCGGCGTACGCCTGGCACTCGACGACTTCGGCACCGGCTACTCCAGCCTGGCCACGCTGTCCCGGCTGCCGGTCTCGACCGTCAAGCTGGCCGCCGAGTTCCTCGCCGAGCCTCGGGTGCTCCAGCACGCGATCGCGCTGGGCCACGCGCTCGACCTGACCGTGACGGCCGAGGGGATCGAGACCGCCGCCCAGGAGTCGCTGCTGCGGTCGCTGGGCTGCGACATCGGCCAGGGGTTCCATTTCGGTCGCCCGTCGGGCAATCCGGACACTGTGGTGGGCCGCTGCTAGACTCCCGGGCAATTCACGGGGGTGAATGATGACATTCCTCGACCCGGATGCGGCCGACACCTACCTGCAGGGCTGGAAGGCCCGGATCGACCGGATGGCTGCCGACACCAAGGCCATGAGCGACCGCCTCGCCGACCTGCGGGTGACCGCGTCCGACGACGACGGCCTGGTCGAGGTGACCATCGACTCCACCGGCGTCCTGCTGGACGTGCGGTTCCACCAGCGGATTCAGCGCGCCGCGCCCGAGGCGGTCTCCCGGGCGCTGATGAGCGCGCTGCGGGCGGCCCGGCTGAAGGCGGCCGACCACACCCGCGAGATCATCACCGAGACGGTGGGCAGCGAGTCGGTGGCGGCCCGCACGATCGCCGAGCGGGTCGAGCGGCAGTTGCTGGGAGCGTCCACCGATGTCTGACGGCTTCGCCGTCGACTCGCGGCAGATGCGAGCGCACGCGGCGCGGATAGAGGCGGTGCAGCAGCGCTTCGGCGCGGTCCGGGCGGCGAGCGCGGCCATCGCCCAGGACGACGCCGCCTACGGCGTCCTGTGCGGCTGGATCTCCGCGATTCTCCAGCGGCGACACGTACGGCAGGACGAGCTCATCGCGTACGTCGAGGAGAATCTGCGCGCCGCGGCGGAGGCCGTGGTCCGCACCGGGGACGACTACGACCGATCCGACGACGAGGCGGCGTCGCGCCTGCGCCGGGCGGGGGGCGTCGGATGACCTCCCCGCTGGTCGCCGACGTCGCCTCCACCCGTACGGCGTGGACCGGCGCGTCCCTGGCCGACAGCTTCCAGGGCGTCCACCAGGCCGTGACCGGCGGCGGTTGGGTCGAGGGCGCCCTGGCCGGCGGCGCTTTCGCCGTCGAGGCCGCCGCGACGGTGCTCGACCCGTTCAGCGCCCTGCTGTCGAACGGCCTCGGCTGGGCGATGGAATATTTCGAGCCGTTGCGCGAGATGCTCGACAACCTGGCCGGCATCCCCGACCGCGTCATGGCCCACGCCGCCACCTGGACGAACATCTCGGCGTACCTGTCGGAGATGTCAGCGGACCTCCGGTCGGCGTTGACCGCGGACCTGCCCGATTGGCAGGGGCCGGCGGCCGCGTCCTACCAGGGCCTGATGGCCAACAACGTCGAGGCGCTCTCCGGCCTGGGTGTGCTGGCGGCCACGATGTCGGCCTCCACCCAGGCGGCCGGCAACCTGGTCCAGCTCACCCGCGACCTCGTCCGCGACCTGATCTCCGACCTGGTGGCCCGCGTGATCGTCTGGGCCGCCGAGTCCCTCCTGGTGGTGACGATCCCGGTGGTGGCCGCCCAGATCATTGCCGCGGTCGCCAAATGGGCGGGCCGCATATTGGGCTACACCAGCGCCCTGGTCGGCAGCCTCCGCAACCTGACGACGCTCCTCGAGGGGTGACGCTATGGCGGGGAGCATGACGGGTGTCGCTTGACTACCGGCTGACCCTCGCCGGCGCCACTCCGATCGGCGCGATGGCGGAGCGGGCACTGATCCCCGGTCAGGCCGTGCCCATCGTGATCAGGTCGGCCAGGGCGAACTCATCTGCCGCAGCCGGCAGCGTCGGCCGCCAGTCCGCCTCCAGGCTCAGATAACTCGCCGGATCCGCCCGCAGCAACCCGATCAGGACCTCCGCCACGATCCGTCCCCCGACCGGCCCCAGCCGATCCCCGTTGTCTCCCCGGCTCTCCGCCTCCTTGAGGATGTAGAACCACAGCGGCGTCCCCTGTGGCCACGGATGTCCCAGCTCCTCCGCGGTCAGCGGCTTCACGCCCATCACCTTCGCAACGGCTTCTCCGCTGGGAAGCTTCGTGGTCTCCCCGCGCAGCAGATCACGCACCGCCAACGACCGGTACGCCGACGTCTCCACGGCCCCCGTCACCTGCTCCGGGAGCCCGATCAAGCTGGCCGCCAGCCGGCCGTCCAGCCGCTTGGCCCGCTGCGCCGCCGGATGCCCCGGCACGTCGAAGATCTGCGTCAGATCCAGGCGTCGATCGAGCGGCAGCGGCCCAAATCCCACTAAATCTGGGAAAAGTGGTACGGCGGAGCCGCCCTCCCGCAACCGATACGTGTGCCGAATCTGCCCGTGCCCGTACCGATAAGCGGCATCCGCGAACTCGAGCGGAATGAACGCCTCGGTGGGCGCGAACCAACGGCCCCCAGAGGCCAGCACCTCCGCGACCAGATCGCCGCCCACCAGCCGCGGCAGGAAGTCGTGCACGACAACCCACTGGTAGTGCCGGGTCAACGCGACCCGGGCCCGATCGAACACCTCCGTCGCCGGCACCCCGCCATCGCGTAGCCAGTCGACGATCCGGTTGTGCGTCCGCAGCAGCGCAACATGCAGGCTCAGCGAGAACAGGTGCACGTCGTTGCGCGGGTCTCCGATCAGCGCCGTGCCCTGCTGGTTGCGCGGCACGTCACCGCCATCGGGCCCGAGCAGGAATTTCGCCGGGTCGCCCACGTCGTACAGGAACGGCGACCCCACCGGCCCGTCCGAGTAGAGCATCTCCAGGTTCAGCTTCGGCGCCCGCGCGTTGCGCAGCGCCGCCGGGTCGGCGCCACCGTCGATCGCCGACCTGTCGGCGGTGATGTCATGCGCGATCAGCTGCCCGAAGAACGGCCAGCCCGCCGCCCCGGTCGCGTCGTCCCCGCCCGGGGCGAGCGAATCCAGCACCGGCGCCGCGTCGCAGATCCCCCCGGTGTCGCCGGCCCGCATCAGCAACTGCGGATCCGTGCCCAGCGGCGCCAGGTCCGGGAACATCCGCCCGTAGCGCGCCGCGCCCGTCGGCCGGTCGACCGATCGCACCAGGCTGAGGCAGTGGTCGCGAGCCGCCAGGTGGCTGCCGTGCGAGATGGTCATCGTTCCTCCGAGGTTCGGCTACCTCAGCCATGACAACCCAGTTCCACGATTTGTGACAGCGCGCACGTCACATATCGCACGACCACTCGGTCGACCTTGTATGACCGAACGATCGAACGCATGGCAGTCCGCGGTCACCGTGGTCCAGGAGGCCGAGCCCCCGTTCATTCCCGAGGGCGCCCACGCGATGACCATCACCATCGAGTACCCGCCCGGCGATCCCGGCGCCCCGCCGCATCGTCACCCCGGTGGCCCCGCTTTCGGCTACGTCCTGGAGGGCGAGATGCTCTTCGAGCTGGAGGGCGAGCCCCCACGCGTGATCAAGGCGGGCGAGGCCTTCTGGGAGCCCGGCGGCAAAGTCGTCCACTTCCAGGACGGCAACAACCGCGACGACGTGCGCCTGCGCTTCCTGGTCACCATGCTCTGCGAGCCGGGAAAGCCCATGCTGGTCCTGGTCGACGAGGACGAGCTCAAGGCCTTGGGCCGCGCCTGACCTCAGGTGGGCCGGCACAGCTGCGGATTGGCGAGCTCGGCGCAGGGTCGATCCCCGTATGAGCGGATGATGTCGGCCCCCACCTGGTTCGTCAGGTAGCGGAGGAAGCTCGCGGCGAGCGAGTTCGCCGCGGGCTCGCCGGCCGTATAGCCGAACTCCGTCTCCCAGAACGGATACGCGCCGTGGTCGGCCTCGTCGACCGTGGCCGGATGGCCGTCGATGCGGATCGCCGTGAGCCCCGCCCGGCCGGTCGCGGCGCCCAGTTCGCTGTAGCCCATCGCGCCCGGCGTCGACTCGACGGTGCGCAGCACCGCGTCGGTGGAGTCGCGGGCGCAGCGCACCACGCCGGGTGGGGAGCCGGGGTCGCGGTTGCGGCAGTCGTCCGAGTTGGTGCCGGGCTCGCGGACGCCGCCGAGGACGCGGCGCTGGAAGGCGTTGCGGGTGCCGGAGCCGGGGTTGCGGCTGATCAGGCGGATCGCCAGGTCGTTGCCGCCGACCGCACGCCAGTTGGTGATCTTGCCCTGGTAGATCCGCTCGATCTGGTCGCCGGTCAGGTCGGCGACCCCGGAGTCCTTGTTGACGACCAGGGTGAACAGGAAGAACGCGATCGGGCGGGGCAGCAGGCCGGGCATGTCGTCGGGCTTCTCGCCGTCCGAGAAGGTGAGCTGGCCGTCCGCCTTGCCGTCGCGGCCGGCCTGGTCGAGGAACTGCAGGCCCTCGCCGCTGCCGCGCATGTCGAAGCCGAACGTCGCGTCGGGGCAGAGGTCCTGATAGGACTTCGCGGCCTCGCGGGCGATCGGGGCGAACGCCGTCGAGCCGGTCACGTTGAGGTGGCCGCTCGCGCAGTCCAGCGGGGCGCCGTTGTTGCTCTGGGTGAAGACGACCAGCTGCGCCACGACGATCGCGACGAGGAAGACGATCAAGGCGATGACGCGTTTGGGCGTACCCGTGCGGCTTCTTGTCTCTTGAATTTTACCGCCGGTGACGCCGCCCTTGATGGTGCAGGCGACCTTCGGCGGCGGGTACTGATCCATCTTGCCGTTCATGGTGTCGAGCGCGGCGAGCACCTTGTAGTGGGCGCCGCGGTTCATCGGCACCTTGGGCAGCAGGATCCGGCTGCCCTTCACGGCCAGACCGCCGCCGTCCTCGAAGCTCGAGCGCATGCCGTCGTCGCTGAGCTCGGTCACCACCATGCCGACGACCTTGCGGTCGGGGAAGGTGATCGTGACGCCGGCCTTCTTGTCGTGCAGGACCGCGTAGTCGTCCTCGTCGATGTGGGTCTGGCCGTTGTTCTCGATCCGCAGCAGCACCAGCGTGGGGTCGACGAGCGGCTCGCGCAGCTGGTCGAAGACGCCGGGGTCATCGGTCTCGACCACGTTGGTGGCCGTGGTGTCCATCTGGACCCGATAGCCGAGGCGCTTACGCCCCTTGACAACGAATTCGTAGAACGCCGCGATCCCGGGCACGACCACACCCAGGGTCGCGAGCGCCACGCTCCACCAGAAATCGATGATCGCCTCCCGCTACGCGACATCATTGTCGATTCACCGCGGCGGTCGGCGGCCCGGTCACGCCGAGGATTCAGGCAACGTTCACGAGTCGGCCGCTCATCACGATCGGCCGATAGAGGAGCCCTTGGACAGCGCCATGGCGACCGCGATCACGCAGGAGACGCCCGCGAACGCGAGCGGCGTGCGCAGCGTGAGCAGCGCGGCGTAGGCGCCGGCCAGCACGACCAGCGCGAGGATCTGCATACGCCGCGGGCCGTACCGGTCGGCGAGGTAGCCGAGCGGTCGATTTGTGGCCGGCTGCGTCAGACGCGGCGCAGCACGGACACCACCTTGCCGAGAATGACGGCGTTGTTGCCGGGGATCACCGAGTAGGCCGGGTTGCGGGGGAGCAGGTCGACGTTGCGCCCGTCGGTGCGCAGCACCTTGACGGTGGCCTCTTCGTCGATCATGGCGGCCACGATGTCGCCGTTCTCGGCGGTCTGCTGCTGGCGGACCACGACCACGTCGCCGTCGCAGATGGCAGCCTCGATCATCGAGTCGCCCTTGACGCGGAGGGCGAAGAGCGTGCCGCGGCCGACGAAGCTCTGCGGCAGGGTCAGTTCGTCTTCGACGTGCTGGTCGGCGAGGATCGGCGTGCCGGCCGCGATCTGGCCGAGGAGCGGGACGCGGACGTCGTCGGTTCGTCCCGGCGGGTCTGATCTGCCGGCCGACAGCGCGACGGCCCGCGAGCCGCGCGCGTCGCGGCGGAGGTGGCCGTGTTCTTCGAGGACCTTGAGCTGGTGAGCGACCGAGGACGGCGAGGCGAGGCCCACGGCGGCCCCGATCTCGCGCATGGTGGGCGGGTAGCCGTGCCGGTCGACCCAGTCGCGCATCATGGTGAGGATCTGTCGCTGGCGTGTGGTGAGCTCCGGCGCAGGGGAAGCCATGCCGTGACGATACTACATTTCTCGATCATTTGTGCTAATCGCCGGCGAACGTCCTCCTCGCGGGCGACGAAGCAGGCGACACAATGTCGCCATGTTCTCGCTCGATGACGGCCAGCGCCTGGCCGACCGCCTGATCGACCTCCGCCACGCGCTGCACCGCGAGCCCGAGCTGGGGCTGGAAACGCCTCTCACCCAGGCCAAGGTGCTGGCCGCCCTCGACGGCCTGCCCCTGGAGATCGTCACCGGCAAGGCGCTCACCTCGGTGACCGCGGTGCTACGCGGCGGCCGTCCCGGGCCGGCGGTGCTGTTGCGCGGCGACATGGACGCTCTGCCGGTGCAGGAGGAGACCGATCTTCCGTACGCGTCGCGGCAGCCCGGACGCATGCACGCCTGCGGCCACGACATCCACACCGCGGCGCTGGCCGGCGCTGCCCACCTGCTGGCCGAGCGGCGTAACGAGCTGGCCGGCGATGTCGTGTTCATGTTCCAGCCGGGGGAGGAGGGGCCGGGCGGCGCGCGCGTGATGGTCGGCGAGGGGGTGCTGGATGCCGCCGGCGATCGGGTCGTCGCCGCGTACGCGTTGCATGTTGCCTCGGCCGGAATCCCGCGAGGCGTTGTCGCCACACGAGCCGGCGCCATCCTCTCGGCCTGTGACGCGGCGACCGTGACCGTCACCGGGAAGGGCGGACACGGTTCCATGCCGCACATGGCCGCCGACCCGATCGTGGCGATGTGCGAGATGGTCACCACGCTGCAGACCATGGTCACCCGTTCGATCGACGCCTTCGACCCCGCGGTGATCTCGGTGGGCTCGATCCACGCGGGCTCGGCCGGCAACGTCATCCCGGGCTCGGGGCATTTCGCGGCGACGATCCGTTCCTTCTCGGCCGCCACCCATCGGGCGATTCGCGAGGGCTTCGAGCGGGTGGTGCGCGGGATCGCGGCCGCGCACGGCGTGCAGGCCGACCTCGACTACCGCGAGCAGTACCCGGTCACCGTCAACGACGCCGCCGAGGTCGCGTTCGCGCTGCGTGCCGCCGCCGGGCTGGTCGGGGCGCAGCTGGCGATCGACATGCCGCGCCCGCTCGCGGCCTCCGACGACTTCGCGTTCGTGCTGGAGAAGGTGCCGGGGGCCTATCTGAACGTCGGTGCGACGCCGCCAGGCCTGGACTCCGGCACGGCGGCCATCAACCACTCACCGCGGGCCGTCTTCGACGACAGCAGCGTGCCGTTCGGCGCGGTGCTGCTCGCCGAGCTGGCCGCCCGGCGGCTGTCTCAGATGTAGCCGAGCTCGCCCGCGTCCCTGAGCTGGTCGACCAGCTGCTTGACCTCCTGCGCCCGGTCGCGGGGGCAGACCAGCACCGCGTCGGGGGTGTCCACGATGACCAGATCGCGGACGCCCATCGCGGCCACCAGCCGGCCGCTCGTCGGCACCACCACGAGGCCCTCGGTCTCGCGGAGCAGCACGCCCGGCTTGTTCTCGTCGGTGTGGCCGACCACGACGTTGCCGGCCTGGTCGGAGGCGAGCACCTCGCCCAGCGTGTGGAAGTCGCCCACGTCGTTCCAGCCGAAGTCGCCGGGGACGGTGCCGACCCGGCCGACAGTGGCCGCGCCCTCCATCACCGCGTAGTCGACCGAGATGCGCGGGAGCGTCGGCCAGACCTCGCCGAGCACCTCCTCGCGGGCCGGGGAGTCCCAGGCCTGGGCGATCCGCGAGATACCGGCCGCGAGCTGCGGCTGCTGGCGGGAGAGCTCGGCCAGGAAGACGTCGGCCCGCCAGACGAACATGCCGGCGTTCCACAGGTAGTTGCCGGACTTCACGTAGCTCTCGGCCACGTCGTACGACGGCTTCTCCTTGAATTCCTCGACCGCCAGCACCGGGCCGTCGCCGATCGCGCCGCCGCATTCGAGGTAGCCGTAGCCGGTCTCGGGGCGGGTCGGGGTGATGCCCAGCGTCATGAGCAGGCCCTGCCGGGCGCCGTCCATCGCCTGCTTGATGACCTCGGTGAACTGCGCCCTGTCGGCGATCAGGTGGTCGGAGGCGAACGAGCCCATGATCGCCTCGGGGTCGCGGCGCGCGATCACGGCGGCGGCCAGCGCGATCGCGGCGCAGGAGTCCCGTGGGGACGGCTCGACCAGGACGTTCTCTTCCGGGACGTCGGCGAGCTGGCGGGACACTGCCGCGGCGTGCGCGACCCCGGTCACCACGAAGATGCGATCGGAGCTGGTCAGCTGGTCGAGGCGGTCCACCGTGGCCTGCAGCAGGGACGCGTCCGTGCCGGTCAGCGGGTGAAGGAACTTCGGGTGGCCGGCCCGCGAGAGGGGCCAGAGACGCGTTCCGGTGCCACCGGCCAGCACCACGCCATACAGCGCACCCCGTTGCTCAATCATGCGCACAGAGTGTAGTGGCTCACGAAGTCGCGACTCGTTTCCAGGTTGTGACATGCACTTCCGCGCTCGAAGCCCAGGTGAATTCCTTCGCCCGGTCGAATCCGGCCTTGGCCAGGGTGATCCGGCGCTGCTCGTCGTGCAGCAGATCGGCCAGGTCGGAGGCGATCCGGTCGGGATCTTCCGTCGTGTAGGCAACCGCGTCGCCGCCCACCTCGGGCAGCGACAGGCGCGGCGTGGTCAGCACCGGGGTCGCGCAGGCCATCGCCTCGAGGATCGGCAGGCCGAAGCCCTCGCCGAACGACGGGTAGCACGCCACCAGCGCGCCGCCGAGAAAGCCGGGCAGGTCGGTGTACCGCAAGTAGCCCGGGCGCAGCAGGCGCAGGTGAGAGGGGACCTCGGCGACCGCGCGGTCGATCTCGTCGTCGTGGCCCTGGCCGCCGGCGAGCACCAGCGCCGGCGCGTGCGGCCAGTCGGCCACGGCGCGGGCCCAGCCACGAATCAGGTTCGGAACGTTCTTGCGCGGCTCCTTGGCGCCCAGGAACGCGACGTAGCCCGCGTCGCCGAGGCCGAGGCGGGCGCGGACACGCGCCTTCTCTTCGTCGGTGGGAGCGTGGAAGGCGGCCTGGTCGACGCCGTGATAGGCCACGTCGATGCGGGTCGGGTCGGCGTCGAGCAGCCGGATGAGCTCGTCGCGGGTCGCCTTGCTCGGCACGATCACCCGCGCGGCCCGGCGCAGCGACGTCTTGATCGCGCTGCGGAAGAAGGTGCGCTTGGTGTTGTCGTAGTGCTCGGGCTCGGTGAAGAAGGTGGCGTCGTGCACGGTCACCGTCACCGGGCAGCTGGCTCGCAGCGGGCACGTGTAGAACGGCGAGTGCAGCACCTTGGCGCCGACCTGCTGGGCGAGCAGCGGCAGACCGGTCTGCTCCCAGGCAAGGCGGGCGGGACGGTGCGCGACGGCAGCGGGGCCGGCGATCACTTCGGCGTCGCCGAGCATGCGGCTGTAACGCTCCGCATCCGAACGCTGTGCCACGACGGCCAGATCGACCCGGTCGGGATCGAGCCTGCCGAGGGCGCCGAGAAGGCCGTCGACGTATCTGCCGACGCCTCCCCGATCAGCGGGGACGCTGGTGGCGTCGACGAGCACTCGCGGGGGGCGACCGGCGGTCACGAGGCAACTCCCAAAGAGGTTGTAATTCAGACCACTGGCAAGCCTACGCCCGGAATGCATCGGGCATGTGACCGCGACACCGCCGGATTCGAAGCGTTTCCCGGAACTCATCGCTCGCTCAGGCGCGGTTACGCAGGGTGACGCGATTATCGTGGGGGCGGTGCATAACACGATCCCGCAGGCGTTGGCGTCATCGGTTCGGCAATACCCGACCACTCCGCTGCTGACCTGGTACGACGACGCCACCGGCGACCGCACCGAGCTGTCCGGGGCGACCTTGGAGAACTGGGTCTCGAAGACCGCGAACCTCATGATCGACGGCCTCGGGCTGGGCGCCGGCGACACGGTCGCGGTGCTGCTTCCGCCGCATTGGCAGACTGCGGCGATCGCGCTCGGCGTCTCGGCGGCGGGTCTCGCGGTCTGCCTCCCCGGCCGCCCCGGGCCGGTGGATGCCCTGTTCGCGACCCCTTCGCAAAGTGCAGAGTCGGCGCAGTGGGCGGCCGCCGACCGGTTCGCGACGGGGCTGCTCCCGCTCGCCATGCCGCTGCGCGAGGTCCCCCCGGGTTTTGTCGACTATGTGACAGAAGTGCGCAACTACGGCGACCACTTCCGTGGCGCGCCCGTCGCGCCCGACGACCGCGCTGTGGCCGGCCCGGTCGAGCTGAGCCACCTCGCGGTGATGCGCACGGCCACCGAGCGGGCCGCCGAGCTCGGCATCGCCGCCGGCGACCGCGTGCTGATCGACACCCGCGCCTACCCCGACCCGGCCGACTGGCTCTTCGCGCCGCTCGCGGTGGGGGCGTCGGTGGTGCTCTGCGCCAACCTGGACAAGGCCAAGCTCGACGCCCGCGCCACCGCCGAAAAGGTCACGGTCGTGCTGACCGCCTAGCCGCGAGCTCTTCGAAGGCCACGAGCGAATCGGGGTTGGCCAGCGCGCCCTTGGCGGCGGCCGACTCGACGGGCGTGCCGGTGAGGATGCGCTTCACCGGGACCTCGAGCTTCTTGGCCGACAGGGTGCGGGGCACCGCGCGTACCTGATGGATCTCGTCCGGAATGTGGCGCGGCGACAGGGCGGTGCGCAACTCGCGGCGGATCGTGCCGATCAGTTCGTCGCTCAGCTCGACGCCGTCGGACAGCACCACGAACAGCAGCAGCTCGCCGTTCGGGTTGTCGTCCTGCTCGAGGTGCACCACGACCGAGTCGACGATGTCGGGCAGAGCCTCGACCACCGAGTAGAACTCGGCCGTGCCCAGGCGGACGCCGCCGCGGTTCAGGGTCGCGTCGGAGCGGCCGGTGATCACACAGCTGCCGTCGGGGCCGATCGTGATCCAGTCGCCGTGCCGCCAGACGCCGGGGAAGACGTCGAAGTAGGCCTCGCGGTAGCGCTTGCCGTCGGGGTCGTTCCAGAAGCCGACCGGCATGCTCGGCATCGGCGCGGTGATCACCAGTTCGCCGAGCTGGTCGATGACCGGGTTGCCGGCCGGGTCGTACGCCTCGACCCGGGCGCCCAGGCAGCGGCAGGCGATCACGCCCTCGCGCACCGGGTGCAGAGGGCTGGCGCCGACGAAGCCGGTGCACACGTCCGTACCCCCGGAAAGCGACTGCAATTGCAGTTGCGTGCCCACTGTCTCGTAGACCCAGTCGAAGCCTTCGGGCGGCAGGGGCGCGCCGGTCGACCCGATCGCCTTGAGGGTCGGCTTGTCCGGGCGCAGCCCCGCTTTGCGGCAGGCCATGAGGAAAGGCGCGCTCGTGCCGAAGTACGAAATGCCGGCTTCATCGATCAGATCCCACAAAGCCGACAAATCCGGAAAGCCCGGGTTGCCGTCGAACATGACGATCGAGGCCCCTACGGCCGGGCCGCTGACCAGGAAGTTCCACATCATCCAGCCGGTCGTGGTGAACCAGAAGAATTTGTCCTTCGGGCCTAGGTCGTGGTGCAGCGCCAGGATTTTGAGGTGCTCGAGGAGGATGCCGCCGTGGCCGTGCACGATCGGCTTCGGCAGGCCGGTCGTGCCCGAGCTGTAGAGCACGTAGAGCGGGTGGTCGAACGGCACCGGCTCGAAGGCGAGCGGCTCATCCCCGTACAGATCAGAGAAATCGTCTTTTGCCGGGTCGAGGTAGCCGATCGCGATGACGTGCTCGATCGAGGGAATGGCCGACGTGATCGCCTCGACCTCCGCCGCGCGCGAGACCGCCTTGTCGCCGTATCGGTAGCCGTCGACCGCGACCAGCACCTTGGGCTCGATCTGGCTCCACCGGTCGATCACGCTGCGGCTGCCGAACTCCGGCGCGCACGACGAGAAGATCGCCCCGAGGCTGGTGGTGGCGAGCATCAGCACGTAGGTCTCGGGAATGTTCGGGGCATAGGCGGCAACCCGGTCACCCTTGCCGATCCCGCGGGCCTTCAGCCCGGCACGCACGCGCCGCACCTGGTCGCGCAACTGCCGCGCGCTCAGCCTGATCGGCTCGCGACTTTGCGAGTACGCGATGACGACCGTGTCCTCGTCGTCCCGGCCGGGCATACGCAGGACGTGCTCGGCATAGTTGAGCGTCGCGCCCGGAAACCATTTCGCCCCCGGCATGCCGGCGTCGGCGAGCACGGCCGTCGGCGGGTCGTGGCTGATGACCTCGAAGTAGTCCCAGATCGACTGCCAGAAGCCGGACAGGTCGGTGACGGACCACTCCCACAGGCGCTCGTAGCTCGCGAAGTCGTGACCGCGCCCCCGCAGCCAGCGCAGGTAGTCGCCGATGCGGGTGGTCTCGCGAACATCGGCCGGCGGTTCCCACAGCACTGTGCCCGTCATGCACACACCTTAACTATCATTCAGCCCGCGCCTTCTGGATCGCGGCGCGGCGAACAGAGCCTCCTGGAACTCGCGCTGCTCGTCCATGTCTTCCGGCACCACAGGCGGGATGGCGCGCGGTTGCCCGGCCACATCGACGGCCGCCAGGACTACTCGATGGACCTTGGCTGATCGGCCGTCAACTGTGCCCACCCGGCCGAGCCGATATGCCGCTTGAGCTGGTGCAGTCGGTCATGACGGCTACGTTACGGCCCGTACCGGGGAACTTGCCCGGCACAAGTAGCGTCCTGGAACAGGAGCCACCCGGGGAGTAAACGTTGCGCCACATCAGGTCGATCCTGTATTCGCTCGTCCTGGCGCCGGCCGCCTGGGTGCTGGCCGGCGTGGGGCTCACCGGCGACCTGACCGCCCGCGGCCGCGACGGTTTCGCCGTGGAGAGCCTCACTGGTCTGCTGTTGTTGCTGCTGGCCGGCGCCGCCTACGGCATCCTCGTGCTCGGCCCGATCTCGCCGGCCGGCCCGCTGCTCGCCGGCGTGGTCTATCTCGCGATCGCCGGCTGGGCGCTGATGTCTCCGTCGGCTTACGCCGCCGTCTGGCCACCGTCGCTCGCGAAGGACGGGTTCGATCTCTCACGCCCCGGTTACGGCGTGGCTGCGTTGCTTGCGGTCCCTTTGATCTGTACGGCGTTGAGCGCCCGCCGCTGGGAGAAGTACGAGCCGCCCGTCCTGCCTCTGATCGGCCAGATAGGCCGCGCCCGCGGCGCGGCCTCCGCCCAGGGCACCCCGCTGGCCGCGATCCAGACCACGGTGATCGGCACACCACGCAACTTCGCGGTCCTCGACGCCGACCCCACCACCGTGCTCCGCCTCCCGAACGCTTCCGCGGACCCCACGACGTTGCTTCCGGCCGCTCCCGCCAACGCGACGGCCGTCCGCCCACCGGCCGACTCGACGACGATCGTGGTGTCGCCCGGCGAAGGCGAGACGACGGCCGACCTGCCCAACCCCGCTATGACAGCTGCCGGCGCTGCGAGGCCCACTCTCGACGAGGCGCTCACGATCGCGTGGCCTACTGCGGCGGCGCTTTCGGCCGGCGTCTCGTCAACGGACGAGGAAACCGTCGTGACCGGGCCTGCCGACGATGGGACGCCCGCCGACGACCAGGCGCCCGCTGACGACCAGGCGCCCGCTGACGACCAGGCGCCCGCTGACGACCAGGCGCCCGCTGACGACCAGGCGCCCGCTGACGACCAGGCGGCCGCCGACGACCAGGCGGCCACCGAGGCCGAGGCGACCACTGACGACGAGACGGTCGCGGTGATCGAGGCGGACGCGGTGATCGAGGCGGACGCAGATGAGGAACCGGGCGTCGAGGTGGATGCCGACGAACCGACGGTCGCCCCGGCTGCCGAGGTCGACGAGGAGCCCACGGTCGCCGTGGAGGCACCCGCGGACGAGGAACCGGCCGCCGACGTGGACGGCGACGAACCGACGGTCGCCCCGGCTGCCGAGGTCGACGAGGAGCCCACGGTCGCCGTGGAGGCGCCCGCGAACGAGGAGCCGACCGCCCCGGTAGAAGACAACGAGCTACCCGCCCCGCCGACCGAGGATGACGACGAGGTCATGGAGCCGGTCGCGGTGGCTGAGGATGAGGTCACGGACGCGGTGGCGGAGACCGGCGACGAGGCAACGGCCGAGGATGAGGCCGCGGAGGCGGTTGCCGAAGCCGATGCGGCGACCGTCGCCGACGGCGAGTCCGATGCCGGGGACGACACGACCGTCGTGGCGTTCGTGGCCGGCGGGGGCAGGTCCGAGGTCATCCCGCTGCCGGTGGGCGATCCCGCCGAGCGCACCCAGGTCGTGCGGCTGCCCGTGGGGGACCAGGCCGAGCGGACCCAGGTGGTTCGTCTTCCGGTGGGCGACGCCGCCGAGCGGACCCAGGTCGTGCGCCTCCCGGTGGGAGACTCAGCCGACGTGCTGAAGCTGCCCGTCGGGGGCGAGTCCCGGACGCAGGTGGTGCCGTTCCCGTCGGCGGATCCGGAGGAGAAGACCCAGGTCATCAAGCTCCCGAGGCCGCCGGGCGACACCACCCAGGTGTTGCAGTTCCCCGTGCGTTCCCCGGGGGCCGAGCCCGGTCAGCGCACCCGCGACCTGTCCAACCGGGCCACCAGGGACGTGGGCGGCGACGAGACCCAGGTGATCCGCCTGGTCGACAAGACGGTCGATGAGGAGAAGACCCAGGTGATCCGGCCGGCCCTGGTGTCGCGCCCGGGCGAGACGACGGATGTGCTCAAGTTTCGCCCGCCGGCCCCGCGCCACGACGCCCCGATCCCCAGCTCGATCGCCAACGCCGAGGCGCCGAACTTCGCCGAGGATCCCACCAGCCCCATCATCTTCCCCTCCGACCACGATGAGGAGGCGACCGAGCCCGGCAAGCGTTCGATGACCGTCATGAATATGGAACGCCCTCAGGACGAACTCGCCGACGAGCCGACCCGCGCCCTGGAAATCCCCACCCAACGCCGCCCGAACGACAACGACTGAGACCCCCGGCCGGGCATCCCACCCAGTGCCGCTCCCGCGACAACGACAGGGCGCCTCCTGGGCGGGCGCCTCACGACATGATGAGTTGCAGCGCACCCCCAGCCGGACCCGCGCTGGTCAGCCCAGGCGAGACAGGGCCGGCGGGATCTGCCGGACCGTGGCGGATGCCAGCGGTGACGGAAGCGCGTCGGGCCGGAACCAGCCCAGCGCCGAGGACTCCTCGCTGATCTGTTCGGTGGCGCCGGCCGGGGCCTGGACCAGGAAGCGCACGTCGTAGTGCGTCGAAGCGCTCGCGGGCGTGCCGTCGCCGGCGCCGCAGCGGACGTCGTGGACATCCACATCGATCGGGTTCGGGTCGAGGGTCAGGCCCTCGATGCCCGACTCCTCGGTCGCCTCGCGCAGGGCCGCCTCGGCCAGCGTGAGGTCGCCGGGCTCGCAGTGGCCGCCCAGCTGCATCCATTTGCCCAGGCGGCCGTGCAGGCAGAGCAGGACGCGGCCGTCGGCGTCCACGACCAGGGCGCTGGCCGTGAGGTGCCCGGCCCGATGCGCGCGGGTCACCGCCACCGGCCCGTCGGCCAGCAACTCGAGGGCGCGCTTGCGGGCGAGGTCGCCTTCCTCGGTGGTGGCCTGCCACTCGGACAGCACCCACACCGCGTCCGCGTGCAGCGCCTCGCTCATCGGTCGCCCTCTTCCGCGGTGGCCCGCGATTCGGGCAGCACTCCCACCGTGTCGACGTGCGGCGCCTCGCTCATCCGTCGCCCTTCGGTGGTGGCCTGCCATTCGGGCAGCACCCGCACCGCGCCCAACGTCTCGCTCATCGGTCGCCGTCGGGGGTGAGCGCGGAGAGGTCGAGCCGGATGCCGTCCTCGTGGGGGAGCGCGACCGTCGCTATCGCCTCGGCGGCCAGTGCGGCCCGCACCCGGTGGGCGTCGGCGCCCAACCGCATCAGGCCGGGCGGTGTCGTGTCGCGGGTCGTCAGGTGGAGCGCGGCGGTCGCGCCGTTGTGCGGCAGCACCTCGGCCGGGGTCACGACCGTGCCGCGAGCCAGCACGCCGGCGACCGCGGTCAGCGCACGTTGCACCGCCTCGCCGTCGACCGGGAAGCCGGGCAGCGCGGTCTCGCCGCCCTCGGACAGCAGCGCGGCATCGAGCAGCCCGGCCGCCCGCGCCTCGGCCGTTCCCAGGCTGAACATGTCGCTCGCCGCGTCACGCAACAACGCGGCGGCGCCCAGGTCGGCATCCGCCAGCGCGGTCAAGCGGGTGTCGTGCGGCGCGGTCGAGCGGGTGTCGTGCGGCGCGGTCGAGCGGGTGTCGTGCGGCGCGGTCGAGCGGGTGTCGTGCGGCGCGGTCGAGCGGGTGTCGTGCGGGGCGGTCGAGCGGGTGTCGTGCGGCGCGTTCACGCGCGCGTCGTCCGAGGTGGTGGAGGCGGTGGCGCGCGCGTCGTCCGGGGCGGTTGGGGCGGTGGAGCGGGCGTCGTCCGGGGCGGTCGAGTGGGTGCCCTGCGGGGCGGGCGGCGGGGTTGCGGCGCGCGCGCCGCTGGGCGCCTCGGCTGTCGAGTGGCGGAAGAAACCCCTGACGACGGCGACGGGCACCTGGTCGCACTTGCCCTTGACCAGCTCGCCGGCGGCGGCCAGCTCGTCTATCACGGCCATCTGGGTGATCTGGAGCTCGTTGCCGTACGGGTCGGTCTCGCCTCTGTGGTCGCGGAACGGCGCGATGCCGGCGGCGCCCAGGGCGACGTCGGTCAGCCCGTTGCGCCAGGTGCGGCCCATCGTGTCGGAGACGATGATCGCCACGTCCAGGCCCCGGGACCGGAAGCCGTCGCGCAGGTGGCGGGCCGAGGCGTCGGGGTCGGTGGGTAGCAGGACCAGGTGGGTCTTGTCGACATTGGAGGCGTCGATGCCGGCCGCGGCCATCACGAAGCCGTGGTGGGTCTGGACGATGGTGGTCGGGCCGCGCCGGGCCACCACGCGCCGGGTCTCGGCGGCCAGCGTGGCGGCGCGGGCCGCGTCGCGCTCGGGGCCGTCGGCGGGGACCTCGACCAGGCGGCCCTCGGACTTTGAGATGATCTTGCTGGTCACGACCAGGACGTCGCCGTCGGTCAGCCAGGGTGCGGCCGTGGCGATCAGCTCGACCAGGTCGTCGCCGGGGGTGACGTCGCCCATTCCGCGGACCGGCAGGATCTCGAGGCCGTCGGCGGTGGTCACGCGACACCGGCCAGGGAAAGCGCGTCGGCGACCATCTGGGCCGTGGCCTCCTCGGAGGTCATCCAGAGGGGCACGGCCCGGGTCGGCACGCCGGGGACCTCGGCTCCCGCGTCGGTGGTGTCGACCAGCCAGCCGTCCAGCAGGCCGTTGTCGCTGCGGGCGCCGTACAGCGCGCCGACGCCGGAGGCGCTCACCTCGACGCCCAGCGTGGCCAGGCATTTGTCGGCCATGCCGCGCACCGGCGACTCGCCGATGATCGGTGAGACGCCGATGACGGGGGCCTGGCCCGTGGCGATCGCGTCGCGGATCGGGTCGACCGCCAGGATGGGGGCGATGCTGACGACCGGGTTGCTCGGGGCGAGCAGCACCACGTCGGCCGCGGTGATCGCTTCGACCACGCCGGGGGCCGGCTTGGCCGCGTCGGCGCCGACGAAGACGAAACGGTGGGTGGGCAGGTCGCCGCGGTAGCGGACCCACCATTCCTGGAAATGGATCGCCTTGCGCTCGCCGTCGACGTCGGCCACCACGTGCGTCTCGAGGCGGTCGTCGGTGGCCGGCAGCATGGTGAGCCCTGGTTTCCAGCGCTCGCACAGGGCCGCCGTGACCTGGGACAGGGGATAGCCGGCGGTGAGCATTTGCGTGCGTACGAGATGGGTGGCGGTGTCTTTGTCGCCCAGGCCGAACCACGACGGCTCGACGCCGTAGGCGGCGAGCTCTTCCTTGACCACCCAGGTCTCGCCGACGCGGCCCCAGCCCCGCTCGGGGTCGTGCGCGCCGCCCAGCGTGTACATCACGCTGTCGAGGTCGGGGCAGATCTGCAGGCCGTGCATGCGCACGTCATCGCCCACGTTGACGACCGCCGTGACGTCGGCGCCGATCGCCCGGGCATGAGCCCGCACGCCGACGAGGAACTTGGCGCCGCCGATGCCACCGGTGAGGACCACGATCCGCATGCCGTTCATCCTCTCTCACCGGTATGACAGAACCGTTCCCCGGGTAGCGGGTGGCCCATGCGCCGGCGGTCTACGCTGGGCCGACCACAAATCGCCACGTCAGGGAGAGAACCGTGACCAGCCAACCGCAGTCCGTGCCGGGCGAGGTCAAGTCGGCCGGCCAGTACCTTCGCCCGCTCCGCGACCTCGCGGTGTACGCCCTGGTCGGTGCCGCCGCCGTCTTCATCTTCCTGGCACTCCTCGATCTGATCCCGGACGGGCAGGGCCAGTTCAGCTTCCGCACCCAGGCCAGCTTCGGCGCCTTCATCAACCTCGAGACGATCGGCTTTCCGCTCGCCGCGGTGCTGCTGTCGTTGCTGGTGCAGCCGCGGCATCCGAAGGCGCAGCTGATCGTGCTGGTCGCCGTCATCGAGTACGGGTTGATGGCGCTCTTCGGCATCTTCTTCGGCGTGCTGATCGGCCTGATCAACGAGGCCGACCACAACGGCGCCCGCAGCGCGCTGGAGGGCCTGCTCGACCGGGTCGCCTGGCTCGCGGTGTTCGCCGTCGCGGCATACGCCGTCTTCCAGATCTGGCGCAACATGTTCTACACACCGCGCCCGAAGCCGCAGCCCCAGCCGCAGGGTATGTACGGCCAGCCGGGCTACAACCAGCCGGGCGCCTACCCGGGCCAGCCGGGCTTCGGCCCGCCCCCGGGTCAGCCCGCCCCCGGACAGCCGATCCATCCGGGTCAGCCGGGTCAGCCGGGCCAGCCGGGCTTCCCGCCCCCGCCGCCGCCCGGCGGCTATCCGCCGGGCCCGGGCCAGCAGGGCTTCGCCCCGGGCGTGTACGGCCAGCCCACCCCCGCCTGGAACCAGCCGGGCATGCCGATCCCGAACCCGGCCGCGTCCACTCAGCCGGTCCCGCCGGGACCGTTCGCCCCGTACCCGGACTCGGCCCCGCCGGCGCCATCGACGCAGGCCGGCGGCATGGATTACCCGGCCGAGCCCACCCAGGTGGTTCCCCAGCAAGAGACCGACGACCGTACCCAGAAGCTGGGCGACGAACGTCCCGGTTTCGGTCCCGCCGACCAGGACCCGCCCCGCCAGTAACCCGCGTGCCCCGGGCGCCGCCGTGTCCTATGCCACTGCGCGCGCCCGGGCACGACCGGCGCACCCGGCGACTTTCCGGCCTAGGCTGCACTGCGTGGTTGCAGCGAATGAGTCTTCAAGGGTGGCGGCGGCGCGGTTGGACGGGGAAGAGCCGGTTCCGACCGACGCGAGCATCCGCCGGGCGCTACGCCGCGCCGCCGACGGCAAGGCGCTCAACACCGACGAGGCGGTCGCCCTGCTGGCCGCGACCGGCGACCGGCTCGACGACCTGCTGGCGATCGCCGCCGGCATCCGGGACGCGGGCCTGCGCGAGGCCGGTCGACCGGGCGTCGTGACGTACTCGAAAAAGGTCTTCATCCCGCTGACCCGGCTCTGTCGCGACCGGTGTCACTACTGCACGTTCGCCACGGTGCCGCACCGCCTGCCCGCCGCCTTCCTCGAGCGCGAGGAGGTCCTCGAGATCGCTCGCCAGGGCGCCGCGCAGGGCTGCAAGGAGGCGCTGTTCACGCTGGGCGACCGGCCCGAGGAGCGATGGCCGGCGGCCCGGCAGTGGCTGGACGAGCGGGGCTACGACTCCACCCTCGACTATGTCCGCGCCTGCGCGATCGCCGTGCTGGAGGAGACCGGCCTGCTGCCGCACCTCAACCCCGGGGTGATGAGCTGGGACGACCTGCAACGGCTGAAGCCGGTGGCGCCGAGCATGGGCATGATGCTCGAGACCACGGCGACCCGGCTGTGGTCCGAGCCGGGCGGCCCGCACTTCGGCTCGCCCGACAAGGAGCCGGCGGTGCGCCTGCGGGTGCTCGACGACGCCGGCCGGGTGGGTGTCCCGTTCACCACCGGCATCCTGATCGGGATAGGTGAGACCCGGGCCGAGCGGATCGACGCCATCTTCGCGATGCGGCGCACGGCCCGCGAGTTCGGCCACGTCCAGGAAGTGATCATTCAGAACTTCCGCGCGAAGCCCGACACGGCGATGCGCGGGATGCCCGACGCCGAGTTGCGCGAGCTCGCCACGACGGTGGCGGTGGCCCGCATCATCATGGGCCCGCGCGCCCGCATCCAGGCGCCGCCCAACCTGATCGACGCCGAGTTCGGGCTCCTCATCAAGGCCGGCATCGACGACTGGGGCGGCGTCTCGCCGGTGACGCCCGACCACGTCAACCCCGAGCGCCCCTGGCCGCAGATCGAGCTGTTGCGCGAAAAATCGGCCGATGCCGGGTTCGTCCTGCGTGAGCGCCTCACCATCTATCCCGAGTACGTCAAGCGGGCCAACGAGGGCTGGCTGGACCCGCGCCTGGCGGCGCACGTCATCGCTCTCGCGGACGAGAACGGGCTGGCGAACGAAAGCGCCATGCCCGAAGGCAAACCCTGGCAAGAACCAGACGACGCGTACGGCAGTGGCCGCACCGACCTGTTCGCCACGATCGACACGACCGGCCGCACCAGCGACCGCCGGTCCGACTTCGACGACGTCTACGGCGATTGGCAAGAGGTTGCCGCCCACGTCAAGGACGGATCCACGACCAGCACGCCCACCGAGGTCCTCGCCGGCCTCAAGCTCGCATCGGAGAACCCGGCCGCCCTCCTCCTGCCGCAGCACGAGGACGCGGCGATGGCGCTGTTCAACGCCGATGGCAGCGCGCTCGACGAGCTGACCAGGATCGCCGACGACCTGCGCAAACAGGTCAACGGCGACGACATCACGTACGTCGTCAACCGGAACATCAACTTCACCAATGTCTGCTACGTCGGCTGCCGCTTCTGCGCGTTCGCCCAGCGCGAGCAGGACGCCGACGCCTACCGCCTGTCCGTCGACCAGGTCGCCGACCGGGCCGAGCAGGCCTGGCGGGACGGCGCCTCCGAGGTCTGCATGCAGGGCGGCATCGACCCCAAGATGCCGGTGACCGCGTACGCCGATCTGGTGCGCGCCGTGAAGAGCCGCGTCCCGGGGATGCACGTCCACGCGTACTCCCCGATGGAGATCGTCACGGGCGCCTCGAAGGCCGGCGTGCCGATCCGGGAGTGGCTGATCGAGCTGCGCGAGGCGGGGCTGGACACGATCCCGGGCACGGCCGCCGAGATCCTCGACGACGACGTCCGCTGGGTGCTGACCAAGGGCAAACTGCCGACCAGCACGTGGGTCGAGGTGGTCGGCACCGCGCACGAGGTGGGCATCCGGTCGAGCTCGACGATGATGTACGGCCACGTCGACCACCCGCGCCAGTGGCTGGGCCACTTCCGGGTGCTGGCCGGCCTGCAGGACCGGACGGGCGGCTTCACCGAGTTCGTGGCGCTGCCGTTCATCCACACCAACGCCCCGATCTACCTGGCCGGAATTGCGCGCCCGGGCCCGACCTGGCGGGAGAACCGGGTCGTGCACGCGATGGCCCGCATCCTGCTGCACGGTCGCATCGACAACATTCAGTGCTCTTGGGTGAAGCTCGGTGACGAGGGCACGAGGGCGATGGTCAACGGCGGCTGCAATGATCTTGGTGGCACGCTGATGGAGGAGACGATCTCCCGGATGGCCGGCTCGGAGCACGGCTCGGCGCGGACGGTCGCGGAGCTGAAGGAGCTCGCGGCCTCGGCCGGCCGGCCCGCTGTGGAGCGCACCACAGTGTATGGCCGCCGCTGACCCCAAAGTCACAAATCGGGTTAAATTGGACGCGACGCGCCCCAGTGGCGTAACCCTGTGCGCCCCCTGAGAGATAGGGCAGGAACGGGACCACGACGCGCCGAAGGCGCGCCGGGGAAACGGGCCTATTTATCAGGTTCGGCTTGACGACGCACGTCTTACACGCGTGTAATTTCGGTGGGGTTGCGGGCAGGAGGGGTACAGGGCTCGCAAAAAACACGCCGCGTGCGTGGGGGGTCAGCGTCGGCAGCGATGCCGGCGCGGAATTTGGGAGGCACGCCGATGGAAGCGCAGGTTGAAGGGGTAGACCTGCTCGGGGACGCGCCCGAGTGGCAGGAGCGGGCGCTGTGTTCGCAGACCGATCCGGAGGCCTTCTTTCCGGAGAAGGGCGGATCGACGCGGGAGGCGAAGCGGATCTGCGGCCGCTGCGACGTCAAGGCCGAGTGCCTCGAGTACGCGCTGGGCCACGACGAACGGTTCGGCATCTGGGGTGGGCTGTCCGAGCGTGAGCGCCGCAAGCTCAAGCGGCGGGTCGCATAACTCAGGAGAGCTCGTCGGGATCCACCCCGAGCAGGTTGGCTACCTGCTCGATGATCACATCGTGGACGAGGTCGGCGAGGTCTTCGCGGTCCATCGCCCGGAATTCCAGCGGCCGACGGTAGAGCACGATCCGAGGGGGAAGCTCCTGCCGGCCGGGACGCCCGGGCAGCAAGCGGGCCAGCGGCACCTCGCCGTCCTCGAGCACGTCGGAGTCGTAGACGTTGAGATCTGGGGGAACGTCTTCCACCGCGAACTCGACGCCGGCCAGCTCTTTGGCGTACCGCCGCTCGAGGCTCTCGACCGTGTCGAGCACCAGGTCGTCGAAGATCTCGGCCTTGGTGCGGGCCAGCGGGACCGTGGCCGGGACCAGCCGGCCGCGCAGCCCTCGCCCGTGCCGATCGCGCCGGGCCGGGTGTCCGGGACCGGCTTTGCGCGCCGCCCTGTCGTTGCGGCGGCGCTCGGGGCTCGTGGTCACCCCGCAAGCCTAGTCCTCCGGCAGCGGCACACGGTGGCAGCAATGTTTCCGCCGCGTGTCCGCAAGAGCGTTGGCCGGTATTTCGTCCCAACGAGTTGGCGTGTCGGGCGGCCATGCCCGAATCGTGATGCGCCACGGGTCGGCGTGTCGCGCGGCATCGCCCCCCACGCGAGCCCGCGGGGCGATAACGTGCCGCCGTGAGGTCCCCACGGCGCTGCTCCCGGAACGGCTGTCCCCGACAGGCGGTCGCCACCCTGACCTACGTCTACAACGACTCGACCGCCGTCGTCGGCCCCCTGGCGGCGTTCGCCGAGCCTCACACGTACGACCTTTGCGAGCCGCACGCCCGCAGCCTCACCGCCCCCCGAGGCTGGGAACTCGTGCGGCACGACGGCGATTTCGCGCCCCCGCCCCCTACCACCGACGACCTGGTCGCCCTGGCCGACGCCGTCCGAGAGGCCGCCCGGCCGCCCGCCCCGCCGCCGCGCACCGACGAGCGTGACCTGCCGGGCCACCAGACCGGCCGCCGGGGACACCTGAGGGTCATCCCCCCGACCCACTGACCCCGACGGGCCTACAGCCCGATCAGCGAGTAGCGCTTCTTCAGCCACGGCAGCAGCGTCCGGTAGGCCGTGATCGTGTCGGGCTGGGCGTAGTCGTGGGACAGCACGATCGCGCCGGCATGCGTGTTGTGTTCCACCCGCCAGATGATCTTGGCACGGTGTTGCGCCGGCGTCTCGCCCTTCGGGTGATCCCAGTCCCGCGGGTCGACCTTCCAGTACAACGAGCCCATCCCCATCGACTTGGCGATCGAGACGACGCCGGGCGTGAAGTTGCCGCCGGGCGCCCGGAAATACTTGATCTTCGCCTTCGGCGCGGCCTTGTGGATCGCCGCGCTGGTGCGCGCGAGGTCGGCCTTGATCTTCGCGGCCGGCTTCTTGCCGAGCTTGAGGTCGTGGCTCCACGTGTGGTTGCAGAGCGTGTGGCCGCCGGCCACGATCTGCCGTACCAGCTCCGGGTGCTTCTGCACGTTGCGTCCGACCAGGCAGAACGTCGCGTGCACATGGTTCTGTGCCAGCAGCTTGAGGATCTTCGGCGTCTGTGCCGGGTCGGGCCCGTCGTCGAAGGTGAGCGCCACGGCCTTCGTGCCCGTGGTCATCTTGCTGCCGCCGGGGCCCGCGCCCTTCTTCGCCGACACTTTCTTGGCGACCGCCTTTGTGGACGACGACGGCTTCGGCTTCGGCGTCGGCGGGCGTTTGGTCGCGCTGGGCGCCGAGGCTGCGGGTTTGGCTTGCGTACGGGCATCGGGCGTCGTATCCGCGAAGGCGCGCCCGGCGAGTCCGACCATCAGGAGGGCCATGCCGAACAGGACCAGCCTCTTGGGTTGCGACAACCGCATCAAACCCTCCCCGGGTGGCTCGAGCGCCATCGGTGGCTCGAACCACGACACTGCCTGCCGGGAGCGCTCCAATGCCAGCCGCCATGCGCGTCTCGGCACACTTTCGGGACCAAAGTCACGCGAAAGGAATCCAACAATCCTGATATTTCGGACTTGTCGTACTAGCCATGACCGCACGCCGAGGAGTACGTACGGGGCCACGCGATCGGATGAGATCGGCCATCGTGGACCGAAGGGTCTCAGGACGAAAGCTCCGCCAACTCTTCTTCGGTCAGCAGGCGGGAACGGATGAGGAAACGTACGCCCTCGGGCGCTTCCAGCGAGAAGCCGGCGCCGCGGCCCGGGACCACGTCCACCGTCAGATGGGTGTGCTTCCACAGCTCGAACTGCGAGGACGACATCCAGAACGTGATCGGCTCGTCCACCCCGTCGATCTTGAGGGACTCGAGCAGCACATCGGACTGGCCGGTGCGGAACTCGCCCTCGAGGTAGCACATCGGCGAGCTGCCGTCGCAGCACCCGCCGGACTGGTGGAACATCAGCGGACCGTGCTGCCCCCGCAGCCGCCGCATCATGGCGGCGGCCGCGGGAGTCACGTCAACGCGAGTGGCCATCTCTAGAAGAAACCCATCGCCTTCGGGCTGTACGACACCAGCAGGTTCTTCGTCTGCTGGTAGTGGTCCAGCATCATCTTGTGGTTCTCCCGGCCGATGCCGGACTGCTTGTAGCCACCGAACGCGGCGTGCGCCGGGTACAGGTGGTACGAGTTCGTCCAGACCCGCCCGGCCTTGATCGCGCGGCCGGCCCGGTAGGCGAGGTTGATGTCGCGGGTCCACACGCCGGCGCCGAGGCCGTACAGCGTGTCGTTGGCGATCTTGATGGCGTCCGCGTAGTCGGCGAACGAGGCCACCGACACGACCGGCCCGAAGATCTCCTCCTGGAAGATCCGCATGGCGTTGTTGCCCTCGAAGATCGTCGGCTGCACGTAGTAGCCGCCCGACAGGTTGCCGCCGAGGTCGGCCCGCGCGCCGCCGGTGAGCACCTTGGCCCCCTCCTGCCGGCCGATGTCCATGTACGACAGGATCTTCTCGAGCTGGTCGTTCGAGGCCTGCGCGCCGACCTGGGTGTCGGTGTCCAGCGGGTTGCCCTGTTTGAGGTTCTCCACCCTCTTCACGCCCGCCGCCAGGAAGTCCTGGTAGATCGACTGCTGGATGAGGGCGCGGGACGGGCAGGTGCAGACCTCGCCCTGGTTGAGCGCGAACATCGAGAAGCCCTCCAGCGACTTGTCGAAGAAGTCGTCGTCCTCGCGGTTGACGTCCTCGAAGAAGATGTTCGGGCTCTTGCCGCCGAGCTCCAGCGTGACCGGGATCAGGTTCTCCGAGGCGTACTGCATGATCAGGCGGCCGGTCGTGGTCTCGCCGGTGAACGCCACCTTGGCGACCCGGTTCGAGCTGGCCAGCGGCTTGCCCGCCTCGACGCCGAAGCCGTTCACGATGTTCAGGACGCCCGCCGGCAGCAGGTCGCCGATCAGCGACGTCAGGTAGTGGATCGAGGCCGGGGTCTGCTCGGCCGGCTTGAGCACGACCGCGTTGCCGGCCGCGAGAGCGGGCGCCAGCTTCCAGGTCGCCATCAGGATCGGGAAGTTCCACGGGATGATCTGGGCGACCACGCCGAGCGGCTCGTGGAAGTGGTAGGCGATCGTGTCGTCGTCGATCTCGCCGACCGTGCCCTCCTGGGCGCGGATCGCGCCGGCGAAGTAGCGGAAGTGGTCGATGGCGAGCGGCAGGTCGGCGGCGAGCGTCTCGCGGACCGGCTTGCCGTTCTCCCAGGCCTCGGCGACCGCGAGCTTCTCGAGGTTCGCCTCCATCCGGTCGGCGATCTTGTTGAGGATGTTGGCGCGCTCGGCCACCGATGTACGGCCCCACGCGTCGGCCACGCCGTGCGCGGCGTCGAGCGCCTTGTCCACGTCGTCGGCGGTGCCGCGGGCGATCTCGGTGAAGGTCTCGCCGGTCACCGGGCTCGGGTTCTCGAAGTACTGCCCCTTGGCCGGCGGGACGTATTCACCGCCGATGTAGTTGTCGTACCGCGACTGGTAGCTGACGATCGATCCGTCGGAACCGGGCGGGGAGTATGTGGTCATGGCAGCCTCCGCACCTTTGGGGATAGGTGCCGCCGAAGCTAGTTACCGGGACGTTGCAACCGGGTTGCAAGGCCGTGCTGGCCGGCGTCGCCTCCGGCTCGCGGGGACTGCGCCCTTCGGGGCCGATGTCGGGGGCGCCAAAAATAGCCTCAGCTGCGCCTCGCTATTTTCGGAGCCCCCGACATCGGCGGGCGCAGTCCGTACTCAACAGCCAGGTCGTTTACTCGGCTGACGGCCAAGGGGCGGGCGGGGGCGCCGTGCGGGAGCAGCTTGGTGTACTCCTCCCACACGTGCAGGTCGTCGGCGCCCCAGGGTGCGCTCAGCCAGGTGCGCAACAGGGCGCGGTCGCGCGAGGCCAGCACGGCGGCGCGCAGCTGGCCGTCGATCAGCCGGCGCATCTTGGTCACGCCGGGCGCGTCCGAGCCGGGCAGCAGCGGTCCCGCGTACTCGCCCAGGGCCTCGGCCACCTTGCCGCGCTCGAGCAGGCGGGCCACCGTGTGGAAGTCGGCGTCCAGCGAGGCGCGCAGCCGGTACGGGCGCGACCCGAGCAGTTCCGGCCCCAGCGTGCGGCGCAGCCGGGACAGCTCGGCGCGCACGGTCACCGGGCTCGCGGCGTCGTCGCCATAGAGATCAAGCGCAAGCTCCTCGCCCGTACGCCCTTCCGGGTGCGCCAGAAGCAGGACGAGCAGTTCCGAGTGCCGGCGGCCGAGCCGTTGCCGCACCCCGCCGAAGGTGAGTGTCGCCTCGTTGCGCCCGAGCGCCGTCACCCGCCCCGCGGCGGTCGGCGTCAGGTGGCTTCCCAGGTACGCCTCGGCGGCCAGCGCCGTGGCCCGGACCAGGGCGAGGCTGTGCGGGTTGGCCAGGAGATCGCCGCCGGTCACGTCGATCGCGCCCAGCAGGCGGCCGGTGGCCGGATCGTGGATCGGGGCGGCCGCGCAGGTCCAGCGCTGCACCTGGCGACTGAAATGCTCGGTCGCGAAGATCTGCACCGAGTGGTCGATCGCGATCGCGGTGCCCGGCGCGTTCGTCCCGGCGTGCTCCTCGTCCCAGCGCGCGCCGGGCACGAAGTTCATCCGTTCGGCCCCGCGCATCGCGGTGCCGGCCCCCTCGACCCACAGCAGTCGCCCGTACGCGTCGCAGACCGCCATCAGATGGTCGCCGTCGTCGGCCAGCCCACCGAGCAGGTCGCGAAAGATCGGCAGCACCCGCGCCAGCGGGTGCGCCGCGCGGTACTCCTCGAGCTCCCCCTCGCTCAGATCGATCGGCGCGGTGCCGTCGGGGCTGTGCAGCGCGTCGGCCGATCGCTTCCACGAGTCGGCCACCACCGACCGCATCGGCGGCACGGCAAACCGCTCGTCGCCGGACAAAAAGCGCTCGTGAGCCCGCCCGACCTGGCGGATCCGCTCGGCGGGATCGGCGCCGTGATCGAGGGCGAGCCATGGGTTGGCCAAGGGGAACCTCCCAGTCCCCACCATCGTGACCCGCATCACGTGCCGCGACAAGCGGGAGCGCGGTCACGCGTAACAGTGGCGCTGCCGGATTGCCACCCGAACGTTCCGGGTGCTCCGTTACTCTCAGCGGGAATCACCTGGCTGAGGGGGAGAGTTGTCCGATCTGTCCAAGCTCGTCAAGGCCTACGATGTGCGCGGCACGGTGCCCGACCAGTTCAACGAGTCGGTGGCCCGCGCGCTCGGGACGGCCTTCGTCGAGATGTTGCGCGAGTCCGGCGACAACGCGGATCAGATAGTGATCGCCCACGACATGCGGGAATCCGGCCCCGGCCTGTCCGCCGCGTTCGGCCGGGGCGCCAACGCCGCCGGCGCCGCCGTGGTCAGCATCGGCCTGGCCTCGACCGACGAGCTCTACTACGCCTCCGGCACGCTCGGCCTGCCCGGGGCGATGTTCACCGCGAGCCACAACCCGGCCCAGTACAACGGCATCAAGCTGTGCCGCGCCGGCGCCAAGCCGGTCGGCCAGGACAGCGGTCTGGCCGTGGTCCGCCGCCGCGCCGAGGAACTGCTCGCCGACCTGAACGCCGAGGCGGACGGCCCGGCCCAGATGGAGAACCGCGACCTGCTGCGCGACTACGCCGCGCACCTGCGCTCGCTGGTCGATCTGTCCGGCATCCGGCCGCTCAAGGTCATCGTGGACGCCGGCAACGGCATGGGCGGCTACACGGTCCCGGCCGTGCTGGGCGACCAGGTGCTGCCCGCCCTGCCGCTCACGATCGTCCCGATGTACTTCGAGCTCGACGGCTCGTTCCCCAACCACGAGGCCAACCCGCTCGACCCGGCCAACCTCGTCGACCTGCAGCGGGCGATCCGCGAGCAGGGCGCCGACATCGGCGTCGCGTTCGACGGCGACGCCGACCGCTGCTTCATCATCGACGAGAACGGCGACCCGGTCTCGCCGTCGGCGATCACCGCGCTGGTCGCCGTGCGCGAGCTGAACAAGTTCCCGGGCAGCACGGTCATCCACAACCTGATCACCTCGGCCGCGGTCCCCGAGATCATCACCGAGAACGGCGGCACGCCGGTCCGCAGCCGGGTCGGCCACTCCTTCATCAAGGGCGAGATGGCCCGCACCAACGCGGTCTTCGGCGGCGAGCACTCGGCGCACTACTACTTCCGTGACTTCTGGTTCGCCGACACCGGCATGCTGGCCGCCATGCACGTGCTGGCCGCGCTCGGCGGCCAGGAGCGGCCGCTGTCCGAGCTGGGCGCCGAGTACGAGCGGTACGCCGCGTCCGGCGAGATCAACTCTACGGTGGCCGATGTGCAGGCCAAGGTCGCCGAGGTCCGCGCGGCGTTCCCCGGCGCGACCATCGACGAGCTGGACGGCATGACGGCGACCCTCCCCGACGGCGCCTGGTTCAACCTGCGCGCGTCCAACACCGAGCCGTTGCTGAGGCTCAACGTGGAGGCGGCCAAGCCGGACCGCATGGCGTCGCTGCGAGACGAAGTGCTGGCCATCGTCCGCCGCTAGGCCGCGCTTGATTAGGATCGGGGAGGCTTACCTGTCCGTAACACCGTAAGGAGTCGTTCGGTGGCCCTCGATCCGCAGTTGCTGGACATCCTGGCCTGCCCGGACACGCATCATGCGCCGTTGACGTACGACGCCGGTGCGCAGACCCTGACCTGCACGGAGTGCGGACGGATCTTCGAGATCCGCGACGACATCCCGGTGCTCCTGCTCGACGAGGCTCGCCAGCCCACGGGAGAGAAGGCGTAATGGCGGACGTCAACGGGCACCGGGTGGCCGACCAGTCGCTGCTCGACGACGAGAAGTCGATGCTCGACAACGATCCCGGTGGCATGCTGCGCGCCACCGCGTCGGCCGGCGCCCAGGTCCGCGAGTCGGCGGCGCTTGCCGCCGAGACCGACCTCACCATGCTGGCCGACGAGGGCCGCCCCCGCGCGGTCGTCGTCGCCGGCATCGGCACCGCCGGCCTGACCGGCAACATCCTGGCCACCGTCGCCGGCCACCGCTGCCCGGTGCCGATCATCGGGCACCGCAGCGCCGGCATCCCGGGCTGGGTCGGCGCGGCCGACGTGGTCTTCGCGGTGAGCGCCTCCGGCCGCAGCCCCGAGGCGCTGGCCGCGGCCGAGGCGGCCGTCCGCCGGGGCGCCCGCCTGGTCGCCATCGGCAACCCCGACACCGAGCTGCAGGCGATGGCCGAGCGGGCCCGTGCGCCGTTCATCCCGGTGCCCCGCCGGGCACCGGCCCGCGCCAGCCTCTGGGGCCTCGCCGTCCCGGTGCTGCTGGCCGGCCGCGCCCTGGGCCTGGTCAAGGTCAACGAGGCCGACCTGGCCGAGACCGCGACCCGGCTGGACGCCGACGCCGAGCGCTGCCGCCCGGGCGCCGACTCGTTCGTGAACCCGGCGAAGGCCCTCGCGCTCGGCCTGGCCGGCTCGATCCCGATCGTCTGGGGCTCGTCCCCGCTGGCCACCGTCGCGGCCCGCCGCTTCGCCGACACGCTCGCCGCGAACGCGCGGTACCCCGTGATGGCCGGCGCGCTCGGCGAGGCCGGCCGCGGCCGGGTCGGCCTGCTCGACGGCGTCTTCGGCGGTCTCGCCGAGTCGTCGCGCGACATCTTCGCCGACACCGGCGACGACGAGGACGACGACACCGCGGCCACCCGCCTGCGCCTGGTGCTCTTCCGCGACGGCGGCCTCAACCCCGAGGACGACGCCGACGAGCCGGTCGCCGTCGAGGAGCGCCGCGCCGACGCGGTACAGACTCTCGCCGAGCGGCGCGGCGTGCGCTGCGACGTGCTCATCGCCGAGGGCGGCTCGGCGCTGGAGCGGCTCGCCTCGCTCACCGCCGTGCCCGACTTCGCCTCCCTCTACCTGGCCCTTGCGCACGGGCTCGACCCGATGGCCGTTCCCGCGATCAGCGAGATGAAGGAGCTGTCCAACCCCATGCCCGAGGGAATTCAGTGAGCGCCGAGGGCGGGACCCGCGCGATCATCGCCGCGCTGGCGGCGAACCTCGGCATCGCGGTCACCAAGTTCATCGCCTGGGCGCTGACCGGCTCGTCGTCGATGCTGGCCGAGGCGATCCACTCGGTCGCCGACTCCGGCAACCAGCTCCTGCTGCTGATCGGGGGCAAGCGGGCGCAGCGGCGGGCCACCCCCGAGCACCCCTTCGGCTATGGCCGGGAGCGGTACATCTACGCGTTCATCGTGTCGATCGTGCTGTTCAGCGTCGGTGGCCTGTTCGCGCTCTACGAGGCCTACCACAAGATCCAGCACCCCGAGCCGATCCACTCGTGGCAGTGGGTGCCGGTCACCGTGCTGATCGTCGCGATCGGACTCGAGACCTACTCGTTCATGACCGCGATCAACGAGTCCAACCGCACCCGCGGCAAGACCACCTGGGTCAACTTCGTGCGCCGCGCCAAGGCGCCCGAGCTGCCCGTGGTGCTGCTCGAGGACACCGGCGCCCTGATCGGTCTGGTCCTGGCCCTGTTCGGCGTGGTGCTCACCCTGATCACCGGCGACGGCGTGTGGGACGGCATCGGCACCGCGGCCATCGGCGTCCTGCTGGTCGCGATCGCGGTGGTCCTCGCGATCGAGACGAAGAGCCTTTTGATCGGCGAGGGCGCCAACCCGGAAGACGTCAAGAAGATCGAGAAGGCGATCCTGGCCGGCGACGGCGTCGAGCGGATCATCCACATGAAGACCCTGCACCTGGGCCCCGAAGAGCTGCTGGTCGCCGTCAAGATCGCGGTGCCGCGGGCCGAGCGTGCCGAAGACCTGGCCCAGCACATCGACGAGACCGAGGTCCGCATCCGCGAGGCCATCCCGATCGCCCGGGTCATCTACATCGAGCCCGACATCTACCACGAGCGCACGGCGCAGTCGGCCGCCGCCGAGGGCGCCCCGGCCACCGCCGGGTAGCCGCCATCCATCATCCGACCGAAGGCTAGTTCGCCGCTTATGACCGTGTATCCGCTGACCGGTGTCATCCGCCCCTACGCGTGGGGCTCCCACACCGCGATCGCCGAGCTTCAGGGCCGGCCCAGCCCCACCGAGGCCCCCGAGGCCGAGCTGTGGCTGGGCGCCCACCCCGACGACCCGTCCACCGTCGGCGGCGCCGCGGGCGACGTCAGCCTGAGCACGCTCATCGCCGGCAGCCCGAAGGACCAGCTGGGAGAGCAGGTGATGGCCGAGTTCGGCCCCCGCCTGCCGTTCCTGCTCAAGGTCCTCGCCGCCGGCGCGCCCCTGTCCCTGCAGGCCCACCCCGACCGCGCGTACGCCCGCGAGGCGTTCGCCCGCCAGCAGGCCGACCCGTCGCTGCCCAGGAACTACACCGACGCCAACCACAAGCCCGAGATGCTGGTGGCGCTGACCCCGTTCGAGGCCCTATGCGGGTTCCGGGCCCCGGGGCAGGCCGCCGACACCCTCGAGTCGCTCGCGATCCCGTCCCTCGAACCGGTGATCAAGTCGCTCCGCGACGGCGACCTGCGCTCGGCGGTGGAGGCCCTGCTGACCTGGCCCGAGGACGACCGCAACGCGCTGACCGCTGCCGTCCGGGAATCCGGCGTCTCCGAGCTCGCCGCCGGCCTGGCGGACCGCTATCCCGGCGACCCCGGCGTGCTGGTCGCGCTCCTGCTCAACCACGTTCGCCTCCAGCCCGGCGAGGCCATCTGGATGCCCGCCGGCAACCTCCACGCGTACGTCAAGGGCCTCGGTGTCGAGCTGATGGCCGCCAGCGACAACGTCCTGCGGGGCGGCCTGACCCCCAAGCGCGTCGACGTGGCCGAGCTGCTGAAGGTCCTGCGCTTCGAGGTCCTCGACGATCCCGTCCTCAAGTCGGCCGAGGTCGCGCCGGGCATCCTGACCTGGCCGGTCCCGATCCCCGACTTCGTCCTCTACCGCCTCGATCTCGACGGCGCAGGCCCCCCGCTCGAGGTCCCGGCCGAGGGCCCGCGCATCATCCTGGCCACGTCGGGCGACCTCTTCGCCGGCGAGTCGGTGGACGGCACGCCGATCGAGCTCACCCGGGGGGACGCCGCGTTCGCCCCGGCGAGCGCTGGCAAGATCAAGCTGGCGGGCACCGGGCAGGCGTTCGTCGCCGCCGTCCCGGCCTGACTCGACACGCTCGCGGCGCTGCTCGAGCACGTCGATGACGGCCTCGGTCTCCTTCACTCCCCGCGATCAGGTCTCGATTGTCACGCTGTGACGCCGCATCTCTTCACACCCCGTGAAGGAACAAATACGAAATTTCCCGATTTGCTTGACATGGCGAATGCGGAGTGTGAATCTATAACCACGCAGCGTCATTGGTGATCGGGGGGTCCCACGGACGCGCGCGGTACCAAACCGGGGGGATGAACGGGGCGGCGGGCTTTGGCCTGTCGCCCCGTTCGCTATTGGCCTCCGGCACGCGCTGTTGGTCTCCCGGCAGGCGCTGTTGGTCTCCCGGCAGGTCAGCCCGGCGGTCGCGGCACTCGCCGCTGTTGCAGCCGGCTCGCGTGGAGCGCCGGGGGCGGCGCTGCTGCGGTTGTCGGCGGCGTGTCGCCCGTATCCGATGGAATTTCGTGTCCGCGCGAAGCGTGAGTGGCAGATTGAGGGTGATGACCGATCCGACGAACCGGGAGCTGATCGATGACCACGCCGCGCCGGCCGATGAGCGTTGCCGAGGGAGACTTCAAGGTTGCCGATCTCTCGCTTGCGGGGTTCGGGCGCAAGGAGATCGAGCTGGCGGAGCACGAGATGCCCGGCCTGATG
The DNA here is from genome assembly GCF_044454685.1 of Actinoplanes sp. NPDC051513. Lineage (NCBI taxonomy): Bacteria > Bacillati > Actinomycetota > Actinomycetes > Micromonosporales > Micromonosporaceae > Actinoplanes > Actinoplanes sp. NPDC051513. Next base: position 419,464 of record NZ_JBITDW010000003.1, read on the forward strand.
TCGCTACGCAGGGAGTACGGGCCGAGCCGGCCGCTGCGGGGCGCCCGGATCACCGGATCGTTGCACATGACCATTCAGACCGCGGTGCTGATCGAGACCCTGACGGCGCTCGGCGCGCAGGTGCGGTGGGCCTCCTGCAACATCTTCTCGACGCAGGACCACGCGGCCGCGGCGATCGCCGTGGGGCCGGACGGGACGCCGGAGACGCCGCAGGGTGTGCCGGTCTACGCGTGGAAGGGCGAGTCGCTCGAGGAGTACTGGTGGTGCACCGAGCAGGTGCTGCTGTGGCCGGACGGCGAGGGTCCCAACATGATTCTCGACGACGGCGGTGACGCCACCCTGCTGGTGCACAAGGGCGCCGAGTTCGAGAAGCTGGGCGCGGCGCCGTCGGCCGGCACCGCCGACTCCGAGGAGTACGCCGTCATCCTTTCGCTGCTGGCACGCAGCCTGAGCGAGGACGACCGGCGATGGACGCGGGTCGCGGCGGGCGTCAAGGGCGTCACCGAAGAGACCACGACCGGCGTGCACCGGCTCTACGAGATGCAGCAGAACGGCACGCTGCTGTTCCCGGCGATCAACGTGAACGACTCGGTCACCAAGTCGAAGTTCGACAACAAGTACGGCTGCCGGCACTCGCTGATCGACGGCATCAACCGGGCCACCGACGTGCTGATCGGCGGCAAGGTCGCCGTCGTCTTCGGGTACGGCGACGTGGGCAAGGGCTGCGCCGAGTCGCTGCGCGGGCAGGGCGCCCGGGTGATCGTGACCGAGGTGGACCCGATCTGCGCGCTGCAGGCCGCGATGGACGGTTACCAGGTCGCGACGATCGACGACGTCGTCGAATACGCGGACATCTTCGTCACGGCGACCGGCTGCCTCGACGTGATCACCCACGAGCACATGGCGCGGATGAAGCACCAGGCGATCGTCGGGAACATCGGGCATTTCGACAACGAGATCGACATGGCCGGGCTGTCCCGCCGCGGCGACGTCACCAGGGTGACGATCAAGCCGCAGGTCGACGAGTGGAAGTTCGCCGACGGGCATTCGATCATCGTGCTGTCCGAGGGCCGCCTGCTGAACCTGGGCAACGCGACCGGCCACCCGTCGTTCGTGATGAGCAACAGCTTCTCGAACCAGACGATCGCGCAGATCGAGCTGTTCACCAAGACCGGGGACTACCCGGTCGGGGTGTACGTGCTGCCCAAGCACCTGGACGAGAAGGTCGCCCGGCTGCACCTCGGCGCCCTGGGTGTTCGCCTCACCGAACTGACCAAGGAGCAGGCCGCCTACCTCGGCGTGGCGGTCGAAGGCCCGTACAAGGCGGATCACTATCGCTATTGAAGGATCGAACCCCCGTCCGCCCGCCGGACGGGGGCTCGATTTTCTCCGGGCGCACGGCGGTTGCCGCCACCGTGATCCCGTCGTTCATGTTCATTACGTCATGCCTCCTGACCTGCGTGCAAGTGCATAGTGTGCAGTGCAAGTTGCAGAGAGCCACTCATGTTTGGCTATGGTGACTGGCGTGGCGAGGCCGACTTCCACCGCGCGGCGCGAGCTTGGCAATGAACTGCGCCGGCTTCGCGGTGATCGGCGTGCGGCCGGGGTCGCCACCGCGCTGGGCTGGTCCGAGTCGAAAGTGTCCCGGATAGAGACCGCGCACACCTCGATCAGCGAGGACGACCTCGATCGCCTGCTGACGATCTATGGCGTACCCGTCGAGGACCGCGACCGCCTGCGAGGCCTGGCCCGCAGCGGCCGCGCCCGGGCCTGGTGGACCCCTTATCGTTCGTCCGTCCCCGACCCGTACGACGAGTTCGTCGCCCTCGAGGCCGAGGCCGTCTGGATCAGCGAGTGGGAGAACCAGGTCGTCCCGGGCCTGCTCCAGACCGACGAGTACGCCCGCGCGGTGATCGAGGTGGGCGCCGACGTCGGTGACGAGGCGGTGATCCACCGCCGGCTCGCGCTGCGGATGGCCCGGCAGGCGGTGCTGACCCGGGAACCGCCGCCCACGCTGTTGATGGTGCTGGACGAGGCGGTGCTGCACCGCCGGGTGGGCGGGGCCGGCGTGCTGCGCCGCCAGTTGGCGAAGCTGGTGGACATGGGCCGCCGGCCCGGCATCGAGATCCGGATCCTGCCGTTCTCGGCGGGCGCGCACGCCGGACAGGGCGAGTCGTTCATGGTGCTGGAGTTCGCGTCGGGCACCCGCGGCCCGATCGTGCACAGCGAAGGGCTGATCGGCGGTCTCTTCCGGGTGACAGCCGGCGAAGTCGAGGTCTATCGGGACGCCCTCGCTGACCTGCGAGAACGCTCTTTGTCGGCAGAAGACAGCCGAACGGTCATCGCTGAAAGGGAGGAAGCGCTGCGCTGCGCGTCGGCTCCGTGAGCTGAAATGGAGGCGCATCCATCCTGGAAGGGGACAGCCATGCACGCCACTCTCACCTGGCGTAAGAGCACTCGAAGCGCGGCCGCCGGCCACTGCGTCGAGGTGGCGAACGTTCCGGCGGCCGTGCTGATGCGCGACTCGAAGGACGTTGACGGTCCCGTACTCACTTTCGCCGCCACGGAGTGGACGGGGTTCATCGCCGGGATCCGGGCGGGGGAGTTCGACCGTCACGGAGCCTGAAGCTCTCGCATCGCCACGAAAGGGCGGTCCCCTGTGGGGCCGCCCTCCTTCGTGTCCGGGGTCCCTGCAAAACGTAGGACCGTCTTGCTAAGGTATGGCCAACCTAGCCTTAGTTAGGGTCGCCTTTCCTAAGCACGCGGGGCCGGACCGGAGCGGAGTTCCATGCTTGCCACCTACCTCATCGGCCTGCGCGAGGGGTTGGAGGCCACCCTGGTGGTCAGCATCCTCATCGCGTTCCTGGTCAAGTCGGAGCGCAAGGACAAGCTCAAGCTTGTGTGGATCGGCGTGGCCGCCGCGGTGGCGGTCTCCGTCCTCTTCGGCTGGCTGCTCAACTACACCGAGACCACCCTGCTCCAGGACTTCAAGCAGCAGGAGCTGTTCGAGGCGGTCACGTCGATCGCGGCGATCTGCTTCGTCACGTGGATGATCTTCTGGATGCGCCGCGCCGCCCGCGGCATCGCCGGCGACCTGCGCAACAAGCTGCAGGACGCGCTGGCCGTCGGCTCGCTCGCGGTCGGCTTCATGGCCTTCCTCGCGGTGGTCCGCGAGGGTCTCGAGACGTCGCTGATCTTCTACGCCGCCGTGAAGGGCGCCAGCCTCGACGGCGGCCCGCTGCTCGCGCTGCTCGGCGGCATCGCCACCGCGGTCGCGATCGGCTACCTCATGTACGCGACCGCGGTCCGGGTCAACCTGACCGTCTTCTTCAAGTGGACCGGCGTGCTGCTGATCCTGGTCGCCGCCGGCATCTTCAAGTACGGCGTGCACGCCCTCCAGGAGGCCACCGTGCTGCCCGGCGGCAACGACATCGCTTACCACGCGGCGAGCTGGCTCGACCCGTCCACCTGGTACGCCACCCTGCTCGCCGGGATGTTCAACATCACCCCCGAGCCGACGGTGCTCGAGGTGATCGCGTGGATCGCGTACACCGTGCCCGTCCTCGTGCTCTTCCTCTGGCCGGTGCGCAAGCCTGCCCCGGCCCCCGCCCCTACCCCCGCAGCACAGTCTTAGGAGACCCCCGTGCGTCGCACCCCCTTGATACTTTCGCTCGTCGCGGTCAGCGCCGTCGCGGCCTGTAGCGACAAGTCGGACTCCTCCGCCGCGGGCGGCGGCGGGCGGATCGCGGTGAAGGCGTCCGACACCGCGTGCGAGGTCGGCAAGAACCAGCTCGAGGCCGGCACCCACGTCTTCGCCGTCGCCAACTCGGGCTCCAAGGTCACCGAGTTCTACGTGTACGCGGCGGGGGACCGGGTGATGGGCGAGGTCGAGAACATCACCCCCGGCCTCTCCCGCGAGCTGCGCGTCGAGCTGCCGGCCGGGACGTACCAGACCGCCTGCAAGCCGGGCATGGTCGGCGCCGGCATCCGCAACGACCTGACCGTGGCGGGCTCGGCGCCGGCGCTCTCCGAGGACGCCCTGCTGGCGCAGGCCACCGACAGCTACACCCGGTACATCACCTCGCAGAGCGAGGCGCTGGTCGAGAAGACCACCGACTTCGTGGCCGCGGTGAAGGCCGGCGACATCGAGAAGTCCAAGCAGCTGTTCCCGATCGCCCGGACGTACTACGAGCGCATCGAGCCGGTGGCCGAGATCTTCGGCGACCTCGACCCGAAGATCGACGGCCGCGAGGACGACGCCACCGCCGAGCTGCCCTTCACCGGCTTCCACAAGATCGAGAAGGACCTGTGGGTGGCCAAGGACATCAGCAAGGACGGCCCGCTCGCCGACCAGTTGCTGACCGACGTCAAGGAGATCGCCACCAAGGCCAAGGCCGAGAAGCTGTCCCCGCTCCAGCTGGCCAACGGCGCCAAGGAGCTCCTCGACGAGGTCGCCACCGGCAAGATCACCGGCGAGGAGGACCGCTACTCGCACACCGACCTGTGGGACTTCGCGGCCAACGTGGACGGCTCGCAGGCCGCCGTCGCGGCGCTGCGGCCCGCGCTCGAGCAGCGCGATCCCGCGCTGGTCAAGCATATCGACACCGGGTTCGCCAACGTCGACAAGGAGCTGGCGAAGTACCGCGTCGGCGACGGGTGGAAGCTCCAGAACCAGCTGACCCAGGCCGAGCTGAAGGGCCTTTCGGACGTGATCAACGCGGTTGCCGAGCCGATCAGCAAGGTCGCCGGCGTGATCGCGCAGAAGTAGCCATGGCCGAGAACAAGGTTTCCCGCCGGCGGGCCATCGGGCTCGCCGGCGCCGGGGTGGCCGGGATCGCCGGCCTGTCCGCCGTGGGCGGGGCGCTCATCACTTCCGATAAATCGGATGAGTCCGGTTCGGTGGTCTCCGATGCCGTGGCGTTCCACGGCGCCGTCCAGGCCGGCATCGTCACGCCGGCCCAGGACCGGCTGCACTTCGTGGCGTTCGACGTGCTCACCAAGGACCGCGAGCAGCTGGTCCAGCTCCTCAAGGACTGGACCGCGGCCGCCGCCCGGATGACGGCCGGGCACGACGCCGGCCCGATCGGCGCCGCCGCCGGCATCCTCGAGGCGCCGCCGGACGACACCGGCGAGGCGATCGGCCTGCCGGCCTCCGGGCTCACGCTGACCGTCGGCTTCGGGCCCACCCTGTTCCGCGACGCGTCCGGCAAGGACCGTTTCGGGCTGGCCGCCCGCAAGCCGGCCGCGCTCGCCGACCTGCCGCATTTCCCGGGCGACACCATCGACCCGGCCATCTCCGGCGGCGACCTGTGCGTGCAGGCCTGCGCCAACGACCCGCAGGTGGCGGTGCACGCGATCCGCAACCTGGCCCGCATCGGCATGGGCGTGGTCAGCGTCCGCTGGTCGCAGCTGGGCTTCGGGCGTACGTCGTCGACGTCCACCACTCAGACGACGCCACGCAACCTGTTCGGCTTCAAGGACGGCACCGCCAACCTCAAGGCCGAGGAGACCGACCTGCTCAAGGAGCACCTCTGGGTACGGCCGGGCGACGGGCCGGAATGGATGACCGGCGGTTCGTACCTGGTCACCCGGAAGGTCCGAATGATGATCGAGACGTGGGACCGTACCTCGCTCGGTGAGCAGGAGGACATCATCGGGCGTACCAAGGGCGAGGGCGCGGCGCTCGGGCAGGCCAAGGAGTTCGACGAGATCGACCTGGTCGCCAAGAGAGGGGATGGCGATCCGCAGATCCCCGAGGACGCGCACGTCCGGCTCGCGCATCCGGACACGAACAAGGGCGCGCGACTGCTGCGCCGCGGGTACAACTTCGTGGACGGTTCGGACGGGCTCGGGCGGCTCAACGCCGGGTTGTTCTTCATGGCGTACCAGCGCGACCCACGCACGCATTTCGTGCCGATCCAGCTCAATCTGGCCCGTCACGACGCCATGAACGAGTACGTCCGGCACGTGTCGAGCGGCCTGTTCGCCTGCCCACCGGGGGTATCCGGGCCGGACGACTTCTGGGGACGGCAGCTCTTCGCGTAGGCTGCCGGGAAGCAAGATCGGCACCAGGGTACGCGGGGTCTGGGAGGACAGTGCAATATTGGACCGCATGAGAGCCCGGGTACTCGTCGTCGATGACGACCCAGCGTTGGCCGAGATGCTCGGCATCGTCCTTCGGAGCGAGGGATTCCTGCCGTCGTTCGTCGCCGACGGCGAGCGCGCCCTGGCCGCGTTCCGCGAAAGCCGGCCCGACATCGTCCTGCTCGACCTGATGCTGCCCGGCATGAGCGGCATCGACGTGGCCCGTGCCATCCGCGCCGAGTCGGGCATCCCGATCGTCATGCTCACCGCCAAGAGCGACACGGTGGACGTCGTGCTGGGCCTCGAGTCCGGCGCGGACGACTACGTGGTCAAGCCGTTCAAGCCCAAGGAACTGGTAGCGCGGATGCGCGCCCGGCTGCGCCGCGGCGAGGACGCCGCGCCGGAGATGCTCACCATCGGCCCGCCCGGCAACCAGATCTCCATCGACGTCCCGGCACACACCGTGAACCGCGACGACGAGGAGGTCAAGCTGACCCCGCTCGAGTTCGACCTGCTGGTCGCGCTCGCCCGCAAGCCACGGCAGGTGTTCACCCGCGAGGTGCTGCTCGAGCAGGTCTGGGGTTACCGGCACGCGGCCGACACCCGTCTGGTCAACGTGCACGTCCAGCGGCTGCGGGCAAAGATCGAGCCCGACCCCGAGCGGCCCGAGATCATCCTGACCGTACGGGGGGTCGGCTACAAGGCCGGCACCGGGTGATCGACGCGAGCGGTTAACCTTGCCGCGAGATGCGTGCTCCAGCCTGGCTCCCGATGCCCATCCGCCGTACCCTCCGGGTGCTCCGGCGGTACTCGCGCGTGCTCGGGCGCCGGTTCGAGCACTGGTCGGCGCCCGCGCGCCGGCAGTGGCGCCGGTCGCTGCAGCTGCGCGTCGTGGCGCTCACGCTGGTCGCCTCGAGCCTGCTGGTCGGCGCGTTCGGCTTCTTCGTGGCGCAGAACAGCGCGCGGATCCTGCTCAACCGGGCGCAAGACGAAGTCGCCTCGTCGATGGACAACAAGGTGAAGTACGCGTCGTCCCAGCTCAGCATCTTTTTCCAGGCGCGCGACCGCAAGCTCGGGCCGACCATCATCACCACGGTCGGCTCGCTGGCCGCCGACGGAGACCCGGCCGATTCCGGCGGCTCGATCGTCGCGATCCGCGCCGACAACTTCCCCGACATCGACCCGGTCACCTCGGCCAAGGTGAACACCGACCAGCTGATCACCGACGACCTGCGCAAGGCCGTCGCCCAGGACGGCAAGGTCGCCGAGCAGGTCCGCACCGCCGAGATCGGCGGCAGGACGATCAAATTCCTGGTGTACGGGTCGCCCGTGCGGACCAGCTTCGGTCACGTCGAGCTCTACTACCTCGTCCCACTGACCACCGAGGACAGCGCGGCCAACCAGATCCGCACCACGGTGCTGGTCACCGGCCTGGCCCTGGTCATCCTGCTCGGCGTGGTGGCCGGCCTGGTCACCCGGCTGGTGGTGCTCCCGGTGCGCGGCGCCGCCCGCACCGCCCAGCGGCTCTCGGCCGGCCTGCTCGACCAGCGCATGAAGGTCGACGGCGAAGATGACCTGGCCCTGCTCGCCGCGTCGTTCAACCAGATGGCGGCCAACCTCCAGCGCCAGATCGTCCGCCTCGAGGAGATGTCCCGCCTCCAGCGCCGCTTCACCTCCGACGTGTCGCACGAGCTGCGCACCCCGCTGACCACGGTCCGCATGGCGGCCGACCTGATCTTCTCGGAGCGCGAGGAGTTCGACCCGGCCGTGGCGCGCAGCGCCGAGCTGCTGCAGGCCGAGCTCGACCGGTTCGAGAGCCTGCTCACCGATCTGCTCGAGATCAGCCGTTTCGACGCCGGCTTCGCGGCGCTCGACGCCGAACACGCCGACCTGGTCCCGATCGTGCAGCGGGTCTCCGACCGGCTCACCGGGCTCGCCGACCGGGTCGGCGTGACGATCGAGCTGAACGTGCCCGAGACACCGGTGATCGCCGAGGTCGACCCGCGCCGGGTCGAGCGGGTGCTGCGCAACCTGGTGGGCAACGCGGTCGAGCACGGCGAGGGCCGGCCGGTGCAGATCACCCTGGCCTCCGACGACGGCGCCGTGGCGATGACCGTGCGCGACCACGGCATCGGCCTCAAGCCGGGGGAGGAGCGCCTGGTCTTCAACCGGTTCTGGCGCGCCGACCCGTCCCGCGCCCGGCAGACCGGCGGCACCGGCCTCGGCCTGTCGATCAGCGCCGAGGACGCCCGGCTGCACGGCGGCTGGCTCGAGGCGTGGGGCGCGCCGGGCGAGGGCGCCCAGTTCCGGCTCACCCTGCCGGTCCGGGCCGGCGACCGGCTGCTGTCCGCGCCGCTGCCGCTGATCCCGCGCGACCGGGAACCCGTGATCGAGGCGCCAGTGCTCGCCGAGACCGACTCCGCCGAGGTGATGTGATGCGGCGCCTGCTGACCGTCGTCGCCGTGGCCGCCCTGCTGCTGGGCGGCTGCGGCATCCCGGACGACACCAAGGTGACCGTGGTCGGCGCCGGGCCGACCGGCGGGGCCGTCCGCGACGATGAGGTCTCCCGGGTGCGAAACCTGCGCTTGGCGGCGACCGACCCCCGCCAGCTGGTGCGTTACTACCTCGAGGCCGCGGCCGGCGACCCGGACGGCGCGGTCGCCCGGGTCAAGGCGTTCATGTCCCCGGAAGCGCAGGACGGCTGGACGGCCGGGCCCGACGTCCGGGTGATCCGGCTCAAGGGCGACCCGCTCTACACCCCGGGCGACCCGGAGATCCCCTTCAGCGCGCAGCAGATCGGCACGCTCAAGAACAACGGGGCGCTTCAGCCGAGCGCCGACGCGTCGTCCACTTCCGAGTACACCTTGCGGGTCGGCTCGGTCGCCGGGCAGGCCGGTTACTTCGTGCTCGAAGCCCCGAAGGTGCTGCTGATCACCGACAACGCGCTCGACAATTTCTACCAGCGCCGCACGATCTACTTCTGGAACAACGACAACACCTCGCTGATCCCCGACCTGCGCTACATGCCGAGCGACGTGCCCAGCGCGCAACAGCCCACGACGATCCTGAGCTGGCTGGTGAACGGCCCGGCCGGTTGGCTCGCCGACGTGGCGCAACGCCTGCCGATCGGCACGACAGCGCCCGACAACGTGCCCGCGCCCACCAACGGCACGCTCACGGTCACCCTGAGCACCCAGGCGGTGCCGGTCGGTGATGCCAAGGCGCAAGACCGATTGCGCCGGCAGTTGCAGTGGTCGCTGCGGCAGGGCACCGATCCGCTCACCCTCGAGCTCAAGATCGGCCATCAGGACGCGGTGCGCTACTCCGACTTCGATTACCGGAGCAGCAACCCGGCATTCCGGCTGGCCGTCGAGCCCGAGCGGTTCGTGGTCTACAACGGCGTCATCCGCCGGCTCGCGAAGACGCCGCAGGCCGACAGCCCGGTTCCGGTGCTCAAGCCGGAAGAGAACAAGGGCATCTCGACGGCCGCGATGAGCACCTCCAGCACGCACACCTTCGCGGCCGTGGTGGTCGGCTCGAACAAGAACGCCAGGCTGCGGGTGGCCTCGGCCCGCGCCGGCGAGCAGGCCGGCCTCCGGAACGTCCCCGGCGTCTCCGGCAAGCTCGGGCGCCCGGTCTGGGCGGTCACCGCCGACAACGACGCGAACGGCGCGATCGGCCTGATCACCGTGAACGGCAAGCTGTACAGCTTCCGCCCGAACGGGTCGGCGGCGCCGGTCGAGTGGCAGCGCGACCCGGGCCGGATCGACTCGATCTCGGTCGCCCCCGACGGCTACCGGGTGGCCCTGGTCGCCGGTGGGCGGCTCTACCGCGCGGTCCTCGACACCGGCAGCGACATTCCCACGATGAGCGAGCCCGAGCAGGTCCTCGCGCCGAACCTCTCGAGCGTCGCGGCGGTGGCCTGGAGCAGCGAGACGTACCTCGCGGTGGCCGGCGTGCGTGACGACTCCCCGCGGTACGCGGTCGTCGACGTGTCGGTCGACGGCGCGATCACGTACACCCGCCTGGAAGACATCGGCAAGGAAGCGATCACGTACCTCACGGCGTACCCGTCCAACCCGTGGACCCGGGGGGAGAACGCCGACACCGAGTCCTACGAGGCGGCCGGCGGCGCGTGGGACGTGCTCAACGAGCCGGCTCCGATCAAGGTCGGCGACCTGGCCGGCGCGCCCGCGAGCCCGGCGGCGGGCGTCACGCCGACGGCGCCCTTCTTCCTCGACTGACCGTGCTCGGTCTGCTCGGCGATCTCGCCGACCTCGTGCTGCCGGCCGCCTGCGCCGGGTGCGGGGCCGAGCGGGCCCCGCTGCGGCACGGGGTCTGCGGCGATTGCATGACCGTCCTGGAAGCCCTCCGGCCGTTCCGGACCGCGCCGGCCTCACCCGGCCCGGGTCTGCCACCGTGCGTCGCTGTGGGGGCTTATCAGGGGCCGCTGCGGGGCGTCCTGCTCGCGTACAAGGAGAAGGGCCGGCACCGGCTCGCCCCGCCGCTCGGAACGCTGCTCGCCGCGGCGGTGGCGGCGCTCGCTCCGGCCCGGCGCCCGGTGACGCTGATCCCGGTTCCGTCGACCGCAGCGGCGGTGCGCGAGCGGCACGGCGACCACATGGCACGCCTCGCCGGACAGGCGGTGCGGCGGCTGCGGGCGGCGGGTTGGCAGGCTGGGATGGCCCGGCCGCTCGAAGCGTTACCCCGCCCGGACTCCGCCTCACTGACCGTCACCGAACGCCGTGCGGCAGCTGAGAGTTCGCTGCGAATCCGCTCCCGGCGAATCGGGTTTTCCCGGCACGCGCGGCCGATCGAAGGCACGCTGGTGGTGGTGGACGACATCGTCACGACCGGGGCAACGCTGGCCGTGGTGAGGCGTCGTCTCGAGGAGGCGGACATGCAGGTCGCAGGGGCTGCGGTGCTGGCCGCCACACAACTGCGGAGAGCGGTTTCGCACGATTATCGCCGGGCGGTACCGAAAAGGCGGAAGCTCGGCGATCAGCTATCCGAAACGAGGGGTGACGCGGGAGCATCGGCACGTTAGCGTCTTGGTGACGAGGGTAAGCGTCATCGCCTACCCGCCCACCGGGAGTGCGCAGTGGTACCGCCACCGGGAAAGGAGTCGTCTCATTCGCGATCGGTCACGCAAGGTGCTCGAGGCACCGGCGTCGCCGTAACCAGCACACCGCGTCGCAGTTCGGCGCCCCCGGCACCCCGTCGTTGGGCGCCCGCAGAACAGGAACGTTGGGGGAGGTCACGAGTGGACATTGTCGTCAAGGGCCGCAACGTAGAGGTTCCCGACCATTACCGGGAGCACGTCGCCGACAAGCTGAGCAAGGTCGAGCGTTACGACCAGAAGCTGATCAGGGCCGATGTGGAGCTCTTCCACGAACGCAACCCTCGCCAGTCCGACACGTGCCAGCGGGTCGAGATCACCGTCATGACGAGAGGCCCGGTCGTTCGCGCCGAGGCCTGCGCCAAGGACTTCTACGCCGCTCTGGACTGCGCCATCACCAAGCTCGACGGACGGTTGCGCCGCTCGGCCGACCGCCGCCGGGTCCACCGCGGGCGCCACGCGCCCGTCTCGGTGGCAGCCGCCACCGCCGGTCTGCCCACCGATCTCACCCGAGCCGCCCCGCCGGCCGAGGAGTCGTCATCCGTGGCCACCTCCCTCGTCGAACACGATGGTGACCAGCCGTGGCGCATCGTGCGGGAAAAGGAACATCCCGCCGACCCGATGACCGTCGACGACGCTCTCTTTCAGATGGAGCTCGTCGGCCACGACTTCTACCTCTTCCTCGACAAGGAGAGCGGCCGGCCCAGCGTCGTCTACCGGCGCCGCGGGTACGACTACGGAATTCTGTCGCTAGAGGGAACCGCCTGACCTGCTAGCCGTCAAGCCGGGGACCTTCCAGGAGGTCCTCGGCCAGGAGCACGTACTGGATGTCGTCCTCGCGGGTGCCGTCCGGCCCGGGCAGGCGCGACCGTAGGTACGCCTCCCGGTGGAATCCTGCCTTCTCCAGCACCCGCTGCGAGCCCACGTTCGTCGGCAGCGCGCCCGCGATGAGGCGGGCGATGTCGGTCTCGGCGAACGCCCACAGCGCCAGCAGCTGGGCCGCCCGGGTCGTGAAGCCGCGTCCCCGGAAAGCCGGCAGCATGCTGTAACCGATCATGCCCTGGCCGGTGGCGGGCTCCTGGTAGAAGAGGCCGATCTCGCCGGCCGGCGCCCCGGTCGCGGCGTCCGTGATCACCAGGTCGGCCCGGGTGCCCTCGAGCCAGTGCGCCGCCGAGCGCGTGCAGCGTCGCCGGATCTGCTCGGCGGTCGGTGGCTCGGCCGGCACGCTGGTGCGCCACACGTCGGGCAGGCCGCGCAGCTCCTGCAGGAACTGCTGATCCCCGGGCCCGAGGGGGCGCAGCGTGATGACGCCGTCGGCGAGCTCTCCACCGGGCAGATCGGGCAGAATCCGCGGGGTGGGCAGGCTGGGGTCGGCCGCCAGCCGGACGAACGCGACCAGGTCGTCGCGCCCGCCGTCGCGGTTGGGCAGCGCCTCCCGGCGTACGCCCTCTCGTTGAAACCCGGCGGCGAGCGCGACCCTCATGCTCGCCGGATTGTCCCAGTGCGTGAGCAGCTCGAGGCGCTGGAGGCCGGCGCCGAGCGCGTGCGCGCTCAGCGCGCGCACGGCGGCCGTGGCGACACCCCGGCCGCGTGCCCACGGCCCTACCCAATAACCGATCTCGGCCTGTCCGCGACTCGGCACGACCTTGTCGAATCCGATCCCGCCGAGCAGGTCGTCGGTCTCGGGGTCGGCGATCGCGTAGACCGCGCCACCCTCCGCGAAGATGGCGGCGACGCCCTCGCTGAGGAACCGCTCGGCGTGCGCCAGCGTGAACGGCGACGGCAGCGGCGGCAGGAACCGGTGGCTGAGCGGATCGTCGTATCCGACGGCGACCGCCTCGGCATCGTCCGAGTGATATGCCCTAAGACGCACCCCGGTACCGTTGATCTCCGCGGGACTCAAGAATCCTCCTGATGATGTTGCCGTTTTCCGGGATGATCCTGCCGGAATGGCTTCGCCGTGAGCGAACGTGATGCCGTCTTTCGTACCAATTGTGCGGTTAACCCGAGGCTCGGGTCACAGGTTCCGCGAGAGGGTGCCTACGATGGTTCGGCAGACTGTCTAGGGGAGCGCTGACCCGTGTCGATTTTGGAAAAGGTCCTACGCGCCGGCGAAGGCCGCATGGTGCGCCGGCTCAAGGCGATCGCAGACGCGGTCAACTCGATTGAGGAAGACTACGTCGATCTGACCGACGACGAGTTGCGTGAGTGCACCGAGCAGTTCAAGGAGCGCTTCGCGGACGGCGAGTCCCTCGACTCCCTGCTTCCCGAGGCGTTCGCGGTGGCCCGGGAGGGCGCCAAGCGGGTGCTCGGCCAGCGGGCGTACGACGTACAGCTGATGGGTGGGGCCGCCCTGCACTTCGGCAACATCCCCGAGATGAAGACCGGTGAGGGCAAGACCCTGACCGGCGTGTTCCCGGCCTACCTCAACGCGTTGAGCGGCAAGGGCGTGCACATCATCACGGTCAACGACTACCTCGCCCAGCGCGACGCCGAGTGGGTCGGGCGGGTGCACGTGTTCCTCGGCCTCACCGTGGGTGTGATCCTGCCCAACCGGCCGTCCGTCGAGCACCAGACGGCGTACCGGTGCGACATCACGTACGGCACGAACAACGAGTTCGGCTTCGACTATCTGCGCGACAACATGGCGTGGTCGAAAGACGAGCTGGTCCAGCGCGGCCACCACTTCGCGATCGTCGACGAGGTCGACTCCATCCTGATCGACGAGGCCCGTACCCCGCTGATCATCTCCGGCCCGGCCGAGCACTCGGCCCGGTGGTACGCGGAGTTCGCCGCGATCGTCAGCCGCCTCCAGAAGGGCAAGGACGGCGAGGGCGACTACGAGGTCGACGAGGCCAAGCGCACGATCGCGGTCACCGAGCGCGGCGTCACCCGGGTGGAGGACCGCCTCGGCATCGAAAACCTGTACGAGTCGGTGAACACCCCGCTGGTCGGCTACCTGAACAACGCCATCAAGGCCAAGGAGCTCTACAAGCGGGACAAGGACTACATCGTCAACGAGGGCGGCGAGGTCCTGATCGTCGACGAGTTCACCGGCCGCATCCTGCACGGCCGCCGCTACAACGAGGGCATGCACCAGGCCATCGAGGCGAAGGAGGGCGTCGAGGTCAAACAGGAGAACCAGACCTTGGCGACCATCACCCTGCAGAACTACTTCCGGCTGTACGAGAAGCTGGGCGGCATGACCGGTACGGCGCAGACCGAGGCGGGCGAGTTCAACACGGTCTACAAGGTCGGCGTCGTGAGCATCCCGACGCACCGGCCGATGATCCGGATCGACCACCCGGACGTCATCTACAAGACCGAGAAGGCCAAGTTCAACGCGGTCATCGAAGACATCGCCGAGCGGCACGCGACCGGCCAGCCGGTCCTGGTCGGCACGGTCTCGGTGGAGAACTCCGAGATCCTGTCGACGCTGCTGCGCCGCCGCGGCATCCCGCACAGCGTGCTGAACGCGAAGTTCCACGCCCAGGAAGCCACGATCATCGCGCAGGCCGGCCGCAAGGGCGGCGTCACCGTCGCGACGAACATGGCCGGCCGTGGCACCGACATCCTGCTCGGCGGCAACCCCGAGTTCCTCGCCTCCGCCGAGCTGCACCAGCGCGGGCTCGACCCGGTGGAGAGCCCCGACGAGTACGCGAAGGCACTCGAAGAGGTCCTCCCGTCGTGGAAGGAGGCCTGCGACGCGGAGGCCGCCGAGGTCATCGACGCCGGCGGGCTCTACGTGCTCGGCACCGAGCGCCACGACTCCCGCCGCATCGACAACCAGCTGCGCGGGCGCTCCGGCCGGCAGGGCGACCCGGGCGAGTCCCGGTTCTACCTGTCGCTGCAGGACGACCTGATGAAGCGGTTCCGGGCCGGCGCGGTCGAGGCCGTCATGGAGCGCTTCAACATCCCCGAGGACGTGCCGATCGAGTCCAAGATGGTGACCCGGCAGATCCGCAGCGCGCAGACCCAGATCGAGGGCCAGAACGCCGAGATCCGCAAGAACGTCCTCAAGTACGACGAGGTGCTCAACAAGCAGCGCCAGGTCATCTACGCCGAGCGTAAGCGCGTGCTCGACGGCGAAGACATGCACGACCAGGTCAAGACCATGATCGACGACGTGGTCGGCGACTACGTGCTGGCCGCCACCTCCGACGGCTACGCGGAGGACTGGGACCTCGAGCAGCTCTGGACCAACCTGCGTCGTCTCTACCCGGTCGTCCTCACCATCGACGACGTCCTCGAGGAGGCCGGCGGCGAGAAGAACACCATCGACCAGGAATTCCTCACCCAGCAGCTCAAGGACGACGCGGCCGCGGCCTACGCCGCCCGCGAGGAGGAACTGGGCGCCGACGCGGTGCGCGAGCTCGAGCGTCAGGTGCTGCTCTCGGTCATCGACCGCAAGTGGCGCGAGCACCTGTACGAGATGGACTACCTCCAGGAGGGCATCAGCCTGCGGGCGTACGCCCAGCGCGACCCGGTGGTGGAATACCAGCGCGAGGGCTTCGACATGTTCAACCAGATGATGGAGGGCATCAAGGAGGAGGCGGTCGGCTTCGTCTTCAACCTCGAGGTCCAGGTCGAGGAGGCCCCCACCGTCACCGTCGACCCGAGCAAGGCGATGCCGCTGTCGGCGGTGGGCGCCGACAACATGACCGACTCCGACCGCGTCGAGGTGCGCGCCAAAGGGCTGGGCGGCGGTCGTCGCCCGCAGAACCTCCAGTACACCGCCCCGGCCATCGACGGCGCGGCGGGCGACGGATCGCCGACGATCCAGCAGCAGGCGCCCGCCCTGGGCATCGGGCCCGGCGGGTCGCCGGTTCCGGCCTCCCCGGCGAACACGCCGCCGAACCGTCGCGGCGGCCGCGGGGCCGCGCAGGGCGGGGAGTCGGGCGGACCGTCGCGGAACGCCCCCTGCTACTGCGGGTCGGGCAAGAAGTACAAGCGCTGCCACGGCGCGCCCGGGGCCGCCTGATCCCGGTCTGTTTCCGATCGTTTCACGGCCCGCCGGCCTTGTCCGGCGGGCCGTTTTGCGTTTCAGCAGCCGAAGGCGAACGGTGGCAAACTTAGCCGATCGCAACAGGGAGGTGGCCAGCGTTGGAACCCAGATTTCTGCTCCTGTCGGACGTGGCGACCGAACTGAACGTGTCCGATTCGCAGGTCTACCACATGGTCCGCAGCGGCGAGCTCCCCGCGATCAAGGTCGGTGGCCGCGGTCAGTGGCGGGTGGAGCGTTCCAAGCTGGAGGAGTACATCCAGCAGAAGTACGCGGAGACCGCCGAGTGGGTCCGGGTGAACCCGCTCACCGACCGCGAGCTCGACTGATCTAGCGCCCGGTTTGGGCCTCTTCCCGCATCGGTAGTGCTCTTGGAGCCGCGCGTTGACGCTCCGTCACGCCCTCGCGACAATGGCTGTCGTAGGCAAACGTAGGCAAACGCAACGATCAAGCGTCCGGACGGGATGGGGTGCGGGATGAGGCGGACTGTTGAGATCGCTCCGGGCGGGCCGCGGCCCTCGATCAGTTTTCGTCCGGTTCCGCCGTGCGAGCCGCCCTTCGACGACGAGATTGAGCCCATGGCGTGGGTCTCCGCACATCAGCTTGCGCTTGACTGGTCGGCGGCGGCACTCCGGCGTTCTTCGGGGCCTTCGGGGCCTCCATCAGCGCTTTCCTCTGGGCCTCCCTCTGGGCCTCCCTCTGGGCCCTCTGGGCCTTCGTCAGGGCCGGCTTCGGGGCCGCCGGCTCGACGGCCGGTGATCGTGGCGGGGGCCTCGCATGACGCCAAGCTTGCGGTGCATCGCTTCGTGCGCATGTGCGTCGAGGTGCTCAACGGGCATCGGCCGCCGGCGCACCTGCGGCGTCTCGCTGTCCCGGCCGACGCGTCGGCGGTGGTCGCGCAGGGGCTGATCGGGGCTCGGCGGGTGGCCCAGTTGCGACGGGCCGCCCAGGGCCCGGGGCGCAGGCCGGGGCGGCGGCCGGCGCCGGTGGCGGTGATACAACTGCGGATGTGCGAGCCGCGCCCGGGAGCGGTGGAGGCCGCGGTGGCGCTGGTTACGGGGGAGCGCACGTGGGCGATGGCGCTGCGGCTCGAGCTGCATCAGCAGAGCTGGTGCGCGACGATCCTGCGCCTCATCTAGCGCTACCGACCCCCGGGGCGTCCGCCGCGCAGTGGAGACGGCGGGCGTCCCGGGCCTGCGTCCGCGTCCCCGGGGCCGGGTTGGCTGGGGCCGGCCCGGCTACTGCTGGACGGGCTACTGCTGGACGGGCTACTGCTGGGCGGGCTGCGGCTGGGCGGGCTGCGGCTGGGCGGGCTGCGGCTGGGCGGGCTGCGGCTGGACGGGCTGTGGCTGGACGGGCTGTGGCTGGGCCGGCTGCGGCTGGGCCGGCTGCGGCTGGGCGGGCTGGGTCGGTTGGGGATGGGTGGGCTCGGCTATCGAGCGGGTGGCGAGCGGGCTGGAGTAGACGACGCTCGTGGTCACCGGGCCGAGGCCGGCGATGCGGCCGGTCACCTCCTCGAGGTGGCGCATCGAGCGGACCAGGACCTTGAGGACGAAGCAGTCCTCGCCGGTGACGTGGTGGGCCTCGACGATCTCGGGGGTGGTGTCGAGCATGGCGTGGAAGGGGCGGTAGTTGCCGGTGGGGTAGCGCAGGCGGACGAAGGCCATGACGGTCAGGCCGATCCGCTCGGGGTTGATGGTGGCCTGGTACCCGGCGATCACGCCGGACTCCTCGAGGCGGCGGATCCGCTCGGCCACGGCGCTCGCGGACATGGAGACGGCCCGGGCCAGCTCGGCGAACGAGGCCCGGCCGTCGCGCTGCAGCTCGGCGAGGAGTCGCCAATCCGTGCGGTCCAGGGGGAAGTCCACGGTCATGGCGGCAATGTACCGGGCTTTCCTCGGCAATCCCCGGGTGGTGCCGTGGAATGTGCATGTTCCGCACCGTGAAGCGCTCGTAGCGTTTTCGGCATGACGATCACTTCCGCATTCACCAGCGAAAACGTGGGTCCGGCCACGCCGAGCGAACCCTCGCGGGCGGCGGCTTTCTTCGCGGCCCGGCTCGAGTTCCAGACCGACGTCTCCGACGTGCGGGCCGGGCTGCTCGAGGCGACGCCGGGGTTCGTGCTGATCGACACGCGGAGCCGGGTGGCGTGGGAGCAGGGGCACATTCCGGGGGCCGTGCACCTGCCGACGGCCGAGATCATGGCGCGGGCCGGTGAGCTGCTCGACCCGGCGACGCCGGTGGTCACCTACTGCTGGGGGCCGGGGTGCAACGGGTCGACCCGGGCGGCTCTCGCCCTCGCGCTCGCCGGTTACTCGGTGAAGGAGATGATCGGCGGGGTCGAGTACTGGGTTCGGGAGGGGCTGCCGCTGCGTACGCGTGAGGGCGACGTCGTGGCCGACGCCGACCCGCTCACCGTGCCCGTCGCCGGGCCCTCGCCGGCCACGGCAGGTGCGAAGCCGGCCACGGCAGGTGCGAAGCCGGCCACGGCAGGTGCGAAGCCGGCCACGGCAGGTGCGAAGCCGGCCACGGCGGGAGCGAAGCTGACCTCGGCGGCGGTGGGAGCGGGTTTGATCTCGTTGGCGGGAGCGGAGGGACCGGCCTGCGGCTGCTGAAACCCCGGCGCGGCACGATCCGGACACGACTGGTGGAATGGGCCTTCCTAGCGCCGCGGCAGCGGTGTACTACGGGGACGGTCTGAACCGCAGGAGGAGACGTGCCGATCACCGAGCTGGTCCGGGTCTACGTACCGGCCACCGTGCCGATGCTCGTGGCCCTGCGTGCCTCCGGGAAGCTGGGCGGCGACGGAATGGTCGCGCACGCGGTCACCCCGGCGCTCCGCGAGTGGTATGCGGAGGGCGACGAGGAAGAGCTGGAGTACGTGGCGTTCACCCGCGCCGCGCAGGGCGCTCTCCACTTGTTGCGGCACGATCCGGAGGCGCCGCGCCGGCGGGTCGTGGTTTCGGCCGACGTGCCGGCCACCTCATTGGTGCGCGAGGACGTCGAGCTCGGGTCCAGCACGGTGCGGCTGCCGCAGCCGGTGTCGCTCACCGAGGTGGCGTCGATCCACGTGGACAGCCCGGACGCGGCCGAACAGGTGGGCGCGGCGGCCGATGTGGTCGAGGAGGCGCAGGCCGGCGACCCCGACGCGCAGTTCACCGTCGACGGCGCCGAGGACCACGAGCTGGAGTGGTACGCGGTCTCCGAACTCGACGACCTGGCCTGAGCGGAGCCGCGCCGCCTACTCGCCGGCGGCGGAGGTGGCGCTGGCGGACGACTCGGCCTCGGCGTCGTGCTCGGCCTTCACCTTTGCCGCGGGCTTCGCCTTCGGCGCGGCCTTCGTGGCGGGCGCGGCCTTCGTCTTGGGCGCCGGCTCGGGCACCTCCGCGGCCTCGTCGGTGGTGGCCGGGCGGATCGTGCGGCCCACGGCGACCGTCGCGCTGATCGCGCCGACGAAGAGGACGATCAGCGCGCTGTTGAAGCGGGCGCCGCTCAACATCTGCTGCACCGTGAGCTCGAGCTCGCTGACCTTGCCGGCCAGTTCCAGCACCCGTGAACCCGCCGTCCGGGTCAGGCCCTCGCCGACGACCAGCAGCAGGCCGGGACCGCCACCGGCCAGCGCGTACATCGGCCAGGCCACGTCGCCGGCCGTTGTGCGGCGGCGGGTGCGCCGCAATACCCCGTACGCGATGAAGCCAGCCGCCAGGCCGGACAGAAACGACTGGAGGAAGGTGAACCACTGCGCCGCATTTGTCTGTGACGCCTGGGAGTCGCCGGAGCCGAGCGCCCGCAGCACCGGATTCTGGAAGAAGTTGAGCACGAAGCCGACCAGGAACACCCCGATCGCCGCCCAGCAGGCCGCGGCCAGCACCCGCGGCTGGCGGAAGCCGGCCAGCGCCCCGCCGATCGTGGCGGCCGCGGCGATCGTGCCGCCGACGACCGCGTAGATCCAGCCCTCGGTGTTGATCGTGATGATGGTGATGGCGCCGAGCAGGCCGAGCACCAGGCCCGTGCCGGTGGCGACCGCGAAGCGCAGGGTGGATCCCAGGTCGCGGCGGCGGGTGATCAGCGTGATCAGGGCGAGCGCGACGGCGGCGCCGGCGGCCAGTGACGCGGTGACGGCGCCCGGCAGCGCGTAGGCCGTCGAGGTCACCTCCATCTCGGCGTCGGCCCGGCCGGTGATGGTGGCGCGCGCCGACCAGAGCATGGCGGCCATCCAGATCAGCGCGGCGAGCGCGAGGAGGAGACCGTACGGCGAGGGGCGCTCGGCGTCCGGAGTCGTGTCCTGGGCACTCATGTGGCACAGGGTACGCGGGAAGTCTGCGCGGGCCGGAAGCGGTGCGAGGATGGGGATTCCGGCCCCGGCGACCCCGCGGCCCGGTTCTACTCAGCAGACCACCATGTCGAGGAGTGCCCCTGATGGACGCCCAGCTCGCCGTGCCCACCCCCCGCAACGAACCCGTACGCGAATATCGGCCCGGCAGCCCGGAGAGGGCCTCGCTGGAGGCGCGGATCGCCGATCTCCGCAACGCCCGGCCCGACCTGACCATGACGATCGGCGGCGCGCAGCGCATGGCCTCGGGCCCGGCGATCGACGTTGTCCAGCCACATCACCGCCGGGAGTTGCTCGGCACGACCGCCAATGCCACGCGTGAAGATGCCGCGAAAGCGATCGAAGCAGCCAAGCAAGCCGCCCCAGCCTGGCGCGCGCTCCCGTTCGCCGAGCGGGCCGCCGTCTTTCTGCGCGCGGCCGAACTGCTGGCCGGCAGCTGGCGCGACACGCTGAACGCGGCGACGATCCTGGGCCAGTCGAAGTCCTGCTACCAGGCGGAGATCGACGCGGCCTGCGAACTGATCGACTTCCTGCGGTTCAACGTGGCGTTCGGCGAGCGCCTGCTGAGCGAGCAGCCGCAGTCATCGCCCGGTGTCTGGAACCGGTTCGACCACCGCCCGCTCGAGGGCTTCGTCTACGCGATCACCCCGTTCAACTTCACCGCGATCGCCGGCAACCTTCCGACGGCGCCGGCACTCATGGGCAACACCGTGGTGTGGAAGCCGTCGCCGACGCAGCAGTTCGCGGCGCACTTCACGATGCGCCTGTTCGAGGCGGCCGGCCTGCCGCCCGGTGTGATCAACATGGTGACCGGGGACGGCCTCGCGGTCTCCGAGGTGGCGCTCGCCGATCGCGACCTGGCCGGCATCCACTTCACCGGCTCGACGGCGACGTTCCGTCACCTGTGGCGCGAGGTCGGCGCGAACATCGACCACTTCCGGTCGTACCCGAGGCTGGTCGGCGAGACCGGGGGCAAGGACTTCGTCTTCGCACACGCCAGCGCCGACGTCGAGGCGCTGCACACCGCGCTCGTGCGCGGCGCCTTCGAATATCAGGGCCAGAAGTGCAGCGCGGCGTCGCGGGCCTACGTCCCGCGGAGTCTCTGGGAGGGTGGCGGCCTTCGCGACCGGCTTGCGGCTTCGGTCTCTTCCATCGCGTACGGCGACGTGAGCGACCTTTCCGTGTTCGGCGGCGCCGTGATCGACGGCCGGTCGTTCGCGAAGCTGGCCGGCGCGCTCGACCGCATCAAGAACAGCGCGTCGTGCACGGTCGTGGCCGGCGGGACGGCCGACGACTCGGAGGGCTGGTTCGTGGCGCCGACGCTGGTCGAGTGCACCGATCCGTCCCATGAGGTGTTCCGGACGGAGTACTTCGGCCCGATCCTGGCCGTGCACGTCTACGCCGACGACGACCTCGCGGCGGTGATGGCGCAGGCGGACGTCGTGTCGGAATACGCGCTCACCGGATCGATCTTCGCTACCGACCGTGCCGTGATCGATCGGGCTCAGGAGGCGCTGCGCTTCACGGCGGGCAACTTCTACATCAACGACAAGCCGACCGGCGCGGTGGTCGGTCAGCAGCCGTTCGGCGGGGCCCGCGGGAGCGGCACCAACGACAAGGCCGGCTCGGCGCTGAACCTCGTGCGGTGGGTCTCTCCACGCACGATCAAGGAGACCTTCGAAGCGCCGGTGTCGTGGCGCTACCCCCACATGGGCTGAGCGCCGGCGCTCTTTGGCGTGATCGTGTGCATTTAGGAGGCGTCGCGCCCTTTGGGCGCGGCGGCTCGTCCCTTTTTGGGTGGTTGCTGCCCGGCATCGCCGTCTGACCGGTTTGCTTGCGCCATTTTAGCTGGTCAGACCTCTGCGTGCCCGATAAACGCGCCGTCTCGACCCTCGTGGTCGGACTGTCTGTGCGGGACAGTCGTTTGTGGAGACGCAAACTGGACGGATCGGGCGAAATCCTGGACGTGGGCGCGACAAAGTGGCAGCTTAGAAGGCATGCCCGACACTCAAATCAATCCCACGGCTGCCGCTCTGCTCGGCCTGCTTCACGAGGGGCCGATGACCGGCGGACAGCTCATGGCGGCTGCCGAACGCCGCCTCGGGCCCTACTGGTCGATGACGCGGAGCCAGGTCTACCGCGAATTGCCGGTTCTTGCCGATATGGGGTACGTCCGACTCGGCAAGCCCGGACCCCGTTCCAGCCAGCCCTATGCCATCACCGCCTCCGGCAAGCGCGCCTTCAGCCGGTGGCTCGCCGAGGCCCCCGGCCGCGACGCACTGCGTAACCCCGTCGCCCTACGTGTCGCTTTCGGCGAGCAGCACTCCGGCGGCCAGCTGAAGTCGCTCTACACCGAAGCCAGCGAGTACCACTCCGAGGCGCTCGCGATGGCCAAGGAACAGGCGAAGGAGGCGAAGAAGAACGGCGACGCGTACGGCTCCGCTGCCCTCGAGTTCGCCGTCGCTTATCACAAGGCCGCGCTGAGCTGGTTGAAGACCGCACCGGCGAATTGATGAGCGGACCCCACCGCCCGGCCGGAACGCCGGCCGGGCGGCGTAGTCTTGGGTGTCGTGACCGCTGCCGACTTTCCTGAGCGACTCAAGGCGTTAGACGCCACCCTGCGCAACATCGAGAACGTCCTGGACGTCGACAAGCTGCGCCGGGACAAAGCTGAGCTCGAGGAACAGGCCTCCGCGCCCGACCTGTGGGACGACCAGGCGCGCGCGCAGGAGGTCAACAGCCGGCTGTCGTACATCTCTGGCGAGATCAGCCGGCTCGAGCGGCTGCGCTCCCGGCTGGACGACGCCGGCCTGCTGCTCGAGATGGCCGAGGCCGAGAGCGATGAGGCCTCGATCGCCGAGGTGGGCGACGAGATCGTCGCGCTCGGCAAGGCGGTCGAGGAGATGGAGGTCCGCACCCTTCTCTCCGGCGAGTACGACTCCCGGGAGGCCGTCGTGGCCATCCGGGCCGGCGCCGGCGGTGTGGACGCGGCCGACTTCGCCGAGATGCTCATGCGGATGTACCTGCGCTGGGCCGAGCGGCACGGCTACCCGACCGAGGTCTACGACACGTCGTACGCCGAGGAGGCCGGCCTCAAGTCGGCGACCTTCGCCGTCAAGGTGCCCTACGCGTACGGCACGCTCAGCGTCGAGTCCGGCACCCACCGGCTGGTGCGGATCAGCCCGTTCGACAACCAAGGCCGGCGCCAGACGAGCTTCGCGGGCGTCGAGGTGATGCCGGTGGTCGCCGAGATCGACCACATCGACATCCCCGACAACGAGATCCGCGTCGACGTGTACCGCTCGTCGGGGCCGGGTGGACAGAGCGTCAACACTACGGACAGTGCTGTCCGGCTTACGCACGTTCCCACCGGGATCGTGGTGACGTGTCAGAACGAGAAGTCCCAGTTGCAGAACAAAGCGTCCGCTATGCGAGTTCTGCAGGCCCGGCTGCTCGAGCGCAAGCGCCAGGAGGAAGAGGCCAAACTCGCCGGTCTCAAGCACGACACCACCGGCTCGTGGGGCGACCAGATGCGCTCGTACGTCCTCCACCCGTATCAGATGGTGAAGGATCTGCGTACCGAGCAGGAGACGGGCAACCCGTCTGCGGTGTTCGACGGCGAATTGGACGAGTTCATCGAGGCCGGGATCCGCTGGCGCAAGCAGACCCAGGTCGCCGGCTGAGTCGAGATCCACCACGGACGGCGACGGCGCCTGAGCGTTCGGTCAGGCGCCGGCCTCTGAAACGCCTGTTCCGGCACCGCCGGTGCAGATTGGCGTACCCGCCGGACTTGGCGATTTCGTTACACCGCGTAGACTACCGTCCCGTGATTCAGCTCGAGAACGTGACGAAGACGTACCCCAAGGCGTCTCGCCCGTCGCTGGACGACGTGAGCGTGGGCATTGAGAAGGGTGAGTTCGTCTTCTTCATCGGCCCCTCCGGTTCCGGCAAGTCGACGATCATCAAGCTTCTGCTGCACGAGGTCACCCCTACGCGCGGCAAGGTCGTGGTGAACACCAAGGACGTGACGACGCTCAGGTCGTGGAAGGTTCCACAGTTCCGCCGGTCGATCGGGTGCGTGTTCCAGGACTTCCGCCTGCTCCCCAACCGCACCGCGTACGAGAATGTCGCCTTCGCCCTCGAGGTGATCGGCAAGACCAAGGCCGTGGCCCGCCGGGTCGTGCCCGAGGTTCTCGAGCTGGTCGGTCTCGGCGGCAAGGAACACCGTTACCCGCACGAGCTCTCCGGTGGTGAACAGCAGCGTGTGGCCGTGGCCCGGGCCTTCGTCAACCGTCCCCTGATCCTGCTGGCCGACGAGCCCACCGGAAACCTCGACCCGGACACCTCGATCGAGATCATGCGTCTGCTGGACCGGATCAACCGGACCGGCACGACGGTCGTGATGGTCACGCACGACTCCAACATCGTCAACCAGATGCGCCGCCGAGTCATCGAGATCGAGAGCGGACGAATCGTCCGTGACCAGGCCCGTGGCGTTTACGGCTGAGCACGCCCGCGGCTCCGCTGCCGAATCCCCGACCCCCGAAATCGCGGGACGCGGAGTCCCGGAAGGAACCCCCCGATGCGTTTGAAGTACGTACTCAACGAGGTCCTGGTGGGCCTGTGGCGGAACGTCACGATGACGGTCGCCATGATCATCACCATGTCGGTCTCGCTGTTCATGCTGGGCGCCAGTGTGCTGCTGTACATGCAGGTCGACCAGATGAAGAACTACTACTACGGCGAGATCGAGGTTTCCATCTTCCTGCGCCCGGACGTCACCGAGGCGCAGCGGTCGGCCATCGACCAGGCCATCTCGAGCAACCCGCTGGTCGCCGACAAGCAGTACGAGACGCAGAAGCAGGCGTTCGAGCGCTTCCAGGCGCTCTGGGCGGACTCGCCCGACTTCGTGAAGTCGGTCGGCCCGAACAGCCTGCCCGAGTCGTTCCGGGTCAAGCTCAAGGACCCGGAGCAGTACAAGACCTTCTCCGACCAGATGCAGAGCCTTCCGGGCATCCAGGACATCATCGACCAGCGCACGCTGCTCGATAAGGTGTTCAACATCTTCAACGGCTTCCAATTCGGCGCGCTGGGGGTGGCAGCCTTCATGGCTGTCGCGGCGCTGCTCCTGGTCGGTAACACGATCCAGGTGGCGGCGTACAGCAAGCGCCGAGAAGTCGCGGTCATGAAGCTCGTCGGCGCGTCCAACTGGTTCATCCAGGCGCCGTTCGTGCTCGAGGCGGTGGTGGCCGGCGTCATCGGCGCGGTCCTCGGCTTCATCGTGCTGTTCGTCGGCAAGGTGGTGCTGCTCGACCACAAGCTTCAGGCGCTGACGAGCATCCTGACACCGGTGCACAACAGCAATGTGTGGCTGATGTTGCCCCTGTTGGCGGGCGTCGGCGCGGTGGTCAGCGCGGTCACCGCGTGGGTCACGCTCCGCTTCTACCTCAAGGTTTGACCTCCCAGAGCTGATCACGCAACGGCCGCGTTCCCACTACAGGAACGCGGCCGTTGGGCGATTTGGGCAGTTATCCCCGGTTGTTGGGGGTAGGTTGACTCCCCGTGTGGTCCAAATGCCGACATAGAACCCTTCTGGCGATATGTGCGTGCTTAGTGAGCCTGACGGTCGTGCCGTCCCCGGCGGTCGCCGACACCGGTGACGCCGCCGGCGCCGCCCGGGCCGTGGACCGTGCTTCGGCCGTACTCGAAAACGCCACCGGCCGGGCGCGAGCCGCCGCACTCCGCCTCGAGGCCGCCACCGCGGCGATGCCCGCCGCCCAGCGGCGTGTCGCCACCTCCCGCGGCGCCGTCGCCGCCGCCATCACCGCGGCCAACACGGCCGGCCGCCGCGCCAACGCCGCCCGGGCCGCCTACGCGCAGATCGCGGGCGACTACGAGCAGGCGCAGGCCGAGTTCACCGACGCGCGCGAACGGGTCGACCAGATCGCCCAGGCCACCTACATGGGCAGCACGTTCTCGCGGATCAACGTGCTCGTCGAGGCCACCGGGCCGGCCGACATCATGGACCGGCTCAGCCTCGTCGACCAGCTCATGCGCACTCAGCAGCAGGACGTCGACCGGCTGATCGCGGCCCGCCGCGTCGCTCGCAGCGCTCAGGACCGGGCCGGGCTCGCCAAGCGGGAGGCCGAGGACGCCGAGGCGATCGCCCAGGGCAAGCTGATGGCGGCGAAGAACGCCCAGACGGCCGCGGTGCGCGCCCAGCAGGAGCTGGTCCACCTCACGGTGATCCGCCAGGCCGCGCTGCGCCTCGCCAACGCCCAGCGCAGCGCCGTGCTCGCCCGTTACCGGGCGGCACTGGCGGAGGAGCAGCGGATCCGGGCGGCGCTGCGCGGCTACTCGATCAAGTCGGGCGGCGGCGGCCGGTACGGCGGCGGCCGGCTGCTCATGCCGGTGCGCGGGTGGAAATCGAGCGACTACGGCAACCGATACGACCCGTACTACCGGGTGTGGCAGCTGCACGCCGGCACGGACTTCGCAGCGCCCGGTGGCGCGCCGATCCACGCGGCGGCGGCCGGACACGTGATCCGGGCCGGGTGGAACGGCGGCTACGGCAACTACACCTGCATCAGCCACGGGAAGATCGGCGGCTACGGCTTCCAGACCTGCTACGGCCATCAGTCGGCGATCCTCGTACGGGTGGGGGAGTACGTGCGGCGCGGCGAGGTGATCGGGCGGGTCGGGACGACGGGCGCGTCGACCGGCAACCACCTGCACTTCGAGACCCGCTTCGACGGGGTGCCGCGCAACCCGCTGCGATATCTGCCCGCATGCCTCTGCTAGTACGCTTGTAGGGTTGTCCATTCAACCTTCCAAGGGGAGCAATGCCACGCGAACAGGGGCGCAAGGTCGTCGCTTCCAACCGCAAGGCCCGCCACGACTACGCCATCCTCGACACCTACGAGGCCGGCATGGCGCTCACCGGCACCGAGGTCAAGTCGCTGCGGGCCGGCCGCGCGTCGCTGACCGACGCGTTCGGCCACGAGAGCAACGGCGAGATCTACCTGCACGCCCTGCACATCCCCGAGTACACGCAGGGCACCTGGACCAACCACGAGCCGAGGCGCGTCCGCAAGCTGCTGCTGCACCGCGACGAGATCCGGAAAATCCAGGGCAAGCTGCGCGACGAGGGCATCACGCTGGTGCCGCTCCAGGTCTACTTCCACAACGGGTACGCGAAAGTCGAGCTCGCCCTGGCCCGCGGCAAGAAGAGCTACGACAAGCGCCAAGACCTGGCCACCCGCGACGCCCAGCGCGAGATCACGCGCGCGTTGGGCCGACGTAACAAAGGTGTGTCCTGATCAGGTACTGTGCCGGGCGGCCCTAGATCACCGAAGGGGTGGCCCGCTTGCCCGCAAAGCACTCCGCGCGTTCGCTCGGTCCCGCCCGGATCTTTCTGAGCGCGGCCGCGGCCGTACTCGTCATGCTGGTGGTCTGGATCGCCGTGCGGGCCGTCGGGCCGGCTGAAGCGACGCTTCAGCCCAAGGTCGTGCTGCCGTCGATGCCGCAGGTGCCGATCTCGCCGGCTTTCTCCGCTACCTCCTCCTCGCCATCGGTCTCGCCCTCGTCCTCCTCGCCGTCGCCGTCCCCATCGCGGACGTCGGCCCGGCCCACGACGACGTCGCGTTCGCCCGTCCCCGAGAAGACGACCCGGCCGACGCCTTCCAAGACCACCCCGGCGCCGCCCAAGGCCAACTTTTCGGTCACCCTGAGTCTCGGGGCGAGCTGGGAGCAGGGGTACGTCGCTACGGTGCGCGTGCGGAACACCGGCCGCGCCGTCGCCTCGTGGAGCGTCACCGTCAGGCACTCCGACCAGGACAACCTGCGCCTGCTCGGCACGTGGAACGCCCGCGGCTCGCAGAGCGGCGACAACCTGACCTTCACCGGCGGCCCGCTGGCGCCCGGCGCGTCGGCCAGCTTCGGCTACCAGGTCAGCAAGAGCGGACGAGGCAACGCCCGCCCGTCCGGCTGCTCCGTCGTGGGCGGCACGTGCGGCGTGAGCTAAGATTTCAGGGTTGGATCATTACCAGGGGGTGACTGGTTTCGACTTCGTACGTGGAGACAGGGGAAGCGAGCCGAGGAAGCCGACGTCGTCTCGAGAATCGGTCGTCGGAAACTTATAAGCGCCGATAACAATCGCGCTGACTTCGCTCTCGCCGCCTGAGGCGAGTAGCGAGTCTGTCGGGCTGGGAGCACCTCCGTCCCAGATCTCCGGCATCAGCTAGGAGGTTGGTCAACCGGTCCCAGTCGTGAGGACCGCGCGACGAGATCAAACACGGCTGGCCCCGTCATACCGACTTGCTCACGTGATCGGTAGGGGCGAGTAGAGGCATAGTGAGCTGCGCTCGGAGAAGCCCTGACGAAACAACGAAGGACCCGGGTTCGATTCCCGGCACCTCCACGGCGTGGCGGCCCCCTGTTCGCGGAAAGCGCGAACCGGGGGCCGTTCCGGTATATCTGCTCCGGGGGCCGAGCCCCCGGACGCCCCGCGGTGCGGTGGTTGCGCGTTGCGGTGGTTGCGCGTTGCGGTGGTTGCGGTGATCGCGGAAACGGACCAAGGCAGCGACGCGCTGTTGACACTGAATTTAGAGATCGATCACGACCTTGCCGTGCACGTGCCGGCCGGCCTGGAGCTCGACCGCGGTGCGGATCTGCTCGGCCGGGAAGCTCGCCGCGATGGGCACCCGGAGCCGGCCCACCGCGACCAGACGGGCGATCTCTTCCAGGGCGCCGGGGGCGGCGTTGGCGCCGTTGGCCGGCGTGACCCGGTCGACCTGGGCGGCGATGGTGCAGATGCGCCCGTCTGGGACGCCGAGTTCCCTTGCGGCGTGCACTGTCTCCGTCCCGTGCAGGTCGATCGCGGCGGTGACACGGCCGGCAGCGAGGGCCCGGACCCGGTCGGCCAGGCTGTCGCCGTAGGCGACCGGCTCGGCCCCGAGGCCGCGAAGGAAATCGGACGATGTTGCCGATCCCGTCCCGATCACCCGCGCGCCCGCGAGCCGGGCCAACTGGACCGCGAAAACCCCGACACCGCCCGCTGCGCCGCCGATCAGCACCGTGTCGCCCGGGCCGGGGTTGATAACGGCGAGGGCGGCGGCCGCCGTGCGGCCCGCTATCGCAAGGCAGGCGGCGGTACGGTCGTCGACGCCGTCGGGGGTGCGATGGGCCTCGCTCGCCGCGATGTCCCCGGCCGCGTCTACCACCACGAAGTCGGCGACCGCACGAGACAGTGCGCCACCGAATACCCGGTCGCCGGGCTCGAACCCGGTCACCCCGTCACCGATCTGGTCCACCACTCCCGCGTAGTCGGTTCCGAACCCGGCCGGCAGGCTCAAGCCGAACCGGGCCGCGGTGCCCGCGTCGGCGGTCATGATCCAGTCCATCGGGTTCAGTCCGGCGGCGGTGACCCGCACTCGGATCTCCCCTGTGCCGGCCTGTGGAGTGGGTACCTCGCGGATGTTCAGGACTTCGGGGCCGCCGAATGAATCGAGCCGGACCACTCTGCTCGTGCTCGCCGGCATCTGATCGCTCCACTCATGCATGCTCGCTGGCCTCCCTGAGTACGAGGGAAAGCGCTGAAACGGACTATGCTCCGCTTGCACGAACGAACCTAGCACAACCGGAGCGTGATCCGTTTTGACTGGCACGGAGAGCCGCGCGCCGCGAGCGGACGCGACGCGCAACCGCGAACAGCTGCTCGCGGTGGCGACCCGCGTGTTCATGTCGGCCGACATCGAGCCGTCGATGCGCGCGATCGCCCGCGAGGCCGGTGTCGGCATCGCCACGCTCTACCGGCATTTTCCCACCCGCGAGTCGCTGGTTGACGCGGTCTACCGGGACCAGGTCGCGCGGCTCACGGCCGGCGCCCATGAGCTGCTGGGCCAGCTGCCCCCGGCTGCAGCGATGCGGCGCTGGATGGATCTGTTCGGGGACTGGATCGCGGCCAAGAACGGCATGCTCGGCACGCTGCTTTCGATGATCCAGTCGGGCGAGATCGCTCATGACCAAACCCGGAGCGAGTTGCTGACGGCCATCACCACGATCCTCGACGCCGGTCGCGTGGTGGGTGACCTCCGCCCCGACGTCACCGCTGAAGACATCGCCGCCGCCCTCATCGGCATCTTCACCGTCGCTCCCCGGCCGAAGCGCGAAGCCAATGCCAGTCGCCTGCTGAGCCTCCTGATGGACGGCCTCCGGCCACCCCCGCCGGATACGGCCGGCCTGGACATCCCACCGGTGGGGCTCCAGCATTGACCCAGCCTGCCGCTGCACAGCGGTGAAGTACGGCATCCGATCGGAGGCGGCCACCACGTGCGCGGCCGGCAGCGCGGATGCGCCCGTGCCGCAGCAGGCGTCGAAGACCCGGCCGTCCACCCGCAGGCCCACCGGACGCTCCGCGGTGCCGTGGTTGCGCTGGGCGGCGTTGCGGTTTGGCGGTGGGTGCTACGCCCTCAGGATTTCGAGGTCGTACTTCGCGATTGCGGCGTCGCGGGTTACCAGTGTCAAGTCTTCTGTCTTCGCCTGGGCGATCAGCATCCGGTCGAATGGATCGCGGTGCAGCAGGGGAAGCCTGGCCGCTGCGATGCCGTGGTCGGCGGTGATCTCCAAATGACGGAAGCCGCTGTCGCGTACGCGCTCAGGGAGATCGTCCGGCTTGAGCTTGCCGATCGACTGCTTGATTGCTACTTCCCAGATCGTCGCGGCGCTGACGTAGACGTCCGGCTCGTGGTCCAGCCGATCCTTGAGCTCTGCGGCGAGCGCGGGGTCGTCTGACAGCCACCACAGCACGATGTGGGTATCGAGGAGCAGGCTCATCAAGCGAGCCCGAAGTCTCGGGCAATGGCCTCGTTCACGTCGGGGGAGTCCCAGTCATCGGTCATGGTGAGTTGGCCGGCGAGGCTACCTCGCCCAGCCCTGTTGACCCGGCGATTCAGAGGGATCACCTTGGCGACCGGTGTGCCGGACCTGCTGATGATGATCTCTTCGCCGTGCTCGACGCGCT
Source organism: Actinoplanes sp. NPDC051513 (assembly GCF_044454685.1). Taxonomy (NCBI): domain Bacteria; kingdom Bacillati; phylum Actinomycetota; class Actinomycetes; order Micromonosporales; family Micromonosporaceae; genus Actinoplanes; species Actinoplanes sp. NPDC051513. Next base: position 451,022 of record NZ_JBITDW010000003.1, read on the forward strand.
CGATGATCCGCGAAAGGTTCGTCTTCGCGTCGTGGATGTTGAACTGCGCAGGTGCGTCGGCCATCTTGACCTCCTTAGCTAAGAGGTTAGTCCAGTGCCACGCGGACCGGCCAGCAGTATCCAACGCACGCTCCCTCCTGGTCGGCCGGGTCCAAGTAAGCCGACGGCACCTCCACGATGCGGTGGTCGCGACGTCACGTGATCAGGGCGCCGATCTCGTACTTCGCAATCTCGGCGCCGGCTGTGAGATCAGCGCAGTGCGGCGGCCCTCGCCTCGAACAGGACGCGTTCGCGGGCGTTCCGGGTCATTGCGGCGGCGCGCTCGAACTCCTTGCGGGCTTCCGCGGCGCGGCCCAGCTTTGCCAGGAGGTCGCCGCGGACGGCGGGCAACAGCGGGTAGCCGGGCAGGTTCAGGCTGTCGACGATCTCCAGGCCACGGGCCGGGCCGTGTGCGTGGCCGACGGCGACCGCCCGGTTGAGGTCGACCACCGGAGAGGGCGAGACGTGGTTGAGCACCTCGTAGAGCGCCGCGATCCGGCGCCAGTCGGTGTCGTCCGCATGGGCGGCGCGCGCGTGGCACGCCGCGATCGAGGCCTGTAGGACATACGGGCCGTACGAGCCTTCGGTCCCGGCGAGCGCCGCGAGCCCGCGGCGGATCAGCAACCGGTCCCAGCGTCGCCTGTCCTGGTCCTGCAGCAGGATGGGGGTACCGTCCGGCGCCGTTCGAGCGGCGGTCCGGGACGCCTGGAGCTCCATCAGCGCGACCAGCCCGTGCACCTCGGGCTCATCGGGCGCCAACGTGGCGAGGATGCGGCCGAGGCGTAGCGCCTCCTCGCAGAGGGTCGGCCGCATCCAGTCGTCGCCGGCCGTCGCGGCGTACCCCTCGTTGAAGATCAGGTAGATCACCTCGAGCACCGAGGCCAGCCGCTGAGCCACTTCGGTCGGCGGCGGGAGTTCGATCGGCACCCGGTTGTCGGCCAGCGTCCGCTTGGCACGGGTGATCCGCTGCCCGACCGTCGACTCCGACACCAGGTAGGCCCGGGCGATCTCCTCGGTGGTCAGTCCGCCGAGCAGGCGCAGGGTCAGGGCCACCCGGGACTCGGTCGACAGCACCGGGTGGCAGGTGGCAAAGACAAGCCGCAGCAGGTCGTCGCCGACGTAGTCGTCCATGGCCGCGGCGATGTCCGGCTCCTCGGCGTCAGGCGTCTGGTTGCCGAGGAGTTGGAGCTTTTCCCGATACCGGCCCTGCCTGCGCAACGCGTCGACGGCCCGGTGTTTGGCCGTGGCCATGAGCCAAGAACCCGGATGGTCCGGCACCCCGCCGATGGGCCACTGTTCCAGCGCGATGACGAGCGTGTCCTGTGCGAGTTCCTCCGCGAGTCCGACGTCGCGCACCAGCCGGGCCAGCGCGGCGACGATCCGCGCGGATTCCATCCGCCAGACGGTCTCCAGCGTGCGGCGAGGATCGGTAGCCGTCACGGCTACCGATCCTGCCTCATCGGCGGACTACGCGGGACCCGCGAAATCCTCCGGACCCATGACCTTGAGTACCTCGGTCTCGCCTTCCCAGCCCGCCCACAGGTCGCGGTGCAGGCCCATGAAGCGGGACGCCCACTCGACCGCCTCGTCCTTGGAGCGCGCCTCGTAGAGCGCGTAGCTGATCGTCTCCTTGGCCTCGGCGAACGGCCCGTCGGTGACGCTCAGCCTGCCGCCGACGACATCCACCCTGGCACCGGCGACGCTCGGCGCCAGTCCGGCGGTGTCGAGGAGAGCGCCGGACGCGGTCGCCTCGGCGCCGAGCGCCATGATGGCCTCCATCAGCTCGGGCGGCGGTGGGCCCGCCGGTTGGGTCGCTTTGAGCAGAGTCAGGTAGCGCATGAGCGAATCCTTTCAGTGTCAGGTGTCGTGATTCAGGCGGCCGTATCCGCCAGGGCGCGGTAGAAGTGGATGCAGACTGCGGCGAGCCAGGCCCAGACGAGCCCTACCGCGGCGACGAATGCCAATGTCGTCGGCCCGTGTGAGCCGCTGGCGATGCCCGCGAATCCGGCCAGAAAGGCCACCCCGGTGGCGAGGGAGAACCAGGCGAGCCCGCGCCGCCCCTCCCGCCGGAAGTGGCCGGCCAGCACGAAGCAGGCCGCGATGAGGCAGAAGAAGCCGACGCCGCCGACGACGAAGTGCAGCGCGCCGTGCCAACTGATCGGTGTCGTCTCGGGAGTACCCGCCGGAAAGCCCTGCGCCGGGTCGGCGCGGAAGATGCCGGCGCCGATGAGGCTGACGCCATAGGCAGCGATCAACGTCGGCGCCAGCCGGCGACCAAGCGCACGACGCAGCCCGACGGCTGCCGCCACGGTCGCGAGGCCCGCGACGACGAAGTTCATGATCTGGATCCAACCCAGGTCGCCGTTGGCCAAGAGACTCCAGGCGTGCTTGCTGAGGTCGAAGCCGTCGCGCGTGAGCGCCTGCGCCAGCGAGACTCCGAGGTACAGCGGGCCGGCGAGAACGCCGTAGCCAAGCAGGGACCTGGTGATCCGATTGGCCGAGGTGCAGTCGGATGTGGCGTACGCGGTCATCGCTCTCTCCTTCGTTCGAGGTCTCTACCTGGGCCTCGAACGGAGCGACCGGATTCCGACAGCGCTCTTCAAGATTTTTTGGGAGGGCCGCGTCCGAGCAACTGGGTGGTTGCTGTGGTCTACAGCCGGTCCGCCTGCTGTGATCGGCCGAGACGCTGGTGGGCGTCCGCGAACTGCCCGCTGACCAGCGCCGCCGTGGTCGACAGGTCCAGCGCCAGGGCGAACCCGGCGACGATCTCCGCGAACCGGGCGCCGCCGCCGGAGCCGGCACAGCCCAGCGCGGTCAGCCACTGCCGCTGGTGCGGTAGCGACGTGCCCCCGCCCACCGTACCGATGACCAAGGCGGGCAGCAGCAACGTGGCGATCAGATCATCGCCGTCCCTCTCCATCGACAGGATCGACACCCCGGACTCGTGTACGCAGGCGATGTCCTGCCCGGTGGCCACGAACAACCCGGCGATGATGTTGACGGCGTTGAGGCCGGCCCCGACGATGCCGGCCTGCTGAGCGCCGAGCAGCAACGTCACGTGCCCCTTCACCATCGCCGCCGGTGTGCTCTTCAGGACCGATCCGACGACGTCCGCCGGGATCCGGCACTCGGCGACGACCCGGGTGCCGCGGCCGGCCAGCATGGACGCCACGCTGACTTTCTTGTCGCTGCTGAGATTGCCGTCGAGCAGCATCCATATCGGTGCCGGCCCGTCGTCGCCGGCCAGCGTGTCGTGCACCCAGCGGCAGATCTGCCACGTCGCCGCGGTGGTCATATTCTGCCCGGCGGCGTCGGCGGTCTCGAACACGAACCGTACGTGGAGGTACCGCCCGATCTGGTACGGGTCGACGTCGACCAGCCGCGCGTACCGGGAGGCGAGCCGGACCTGCTCGTCCAGGTCGGGCCGGTGCGCCCGCAGCCAGTCGGTGAACCGCGCCGCAGTGGCGATGTCGGCGAATTCGAATGCCGGCGCCCGGATCATCCGCTGGGAAAGCACTTTCGTCGTCACGCCGCCGCCGGCGGTGATGGCCCGGGCACCCCGGGATGCCGACGCGATAAGTGCGCCCTCGGTGGTGGCCAGCGGCGCGACCACGCTGCCACGGGCGGCGTCGCCGGTGAACAGCAGCGGCCCGGCGAGCCCGACCGGCACCTCCACTGAGCCTGCGAGATTCTCTACATTGCCGGTCAATGCCCGCGCATCGAGGCTGGTGGTGTCGAGCGACGGTAGCTCTGCCCCGGTGCGTGCGCGCAGCCAGTCCAGGCGGTGCCGTCGTGCCTCCTCGGTGTACTGACCCCGTCCCGGTATCCCGTCAGTCATGCGATGACCCCGCGGGAATGCATCCGAGCCGAGGCCGCGTCCGGTCGAAGCCGGCGGCCGTCCGTCAGACCCTGGGCATGCGTGGGCGTGAGCGGCATTGTCGGCGTGATCGGCAACGCGGTGACGATTCCTCGTTGACCAGACATATCCGTCACCCCACAATCACTCCTGCACAACGTTAGGAGGCGAGACACGTGCTGACCAGCGGGAACGGTGTCCGTAGTGCGACTGGAAGGTTGGCGACCGCGACATGCGGCGCGCGTCGCCGTTGCTGTAGGGAGGCGAACGTGGACAGGCGCGGCGCGCGAGGAAGGCGGTCAAGCGTTGCGGCGCTGACACCGGATCACGGTCATGGTGCGGCGGCCCGCAATGTCGTCTCGATGGCCGGCCAGCCGAGGCCAGGCGGGAGGCCGATCATCGGTATGTCGACCGCACTGTCCCAGCGCTCCAAGTTGTCGCGGACCTGATCGGGCGTGCCGTACGCGGTGAACTGGTCGAGGACGATTTGAGCGTTGCCGGGAACGATGCCGTGTGCCGGGCTGGGACGAGGGTTCGCCGCGCGGATGGCCTGGACAGCGTCGCCGTAGCCCTGTTTGGCGACCACCTGGGCATACACGTCGCCCATGGCGCACAGGTACCAGGCTATGGTGCTTGCCACGAGCGATCGGGCGGTGTCGGCATCGTCATCTGCGACGGTCATCGGACCGGCGGCGACGGTGAGTGGCGTCTTCCAGAGGCCGGCGGCCGCGCGTACCCGGTTGAGTTCCGGTCGCTGGCCGGCGACCCGGTCCCGCGCGACGAACAGTGGAAACCAGCCATCGGCCAACTCGGCGGCAACCTGGACGGTGTGGTCGCCGGTCGCCGCGAGCCAGATCGGCAGATCCGGTACGGCCGGCTGGCCGAGGCGGAGCGGCCGCGCTGTGGATGCGGGATCCAGCCGGGCACGTTCACCCGTCAGCAGTGCGCGGACCTTCGCGGTGACGTCCCGCAGTTTCGCGGCCGGATGGACGAAGGGCAGATCGTGGAACCCCTCGACGAGCGCTTTGGTGCTGGCGCCGAGGCCGAGGATGTAGCGACCCCCCGAGATTCGATGGAGCGTCGCGGCGGTCATCGCGAGCGTGCCCGGAGTGCGTCCCCAGATGGAGAGGATGGCGGACACGACCGTGATCCGTCGCGTGCGCAGTGCGATTTCGGTTGCTGTGGCGGTGGAGTCCAATCCCCAGCCTTCGGGCAGTGCGAACACCTCGTAGCCCAGTTCGTCGGCGAGTTGGGCGGTCCGCACGATGATGTCGGGGCGTGTTTCCATCGGGGTCAGCGCAACGCCGCGGCGTTTCATGGTCATTCGGGTATCCCCCGGCCGTACGTCTGTAGCCGCGTCCCCCGACCCGCGCCGAGGGGACGCGGAACCGTGATCCACAGTGCCTTGGCCGCAGCTAGCACGCGGCCGTCCGGGCCGAGAAGCGCCGAGCCGGCGGTGAGTTTGCGACCCTCGTGTCCGAGTGGCCAGGCGACCACACGGCACTCGTCACCGGCGTTGGGCAACGCGGCTACATTGGCCGTCATCCGGCCGAGCACGACCGCGGTGTCGGCGTGCAGTTCGACCGCCGCCGCGGCGGCGACCCCACTGGGGCAGTCGAGCGCCGCCCAGACCACCTCGGGCCATGCTTGGCTATCCGGGCCGGCAACCGAAGGGTCGAGCGTCCAAGGTGCGGCGTGCATCGCATTGCCGGGGACCGGTCCGGGGAAGATCCGCAAACCATCGGCTGGACCGCGGGCCGGCCCGCAGACAAAACACTCCGGGAACACCGGGTCCGCGTAGTAGCGCGCCGTGCCGGCGGCGGCGCGTGCCTGCGCGGCGGTTACGTCGGCGGGCATCACCAGCGCGACGTCGATCGCAGACGGGCGTGCCTCGGCGAGCAACATGGCGCCGTCGCTGAGAACCAGGCCGTCGCCGTCCCGGCGAACCGTCAACGCTCGCTCCAGCGGCAGCGGGCGGCGCAGTGTCACATCGGCTGAGCTGTCGAGCAGGGCAGCGAGCGATCCGCAGCCGAAGCCGCCGTTGGTTACCCCGGGTGGACCGCGGAAGCGCTGCGCGAAACACAGTTCAGCCGGCGCAGACATATGGTGGGTCTCCTTCGCGGTCGGCAGGGTCGTCCTGGCGACGCTAGGCCAGGCCGACCTGGCTGTCAGGCGGAGAAGTACGCCAGTCGGTACCTCAATGCGGTACCTCATCGCCCCGCGATTGGTGGATCCACCACGCCGCGACCTGCACGCGGGAGGGAACCCCGAGCCGTCGGCGGATCCGTTCCACATGACCCTCGGCCGAGCGCTCCTCGATCCCGAGCCGCTCGGCGATCTGACGGTTGGTGAAGCCCTCCGCAATCAGTGCCGCGACCTGTGACTGCCGCGCGGTGAGCGGGCTCGACTCGCGGCCGGACAAGGCCGGGAGCAGTTGGCTCGCGGGCTCGCCGAGAAACTCCAGGATTGCCCGGACGACGGATTGGGCGTCGCCGGCATGGGGGAAGTGGCTTCTGCCGGCGAGCGTTACCAGCCGGGCACCGGCGATCCGGACGGCGAGATCCCGTCCCAGCCGGTACGGAATGGCACGGTCCGCCTCTCGGTGCAGGACCAGCGTCGGTGTGCTGATGCGGTCCAGCAGGTCGTCCACCCGGACCTCGTAGCACTGCGCCAGCAGTTGACAGGCAACCTCCGCCGATGCGGAGCCGCGCTGTAGCTCAGCGAATTGTGCCTTCATCGTCGTACTGCCATCGGGGAGGAAGATGTTCGCAAGCACGTCCGAGCCGAGCCCCCAATGGGCACGAACCAGGTCGAGCATCGCCGCACGGACCTCCGCCGATGCGATCAGCCGGCCGTCGGCGTAGCCACCGTAGACGACCAGGCGCCCGACCCGTGCCGGCCGGCGTGCGGCAAATGCCAGCGAGACGGGCGCGCCCACCGACATGCCGAGCAGGTCGAAATGTTCTAGTTGCAGATGGTCGACAACCGCCTGGAGCACCGTCAGGTCGGTGTCGAGCGTCGGCCGGCCCGGCCACTCGTCGGACAGCCCGCACCCCGGCTTGTCGTAACAAATCACGGTTCGGCGCGCGGCGAGCGGGGCGTAGAACGCTCGGACCGCAGGATCTCGCCACACCAACTCGAGATGCCCGATCCAGCCCGACGGCACAACGAGTGCAGGTCCGTGACCGACCGTCGCGTATGCCACACGCACTCCAGGAGCGGCTTCACAGAAGCGGATTTCTCGCCTCAGCTCCGGGTCCTCCAGGTAGCTTGATGGGGACTGACGCATCGCGGGCCTCCATGGTCGACGGGCAACACCGCACGGCGAACAGGCTCAATGATGTATTGCCGCGCGCGCCCGCTGCACACAGCCGAGTGGGGTCGTCGTCCAACCACCACAGCACGACATGGGTGTCGAGTCGTCGGAAGCGACGATCTGGCCCTGCAGAGAAGCCTGGCCCCGGCCTGAGGGCACCGGGCCGGATCGACCTTGCCACCGCATGCTCACCCAGTAGGAAACCCTCCGACGCGCGCTCTCATCGAAATCTTCGCCCGCTTCAGCCGACTGGGTCGAGGCCGAGGCCGCGCTCCATTCCCTGGACCAGTTCCTTGCGGCGTTTCGGGGAGCGAGGCCAGGTGGGAGCGCCCGTCGCGGTCATTTCGAGGTAGAGCGACTCTGCTCGCGGGCCCGGCCAGCTTCGGGTGAGCTCGCTTGTGCGGCTGCCAAGGACTTCGGCGATGTCCCGCCCGAGGGCTCGGGCGGCGGCCACTGAGTAGTCCGCGCCTTCCTGAACCAGGATGTCCACGCCTTCCTCCGTGTCGTAGAGGAACGCGTTCACCTCGGGCAATTCCGAATACCAGTGAGATAGACCGTCAACGTTGCTGGGCGCACCACTCCGCTGCCCTTGGCCGACTTGCCGCTGCGATAAACGGGCCGCTCGGGAGCCGCTCCGCTGATGGGCCGAGAGGGGTCACCGTGATATCTGGCGAGTTCGAGTCGCGGGCCAAGTCCCGGCAAATATGCGGCCGTCCAGAGGTCGAGAAGGTCATCGGTCCGCTCCAATGTCCTCGATTCCGGGGCCAGGAAACCGGCCCGGTGGAGCTGATTGAAGGTGTCGTGTGCCTGCCCCGTGGAGACTCCGGCGGCGGCCGCGATCTCTGAACGAGCCTGAGTCGCAGTGTTCGCGCGGAAGCGCGGACCGGGGCCACTGGTCATGCTGGCTCAGGGGGCCGAGCCCCCTGAGCCCCACGGGTCTTGGAGGCGCTGGGCGATTGCGGCGGCCTCGAAACGGCGGGATACGCCCAGCTTTTCGAGAATGTGGGTCACGTGGACGCTTGCAGTCTTGGCGCTGATGAAGAGCCGGCCGGCGATCTGCCGGTTGGTGCAGCCCTGTGCGAGCAGTTCGAGCACGTCGCCTTCCCGTGAAGTGAGCCCGAGCCCCGCGTACCGATCGGGTGATGCGGCCGCGAGCGGCTCATCGAGATCGAAGCGCGCCCGCTGCGCGAGGAGGCCGACTTCGCGTTGCAGCGGCTCGGCTCCCAGGCGCACGGCGATCCGGAAGGCTTCGCGGGCCGGTGGACGCGAGTCCGCGCCGGGGCGTTCGGTGGAAAGCAGCGCCTCGGCCAGCCGCCAGCGGCAGTAGGCGGCGGGGTATGGGCGGTTGAGGCGATCCCATGCCCGCGTGGCGGCGAGCCACCGGTCGGGATCGGCCTGCCGCTCGACTCGGCTGTGCTCTGCGTCGGCGACCGCCTGCCAGGCCGCGATGTCGGGCGACCAGGCGGCCTTCGTGCTTCGGGCCCGGGTGAGCAATGCCCCGGCCCGGTGGCGCGCGGTTTCGACGACGGCCCGATCGCGTCGGGCGGCGGCTACTTGAATGCGGTCGGCCTCGGCTCGCAGGCCGAGTGCGCTGAGTCTGGCGCCGCACGGCGGCGGAGTCGATCCGGTGTCCGCGGCCAGGCCGTTGTCGACCGCTGCGGCCGCGGCCTCCGGGTCGCCCTCCCACAGGGCCAGCTCGGCCACGAGGCTGTAGTAGTCCTGCGCGGCCTCCGGCTCCACGGCGGCCTGCGACCCGGCCTCGAGGTGCCGCCGCGCACAGTCGGTCTCGCCGCGCCCGATGGCCAGTTGCGCCCGCCGGCAGTGCGGTCCGAAGGACCAGAAATGGCCGCCGGACCGTAGCGCGTCGGCGAGAACGTTTTCCGCGCCGGTCCAGTCGCCCAATCCCAGCAGCGCCTCGGCCGCGTTGGCGGCGAGCACGTTTCCCGCGCCGCGTTCCACGCCGAGCCGGCGGGCGAGGGCGAGGCCGTCGCGCGCCACCTGGGCCGCATCGCTCAACCGGCCGAGCGCGGTCAAGGCGTCGGAGTGGTACACATACGGACGCACGAGATCCCGCGGCGTCGTCACCCCCGGTTCCCGGGCGCACGCGTCGGTCAGGATCTTCAGGCCCTCGTCGGCCTCGCCGAGGTAACACAGGACGTTGCCCAGAATGTCCAGGGCCTGCGCCGGCGGAGGGTTACCCAGCGCTTTCGCCGCCGCAATCGCGTTCTCGCAGGCGCTCCGTGCCTCGGTGAAGCGCCACGAGAGGGTCATGGCCTGGCCCAGCGACGCCAGCACCCGGACCCGGTGATCCGACGGCGGGTGCTCCGGGACGAGCTCGACGGCACGTTCGAGCGCGGCCAGTCCGCCATTCCGGTCGCCGGTGGGCAGCAAGTACATGCCTAGGCGCTCGTACAAGACGGCCCGGTCGAAGGGATCGTCACCGTCCTGGTGGAGCTCGATGGCGCGCCGGATGAGCTCCGCGGCTCGGACGCCACTGCCGATCATGTTCGCCAATTCCGCCGCCCACCTCAGCACGGCCTCGAGAGACATCCCGGCCAGATCTGCGGCTCTTTCCACGAGCGGCCACAGCGAAAGCGCACGCTCGAGGTGGGCGAGCGCCTCGGCCCGTCCGGACAACTCTTCCGCGGCGCGAGCGGCCAGGATCGATGCCGGGAGGGCCTCCGCGGGCCGCCGGGCTGCCGTCCAATGGTGTGCGAGCTCCGCCGGCGTCGGTCTATCCAGACTGATGGCCCGGGCGATGCGGGCATGCAGTTCCTCGTGTTCGCCGGGAATCAACCCCGCGTAGACCGCCTCGGCGAGTAGCGCGTGCCGGAATCGGAACGTGCCGGATCGCTGGTCGGCGACGAGCACGCGTTGTTCGACGGCGTGTCGCAGCGCCCTTCGCAGCCGGGGTTCGGGCAGGGATACGACGGCCGCGAGAACGCCGTACGGCACGTCCCGGCCGACCGCGGCGGCGACCTGAAGCACCGCGTGGGTGTCCGCGTCCAGCGGCTCGATACGCGCCAGGAGCGTGTCGCGGAGCAGATGCGGCAGCTCCGCCTCGCCGCGTTCGGCCGCCCCCAGCAGCTCCTCGGCAAAGAGAGGATTTCCGCCCGATCGCTCGACGATGGACTCGATCACGTCGCGCGAAACCGGGTGTTCCCGCGCCTGCTCGATCACCACCGTCGTCTCCTCGCCGGACAGGGGCAAGAGCGGCACGTGGATCGCGGACTGCGCGCGGACCAGCGAGGCCGCGAAGCGGGGGAGCGGATCGCCCAGCCGCGTCTCGTCATCGCGGCAGGTGGCCACGATCAGCATGCGGCAGTCGCCGATCGTATGGGCGAGATAACCCGCGAGATCGAGCGTCGACGTATCGGCCCAGTGCAGGTCTTCCAGGATCAATACCACTGGCGTCGTGGTCGCGAGACGACCGAGGAATCCGCGTACATCCTCGAACAGCCTCAGCTGGCCGTCCGGCTCGTTGCCGTCACTTGCCGGCCGTTCGGCGACGAATGCGGGACGGGCGCCCTCGATCCATTCGGTCGACCCCCGCAGGGCCTCCATGACGGCCAGGTACGGCAGGCCGGCGCCGACCAGGTCGAGGCACCGGCCGGTCAGTACGGCCGCGCCGGCGCGGCGGGCCCGTTCACCGAGCGCCGACACCAGCCGGGTCTTGCCGATGCCGGCCTCGCCCGTGACGAGAACGGTGGTCCCGCTGGCCATGACCGCCGCCTCGAACGCCATCTCCAGGCGGGCAAGTTCGACCGCACGGCCCACGAGCTGACCCGGCGCTGGGTGCACGCGGTCAATTGTCGCCGGACCACCGCCGGGGCATAAGGCCTCGCGGGCGGAAAATAAGGCGCCCCGCACGATGCGGGTGGCGGCGCCCGCGCCGAGCATTGCGGGCATGGCACCATCGCCCGCAGTCCGGACCGACCGCGACATCTTCCGCCTCGCCCCGACCGCCGACGCCGACGTGTTGGAGGCCATCGCCGCCCGCCTGGAGTTCCGCGGAACCGACGAGGGCTACGTCCGGGTCTCCCAGGCCCACTTCGGACGCCTGCCCCTCGCCCAGGCCCGGCGGATCATGGCCCTCGGCTGCGGCACCGGGATCGAGGTCCGCGCCCTCAAGCGCCTGGCCCGTCCGGACGCCGCCATCGTCGGCGTCGATCACAGCCCGGCGTTGATCGAGGCTGCCCGGCGGCACACCGCGGATGAGGGTCTTGCCGACAACGTCACCTACCAGAGAGGCGACGCGCACCACCTGCCCCATGGCGACGCTGAGTTCGACATCGTGACGCTCCAAACGGTCGTCAGTCACCTCGACGATCCGTTGCAGGTTCTGCGCGAGGCCGGCCGGGTGGTCAGCCCGGGCGGAACTGTCGCGGTCTTCGACGGTGACTATGCCTCGTTGACCTTCGCCTATCCCGACGCCGTACTGGCCAGGACCGTCGAGGACGCGTTGATACAGCTCATCGTCGCCAATCCCCGGGTCATGCGCGACATGCCGCGGCTGCTGCCCGCGGCGGGACTGGAGCTTGTCGAGGCGGCCGGCACCGTCTACGCCAACATCGGCTCCGGTCGATTCTGGCCCGCTATGGCCGCATCGTACGGCCCGTTGTTGGCTCGATCGGGCCTTCTCCCGCAGACCGTCGTCGACGACTGGCTGACCTTCCAGGCCCGAGCAGCCCAGGACAATACGTTCTTCGCCGGCTCCAGCTACTACACCTACGTCGCTCGCAGGCCGATCTGAGAACGCGCCGTTGTGTTCCACCAGCGACGTGATGCCAGCGCGGCCAGCGCGGCGCCGGCGGCGTTGACCAGGACGTCGTCGACGGAGGACACCCGATCGAGCTGCAGCACGTACTGGGCGATCTCGACCAGGATCGAGCAGCCCGCGCCGAGCGCCAGGATCCGCGGTACGGACGCCAGCGCCGCGAACCGCATCGGGGCGAAGAATCCCAGGGCTGCGAAGATCATCAGGTTGCCGGCGATCCCGAGCGGCCCCATGGTGAGCAGGTCCCGAAGCGGCACCAGGCTCACCCGGCCGGGAACGATGCCGGCACCCGGGCCCGGCATCAGGGTTATCCAGACGAAGGGCACCGTCCCGTAGACCATGCCCACCTCGGCCAGCGCCATCCGCCAGGCCGGCGAACCGCCGGTGGCGCGCCGGCTACGCGCCAGGGCCCAGGCCACCAGCGCGGCCGCCGGCAGCCCGAGCAACGTCATGAGCAGGACGCCGTTCTCCGTGTCGAAACAGCCGTGCCACCGCCCGGCCATGCACCTCGGAGCGGACATCATGAGCGGCCGCCGTACGACGAACACGGCGGCGGCCGCTCCGAGGAACGCCAGGCCAAGGAGCACGACGCTGCGCGCGCGGTTGTGGTTCACGGGCCCTATTCAAGACGGCGACCTGTTGCGGTGGCATAAGGGCCGTCAGGTGGTCAGCTTGGCCACCTCGGTGGCGGCCAGCAGGAAGCCGCCAACCCCGAAGTCGGCGGTCGAGTTCGTGGTGACCGGCTGGCTGGACTCGGGGGCGTAGCCCACACCCTGGACGTAGCCGAGGAACCCGTCGGCGTGCACCGACGTGGCGACCATTCCATTCCAGGCCCGGGCGATCACCGGCAGGTAGGTCGCCCGGTCGATGATCCCGGCGCGGATGCCGTAGGCCAGCCCGAACGCGAAGAACGCGGTCCCGCTCGTCTCCGGGCCGCCGAAGTGGCCCGGGTCGATCAGGTTCACGTTGAAGAGGCCGTCCGTGCGCTGGGCCTTCGCGAGCGAGCGCGCCAAACCCTGGATGTTGTAGCGGTACTCGGCCCACCGCGTACCCAGGTCGGGGTTGAGATTGAGGATTTTGGCGTGCGCGGCCAGCGCCCACCCGTTCCCCCGGGACCAGAACACCAGCTTGCCGGAAGGCGACCGGGCCGCCTTGGCGCCCTCGTCGCGCCACCACAGCTCGTTGGTGTAGTCGTAGAGCGCCCGGGTCCGCTTGGTGTGGGTGTAGAGCGCGAACATCTTCTGCAGGTAGGCGTCGTCGCCGGTCTGCCGGGCCACCCGTACGAACACCGGCATCGCCATGTGCAGCGCGTCGACCCACCACCAGTCGTCCGCCTTGGCCGGCTGGCTCGTGCCGTGGACCATCCGGCGGATCGACTCGTTGATCGCGGCGACCTTGCCGGCCGCGGGCGCGATGTCGTTGAGGTCGTAATAGACCTGCCCGGCGGTGTGGTCGTCCGCGTGCCGCGTGGCCACGCCGTTGTTGATCGCGTAGTTGTTCTGCTCCGCCCACCGCTGGGTGTACGTCAGGTACCGCGCCTCGCCGGTGGTCCGATAGAGGGCCATGTTCCCGCTGAAGTAGGTCGCCCGTGCCCACTGGTTGTTCCCCGGGTCGCCGTGCGCGCCGATCCACTGGTCGTTGACCCTCCGCGCGACCGCGAGCACGTCGGCCCGGGACGGCAGGACTGAGGCCGGGAGAGCCGCCGCGGCGGGTGTGGCGCCGGCGAGCGCGCCGGTCACCGGCAGGATCGTCGCACCGGCGACACCGGCCAGCAGCTGACGACGGCTGATCTCGCTCACAAGCCACTCCTGGTTAATTCAAGCTCTGAGATAAGGGCCGGAGATATGGAAGCATGAATATCTCGGAACCGGAAGGGACCTTAACGATTGAGCAGGGCGGCCAGGGCCACGGGCACCTTGGTCGACGCTCCGTCCACGGTTGCTCCGGCAAAGGCCAGGTCCGGGGCCAGCGTACGGTTGTTGTCCGCCGGGAAGTTGAGCGCCGGGGTGGAGACCGCGTCGAGGCGGGCGGTCTGGTCCGCGGTCAGGGCGACGTCGACGGCGTCGAGGTTGACGCGGAGCTGGTCGAGCCGGCGGGCGCCGATCAGGGTGGACGTGATCGCCGGCCGGTTCTGGACCCAGGAGAGCGCGACCGCGGCGGGAGTGTGGCCGGACTCGGCGGCCACCTCGTCGAGGACGTCGATGACGGCGTAGTCGGACTCGGTGGGCCGGACCCAGCTGCGAGTGGTCTCGGCGGCGGCGCCCCCGGGACCACTTGCCGGACAACAGGCTGCCGCGCAGCGGGCCCCAGGGCAGCACGCCGATGCCGCGCTCCTGTGCCATCGGGAGCAAGTTCGCCTTCCGGCGTACGGGCCAGCAGGGAGTATTCGACCTGCATGGCGATCACCGGTGAGCAGCCGCCAGACCAGCTCGCGCTCGATGCCGGCGGCCAGCACCGGGATGTCGGCCGGCCGGTCCAGCAGCCGGAGCAACCGGACGAGCGGGTCGAGCAGGTCGCCGGTGACGCGCCCGACCGCGAAGCCGATGCCTTCCTGAACAGCATGGGCAGGCACGTGCAGCACCAGCTCGGCGATCAGCTCGGGGCGCAACGGAACACCGACCACGAGGTACGGCGCTGAGCGGCTGGCCTGTTCCACGTGCGCGACGACCGGCAGGTCCAGCGAGGCGATCAGGAAATCCCCGGCCCCGTACGTCAGCACGTGCTCGGCGATCGTGGTGCGCTTCGAACCCTGGGCGACCACGACGAGGGTCGGGCTCAGCAGGCCGGTCATCGGCTCGGTCGGTGTCGTCGAGGACAGCACCGTGACGCGGTCCAGGGCGGTCTGCCCGGCGTGTCGCGTCAGCAGGTCTCTCAGCTCGGTCAGATCAGGCGACACGCAGGCGAGACTAGCCGGGGCGGAACGCGGCCGTGCGTTCGCCGGAAACGCACGGCCGCCTCGCGCGTCAGGCCGGCGGGCGGCGGACGGCGACCATGACGCCGTTCACCTCGGTGATCTGGAAGTACTGCGGCTGGATCAGCTTCCTCGGAATGAAGATCTCGTGCCAGTTGGAACCGAACGGGAAATCGTCGTCACGGAACCTGAAGCGCAGCGTGTTCTTGTCCTTGTAGCTGAGCACGATGGCGTCGATCTTGTCGTACGGATTGGTGGCGGTCCGGTCGGCGAAGTCCTGGGGGCCGGCCGCGGTCGCCAGGTCGCGCAGGAAATCGAGCCGGGGGTGGAACTGACTCGTGGGATGGCTGTAGTTCACGTTGTACTGGACGAAGCCGTAGTACGGATACAAGGCCATCACGTCGTTGCGGTCGGTGAGGACGACGGCGTGGCCCTCGCCGCGGTATTGGGCATCGATGACCTTGGTCAGCGGCTCGGGTGGCGCCTTGAACACGACCGCGGACGGCGTGTGGTACGGCGGAAGTTTGCCGTTCGGCAAGGTCTGGTCGTGGGCGTAGTGGGCGTCGGTCAGCACCGCGCTGATGAACCGGTCGCCGGCGAAGATGGCCAGGAAGAGACCGCCGGTCGCGGCGAGTCGCCACACCACGTCCCGCGAGATGTGGTTGACCGCGTACTTCGAGGCTCGGACGACCGCCATCGCCGCCCCGGCGAGCAGCAGCACCGGCACCAGCTCGCGCATGCGGAACGACATCAGCGGCTTGTCGACGACCATGAACGGGAAGCCCGCGACCTGCCAGACGTACAGCGCGACCAGGATGATCAGCATGGCCCGGGAGAGTGCTTCCTTCGCCGTCACGACCAGGAAGACGAGGCCGATCAGGCACAGCGCGCCGAAGACCGACGGCTCGAGCATCGGCAGCGCGAGCAGGCCGGAGCCCAGCGAGATCCAGCGGTTGTTGAGCGACTCGACGTTGGGAGCGGTCAACATGTTCCACAGCAGCGGCGCCCAATAGACGGCCGACCCCAGCGCCGCGATGCCGAAGATGAGCGCGGTGCGGCCGGTCTCGCGCCAGTTGTAGGCGCCGCGCCGCCGCCCCTCGAAATACTGCAGGACAAAGACGAACGGCACGAGGAAGAAGAAGTAGTAATACTCCGTGAACAGCACGGCGCCGATGAGTCCGAGCACCACCGGGTGCGTCGGCCGCAGGCCCTTTCGCGTCAATCCGTGGCCCACCTGAAGCCACCAGGGGAGGAAGGTGACGACCACAATCGCGGCGTACGGCTCGCTGATCCAGGGAATGATGAGCGAAGCCGCGGCGATGAGCGCGGCGACCCGTGGAGTGACGATCCGGCGCCAGAGAAGGTACGAAAGGATCGGCATGAGGAATGCGACGGCGATCGTGCCGTACTTCATCATGTGCCAGGGCTCGGCCCCGGTGATCGCGGCGGCGCGGCCCAGTACCCAGAAATACGTCGGCGCGTAGTAGGCCGGGAGTCCGCGGTACATGTAGTCGTCGAGATGCCACGTGTCCGCGAAGCGGGTGACCAGTTCCTGGCGGAACGTCTGGTCGCCGTTCAGGCCGTAGATGTCGAACGGGGTGCCGTGCAGGGCGACCAGGACGGTCAGCGAGGCCAGGCCGCCGAACAGGGCCGGCAGCAGGTCGGAGTCCCAGGTCTGTCCCCGCCGCCGGGCCCACCAGACGGCGCCGCCCGCCAGGGCGGCCACGATGATCGGAGCGGTGCGCAGGCCGTACTGGGTGCGCCCGGAGTACGGGTTGAAGTTCGCCGCGTCCGCGGCCCAGTAGACGAGCAGCACGACGAGCCCGACGGCCGCGGCGAACAGCCAGGGCCGAATCGCCGGATAGATCCGCTGGAGCGGATTCCCAGTGGTGGAGTTGTCGCGTTCTGGGGCTGACTTGTCCGGCTTTTGCTCCGGCGATTCCCCTCCGCTGGCAAACTCGCCGTATTGCGGCGATTGTCCGTTTGGCGGATCGAGGAGGCGTTCCATTTGTGCTCCGATTTTGCGGTTCGGGGGACGAGCGGCCGTAGCCTACTTGACCGGAACAGAGCGGGTTGCCCCATGATTCTTTTCGCGGTTTTGGACCCACATGCCCGGGTCGCCGCGCTTGCTGGAGTCTCAAGGAGTCAGCTCGTAGAACCGCCAATAAGGGGTCTCGATCGGCAGCACGCGGACGCCGATGAAGCCGGCTTCGGCGGCGTAGCGGCGCAGCGTCGGCGGACGCATGACGGCGCCGGTGGCGGCGGAGCCCGGCTCGCGTGCGTCCGCCAGGCAGGTGACGAGGCTCCAGCCGTACTCGAGCTGCTCGTATTCCGTGCCGGGAACCGTGAAGTCCTCGCCGGACGCGGAGTCGACGACCAGCACGGTCGCGCCGTCGGCCAGAAGCCCGCGGGCCGTTCGCAACGTCGCCACCGGTTGGGCCATGTCGTGCAACGCCTCGATGACGGTCACCACGTCGTAGCGGTGCTCGCCGCCGAGGCCGGCCGCGTCGCGCGCCTCGAAACGCACCCGGTCCGCGACGCCGGCGTCCCGCGCGTGACGCTTCGCCTCCTCGATCGCGTCGCCGTCCAGGTCTACGCCGTCCACCGACGCTCCCGGGTAGGCCTGCGCCATGGCGATGCTGGACCAGCCGGTGCCGCAGGCGACGTCGGCGATACGTGCGCCGGGCGCCCGCAGCCGCCGGTCGATCTGCGGGATCGACGGCAGCCACTGCTTGCCGAGCAGGTTCACGAACACCGGCCGATTCGCCTCAGCCCGGCCCTCCGGCCCGCAGGGCAGCGGCGGGGCTGGGCCTGGAGGTCCTCGACGTCGACGATCTCGCGTACCGCCTGGTGGCTCAGCCATTCCTCGCCGTAGCGGGCATCGGTGCCGGTCCGCTCGGCGAGCTCGTCGGCGGTGAGCCAGTCGCCGCCGGCCATCGCCCGGTAATAGCCGAGTTGATCACCCAAATAGACGGCATACATCTCCAGCGCGCCGATCGTGTTCTGGAACAGCCGCTGGACGAGTAGATCAGGCGCAGTCCGTGGGCCCGTGGGTGGCTCGGCGCTGATCCAAGCGACCGCACAGGAGGGCCGGGCCTGGGCGCGGCTCGGCAACCGGCGGGAGACAGGCCGGGCGCCGGCCCGGGTCGAAAGCTTGCCGAGCAGCGGACCCCGCCGGAGCATCCCGAGCGGGATGTGATCGCCGAGCCGCAGAGGGCAGAGGGCCGCCCGTCATTTGCGGTTGTAGAGGCGCATGGTCAGGGTGCCGAAGACGATCACCAGTAGGGCGCTGGCCACGAGCGTCCACATCAGCGACGGCATGTGCAGGGTGCCGGACATGATGTGGCGGATGGCTGTCACCAGGTGGCTGATCGGGTTCACGGCCACGAAGGCCTGCAGCCAGCCGGGCATCGTGGAGGGATCGACGAAGACGTTGCTGAGGAATGTCAGCGGGAACAGCACCAGCATGCTCACGCCCATCACCGACTTCTCGGAGCGCAGGAGCAGGCCGAACATGGTCCAGATCCAGGAGAAGGCGAAGGAGAAGACGACCAGCAGGGCCACGCCGAGCACCACGCCGACGACGCCGCCCGCCGGGCGGAAGCCCAGGGCCAGGCCCACCAGCATGATGGTCGTGGCGGCCAGGATGTAGCGGAGGACGTCGCCGAAGATCATGCCGACCAGGGCGGCGGGGCGCCAGACCGGCAACGTGCGGAAGCGGTCGAAGACGCCTTTTTCGATGTCGGTGTTGAGGCCCACGCCGGTGTACATCGTGATCATCACGACGCTGGTGACCATGATGCCGGGGAGGAAGAACTGCAGGTACTCCTTCGTGGAGCCGGCCAGGGCGCCGCCGAAGAGGTACGTGAACATCAGGGTCATGATGATGGGGAAGGCCGTCACGTCGAACAGTTGCTCGGGCACGTGTTTGATCTTCAGGATGGCGCGCCAGCCGAAGGTCATCGAGGCGGACAAGGCGTTCGGGCGGCTCGGGCGGTCGCTGCGGGCCAGCACGGCGTTCAGCGTCTCGGGCGACGGGGTGTAGGCGACGGCTTCCTGGGCGGTGGTGCTCATGCTGTGGCCTCCTCCGGAGAGACAGCGGGACGGTCGGTGAGAGCCAGGAAGACCTCGTCGAGGCTCGGCTGGCCGAGGGCGAAGTCGTCGACGACGATGCCGGCGTCGGCGAGGAGGGCCAGGGCGCGCGACGCCTGGGAAGCGGCGCCCACATCGGACCCGGAAGCGCGGGCGGTCAGGGCCACCGGATCGGCCTCGAGCTGCACCGTCGTGCCCAGGGCCGCGGCGAGCACCCGTTCGGCCTCGGGGCGCTGCGACGCGTCGCGCAGGCGGACGTGGACGGTGCCGGCGCCGACCGACGACTTGAGCTCGCCGGGTGTGCCCTCGGCGATCATGCGGCCGTGGTCGATCACGGCGATGCGCTGGGCCAACTGGTCGGCCTCATCGAGATACTGCGTCGTGAGCAGGACCGTCGTGCCGTTGGCGACCACGACGCGCACGATGTCCCACACCTGGTTGCGGCTGCGCGGGTCGAGGCCGGTCGTGGGCTCGTCGAGGAACAGCAGGTCGGGTGTGTTGAGAATGCTCGCCGCGATGTCGATGCGGCGGCGCATGCCGCCGGAGTACTTCTTGACCTGGCGGTCGGCCGCGTCGGTGAGGCCGAACGCCTCGAGCAGCTGGGCGGCGCGGTCGCGGGCCTGCGGCTTGGAGTGGCCGAGGAGGCGGGCCAGCAGGACCAGGTTCTCGGCGCCGGTGAGATCTTCGTCGACCGAGGCGTACTGACCGGTGAGGCTGACCCGGCTGCGGACCGCGTCGGCCTCGCGCACCACGTCGTGGCCGAACACGCTCGCCGCCCCGCCGTCGGGGCGCAGGAGTGTGGCCAGCATGCGCACGACGGTGGTCTTGCCCGCGCCGTTGGGGCCCAGCAGGCCGTAGACCGTGCCGGCGGGCACGGTCAGGTCGACGCCGTCGACCGCGCGGTTGTCGCCAAATGTCTTCACGAGACCGGTCGTCTCGATAGCCGGTGAGCTCATGGGTCGTCCCTTCATTGGGCGTGACCCATAGTCCCCTACTGGTACGACATTTTTCGAAACAGCCTCAGCGGGCGGTGCGCGAGGTGCGGCGGGCCGCGTTGGTGCCGTGGCCGGCGAAGTGCCCGAGGCCGCTGTTGTCGTGGCGGCGGCGTCGCGGCGCGGAGGAGTCCGCACCGGGTGCTCTCGCCGCCACGGGAGCACCCGGTGCCGCTGGGGTGGTGGGCTCGGGGAGGGCCACCGCCGCCGGACGGCGACGGCGTGCCACGACGAGACAGAGCAGCAACAGGAGGAGCGCCGCGCACGCGACGACGGTCGTGAGGATCATCATCGTGCCACCGCCTCTCGAAGAAGAGCCCCGATCTCGAAGAAAGAGCCCGTTGGTTATCGAGACAATGACGGTATCAGCGCGCGACCCCGGAGCCAATCAGTCGCGCGGACGACCGTCGTCGCACAGAACCCGGCTTATGCTGTGCCGATGGCAGCGGCGGGGTTCGGGGTCTATCTGAAGGAAGCGATCCTGGCCGCCCGGTTCCCGACGCCCACACACTTCGCGAGGGCCGCGGGCACCGATCCCTCCGTGGTGCTGCGCTGGCTGAGCGAGGAGCAGCGGCCCACCATCAGGTCGATCGAACGCATCGCCCCCGTGCTGGGCAAAAGCATCAACGAGCTGGTCCTCGCGGCGTACCCGGATCGGTTGAACGGCCCGGCGCCGGCCGCCCTGCCCGCCGCTCACCCGCTGGTCCACGAGCTCGCCCGCATGCTCGCCGACGACTCGCCGATCCCGCGCGCCGACCGCGAGGCGCTGGAGACGGTCCTCGATCGGATGCTGGAGCCGTACCGCCGAGTGCTGCGCCGTCGCAAATCCGGGTGACAGATTCGCGTCCCAAAGGGACGTTGTTGCTGGTCGATGTCGCGCTATGCGCCGCGGCGCACTAGCCTCGACGCGTGACCGAGCGGGCCCGGACCGACAACCACTCCACGCTGGGGGGATGGCACCTCCAGATCAGCAAGCTGCTCGTGGTCGCCATCATCGTCGCCACGGCCGCCACCGGCGCGCTCGTCGTCACGGTGCTGACCCAGATGCCATCCGGTCAGATTCCCGCGCCGGGGCCGAACGGCCTGCCACCGCCGCCGCCCGTCATGCGCCCGCTGGCCGTCTTCTCGATCGTGACCGGCTTCTTCGTGCTGTCGTGGCTCGCGGTGCTCGTCGTCTTCGCCCGCGACCAGATCCTGCGTCAGCTCCGGCAGCAGCAACCCATGCCGACGCCGCCGGGCGTGACCGGCGACGACCTGGCCGCGGCGCTCGGCGATCTCCGTGCCGAGATCGCGAGCGACCGCGAGCGCGACATGCAGGCTCTGGCCGAGCGGATGGCCGAGGTGACCTCCGAGTACGGCGAGCGGCGCGAGACCGACGGGTATCTCAGCGGCATGCGTACGGCGACGACGGGTGAGCCCCCGCCGCAGCAGAACGTCCGATCCCTGCGCCCGAAACGTTAGGAACCGCTGACCGCCTGATAGCCGGGGTGGCGGCGGAAGTAGGCGTCCATCGTGTCGGTGCGCAGCGCCAGGAAGAGATCCCGGCAACCGGCCTTGTCCAGCCGATTCGCGGTGCCGGCGGCGCTGCGTACGAAGCCGGTCGACGGGATCGTGGTGAAGTCCAGGTCGTCGGTGCGCAGGCCGGAGAGCTCGCGGGCGGTCGCGGTCAGGTCGAGTCCCGAGTCCACGACCAGCGACTTCGCCACCTCGGAGAGCAGCGCGTTCAGCCGCATCGGGTTGGTGAGCACGCCCATCGAGAGGATCTTGTCGCCGAGCGCGTGCAGGTACTGCTGCTGGCGCTTGACCCGGTCGAAGTCGCCCTGGGCGAGGCCGTACCGCTGGCGGACGTAGATCTCGGCGCGCCTGCCGTCGAGGTGGTTGACGCCGGCCCGGAAGCGATAGCCGGTGCGGCCGTCGGTGACCGTCTTGCGGACGTTCACGTCGACCCCGCCGACGATGTCGGTGATTTTGCGAATGGCGGCGAAGTCGACGCGTACGACGTGGTCGATGGCCAGACCGGTCAGGTGGCTCACCACCTGCAGGACCAGAGGTGCGCCGCCCCAGGCGTACGCGGCATTGATCTTGGTCTTGCCCCCGGCCCATCGACCGGGCACGGGCGGGATGTAGACGTAGGAGTCCCGGGGGATCGACACGACGGCGGCGTGGCTGCGCGACGCGTCGACGTGGATCAGCATGATCGTGTCGCTGCGGGACTGGCCCTGGGTCCAGGTGGCGCGAGTGTCGACGCCGAGGATCAAGAAGTTCTCGCCGGCGCCCGAAAGAGCTGGTGGCGCGCTCGACGGGCCGGTGACGATCACGTACTCGGGTGCCTCGGTGATCCGCGGGAGCGCGGACGCCCGGCCGAGGATGTCGTCGCGCGCGACCTCGCCCTCGAGGTGCCCGGCATAAAGGACGGCCGTGCCGAAACCCGCTCCGGCCAGCCCGATCAGGACGGCAAGGGTCACCACGACGACTTTCGCCCACCGTGCCACCGCGCCACCTTCGCGTCCGGCGTCGCCACGGCCGGCGGACGCTCCTAGGACCTATCGGCCCCCGCGTGAATCCCGTGAGCCGGGGCGGGCGCGACGGCCCATGCCTCCCGGGCCAGCGCGGCCAGAACGACAAGACTGATCCAGACGTACGCGTTGCTGCCGGCGAACGCGTCCCAGCCCATCGGATGCGCCCACCAGAGCCACACGATGCTGCTGCTCATGACGACGAACCCGGCCGCCAGCACCGCGAGGCGACGCCGCCGCGGCACGACCGCCGGCGTGCGCATCGCCCGGTCGAGCAGCAGGAACAGGCCCGGGATCAGCCACACCAGGTGGTGCACCCAGGTGATCGGGCTGACCAGGCAGGCGATCACGCCGGTGACGGCGAAGCCGGTCAGCGGATCGGGCCGGCGGGTGCGCACCCACCAGCACCAGTACGCGACCACCAGCGCCACCGCCGCCAGCCACAGCGTCGACGGCGCGTCCAGCCGGGCCACCACACCGCGCAGCGACTGGTTGGAGACGTAATACAACTTGCCGATCCGGTTCGTGTCCCAGACCGCGCCGGTCCAGAACCTGACGGACGCCTCCGGCGCGATCAACAGCGCCAGCACCGTGGCGCCGGCCGCTGTCGCGATCGCCGTGGCCGCCTGGCGGTACTGCCGGGACAGGATGAGGTAGCCGATGAAGATGACCGGTGTCAGCTTGATCGCGGCGGCGAGTCCGATGCCGACGCCGCTCATCTTCCGATTGCGTAGATCGCTGCACACCAGCACCAACAGCAGCAGGTTGACCTGCCCGTAGCTGAAGGTGTCGCGAGACGGCTCGAAGACCAGGAAACCCAGGAACATCAGCGCGCACGGCGTCCACACCGGCCGGCCGTGCCGCCGCAGGATCGGCGCGAACTGCCAGCGGATCAGCAGCGCCACCGCGCCCGCGTTGAGCAGCGCCGCCGCCGCGACCGCCACCGGCCAGGAGGTGATCGCGAGCGGGCTCAGCGCCAGCGCCGCGAACGGGGGATAGGTGAACCCGTACTCGGTGTCCTGGTAGCGGAAGTCGTAGAGGTCGCCGCCGTCGATCAGCCAGTAGCGCACCGCGCCGCGGTAGACGCCCAGGTCGAAGAAGTGCCGGAAGGTGGGGATGGTGGCCAGGAAGACGGCGACCGCGATCGCCGCCAAGGTCACCAACGCGACCTGGGCCCGAGGCCCGCGGATCATCGGCGCGCCCAGGCGAGGCGCGGCGGTGTGTAGGAGACCGCGAGGTGGACGACCAGGAACGCGGCCACGCCGATCAGCCCGCCGAGCACGGCCAGCAGCACCCGCTCGGCGTCCGCGGCGAACCCGTCCGGCAACACCACCAGCACCAGTGCCGCACAGAAACCGGCCAGCAGGTGGCGTACTCGGCGATGCACGGCCGCGGCGGCGATCGGGGCCAGGCCCCACACGACGTACCAGGGGCGGATGGCCGGGCCGAAGACGACCACGGCGACCAGCACGATGCCGAGGCCGTAGACCGGGTCGAGCCGGGCGCGGTGGGTCCAGACCACCGCGGCCACGATCACCACGGCGAGCATGCCGAACCAGCGCCACACGTCGGCGGCGGCGGTCGTGCCCAGCATCCCGGACGTCCAGCGGCCCAGCAGGCCGGTCAGCGACCAGTTCTGCGCCGAGATCGGGGTGCTCAGGGCGCCGATCCAGCCGTACCCGGTCCCGGCCACCTGGGTGATCGCCACCGTCGCGGCCACCGCGGTCGCGCCGACGGCGCCGGCCGCCCGCAGCCACGGCCACCGGCCGGCCAGGTGGGTCGCCCAGATCGCCGCGACCGCGATCAGGCCCAGCGCCGCCGGCACCTTCACCAGCGCCGCCGCGACGACCAGCAAAGTCGCCACGATCGGGTGACGGCGGACCGCGGCGGCCAGGCCGGCGGCGAGCAGGCCGACCATGAGCGCGTCGTTGTGCGCGCCGCCGATCAGGTGGATCAGCACCAGCGGGTTCAGCACGGCCAGCCAGATCGCCGCCGAAGGGCTCACCCCGGCCGACCGGGCCAGAACCCGTACCGCGACGGCCAGCAGGACCAGACCGGCCAGCGCGACCAGGCGCATCGCGACGATGCCGAGCATGAGGTGCGGGCCGGCGACCATCTTGGCGACGATCAGGAACACCGGACCGTAAGGGCTCGGGGTGTGCTGCCAGATCGCCGGCACCTGATCGGCCATCTCCCCGCCGAGCAGCGCCGGCCCGTGGCGATAGACATCCATCCCCGAGTCGATCATCAGGCCCTGGGCGAGATAGCTGTACACGTCCCGGCTGAACATCGGCGGCGCCAGCAACAGCGGCCCGACCCACAGGGCCAGCGTGTGCCACCAGCCGTTCTGGTCCTCGGCGCGGCGGGCCACCCGGCCGTACCACCACCAGGCGAGCAACAGCAGCAACAGTCCGCTGTAGACACAGACCAGACCGAGCCGGGCATGTCGCCCACCGGTGAACATCGGAACGCCGATCGGCAACGCCCCCGCGCCCAGACCGCCCACCGCGATCAAGGCCGAACCGGCGAACCCGACGGCGCGCGACGAGGCATGATCTCTCCGCACGGCAGCACCTTCTCAATGACGGGTGTCGAGCCGTGGACGTACCAACGTCGTCGATGTGACCGATCGGAGTCAGGGCAGAGCGAACGGGATCTTGATGCCGTCAAGAGCCGAAGAGCAAACACAGTTGCGTACGGTGGGGAGCCTGGTCACCGCATCGAAGAGCACCCCGCGCAACCGTTCCGTGTTCTCCCCGAACACCCGGAACACCTCCTCCTGGGTCACCCCGTGATCGCCCTCGACGCCGGCGTCCAGGTCGGTGACCAGGGCGATCGTCGTGTAGCAGAGCGCCAGCTCGCGGGCGAGCACCGCCTCGGGATGCCCGGTCATGTTCACCACGGCGCCACCGATCCGGGTGAACCAGCGCGACTCGGCCCGGGTGGAGAAGCGGGGCCCCTCGACGACCACCATGGTGCCGCCGTCGACCGCGTTCTCGAGACTCGCCAGCACCGTGGCGCGCCCGTCCGGGCAGTACGGGTCGGCGAAGTTCACGTGCACCGCGCCCTCGTCGTAGTACGTCTGCACCCGCCCGCTCGTGCGGTCGATCAGCTGATCGGGGACCACGAACGTGCCCGGACCCAGCTCGGGCCGGAGCCCGCCCACGGCGCAGGGTGCGACGATCTGACGTACGCCCAAGGCGCGAAGCGCCCAGATGTTCGCCCGATAGGGGATCTTGTGCGGCGGGTAACGATGATCACGCCCGTGACGGGGCAGGAACGCCACCCGGCGGCCACCCACCTCGGCCACCGTGATCGGATCCGACGGCGGACCGTAGGGGGTGGACACCTCCACCTCTTGGGCGCCCTCCAGGAGCGCGTACAGCCCCGAGCCGCCGATGACACCGATCTCCGCCGCTGCGTTCATGGGCAGACCTTATCGAGGCCCGGAATCACGGGCTAATGTGCTGAGCATGGCGTTGGTGGAAGACGACCCCCGGGCGCTGTGGGCAGCCCGTGTATAGCGAGGGTCAGCGGATCGGAGGCCGGTCGATGGAGTCGATGACCGGCAGGTTGCTGGTGGCGACCCCGACCCTGAAAGATCCGAACTTCGACCGTACGGTCGTGCTGCTCGTGGCCCACGAGTCAGGCGGCGCCCTCGGCGTCGTGCTCAACCGGGCGACCGAGGTCCCCGTGTCCGACGTTCTGGGCCCCTGGGGCGAGCTGGCCGGCGACCCCGCCGTGCTCTTCGAGGGCGGCCCGGTACAGCCCGAGTCGGCGATCTGCCTGGCCCGCACCCGCCCCGACGTGAAGAAGCGGCTCAGCGGCTTCCATCAGGTCTCCGGCGCCCTGGGCACGGTCGACCTGTCCGCCGACCCCGACCGCATCCGCGACAGCGTGGCCGGCATCCGGGTCTTCGCGGGCTATTCGGGGTGGTCGTCGGGGCAGCTCGAGGAGGAGATCGCGGCGGGCTCGTGGTTCTTGCTCGACGCCCTCCCCGGCGACGCCTTCGTCAGCCGTCCTGATGATCTCTGGGCGATGGTTCTGCGCCGGCAGGGCGACATCTTGGCGGCGGTGGCCCACTTCCCGCCCGACCCCCTCCTGAACTGACCCGGCGGGGTGTGTAGTATTTCTTCCGTGTCCGGGCGACCGGGGGCGGTAAGGGGCTGTGGCGCAGCTGGTAGCGCACCACACTGGCAGTGTGGGGGTCAGGGGTTCGAGTCCCCTCAGCTCCACGAGAGCGATGGGCGATCTGTGTTCGCGGGAAGCGCGAACCGGGTCGCTCTCGTCATATCTGCTCTGGGGGCCGAGCCCCCGGAAACCCCGCGTTGCGATGGTTGCTCTGGGCGGCTCGCTCGCGGTGGGCGGCCATGCCAGATGTGTGCCGGATTGTTCGGGGACGCTGGCTCGGCTTTGGATGCGTGCCCGGGCGTCGGTTGACTAGATGTTGAGCCCGCTGTCGCTGTCGCGGTGCGGCGACGACACCAGCTGCCTGGCGGCCGTGGATGTCTTGTTCAAACTTTCTGTACGTCTTCAAGGCGGCCCGATACGGGCCGCTCACGCCGCCGACAGAGCGCGTTTCCGGGGCCGCCGCTGCCGCTTTGGCCCGGACACGCAAGCCGCTCGTCGGCTGGCGTGGAACAGCGGAGTCGGGCCGCGCCGACGACAGGTAGACCGGACTCGCCGCTGGGAGCCCGAGCATCCGACATGACGGTCCGGATTCGCCGTGCGGTCCTAGGGCCCATCGATCACGTGGGGGCTGCCAGCCGGAGCATCCGGGCGCTCTCGGCGTTGACCTCGGCGCGTTCGGTGGCGGTCAGCGGGCGGAACAGGTCGATCTCGAGGGTGCCCTTGCGGAGCTGCCACACGCCGGTCACCTCGCCGTCCACCAGCAGAGTGGCGTACATGCCGTTGCGTATCGCCACCCGCTTGCGGGCGTCCTCCGAGACCACGCGGGTGCGGTCGGCGTGTGAGGCCAGCACGTTGTCGAACTCGGGCAGGAAGCGGACCGGAGCGGGGACGTCGCCGCCCGGCCGCGGGGCATCGGGGAGGTCGAACAGCTCGATCCCGTGCTCGTCGCGGAAGACCGCCAGCCGCGGGCGCAGGGCCTCCAGGACGGGCCGCAGGCGGGTGCGTCCCGACCAGGTCTGGCAGTCGTTGACCGAGGCCGGGCCGAACGCGGCCAGGTAGCGCAGAACGATCTGTTCGGCGTCGGCCTCCGGGGCGGGCTCGACGCCGGCCCAGTCGGCCGCGGTCGCGTAGCGGGTGGCGCCGCCGGCGCCCCAGACGCCCCGGGGTGGGACCTGGACCAGCGGCACCAGATTGCGCACCACCGTGGCGAGCGCGTGGGGGTCGCGGTCGGGCCATCGCTCGTGCAGCGCGGCCCCGAGCTCCTTGGGGGTGAGGTGCCGTGTGCTCAGCAACTCCCTGCCCGCCTCCGCCACGGCCGCGCGGTCCAGGCCGGCGAGGGCCTGATTGAACGCGGTGTTCAGCTCGCGGTCCAGGGCGGGCTGGGCCCACGGCCGCAACGCGCGGTAGTCGGCGGGAGTGACCAGGTGGATGGTGCTGCGCATCAGGGCGACGCGGACGAGGCGGCGGCCGTTCAGCGCGTCGGCCAGCGACGCGGGGTCTAAGTCGCGCAGCCTGCACCAGAGCCCGAAGTAGGGGGCGGTCGGGGACTGGGCCTGCATGCCGACCAGGCGGGTGACCGCCTCTTCGGCCGTGACGCCGGCGCGTTCCAGCAGCATCTGGCGGGCGAGCAGGGCCCGCCCGAGCTCTCGCCGACTCAGAACTCGCATGGCGAGAGTCAGCGTGCCACCAAAGGCCGGGCCGGCGGCAGGGTGAAGGTCATGCGAGAGCCGCCGGAATCGCCCGGGGTGGCGGTGATCGTGCCGCCGTGGCGTTCCACGATGCGCTTGCAGATGGCCAGCCCCAGGCCGGTGCCGGCGTAGTCCGAACCGGCGCCGGCCAGACCAGGCTGAGGTTCGTCTCGTCCATGACGGTCAACCTCCCGGCGTACGTGGCCAGGAGGTGGACCGCGGCGAATCCGAGGGTCCGGTGCATCCGGGATCAGCGACCGGAGGACATCAGCAGCCAGTTCACCCGGCGCAGCATCTCGCGCTGGCTGAACGGCTTGGGCAGGTAGTCGTCGGCGCCGGCGGAGAAGCCGAGGTCGAGGTCGCTCGGGCGCCCGTTCCCGCTGATCATGAGGACCCGGATCTGCGCGGTCTCGGGCCGGACGTGCAGCTCGTGGCAGACGCTGAGGCCGTCCAGCTGGGGCATGGTCACGTCGAGGATGACGACCCTGGGGCGCGTCTCGACGGCGAGGCTGAGGGCGGAGCGGCCGTTGTCGGCGCTCAGCGTGCGGTACCCGGCGACCTGGAGCTTGAACGCGATGACGTCGCGCACGTCGTCATCGTCGTCCGCGATGAGGATGGTCGGGCTGGGCGGCGCCGAGATGGGCGCCGAGGTGAGAGCCGAGACGAAGTCCGTGGTCATCCGAAGCCGCCTTAAAGAGAAGGGTGTCGGTTGGTGATCAGGTCCTGGAGCTCGGTGACCAGCCAGCGCGGCGAGAGCGGCTTCGGCAGGTACCGGTCGGCGCCGGCGCCGAGCCCGGCGTCCACGTCGTAGGCGTGGGCGTTCGCCGAGATCATCAGGATCGCGGTGTCCCGGACGTCCGGGTGACGGCGGGCGAGCTGGCAGAGCTCCATCCCGTTGAGGGCCGGCATGCGTACGTCGGTGATCAGCCCGACCGGCTTGGCCACCGTGAGGATGCGCGCCGCGGTGTTGCCGTCCTTGGCGGCGACGGTCCGGTAGCCGGCCTGCTCGAGGGCGACGGTGAGCATGTCGCGGATGTCGGCGTCGTCCTCGGCGATGAGGATCAAATTCTGGTTCATCCGGGGTCCTTTCACGGCTCGGCTGTCCGGCTGATCGACCGTGGAAGGTGGCCCTTGAACGAGATCTTGGTTGCATCCGGGGA
Organism: Actinoplanes sp. NPDC051513; assembly: GCF_044454685.1. Taxonomy (NCBI): domain Bacteria; kingdom Bacillati; phylum Actinomycetota; class Actinomycetes; order Micromonosporales; family Micromonosporaceae; genus Actinoplanes; species Actinoplanes sp. NPDC051513. Next base: position 480,500 of record NZ_JBITDW010000003.1, read on the forward strand.
GCGTCGTCTGCTCATGGCAGAACGGCTGGGCGCAGGGGACGGGGATCGGCGAGGATCGGCCGATGGTGACGTTCTCGCTGCAAGCTCAACCGACCACCGCCGCCGAGTGGCTCGACCTCGCCCGCCGGGCCGAGCAGATCGGCTTCGCGGCCCTCCACGCGGCCGACCATCCCGGCGCGTGCGCCTCACCCTTCGTGGCGCTCGCCGCGGCGGCCGCCGTGACCACGAAGATCAAATTAGGCTCATACGTCTCGAACGCCGGCGTCCGGGAACCGATCCTGCTCGCCTCGGACGTCGCCACGCTCGACGTCGTCTCCGGCGGGCGGGCCTTCCTCGGCATCGGCGCCGGGCACACCCCCGCCGAGTGGGCGGCGGTCGGCAAGGCGCGCCCCGACGTGCGCGGCCGCGTCGAGCACTGCATCGAGGTGGCCGAGCGAACCCGGGCGCTGCTCGATCGCGAGCTGGAAAAGCCGCGCCCGGTTCAGCAGCGCGTCCCGCTTCTGTTCGGCGGCGGCAACACCCGGCTGCTGCGCTGGGCCGCCACCAGCGCCGACGTCATCGGCCTCTCCGGCCTGGGCCGCACGCTCGAAGACGGGCACATGCACGAGACGCGCTGGCGCCGCGACCAGATCGACGCGCAGATCGAGATCTGCGCGGACACCCCGACCGAGGCGCTGGTGCAGCGCTTCGAGGTGACCGACGACGCCGGCGCCGCCTACGCGAGCTGGGCGAAAGAGATGGAGGAGGACGAGTCCGACCTGATAGCCGCCCCCTACGTCTTCGCCGGCACCCTCGACGAGATCGTCGCCAAGCTCAGCGAGATCGAGAGCCGCTGGGGAATCAGGCGTTTCGCCGTGCGCACCCCGGCGATCGAGGGGGTGGAAAAGATCATCAACGGCTACTGATCGTCGAAGAGCTCCCGCTCGACCCGGTACCGGTAGTCGACGTAGATCTGCCGATAGCGGGCCAGCGCGCCCTGGGTGTCACCGGCCTCGAGCAGGTCGATGATCGCGTCGTGCCCCTTGATCCAGATGTCCCACAGGCCGCTCTCGGCGGTCATCGCGAGGATCCGCATCGTGCGGGCGACCACGAGGTCCACCATGGACTGCAGCTCGCGGTTGCCGCTGGCGAGGATCACGATGGTGCTGAAGTCGGCGCCGGCCGCCCCGGCCGCGAGCACGTTGCCGGCGCGCAGCGCCTCGACGAACTCGTTCTGCCGCTGGCGCAGCAGGTCGACGTGGGTCTCGGTGAGGTTGTCGACGCCCCACTCGAAACCGGCGCAGGCCAGCACGCTCATCACGTCGATCAGCTCGAGCGCGTTCTTCTGCGTCACGCGGGTGACGTGGCGGGTGCGGTTGGGCGCGATGTCGATCAGGCCCTCGACGGAGAGCTGGGCGATGGCCTCGCGCACCGGCGTGATGCTGACGCCGAGCCGCGACGCCAGCTCGGCGTCCTTGATCAGAGTGCCCGGAGGGAGCTCACCGGTCACTATCTCGTTGCGCAGCTGCCGGACCACGGCCGCGGTGCGGGTCGGTGGGACCGCATAAGACATACGGGCAGAGTACTCAGGGTTACCAGGTGCCGACGCAGGCACTCGCCGTGCATGCTGAACGCATGGTCGCCGAGGTCCCGCTGATCGATCTCGACCGCCCGTCTCCGACGGCGGAGGAGACCGGGGCGGCTGCGCGATCGCGTCCGGCGCGGCTGCTGGCGGTGCTGGTCACGGCGCTGCTCGCGCTGGGTGGCTCGGTCGTGCCGCCACCCGGGCTGACGCCCGTGCTGTCGGTGTCCGAGCCGGTCACGGCCGTCCAGCTGGGTGCCGGGTCGCTGTTCCTGTCGACCCCGGCCCTCGTACGCCGTTACGACCTGCCCACCGGAGACACGCGCTGGACGCGGACGTTCGACGAGGCCGTGCAGACCCTGTGGACCGGCGACGCGGACCGGATCGTGCTCGTCCTCTCCGGCGCCGAGCAGCAGCGGCTGACCGCGCTGGACGCCGATTCGGGACGTCAACTGTGGTTCGCCGTGTCCGCCGACACGGCCGTGCTCGCCGTCTCCCAGGGCGGCGTGCTCACCCAGTCGGGGGTGAACGGCCGGAGCACGCTGCGCCTCACCGACGTGCGCACAGGCCGCACGGTCTGGAGCCGCGACGTCGACCCGGCCGGTTTCCTCGGCCCGGACGCGCTCTACGAGGGCGGCTCGCCGTGGATCGTCGCGGTGGGCAACGCCGGCGACGTGGTGGTGCTCTCGTACGCGGACGGCAGCGTGCTCTCCCGGGGCGACCTGGGCCTGATCTACGAGCAGGCCGGCGACCGGTCGGTGCCGGCGAACTCGACGTCGGTCAGCGTGGTCGGCGACCGGCTCTACCTTTCCCGGCGGGTGCGCGGGCGGGCGTCGCTGACGGCGTACTCGGTGCGGCCGCTGACCGCGCTGTGGCGGACCGAGGGCGGGCCGGTCGGCATCGTGTCGGACTGCGGGGCGGTGCTGTGCGTGGCGGACACCCGCTGGGTGACGGCGGTCGACCCGGCCGGCGGCGGGGTGCGCTGGGAACAGCCGTCGTGGGGAATCGCCTATCAATACGACGCCGGGCGCTTGTTCGCGTACGACAACAAGGAGGACGCCGAGGCGGCCCTGATCGACGCCGGCACCGGCCGCGTGCTGCACCCGCTCGGGCACAGCCGCCAGCTGGGCCGGTTGATCCTGCGCACCGAGGGCATCCGCACGTGGGTGTCGGTGCCCGACCCGGCGACCGGCGACCTGCGCACGGCCGGCTCGATGACGCACGTGGCCTCGTTCCGCTGCCAGGAGGACGGCGACTACCTGGTCTGCGCCACCCTGACCGGCGACACCACGGTCTGGCGCGTGGGCTGACCCGACTCGAGCCGGCTCAGCCGTCGACGTCGCACTTCGGGCTGTCGAGGCAGAATGCGCTGATCGTGAGCGTGGCTGACATCTCGGTGGGGTCGGCGCCGGCGCCGAGGTTGATCGCGGTAATCAGCACCGCGCGGCTCTGCACGTTCTGGAGCCGGTTGAGGAACCGGCTGAGGTCGGCCGGCGTGCCGGTAGCGGTCAGCGTGATCGGCACGGAGATGACGTCTTGCGATCCGGTCACCTTCGCGGGCCCGCCCACGCTGACCCCGCTGACCTCCACGTCCACCGCGGTGCCCGAGATCTGGAGCGCGCGCAGGTAGTTCGGCATGTCGTACGAGTCGGGCATCGCGCCCTTCTTCGCGTTGAGCTGTGCGGTGTAGGTCGCGATGTTCTTGCTCTTGGCATTGAGGTCGTTCAGCTGGCGCCTCAGCGTGACCAGCGTCAGCTCCTGATCTTCGGCCTGGCTCTGCTTGTCACCCCGGTCGGTGTAGATCGGCTTGATCGCCAGGAGATAGGCCGCCACGACAATCACGATGATCGCGAACAGGCCGCCGAGCATCCATAGCCGGTCGGTGCGGCGAATACCCATCAGTTACCCCCGCAGGTCTTGGCACTGTACCGGCCGCACAGGTAGCTGGTCTTGATGCTCGCGGTGAGGGTGTACGTCCAGGTGGTCGGGTCCTTCTGGTTCGCCGCGGTGAGGTAGACGTCGGTCACCCCGGTCACCTTGGCGATCGCGTCGACGAAGCCGGCGATCGTCGGTTTGTCCGCGGCATCCCCCGAGATCGTCAGCGTGCCGGTGGTTTCGGAGGTCGCGGCCGTGCCGGTGCTGTCGTCGGTGGTCACCGCGCCCACGACGGTGGTGAGGGTGACTTCCTTCTTGGTCGCGGTGTTGCGCAGCGCGTCCAGCAGGGTCTGCCAGGGCAGGTCCGCGGCGAGCGCGATCTTGAGATCGGCGACGATCTTGTCGCGGGTCTCGATGGTGTCGGTGACCTTGGTGTACGCGTCGGCCTTGGTCTCCTTGCGCATCGTGTCCACCTGCCGGGTGACCGAGGCGAGGTCGCTCGCGACGAGGTCGCGCTCCTTGTCGGCGTGCCAGTACCACCCGCCGATCAGGAGGGCGACGACGACCACCGCCGCGACCAGCACGACGCGAGTGCGGCGGGCGTTGCGACCGGCCGTGATCTCCTCGGGCAGCAGGTTCGCGCGGATCGGCAGGACGCGGTTGACGTGCTCGGGGGAGATCGCGGGGTCGAGCGGCAGGAGGGCCGTGGTGCTGGTGCTCATCAGGCTGCCGCTCCCAGGGTCAGGCCGATCGACACGGCGGCGGACGGGACGAAGCTGTCGAAGCCGCGCTCGCGTCCCTTGCGGGTGTCGCGCAGCCGGCTGGCGCCGTCGGCGTACACCACCGTGATGCCCAGCTGCTGCTGGAGGTGCTCGGCGAGTCCGGGCATCAGCGCGCTGCCGCCGCAGAGCGCGAGCCGGGTGACCTGCTTCTGTCGCTCGCCGGAGGCGAGGTAGGTGAACGAGCTGCGCAGCTCGCTGGCGAGCGGACGGACGGCCTCGGCGGTGGCGTCGATGGTCACCGGATCGCCGTCGCCGTGCAGGCCGTAGTGGCACTTGATCGCCTCGGCTTCCTGCTGGGGCACGCCCAGCCGGGTGGCGATCGCGGCGGTGATCTCGGTGCCGCCGCGTAGCACGGTCCGGACGATCAGCGGCTCGCCGTCGGCGTGCACGACCACGCTGGTGACGTCCGAGCCGATGTCGACGATCGCCTCCACCTGGGCGTCGAGCCGGGAGGCGGCGCGCAGCAGCGCGAACGAGGCGAGGTCGACGCCGACCACGTGCAGGCCGGCCTTCTGTGCGGCCTCGACCGCGGTGAGCACGGCCTCCTTCGGCATGGCGATGAGCAGCCCGCGCACGGTCGGATTGCTTCCCGGCATTTCGAGCGGGTAGAAGTCGAGCACGGCCTTCTCGACCGCGAGCGGCAGCGCGTCCTTGACCTGGAACGGCAGCGCCTGCTTCAGCTCCTTGGCCGGCAGGTTGGCCACCGACATCTCGCGCACCACGAGCTGCGGGTGGGTGACGCCGATGCTGACGTGCTTGGTGCCGAACTTGCAGCCGGCCCAGAGCTGCTTGAGCAGCCCGGTGATCGCGACCGGATCCTGGACGACTCCGCCGGTCACCGTGCCGGGCGGTAACGGGATCTGGCCGAAGTTGTTGAGCGCGTACCCGTCCTTGCCACGGCGGACCTCGACGGCACGGATCGAGGACGAGCCGATGTCCAGCCCGATCGGGATGACCCCGGCCATCTGCGAGTCCCTTCGTTCAGGCGGTGGGTACGAGCAGGCACGTGTACCAGCTCGCGATCGGCGCCGCCGCGAAGACCGCGAGGAAGGCGCCGGCGAGCATGTACGGGCCGAACGGGATGCGGCTCTTGCGGGTGGCCGCGCGGGCGGCCAGAAGCAGGACGCCGGCCGCGCCGCCGAGCAGGAACGCGGCGAACGCGCCGACGACGACCGAGCTCCAGCCGAGCCAGCCGAGGTAGAAGCCCAGCAGTGGGGCGAGCTTCACGTCGCCCCAGCCCATGCCCTTGGGGAGCACGGCGAGGATCCAGTAGCCGGCGTACAGCAGCGCCGCCGCGATCAAGCCGCGGATCACGGCGTCCCAGCTGTGCTCGGCGATCACGGCGGGGATCATCAGGAGCGGGGCGATCGCGTACGACGGAAGGACGATCCGGTCGGGCAGGCGCTTGAGGTCGATGTCGATCGCGGCCAGCGCGATCGCGACGGCGGCCAGGTAGAGGTAGGCCGGCAGCTGCCAGGACCAGCCGAACTTCGCGGCCACCGCCACGAACAGGGCGGCGGTGCCGGCCTCGACCAAGGGGTAGCGGGCGCTGATCGGCGCTGCGCAGTCGGCGCACTTGCCGCGCAGCAACAGCCAGCCGAGCACCGGGACGTTGTGCCGGTTGCGCACCCCGCTGCCGCAGTGCGGGCAGTGCGAGCCGGGCCGCACCAGCGACTCGCCGCGGGGGACCCGGTAGATCACGACGTTCAGGAACGAACCGACGGCGAAGCCGAGGAGGCCGACGACGCAGTACAGAAAAGTCTGCGGCATGTCCGGCCTCCTCGGCTCGTCGTGGGTGGGTGGCGGTGGGGGCGGGGGGGGGGGGGGCCCCCCCCGGGGTAAAAAACCCGGGGTTTGGGGGGGGGCTCGGGACCGGGGCCGGCGATGACCAGCCCCCCGCCCCGCGTGGGTTTAACAAAACCAATTGG
>NZ_JBITDW010000003.1:486655-692039 GCF_044454685.1 Actinoplanes sp. NPDC051513
ACTACCCGCCGGCGACGCCGCGGCGGCCGACCACGCAGTACATAAATGCCGGGGGATGGGCCGGCCCCCCCGGCTCGTGGGGGGGGGGGGGGGGGGGGGCCGGGGGCGGCCGCCCCCACCGCGGTGAATCAGACGCAGGTGTTGCGGGCTGCGATCGTCACGGTCGAGGCCTTGACCGAGCCGCCGGCCGAGCTGTCGTAGACGTACCACTTGTCGCTGCCGCCGGTGTTGTGGCCGCAGAGCAGGTAGTACGAGCCCTTGTTGACGTAGCCGAGCTCGGTCTTGTCGGACAGCGTGATGGTCTGGGTGGCGGTGCCGGCGCTCGTGGCCTTGAGGCCGAGCGAGGCGACGCCGCCCGAGGCGCCGCTGTTCACGCCGTCGACGTCGAGCGGGTAGTTGTTGCCGTTGTCGGTGTAGAACTGCTCGACCGCGCTGACGGCGCCGCGGACGTCGCTCTGGGCCGACTTGTCGGCCGCGCCCTTGCGGTAGTTCAGGTAGACCGGTACGGCGATTGCGACCAGGACGCCGATGATGACGACGACGACGAGGAGCTCGATGAGGGTGAAGCCCTCGTCGCCCTTCTTGGCGCGGAGCCGGTTGATGGTCTCGTGCATTGGGGACGCCTCCGAGGCTGTGGGGGTGGGGCGGGGAAGGGGGTGGTGCAGGGTCGACCTCAGTTCGGTCGTTCGCGGCGGTACTTGAGGCTCAGTTGCTCTGGATGTTCTGGTAGATCGTGAACATCGGGAGGTACAGACAGACCACCATTCCGCCGACCACCGCACCCATCACGAGCACCATGATGGGTTCGATGGAGGCGGTCAGGGATTCGGCGGCGCTGTCGACTTCCCTGTCGTAGAAATCGGCAACCTTGTCGAGCATCTGACTGATCTGACCGCTTTCTTCCCCCACTTCGATCATCTGGGTGACCATCTCGGGGAAGATCTTGTGGTGTCGCATGGCGGACGACATGGGCTGCCCGTCTCGTACGGCGCCCTGGACGTCCTTCATCGCGACGTTGATGACCTCGTTGCCGGTCGTCTCGCCGACCACGGCGAGCGCCTGCATGATCGGCACGCCCACGTTGAGCAGCAGGCCGAGGTTGCGTGAGAAACGGCTCATCGCGAGCTTCTGGAAGAGCGAGCCGAAGACCGGCATGCGGATCTTGAGTTTGTCCACGGTCAGCCGGAAGTCGGCGCTCGCCCGCATCTGCCGCTTGTAGGTGACCGAACCGCCGATGAGCACGATCAGGATCAGCGGGCCGATCCACCACATGTTGTGGCTGGCGTCGACGAGGAACTGGGTGATCGCCGGCAGTTCGCCGCCGAGGCTCTTGAACATCGCCTCGAAGATCGGGACGATGAAGATCAACACGGCCGCGATCAGCACGAACGTGAAGCCGAGCACGATCGCCGGATAGGTCAGCGCGCTCTTGATCTTGCCGCGGAGCGCGGTGTCCTTCTCGAGGCTCGCCGCGATCTGCTCGAGGGCCCGGTCGATCATGCCGCCGGTCTCGCCGGCCCGGACCATCGCGATCATCAGGCGCGGGAAGATCTTGTCGTGCTTGGCCATCGCCGCCGAGAGCGAGACGCCGCCGGCCACGTCGGTGCGGGTCTCGCCGATCGCGGCCTTGAGCGAGGCCACCGAGGTCTGTTCCTCCATGATCGACAGCGAGCGCAGCAACGACATGCCCGAGGACGTCATCGTGGCGAACTGCCGGGCGAAGATCGCGAGGTCCTTCATCTTCGTCCGGCCGCCCAGGCCCGGGATCTTCAACTCCTGATTGAGACCATGGCCGGCGCCGGTCACCTCGAGCGGCACCTCGCCGCGCTGCCGCAGCATCTGCGTGGCGGCGGCCTCGCTGGCCGCCTCCACGGTGCCCTTCGACTTGCGCCCGTTGGCGTCGATGCTGCTGTAGTGGAACGTCTTGGTCACGGGCATGGCATCACATCCGGCCGATCAATCTCTTGAGTTCTTCCTGCGAGTGGCAGAGCTCGAGGGCGACCTGCAGGGTGACCTGGCCCTCGCGGACCTTCTCGGCCAGGTTCTGATCGAAGGCGAGCATGCCTTCGGAGCCGCCGGCCTGCATGAACGAGGGGATCTGGTGCGACTTGCCCTCACGGATGAGGCTGCGGATGGCCGGGGTGGCGGTGAGGATCTCGGCGACCACCACCCGGCCCTTGCCGTCCGCGGTGGGCGCCAGCGCCTGGGTGACCACGCCCTGCAGCGACGCGGCCAGCTGCGCGCGGATCTGCAGTTGCTGGTGCGGCGGGAAGATGTCGATGACGCGGTCGATGGTCTGGGTGGCGCTCTGCGTGTGCAGGGTGGCCAGCACCAGGTGACCGGTCTCGGCCGCGGTCAGCGCGGTCGAGGTGGTCTCCAGGTCGCGCAGCTCGCCGACCAGGATGATGTCCGGGTCCTGACGCAGCGCGTGCTTGAGCGCGCTGGCGAAGTCGTCGGTGTCCGTGCCGACCTCGCGCTGGTTCACCACGCTGCGCTTGTGCGGGTGGAGGAACTCGATGGGGTCCTCGATGGTGATGATGTGCGCGGCGCGGCTGCGGTTTGCCAGGTCGAGGATCGAGGCCAGCGTGGTGGTCTTGCCGGAGCCGGTGGGGCCGGTGACCAGCACGAGACCGCGGGGGAGGTGGGCGAAGCGGGCCACCGAGGCCGGCATGCCCAGCTCGTCCAGCGGTTTGATCTTGTGGGGGATGGCCCGGAAGACCGCGCCACACGAGTTGCGCTGCACGTAGAGGTTGCCGCGGAAGCGGGAGACGCCCACGATGCTGTGCGCGAAGTCCAGCTCCTGGCAGTCCTGGAACGTCTGCCACTGTGCCGGCGAGATCGCGGCGCGGGCCAGCAGCGCGGTGTCGGACGAGTTGAGGTTGCCGTAGCCCGGCAGCGGTCCCAGTGAGCCGTTCACCCGGATCATCGGCGGGGTGCCGACGGTCAGGTGCAGGTCGGAGCCGCCCGACTCGACGAGCGTCACGAGCATCTGGTTGAGCACGGCCAGGTCGCCCTGCGCGGACGCGGGCGGCTCTACCGGCGCCGCCTGGTGCGGCACCTGCTGGTCGGTCGTATACATCAGCTCCCCTATCGGACGATTTCGGGAATTGCTTAGATCGCGATGCGGGAGACCTCGCGTACGGACGTGAGCCCGCCCGCCGCCTTGGCCAGCCCGTCCGCTCGCAGGTCGTACATGCCCTGGTCGAGGGCCACCTCGCGGATCTCGTTGGACGAGGCCCGCCGGATGGTCAGCGACTCGATCTCCGGCGAGATCGGCATGACCTCGTGGATCGCGATCCGGCCGCGGTACCCCGTGTTGGCGCAGTTCCGGCAGCCCACCGGCCGGTACAGCGCCTCCGGCACGATCAGGTCCTCGAACGGCCAGCTCGCGCCGACCAGCTCCTCCTCGGTCGGCTGGTACGCCTCCTTGCACCAGTCGCACAGCCGCCGGGAAAGTCGCTGGGCGAGCACGCAGTCCAGCGACGACCCGACCAGGAACGGCTCGATGCCCATCTCGGTGAGGCGGGTGACCGCGCCGGGCGCGTCGTTGGTGTGCAGGGTGGAGAGCACGAGGTGGCCGGTGAGCGACGCCTCGACCGCGATCTGGGCGGTGTGGCTGTCCCGGATCTCACCGATCAGCACCACGTCCGGGTCGGACCGCAGGATGGCCGGCAGCACGGCCGCGAAGGTCAGCCCGGCCTTGGCGTTGACCTGCACCTGGTTGACCCCGCGCAGGCGGTACTCGACCGGGTCCTCGACCGTGATCACGTTGATCTCCGGCTTGCTGATACGGCCCAGCGTGGCGTACAGAGTCGTGGATTTGCCGGAGCCGGTGGGGCCGGTGACCAGGACCATGCCGTGCGGCTTGGTGAACGAGGACGCGAAGCGGTCGAGGTTGTGCTGGGTGAAGCCCAGCTTGTTCAAGTCGAGGTCGATGCCGCCGGTGTCGAGCACCCGCAGGACGATCTTCTCGCCCCACACCGTCGGCAGCGTGGCGGTACGCAGGTCGACCGTGCGGTCGCGGATCATCGCGGTGATGCGGCCGTTCTGCGGCACCCGCTTCTCGGTGATGTCGACGCCCGACATGATCTTGATGCGTGAGGTGAGCGCGGCCATGACGCCCTTGGGCACCAGGTCGACCTCGTGCAGCACACCGTCGATCCGGTACCGCACCCGCATGTCGTCCTCGGTCGGCTCGAGGTGCAGGTCGGAGGCGCGGTTCATGACGGCCTGCTCGATCAGGTTGTTCACGTAGCGCACGATCGGCGCGTCGTCCACGCTGGTGGCCTGGGCGGCCATCCCGGCCTGGTCGTCCTGCTCGACCTCGGCGAGCTCGCCGAGGTCGCTCGACTCCCGCTGGAGCTTCTCGATGATCCGGCGGACCTCGGAGCGGGCCACCACCACCGGGCGTACGGTCATGCCGGTGGCCGCGCGGACGTCGTCGAGCGCGACCACGTCGCCGGGGTCGGTCACGCCGACCGTGAGCTCGCCGTCGGCCATCGACAGGCCGAGCACGCGGTGGCGGAGCACGACTGGGAGCGGGATGCGCTTGAGCGCCTGCGGGTCGGGGATGAAGCCGGCCAGGTCGAGCGTGTTGATGCCGAAGGCCTGCGCGGCCGCGGCGGTCAGCTGTTCCTCGGTGACGACATTGTCGTTGATCAGGACGGCGCGGACCGACCGGCCGCTGCGCTGGGCCTCGTCCGCCGCCGCGTCGACGGCGCGCGGATCGACACCGATCTGCTTGAGCGCGTCGAGCAGCGGGCGGAAGGTCTGGTCCATGACCCAGACGATCGGACAAACGTCCGCCGAGCTGAGGGCCTATCAGACAGATTGAGGGTTATTCAGGGCATACCTTGAGCTGCACCTAGCCGCACGTCATCGGCTTGGTCTCCACCGCCCTGAATAACCCTCACCGCACCGGGCGCCGGAACGTCTTCCGGTACGCGCTCGGCGCCACCCCGATCGTGGCCTGGAGGTGCTGCCGCAGGGCCGTGGCGCTGCCCAGGCCCGAGCGCCGGGCCACCGTGTCGACCCCGAGATCGGTCGATTCCAGCAGAAGCTGAGCGTGCGTGACCCGCTGGCGCAGCAGCCACTGCCGCGGGCTCATCCCGGTCTCGTCCCGGAAGCGCCGGGTGAACGTGCGCACGCTCATCCGGGCGTGCTCGGCCATGTCTTCGAGGCTGACCGGCTCGGCCAGCCGGTCCAGCGCCCAGGCCCGGGTCGGCTCGGTGCCCGCGCCCGCGCTCTGCGGCACCGGCCGCTCGATGTACTGCGCCTGCCCGCCGTCCCGGAAGGGTGGCACCACGCAGCGCCGGGCCGCCCGGTTGGCCACCTCGGCGCCGTGGTCGTTGCGCACGATGTGCAGACAGAGATCGATGCCGGCGCCGACTCCGGCCGAGGTGAGGATGTCGCCGTCGTCCACGAACAGCACGTCGAGGTTCCACTTGACCTGCGGATACAGCCCCGGGATGCAATCGGCCCAGGCCCAGTGGGTGGCGGCCGGGCGGCCGTCGAGCAGGCCGGCCGCGGCCAGCACCGAGGCGCCGGTGCAGATCGAGACGATCCGGGCGCCGCGCTCGGCGGCGGCGAGCAGGGCCGCCTTGACCTCCGGCCGGAGTGTGCCGTCGGTCACTGTGCTGCCGCCGTCGACCCCCGGCACCACAATGGTGTCGGCCGTCGCCAGCTCCGCCAGCCCGTGGTCGGGCACGACGGTGAAGCCGGCGTGGCTGCGGATCGGACCGGGGCCACAGACACGCACGTCGTAGAGGCGCTGCTCATCGGCATCGCGGGCGGCTCGAAAGATCTGTGTCGCCGTGCCGAGGTCGAACGGGACGACGTGCTCCAATGCCAGGATCGCGATCACGTGCTGCTGCATGGCCCAATTCTTGCGCATGATGGCCTCCCGGCCACTCGTCTGATCGGGTGCGGTCGCCCACTATTGGTCACGTGCAGAAGACGTACAGAATTCATCCAGCCTGGTTTGTGGCCTTCATCGCTTTCATCGCGTTGGTAGGCGCCGCCGGATTCCGAGCGACGCCGTCGGTCATGCTTCGTCCGCTGCACGACGAGTTCGGCTGGTCGCTCGGTACGATTTCGGCCGCCGTCTCGGTCAACCTGCTGCTCTACGGGCTCACCGCGCCGTTCGCGGCCGCCCTCATGGAGCGCCTCGGCATCCGGCGCGTGGTCATGGGCGCGCTGCTGCTGGTCTCGGCGGGCTCCGGGCTGACCGTGTTCATGCAGCAGAGCTGGCAGCTCATCCTCTGCTGGGGCGTGCTGGTCGGGCTCGGCACCGGCTCGATGGCGCTCGGCTTCGTGGCCGTCATCGCCAACCGCTGGTTCGTCAAGCACCGCGGCCTGGTCACCGGCGTGCTCACCGCCGGCGGCGCGGCCGGCAACCTGGTCTTCCTGCCGGTGCTGGCCAACCTCACCGAGAGCCAGGGCTGGCGTTTCGCGGCGCTCACCGTGGCCGGCATGGCGCTGCTGGTCGTGCCGCTGGTCTGGTGGAAGCTGCGCGACCACCCGGCCGAGCTCGGCATCGGCCCGCTCGGCGGTTCTTACGAGGAGCCGAAGCCGATCGCCCCCGCCGGCGCCGCCCGCACGGCCCTGCGCGCGCTCCGGCAGGCCGCCCGCACCCGCCCGTTCTGGCTGCTGGCCGGCGGCTTCGCGATCTGCGGCGCCACCACCAACGGCCTGGTCGGCACCCACTTCATCCCGGCCGCGCACGACCACGGCATGGCCGAGACCACGGCCGCGAGCCTGCTGGCGCTGGTCGGCTTGTTCGACATCGCCGGCACGATCGTCTCGGGCTGGCTCACCGACCGGGTCGACTCGCGGGTCCTGCTCGGCGTCTACTACTTCGGCCGCGGGCTCTCGCTGCTGGTGCTGCCGTCGTTGTTCGCGGCGAGCGCGCACCCGAGCATGGTGGTGTTCATCCTGTTCTACGGGCTCGACTGGGTGGCCACCGTGCCGCCGACGGTCACCCTGTGCCGGGAGTACTTCGGCGCAAGCGGCCCGGTGGTCTTCGGCTGGGTGTTCGCCTCGCACCAGTTCGGCGCCGCGATCGCGGCCAGCTCGGCCGGCCTGCTGCGCGACCAGTTGGGCACCTACAACGCGGCCTGGTACGGCGCCGGCGCGCTGGCCATCCTCGCCAGCCTGCTGAGCCTGATGCTCTTCGCCGGCAAGCGCCTCAGGCCGATCGCACCGGGCATCGGCCTGGCGCCCGCAGCGGCCAAGGCATAGCTGGGGCAGCTGCATATTTGTCGCGCTTCGGCGGGTGGCTGCACTGCTTTTCCGATACGAGCGGCGGCCCGGCCACAACCGCAGTCGGCCCGCGGCCCTGGCACACCGCGAACCAGGCGGGGGGCGCGGCCTGTGCCGCGCCCGCCGGGCTGAGCTCGGTGGCGACGCCGGCAAGCGCCCCGCTCACCCTGACTGCCGTGCCGCAGCCAGCGCCGATCAGACCCTGACCGCGAAAGTCTCCAGTCTAGAGCGGCGGAAGATCGACTTCCGTCTCCAGCCGCTCCCCCGCGGCCACCCGGGCCAGCAGCGGATGGCCCTCGCCGTAGACCTTGGCAAGGGCCGCGGTCACCTGGAGCCGGGCCTCCTCGTCGCCGCCGTCGACCACCGCGTTCCACGCGCAGGCCAGGGTGTCGGGGTGCTCGGCGCCGCGCAGCAGGTGCGACCGTTGCCAGGTGTCGGCGGCGATCTGCTGGGCCTCCTGCCGCTCACCCAGGCCGAACAGATCGGTCGCGTAGCCGTTGGCGCAGGCCAGCGTGAACGGGTGGTCGGCGCCGACGCTGCGCCGCAGGCCGTGCAGCGCCTCCTGGTCGATCCGGCGGGCCTCGACGTGGCCGCCGGCGATGCGCACCACGCCCGCCAGCGCGGCCGAGGCCGACAGCGTGAACGGATGCTCGTCCCCGAGCAGCGAGTGGTACCGCACCACGGCCCGTTCCAGGAGGTCTTGCGCCTGGCCGAGATCGCCGGCCGCGGTCGCCGCGTGCGCCAGCGTGACGATCGCCGCGAGCGTCTCGACGTGCAGATCGCCGAAGCGGCGCCGGCACAGCTCGACGGTCGTCTCGGCCGTCTCCCGCGCGTCGGGGAGGCAGCGGCGCCGGGCCGCCATCGCCGCGACCCGGGCGGCCCAGAGCGCGAACGGGTGGTCGTCGGGGAGCGCGCCGGCCCGGATGGCGGCCAGCACCTCGGCCGCGCCCGCGTAGTCGCCCAGCCCGAACAGGTCGAAGGCGAGTCCGGCCCGGGACGAGATGATCTCGGGGTGGCCGTCGGCCAGCGTCGCCTGCCGCTGCCGCAGGACCTGCTCGTCGAGCGCGCGGGCGCCCCGGAAGTCGCCGAGCAGGCGCAGGTCGGCCGCGAGGTTGTTGGCGCAGCGCAGCGCGGTCGGGAAGCCGTCGCCGAGGACGCGCCGGTAGCGCAGCATGTTGTCGTTGTCGAGCTGGCGGGCCTGTCCGAAGTGGCCGCGGATGCGCAGATCGGCGCCGACGCTGTTGGCGGTGGCGAGGGTGGTCTCGTCGTCGCCACCGAGCGCGGCCCGCTGCGAGCGCAGGGTCTGCTCGTTGAGCACCCGGGCCTCGGCGCTGCGGCCGAGCGCGCGCAGGGCGTTGGCCAGGTGGAACGACGCGAGCAGGGTCTGCTCGTCGTTCTCGCCAAGCGTGTCGCGCCAGCGGGCCACGGCCGAGGCGGCCAGGTCGCGGCTGGAGTCGTAGTCGCCCGCGGCGTAGTGGAACCGCACGCAGTTGATCACCAGCTGCCGGATCTCCTCGGAGGCGGCGCCGAGCACGTCCGAGTGGATCAAATGCGGGGTGAGCTCGGCGTACCGCGGCCGGCCGGCCGGGTCGTCGGGGTCGCCCGGGTCGGCGGCGGCGAGCATCGCCCGCACGGTGGCCTGCAGCGCGGCGTGCCGCTCGGAACTGAGGCTCTGGCCGAGCATGCTGCGCGACAGCGGGTGCACGAGCAGATGCTCGCCCGGCGGGTCGAGTTCGGCGAGGCCGTAGCGGCCGATGAGGCGCAGCGCGGCCTTCAGCCTCCGTTCTATCCGTACGGCCGGGGCCAGCTCGGCGGGGAGCGGAAGCATGCGGGCGCCCCACAACAGCCGCCAGGAGACCGGCGCGCTGCCCAGGAACGCACCCAGCTCGAGCAGCTGATAGGCGGCCGGCGAGTTGACCCGCAGCGCGTCGGCCGCGAGTCCCCACGCCACCCGGATCGGGGTGGGGAACGCCAGCGTTTCGTGCTGGGCGCCGAATCGGGTCAGATACTCCTCGACCGACCACCCGGTCATGGCGCGCGTCGCCGCGACCAGATCGAGCGCCATCGGCACGTCGCCGAGCCGCTCCGCGAGGCGCTCGGCATCGGCGGCGGTGACCTCGGGGCCGCGGCGGCGCAGCAGGTCGATGCTGTCGGCCCGGTCGAACGCGCCGATCGGCAGCGACTGCGCCACCTCGGCCGGCCAGCGCGGGTTGCGACTGGTGATCAGCACATGCCCGGCGCCGCTCGGCAGGTACGACTTGATCTCCTCAGGACGGTTGGCGTCCTCGAAGACGACCAGCCAGTTCCGGTACGGCTCGCCACGGCTCAGCGCGTCGCGCACGGCGGCCAGCGTGCGGTTGATGTCGCCGGCCTCGGGCAGGGCAAGCTGTTGGGCGAGGCCGATCAGCGCCTGCCGCGCGCCGGCCGACTGCTCGGACGGGATCCACCACACCAGATCGTACGTTTCGGCGTACCGGTAGACATATTCGACGGCCAGCTGGGTACGTCCGGTGCCGCCGAGCGGGTGTTCCTCGCCCGGGAGCAGCACGACAGGGCCCGCGGTGAGCAGGCCGTGCAGACGGGAGAGGAGATCCTCGCGACCCACGAAACCGGGGTTACGTGGCGGGAGGCCGCCCAGGATCGGCATGCCGATTACCGTACGTGGAAACGTGACGACAGTGGAAGAAGGACGACTCTGTTGCCTGATGAGATTGTGACCAGTCTCGACACGGACCGTGACGCCACAACCGTGTCATTGCGCGGCGAAGTGGACGTCCTCACCGTCGACCAGGTGCGGGTGGCGCTGGAAGAAGCCCTGGCCGCGCGGCCCCGCGAGATCGTGGTCGACCTGCGGGAGCTCACCTTCATCGACTCCACCGGCCTGGGCGCGCTGATCTTCGGCTTCCAGCGCGCCCGCGACACAGGAATCCGGTTCCGGCTGTCCGGACCGAGCCGGCCGGTGCATCAGATCCTGGCGCTGAGCGGCCTGCTCGAGGTCGTCGAGGTCACGCCCTGAGAGCGGTCGCCTGCGCTGGGCGGGTGCGCGACCTCAACGAACAAGACCTGACGAACAAGATCTATCGGATACGCGCGACGGCCCGGCCACAACCGCAGTCGGGGCCAGGCCCGCGGCGCTCCGCGAGCCGCCTGCAACTCCAGCCGGTGCCGCGACCGCCGGGCTGAGGTCGGTGGTCGACAAAGACCGCAACTCATCGTCGATGAGTTGCCGCGAGGCCGGGCGGGGCGGCATTGCGGGCCGGGCGGCGCGGCATTGCGGGCCGGGCGGGGCGGCATTGCGGGCCGGGCGGCGCGGCATTGCGGGCCGGGCGGCGCGGCATTGCGGGCCGGGCGGCGCGGCACTGCGGGCCGGTTGCGGTGTGATGGTGGCGGGGCAGGGATGCCATCGCCCGACGCCTGCCTGGTCGCGGTGGCACCGGCCGTCGCGGCGGCGGACGGGGCACTCCGGCATTTCGGGAGCCGACCGGAAATCACCATTGTCGACAGCGACACCGGAGTGAGAATGGCATGATCAGAAACTGTTCCGGGCTTACCGCCGGATTCTTTGAGGTGGGATAATTCTGGGGTGCGGCAGATGGATTTCTTCACCAAATCCCAGCTAGCGGAAATGCGTGATCCCACCCGGTCCCGCCGTTATTCGCCGGCGCGTGAAGAGTTCCGCCGCGAACATGCCCGGCAGCGCGCGTGGGGCCTTGTCGAGCGGCACGCTCGTAAGCTGCGCCGCCTGCACGGCGGTGACGACGGTTCACCCTTGACGGCAGCCGAGCGTCGGCTCTGGTCGAGCCACCCGGGCACACCCGCACAGCCCGCACCGCCGATGGCGTCGTCCGCCCACGCCAGCCACGACCTCGGCTCGCCGCAGCAGCGAGTCGTGGCGCGCCCGGCGGGCAAACAGATCCCGCAGCCCACCCCGGCTCTGCCTGTCAAGCCCACCGCGGCCGAGCCGATCGCTGCACCCGAGCCCGCCGAACTGGCCGAGCCCACCGAGCAGGCCGAGCCCGCCGCGGTCGAGCTGATCGCGGGGCCCGTGCCCACCAAGCAGGCCGAGCCCGCCGCGGTCGAGCTGATCGCGGGGCCCGTGCCCACCGAGCAGGCCGAGCCCGCCGCGGAAGACCAATCGCCCCGGCCGAGCAGGCCGACCCCCTCCGCGGAGGAGCAGGTTGGCCGCGCCGGGTCGTTGCGGAAGAACCGTCACCGCGGCCCGGCCTCATGCGCGTGCCGGCCACGCGATCGCACACCACGCGACCCGCGGCATCTGCCCTATATCACCGCCGCCGGTGCCATTTTATCGACGGCTTCTCGCGCCATTCTTTCGCGGCGGAAAACCATTCCGGCCGTCACGGCGAGGCTCGTTCCAACAGACACTCAGATCGCGGCCCTCTGGGTGCAGAGCAGGTCGGTGACGCCGGCGGCCGGCATCGGCTTGGCGAAGTGGTAGCCCTGCGCCTGCGCGCAGTCCAGGTCGCGCAGCCGCGCCGCCTGCACGGCGTCCTCGACGCCCTCGGCGACCGGCGCCAGCCCGAACGTGCGGGCGATCTGCAGCACCGCCTCGGCCACCGACGCGCCCGTCGCGGACTCCGGCATGGCCTGCACGAACGACCGGTCGATCTTCACGACGTCCACCGGCAGGGCGCCGAGGTGGCTCAGCGACGAGAAGCCGGTGCCGAAGTCGTCGAGCGCGATCCGCACGCCCAGCGTCTTGAGCGAGCCCAGCACCCGGGCCGACTCGGCCAGATCGGTCAGCGCCACCGACTCGGTCAGCTCCAGCACCAGCAGGTGCGGTGGGATGGCGGTCCTCTCCAGCACCGCGCGGACGTCATCGGTCAGGTGCGGGCTGCCCAGCTGGGAGGCGGACAGGTTGACGTTCAGCTCGAAGTCCGGGTTGTCGCGCTGCCACGCGACGGCCTGTTCGCAGGCCTGCTCGAGCACCCAGAGGCCCAGTTCCGGCATCAGGCCGAGCTCCTCGGCAAGCTCCAGGAACGCCGCGGGCGGCAGCAGTCCCCGGGACGGGTGCCGCCAGCGCACCAGCGCCTCGACGCCCACGGTGTGCTCGCCGGCCAGGTCGACGATCGGCTGGTAGTGGACCTCGAACTGCCGCTCGGCGAGCGCCTGGCGCAGGTCGTCCTCGTCATGCCGGCGCTGCTCCGCCTCGGCGAAGCGGGCCGGGTCGAACCGCCGGGCAACCCCCTTGCCGTCGTCCTTGGCCTGGTAGAGGGCGGCGTCCGCCTCGCGCAGGATCGCGTCGACGTCGTGCCCCGAGCCGCGGGTGAACGCGATGCCGGCGCTCGCCCGGATCGTCAGCACGGTCTCCCCGACCACGAGCGGCTGGAGCAGGTCGCGCAGGATCCGGTTGGCCACGGTGTCGGCGATCTGGTCGTCGGTGAGCCGCGGCAGCAGCACCACGAACTCGTCGCCGCCCAGCCGGGAGACGGTGTCGTTAGCGCGGACGTTCGCGTTGAGCCGCTCGGCGGTGACCCGCAGCAGCGCGTCGCCGGCCGCGTGGCCGTAGGTGTCGTTGACCCCCTTGAACCCGTCGAGATCGAGCAGGATCACGGCGGTCATGGTGTCGTCGGCGTCGGCGAGCGCGTCCCGGGCGTGGTCCATGAACATGGCCCGGTTGCCGAGGCCGGTGAGCGGGTCGCGGAACGCCTGCCGGGCGAGCTGGGCCCGCTGCCGGGTGAGGTCGCGCATGAGGCCCTGGTTGGTGCGGGCGCCGAGGAACTGCCGCACGAGGATCGTGCCGGCCACCGCGATGATCAGCCAGGTGAGGGTGTTCCGGTCGCCCGCGTTGATCAGGCCCGCCACCACGATGGCCGCGCTGACCGGCGCGTACTGCGCGAGCGGCCAGCGGTCGGCCAGTTTGGAGATCACGGCGCTGAGCACCACCACGACGGCGGTCGGCAGCAGCCAGTCGAGCACCCCACGGTCTTCGTTGTGGAGCCGCTCGAAGACGATCGGCCAGGCCAGCACCATCAAGGACGCGAAGATCATGGCCTCGTCGATGACGCGACGAACCCGATCCAGTGCCTTGCTGGAACTCATGACTCACCTCCGCGCCTTCCATCGGTTCAGACCGGCGGCGACATGAGGCTTCCTTCCACCCACTCGGCGACGGCCGCGAGCGGGACATCTTCGATCGATGCGAAGGCGGCGCGGACGGTTTCCGGCCGCTCGCGCACGCACCGCCACGGCGACACCAGGGCGATTCCCGCCCAGAGCTCCGATTCCCGCGGGCCGGGCGGTTGGTCCGGCTCGGTGGGGCGGGTTCCGCTTTCCAAGCCTTTCGCGTACGCCGTCAGCGCCGCGCCCGCGTCCCCACGCAGGTAGGCCGTGTCGGCGAGGGTCAGGCCCTCGGTCGTGCCGTCGCGCAGCAGCCGATGGGCCGCGGTGAGGCGCGTGCTTCGCTCCAGGGCTCGGCCGCCTCCCGGGCGCAGGGCCGGCGCCGGGATGCGGGGCGCCCGTCCGGCCCGCCAGTCGTCGAGGAACCCGTCAGTCCGGACGACGAGGTTTCGCAGGCGCCACCTGACTCGGTGCTCGACGTTGGCGCCGAGGGCGAGGCGGTTCACACCGGCGTCGACGGGCTCGTCCCGCCACGCCGAGACCTCGTCGCGCATGGCCTCGGCAAAACGGACGCCGGCGGCGGTCAGGGCGCCGTTCGCCAGCAGGGCATCGGCGGCATCGGCCACGGCGGCTCGCCAGCGGGCGAACTCGAACCGGGCCAGCGGGCCGGCCTCGGCGCGCCAGAAGCGGGTCACCGACTGGTAGGCGTAGGCGCCGTGGAGGAGGCCGAAGGGCGGGCGCGGGTCTTCCCGCCAGGGGGAGTAGGTGCGGGGCACGCCCGGTCGGACCAGGTCGAACAGGGTGCGGGTGGCGTTCAGGAGGCTGTGCTGGGTTTCGTGGATCAGGCCCACCGCGAAGGACGTCGCGTCGGCGGGAGCAGACAGGGCCACCGCGCCGAACGCCTCGGCGGAGGTGGCGCTCAGGCCGGCCGCGCCGGGGTCGGGCTCGATCGGGACGATCACGCGCAGCACGGCGGCCAGGACGGTGGCGGTCTCACGGTGGCGGGTCACGAGGATCTGCCACGCGGCGGAGAGGAGGTGCTGCCAACGGGCGGCTTCGGCGTCGGTGAGCTGCCGGGAAGGTGTCAGGCCCAGGCGGGGGCGCAGGGGGTCGGTGTCCTCGAGGCGGACGCGCAGGGTGAGTCCGTCGTGGGTGGCGGTCATGCGGCGGGGGGAGGCGATGGGGTCGGGCGGGAGGGCGGCGCCGGCGCGTAGGGCGGCCAGGGTGGCCGCCGTGTGCAGGGCGAGCATGGGATCGGCGAGGGCGTCCCGGCGCGTGACGGCCGGCTGCGCGTACCAGGTGGGGATGGTGAATGCGGGGTTTTTGAGGTTTTCGGCAAGCAGGAGGAGATGGCGGCTGATCTGGGATCGCCGGAGATCGTCGACGGTGGCCGGGCCGGGCCGTCCGGCGGCGAGCGCGGCGAAGTCCTCGTCGGTCAGGCGGAAACGCGTAGGCCGAGACTCGTCGGGGCCGGCGGCGACCACGCTAGAGGGCCGAGTTGAAGCCGGCGGTCGGCTCGGCGGGATCGTCCAGCTCGGCGGCGAGGCGGCGCAGGCAGTGGGCCAGGGCGGTGTCGCCGTCGTGGGACGCCAGCTCCTCGAGGGACATGCCGGACACGTCGACCATCGGCGACTGCCACTCCGCCACGTCGTTGGCGGTCGTCCGGTCCACGACACCCCCTCTCCCGGTCGGTGGTGACAATCAATGTATTGCGGCAAGGCTACGGTGGTCGCCGGGGTGGGTGGCGGCCGGGCGGAGCGGCGGGTGCGCATGCTGTCGTTGCGTGCTCGTGATCTCATAGGACGCCAACAGCATGAAAGTCGGCAACGGAGGACAAACTGTGCCGGGTGGAAATCTCGCGGATCGGCTCGCGGCGCTCAGCGCATCCGCGACCGGTGACGACGGCGTGGTCACGGCGGCGATCGACGAGGCGGCGGCGCCGGCCGAGCCCGCGATGCCCGTGATGCCGTTCCCAACGTTTCAGAATGTGCCCACCCTGCCGCAGCAGGCGCCCGGCAACGGGTACGAGAGTGGAAGGGACAGCCGTGCCCGGTGACGTTCCCCAGTTGCCCCGGCGCGGCCCGGCCCCTGCGGTAGACCGGATGAGCAACGCCGAGCTGGCGCGAATGGTCGAGTCCGAGCACCCGTACCGGGGCAAAGCGCTCTTCGAGCTCTCCGACCGGATCGCGCACGACGACGACGCGGCGACCAAGGTGGCGATGCTGAGCCGGCTGAGTTCGCTGCGGCGGGCGCGGCTGTTCGACCGGGTCTCGCTGGCCTGGTCGGCGATCATCGCGCTGCTCGCGGCCGAGACCCCGCACTCCCGGGCGTCGGCCTACGAGGCGTTCGGCGCGCTCGAGCCGGAGGAGCAGCGGGACATGCTCGACTATCTGGAGGTCTTGGTTATCGAGGAGGCCCACCCACGCATCGCGTGAGCGGGCCTCGCACTGGTTGGGGCGGCGTTGTCAGGCTTCTACGCGTACGTCTTTGCGGAAGGCGACCCGGTCGCGGACGGCCTTGGCATCCGGCTTGGGCTCGGGATAGAACCACACCGCGTCCGGCGCGGTGTGCCCATTCGAAGACAATGTGTAGTAGGACGCCTTGCCCTTCCAGGGGCAGACGGTGTGGGTGTCCGAGGGCACCAGCATTTCCTCGCGCAATGACGCGCGGGGAAAGTAGTAGTTGCCCTCGACAACCACGGTGTCGTCGCTCTCGGCGATAACTTCGTCGTTCCAGATGGCCTTCGGCATACGGTCGAAGGTAGCGCGGAACACGTCGGGCGTCCGATATGCGAACATTAATCGCCATCGCGGGTGAAACGTGGCGACTCGTCCCCACATTGCCCCGTCGGTGTATGAAGATCTAGAGTCGATCCGCAACAGGACCCCCGTCATGAGAGCGGCCCGGTGAATCATCTGAGCACGCTACCGACCACCGGAGAGCAGGCACGACACGCTCTGCTGCTGCTCGGTGCGCCCGCGAGCGCCCGGCTCGTGGTAGATGTGCACGCGGCCCTGTTCGATGGCGACCTGTCGGTGGCGGCCCTGACCCGGGAGCGGGTGCCGGGGTTGTGCTCGGCCCTGCGGGATGATCTGAGCGCGGCGCCGGGGCTCGTCGCGCTCGCGGAGTGGCCCCTTTCGCGGCGAATAGTCACTCCTGCGACTCGGCAGGCCGACGAGCTGGCCATGATCGTGCGGGTGGCGGAACTCGCGGCGATATCGCCGGGGCGGGCCTCCCTTCGGTTGCTCCGGGAGCTGGCTGCGCGCGTACCGCATGGGGTGGAGGCTCTTGATCTTGCCGACGCCGCGCGTGCCGCGCTGACGGACCCCGCTCTCGTCGCCAAGATCGCGGCGGAGGCCCCGGCGCGGGAGGAACTGGTGGCGCGGGCCGCCACGCTCGATGAGAGGCAGCAGCTGTACGGCGTGCCGGCGGTCCCCCATCAGCGAGGAAAAGGGTGAGCCACCTCGACCGGCTGCGCGGATCCACGCCGGCCAAGCGGCACAATGCGCGGACCATCGCGGCGCTCACCGGGAATCCGGGGTGTTCGCGGCGCTCGGTGCTGGATGCCGCCGGAGTGGACAAGGTGCGGCTCGCCGAACGGATCGGATTTCCGGGGAGCTTCGGGCAGTCGCGATTCGCGCTTGCCCGCGGCAATGCCTTCGAGGCGATGCTGAAGGCGGATGACTGCGCGCTGCTGCGCTCGGTTCTCGATGTCGGCGTCGTCGGGTATCACGACCTGGGTGAGGACGCCGACGACACGATGGGGGCCCGGCATGGGCGCACCCGTGAGCTGCTGGCCTCCGAGCGGTCGGCGCTGATCGACCACCCGTTGCTGACGCTTTCGGTGGCGGGGCAGACGGTCTACCTCGAGCCCGATCTGATCGCTTTTCAGAGCGAGGGGCGGCTGCGGGTCGTCGAGATCAAGTCGTTTGCGATCGTGGACGGGCAGGCGGACGCGGCGGCGGTCTCGGCGGCCGTGGTGCAGGCGGCGGTCTATGTCCTGGCGCTGCGGCAGTTGCTGGGGGACGACCGGGTCAGTCACGAAGTGGTGCTCGTCTGCCCGGTCAATTTCTCGCTGCAGCCCGCTGCCGTCGTGCTGGATGTCCGCAAGCAGCTCTCCACGCTACGGCGGCAGTTGTCGCGGTTGTCGTCGGTCTCCGACCTGTTCAACTCGCTGCCGTCCTCGGTGTCGTTCGACGTGGCTCTGCCGGTTGACTCGCTGATCACGTCGCTGACCGCGGTCTCAGCCCGATACGTGCCCGAGTGCCTGTCTACCTGCGAAATGTCGGTATATTGCCGGGATGAGGCGTCTGGATCCACGGCGGCGCTCGGGCGATCGGTGCGCGAAGCGCTCGGCGGGATCGACGAGATTTCGGTGGCCCTCGCGCTGGCCGGTGGGGCCGCGCCGGCGGCGGAGCAGTCGGAGGCGGCCGCGCTGTTGCGGCAGGCCGCTCGATTGCGAGATGAGGCCCTTTCTTGAGCACGATGGTCGCGCTCGCCCGTGCGCAGGCGTTCGCCGCGGGCCGGGCGCAGCCGATCGCCACCGTGCGGCACCTGCACGTGCACGACCGGCCGTTCGTGCTGATCCCGCTGGCCATGGCGGGGGAGGCGAACGCGCCGCTCGCCGCCATGCTCGGCACCGCGTTCGAGGCGCCGCGGTTGCTGGTCGTCTCGCAGCCGCGCAACCGGGACGAGCGGTTCGCCTTCGCCGCCTCGCTGGCCTCCTACCTGGTCCCGTACCTCACGTCGTTCGCCACCGAGACGGAGGCGGTGGCCGTCGACCGGGGACGCGACGTGCGGTACCGCTACCTCGACGCGCCGCAGGTCTGGGTGCCGAACACCGGCGGCGTCGACTTCCTGCGGCTGTTCGGGCGGTCGACCCGCTTCCGCCGGGCGGATGGCGACCACCCGGTGCCGTCGTCGGTGCCCGTGCTCGGGCGGTGGCTGACCTTCCTCGCCGGTGCGTCCGAGATGCCGGGCTCGGCGCTGCTGGTCAACGTCGTGCAGGCGCTGGGGCTGCACTGGGCGACCGGGCAGAGCGGCGCCGAGGACAACCACCTCGGCTCGCTCGTGGCCTGGATCGAGTCGGGCGCCGCGGCGGCCCGCCAGGCCGAGCGCGGGCCGGTCGCCGGGCCGGCCACCGACCCCGATTTCGACAACCACGTGCTGGCGCCGCTGATCGCCGGCTCGGACCCGGCGCTGTCGGCGGTCCTGCACGACCTGCTGCTGCCGACGTGGGAGCGGATGTGGCGCTCGCTCGACCTGCTCCGCGCCCTCCCGTCGGGCGATCGGGTCGCCTCCCGCTGGGATGGCGACCGGGATGTGTACTCCGCGTACGTGCAGCATCTGCTCGAGGACGGTGCTCCCCAGCCGCGGCGGGACGGCGCCGTTGCCGCGGCCGCCCGCCTGCAGCGCCTCGAGAACGCGGCGGCCCGGTACGCGGTGCAGCGCGCCTTCGACGACCCCCTGGTGATGGCCGAATACCGCCTGGCCGGGGCGGCCTTCGGGGGCGTCGTGACCCTGGCGAATCCGGACCGCGTCGACGACACCGGCAAGCGGCCCGTCCTCCGCCCGCGGATCATGGTCGCCACCACCGAGACCGTCCGGGTCGAGGCGGGGGCGACGCTGACATCTCCGGCACGACCGGCCCAGAAAGCCAAAGTCATCTCGGTCGCGCCGACCGCCACCGGGTTCGACGTTCTGCTCGAGCTCTCCGGCGGGATGGGGCGCAAGCTGGTGGCCGAGCCCGGCAGCGTCCCGGCAATCGGCGAGAATCTGCTGCTGACGACATTGAGCGAGGCCTACCGGCCGGGTGCGTCGTTCCCCGATCCTGCCGAGACTCCCTGGACCCACGGTGGCCCGCCCTCGACCGAGCCGGACTCAGCGTAGGCGGATCACCAGGAGGGCGATGTCGTCGTCGCGGCGGGTGGCCGTGTTGACGAGGCGGGTGCAGAGGTCGTCGATCGGGAGGGCCGCGCTGCCCTGGAGGGCCCGGCGGATGCGGCCTACGCCGTCGTCGATGAGCTGGGCGGGGTGTTCGACCAGGCCGTCGGTGTAGAGCAGGAGCGTCGAGCCGGGCCGGACCCGGCGGCGGTGGGTGCTGCGTTCCTCGCGGGGGAGCAGGCCGAGCAGCGGCTCGGGCGCCTCCCACCAGACCTCGACCTCGCCGTCCGGGCGGAGCAGCACCGGCGGCGGATGCCCGGCGTTCGAGAAGGTCAGGTCGTACCCGTCGGCGTCCCGGCGCAGGCGGGCGAGGACGGCGGTCGCGGCGGCCGGCATGCCTAGCCCGTGCAGGGCGCGGTCGAGCTGGGCCAGCAGCGGGCCGGGTTCGTCGTCGCGGCCGTAGGCGTCGCCGCGCACCAGATTGCGGACCTGCCCCATGGTGGCGGCCGCCTCGATGTCGTGGCCGGAGACGTCGCCGACCGCGAGCATGACGCTGCCGTCGGGCTGGACGAACGCGTCGTACCAGTCCCCGCCGACGGCCGTGCCGACCTGGGCCGGCAGGTAGCGGGCGTGCAGCTCGATGCCCGGGATCTCGGGCAACTGGGGCAGCATGCTGTGCTGCAGCACCTCGGCGACGTGGCGCTGCCGCCCGTAGAGCCGGCTGTTGTCGACCGCGAGCCCCGCCCGGCGCCCGATCTCCACCGCGGTCTGCTCCTCGGCCTCCCCGAACGGCCCGCGCTCCGCCCCGTTGACCAGGATGACCACGCCGACGATGCGCCGGCCCACGGGCGCGGTGATCGGCGCGACGAGGTAGGAGCCGAGCCCGACCCGCTCGGCGATCTCGACGATCTCGCCCGGCTTGATGCGCTCCCGCAGCGACCGAGGGTCGGCGGCGTCCTCCCGGATCGGCAGCGCTGTGCGCTGCACCGCCGCGACCAGCGATTTCATCTCCGCGGGCGCGGCGGCCGCGAGCTGGGCGAGACGTTCGGCTTCTTTCGCGTACGCCGGGTCGTGGTGCGCCGCGGACACGTGCCGCACGGTGCCGGACGGCTCGGCCAGCGCGACCACGCACCAGTCGGCGAGACGTCCCGCGACCATCCGGCCGAGCCGCCCCAGCGCCTCGTCGATGTCCATGGTGGCCGAGAGCGTCTCGGTGAGCTCGCCGAGCAGGGTGAGCTGGTCGTGCGCGGATTCCGCACGCAGGCGGGCCTCGTCCGCGATCTCCCGGGCGATCCGCAGCCGCAACTCGGAGGAGCAGACCTCGCCGAGCTCGACCAGCACCGCGATCTCGCTGCGGGTCCAGGCGCGCGGCTCCCGATCCATCACCGCGAGCGTCCCGAGCACGTGCCCGTCGGAGTCGGTGAGCGGCACCCCCGCGAACGCCCGCGCCCCCAGCTCGTGCACCGCGAGGTGGTCTCGCATCCGCGGATCGGCCTGGGTGTCCGGCACGACAAGCACGCGCCCGTCCTCCACGACGTGCCGGCTGAGCGAATGGCTCAGCGGCATCTCGCGAGCCTTGGCAAGCTGCTCGGGCAGCCCCACCTGCCCCGGCAGGTATTGCCGATCGTCCTCGAGCACGGTCACCAGCGCGACGGGAACATCGACAAGCCGCTCGACCAGCAGCGCTATGCGGTCGAACGCCGCATCGGCCCGGGCACCCAGCCCGAGCCGCCGAACCGCCCGCAGGCGCTCCGGATCAACGAGAACGCCTCCCGCTGTCTCGACCAAGTCTCCCCGCAGCACGTCGCCCCCCGGCCGCTCAGACCTGACAGGCTACCGGCCCCGCAACCCGCTATCGACCCTCCGTTCATCCCATCCCCACCCCGCAACCAGCCCCGTCGCACCGGCTCCGGGGGGCTCGCCCGCCCCTGGCTCGCTGCTAGACCGCCCCCTGGTTCGCGGCCCGCCTGCCTCTGGTCTCCGGCCCGCCTGCCCCTGGTCTGCGGCTTGCCTGGCCATGGTCTGCGGCCCGCCTGCCCCTCTGGCTCGCGCTAGGTCTGCAGTCCGGCTCGGCGCTCCGGCTCGAGGCCGGATGCCACCATCCAGCCGCGCGTCGCAACGCCGTCTCCGTGACCACGCTCACGTGCCGGACCGCTCGCCCACCGCGTGCCGGACGCTCGCCCACCGAGTGCCGGACCGCCCGGCCGCCGCGTGTCGAGCCGCCTGCCCGCCGCGTGTCGAGCCGCCTGCCCGCCGTGTGTCGAGCCGCCTGCCCGCCGTGTGTCGAGCCGCCTGCCCGCCGTGTGTCGAGCCGCTCGCGGCCGAGCACGCATCGCCTCCCCGCGGAAACCCGGGTCGGGTCGCCGCGCAATGCCGGGCCGGGCTCAGTTGTCGGGCGATGGGTCGGCGGCCGTCGTCACCTCGGCATTGGCGGCCAGGGGAGCCCAGCGCTTCGTCCACTCCTCTCGCCTGACCTCGAAGGCCGCGTCGTCCAGGCCGAACGTGGACACCGTCACCTCGGTGCGGGCCGCGTTGGCGTCGTCCAGCGGAACGCGCCCGGCCACCACGATGAGGTGGCCGTCGGTGTTCACGGTCCAGGCCACGCGGGGGCCGGAACGCTCCCAGCCACCCTCGGCGAGCGACAGCGCCTGCCACCCCGTGGTCTCGCCGGTCAGGTACAGCGTCCGGCGCAGGCCCGGTGGCCGGGCGTTCAGCAGATACCGCAGCTGGAGCAGGAACGCGCGCCAACCTTCCTCGATCGCGTCGTACCGATCGGGGCTCGACGGGCCCGTGCCCTCGCGGGCCACTCGCACCCGCGCCCGGTCGTCGTCGCCGCTCACCTCCAGATAGGACCCGTCGGCCCAGCCCATCCGCTCGGGCGCCAACAGGGTTGCCTCGTCGACGAAGATCTGCCTGATCTCGGCGTCCAGCCCGTCGTAGTCCCAACCGAACCACTGATGCAGCACGGCGGGCTGCGTGACGGCCTCCCAGGCCTCGTCGCGGCCCGCATCCACGGTGACGTCAACGTCGTACGGCTTCAGCCCGTGTTGATCGGTCATGCCCCCATCATTGGGGCAAACCATTGATCACGCCACGCGTCGCCCTGCTTCGGGATCAATCGGTGACCGTCGACCCGCGGTGAGCCCGGACCGGATCGTGCGCCGCACCTCGGCGCGGCCCAGGCCGGCCCGCCGGGCCGCCGCGTCGAGCTCACGTACGACGTCGCCCGGGTCGAGCAGGCCCGCGCCGACGAGCCGGCCGAGCGCGAACGCGGCCCGGTTGAGCGTGTCGTTGCGCGTGCCCACCGGCGCGGACGCCACCCGATCGGATTCGGCGTCCAGCGCGGCCCGCCCGTACCGATCGGGGTGGGCGATCGCGCGCCGGAAGGACGGCAGGGCCGAGCCTTCGACCAGGCCGCGCGTCCCGGCCCGGCCCGCGATCAGGTCGCGCGGCGAGGCCGAGCCCGCGATCAGGTCGCGCGGCACGACCGGGCCCTCGATCAGCTCGCGCAGCACGGCCGGGCCGGCCGGCAGGCCGTCGCCCGGGCGGCGCACCCACCGATAGTCGCCGCGGACGTGCCGGGACGGCGGGGCCACCACGTAGCCGCCCACACCCCGCCAATCCAGGCCCGGGAGCAGGCCCACGCGATTGCCGAACCCCATCGTGTGGAACCAGAGATGCCAGCCGCCGCTGCCCGTGCGCACCCGGGGGCCGGGCGGCAGCTCGCCGCCGAGGAGGTGGGTCAGGCCGTGCCAGCCCTCGGCCGAGTCGATATCGGCCACATCCATCGCTACGCCGGTGCGCAGCCCGACATTCGCCTCGGGCCAGCGGGACCACCACACCTCGATCAGGCGTGGGTCGGTGGTGGCCTCGGTGAGGCCGTGTCGCAGCCGGGGGTGCTTGCCGGGATGGTCGCATCGGATTCCTCTGTCGCAGGAACAGCCGCCGCGCGGGTCAGGCGTGTGCACCGGCAGGACCGGGATCCCGTGCCGGGCGTACGCCAACGCGGCTGTCAGCAACATTAGGACAAGCGTACGACAGTTTACTGTCCCGCCTGAGATTCCAGGACATGGGCGATGTGGTGCGAAGTGCTCCACGAGATCCAGCTCGCCGAGCTGCCTGCGCCGCGCGCGGTCCGGGCCCGCCGGGCGATCTCGGCGTCGCCCCACGAGAAGCGGGCGCCGGTGGCCGGCCACTGCGGCGAGCGCACCAGCGTGCGGCACAGATCGTGGCAGCGGTCGTCGCTGCGTCCGCCGCGCCGCGCCCAGCGATAGATCCACCAGTTGTGCTCGGCCGTGTAGCGCAAGGTCGGAAGCTGCCGATGCCGCTGCACGCCGTGCCGCCGCACCGGCGAGGTCACGCCGTAATCCGAGTAGCCGACGCCGGGCACGCCGAGCCGCGTCCACACCCGCGCGTCGAGCCGTCCCACCGTGACCGGCTGATCGGTGGGCAGATCGTCGAGGTTGGGCGGCATCGACCCCGAGGCCACGCTCACCGAGCGCCACGGCATCTCGCGCGCCCAGCGCAACACCCGCCGGCACTGCTCCTCGACCGCGTCGGCATGCGCCACGCAGGCGGTCTCGGCCAGGTCGATCAGCAGGTCGACCTCTTCGGCCTCCAGCCCGGCGCCGAGCAGCAGCCGCTGGGTGACCGCGTTCGCCTCCGCCGGATTCCCGGCGTCGACGTGCGGCTGCAGCCGCAGCACCGCACGGCGCAGGTGCATCCGCGCGGCAAGGCCGTGGGCGGCCAGCCGACGACCATTGTCGTACGCCCGGAGCACCGGCATCATGGCCACGCCCAGGTCGGCCAGTTCCTCGGCCAGGTCGAGCGACGGCAGCGCCAGCGGGTCGGCCGGATCTGGCAGTCCGCCGAAGTCGATCGCGATGGCCCCCGTGCGCGGCGGGAGCTGCCGGATCAGCGGCGCGATGCTCGGGCCCGGCTCGAGCTCGAGGATCGGGGTGACCCGGCCCGCGTTCCCGGGCGCGAGGTGACTGAGGGCCGTGAGCTCGCCCCGGCGTGGGCGCAGGATGGGACGGTAGACGCTGTCCCGCATGGAGCCCGCCGTCGTGAAGACCGCCATTTACTTACGGTAGCGGTTCGTGTCGGATAAGCGACACTCATCGACTTAAATGTGCAAGTATCGCCTGATTTGCCTCCCAGCCGTCGGGGAACTTGACCGGCACGTTGAGATGCACCGGCTCGGTGGAAGGATGTTCGTCGAGCAGTTCGGCGATGCCGGCCCGGGCCACCACGACGCAGGCATGCCGGTGGCGCGAGGTCAGCACGCACAGCCGCCCCGATTCCAGGTGGAACGCGGTCGCGTCGCGCCGGCCGGAGAGCGGGTGCAGCACGATCGTCAGGTCGTATTCCCGGCCCTGCAGCCGGTTGGCCGTGTCGACCGTGACGCCGGCCGCCTCGGGCGGGAGCAGCGCCCGGATCGCCGCCGCCTGGTCGCGGTGGGCCGCGCCGATCGCGATGCGCGCGGGCGTCAGCGGCTGCTCGCCCGACTCGGAGGATGCGACCGCCTCCCGGGCCAGCGCCCGCCCCGCCAGCGCCGCACAGGCGGCGGCCGCCTCGGCGTCGGTGCGGATCGTGAACCGCGGCGCGAGCTCGTGCAGCCCCCAGCCGGTCGCCGCCGCCGCGTCCAGCGCCTCGTCAAGGGGATCTGCCGCCGGCGTACCGAAAAGGAGCGTGCGTTCGCCCGGCCCGGTGCCGGACCGGAACCCGGTGAACGGGTAGAAGGCCTCGGCCACGACGGACGCCGCCGAATGCGGCAGGCGCCACGACACCGGCAGGCGATGCACGGGCAGGCCGGGATTGTGCCGCAGCAGCACCGCGACCGCGCTCTGCATCGGGTCCCACGACAGGCCCGTCCAGCGGTCGACCTCGACGGTCGAGAACGGGTCGAGCTGGCCCGGGTCGCCCACGAACAAAGCCCGCTCGAACCGGGGCGCGACGCGGAGCAGGGCATCGGAGCGCATCTGGTACGCCTCGTCGACGATCGCCCAGGGCCACGTGCCCTCGGCGACGGTCGCCCATTTCGCGGCCGTGCCGATGGTGACGGCC
Source organism: Actinoplanes sp. NPDC051513 (assembly GCF_044454685.1). Taxonomy (NCBI): domain Bacteria; kingdom Bacillati; phylum Actinomycetota; class Actinomycetes; order Micromonosporales; family Micromonosporaceae; genus Actinoplanes; species Actinoplanes sp. NPDC051513. The sequence goes on from NZ_JBITDW010000003.1 coordinate 511,943, forward strand.
GGCGAGCCGAGATCGGCCACCTTCGCGCCGACGCGGCACGCTGGATGATCCCGTACGCGATCGCTGGGCTGGTAATCGACGGCCGACAGCCGGCCCACCATGACCTGCGGCGATCGTGCCCCGAGGCGCTCGATCAGATCGTCGACCTGCTCGTTGGTCTGCGCCACGATCATCAAGGGCTGCCCGGACGCGGCGAGCTCGCCCGCCGCCCGCACCACCAGCGTCGACTTGCCGGCGCCCGGCGGCGAGTCGACCACGACACCGCGATGGTCGCCGACGCGCAGGTCACGCAGCACGGCGTCAATGACGCGAGCCGCCTCGACGGCCGGGCTGACCGGCGGGATCGCATTCACCCGGGCACCGTAGCGCGGGCCACCGACAATTCCGCCCGGCCTACGGCTGCGGCCCGGGTGACGCCCGATCCGTCCGACTTGCCGTGCGGAACTACTGTGTGTGCTGACGCGATTACTGTGGATAGAGGTGAGTCCGCGATGTTCGAGCAGGTGTCGGTGCGCCACCCCGACCTGATCACGCATGCCGCGACCGTCTCGGCCATCGGCGACCAGGTCACGACCGCCGCGCAGGCCGGTCGTGCGGTCCGGCCGGGCCCCGACGCGTACGGAAAATTGTGTGTGATGGTCCCGATGATGCTCGGTGCGTTGCAGGACGTCCTGGTCGGCGGCATCGACTCGGCGGCGGAATCGCTGCGCGAGACATCGACGCGGCTGCGCACCACCGCGCAGAGCTATGCGGCCACCGATCAACGGCGAGCCGAGGTGTTCGCCGCGATCCGGTCGGGCGAGTGACCGTCGCGGCGAATCCGCTGGTGGCGCCCGCCGTCGCCGATTCGCCGCGCCCGTGGGCCGGGGTCTGGATCGCCGAGGACATCGAGCAGATCGCCACCGGCGTCAAGAACGGCGACTGGGTGTCGGGCACGCTCGGCGTGGCCGGCGCCGGCCTGGACGGGCTGGCCCTGGTGTCCGATCCGGTGGGCGCGCTGCTGCAGTACGGCATCGCGTGGCTGATCGAGCATGTGAAGCCGCTCTCCGAGGCGCTGGACTGGCTGGCCGGCGACCCGGCGCAGATCGCCGCCCACGCCCAGACCTGGCGCAATGCCGCCGCGGCCCTGACCACGGACGCCGACGGCTTGGCGCGGGCGGTCCGCTGGGACACGACGGACTGGATCGGCTCGGCGGGCGAGGCCTATCGCGGGTGGGCGAGCGACCGCGAGCAGTCGTTGCGGGCGTTGTCCCAGGCAGCGGACACGATGGCCCTGATGACCGAGGGCGCCGGCGTCCTGATCGGAACGGTCCGCCTGATGGTCCGCGACGCGGTCGCGACGGTGGTGTCGAGACTGATCGTCTACGCCGGCCAGCTGATCGCGACGTTGGGCGCGGCGGGGCCGTTGGTCGTCGAGCAGGCGACGACGCTGTGCGCCTCGTGGGGCGCGAAGATCGCTAGTTGGTTGCGGGATCTGATCGCGAGCATCCGCAAGCTTCTCACCGAGGGCGACTGGCTCGGCCGGCTGATCGAGGCGCTCAAGCGCTGGCATTCCGAGGCGCCTTCGGGCGGCGGTGGGGACGGCGCCGGCTCGGGCAAGAAGAGCACGCCGCCGAAGGACCAGGACCCGGAGGCTGAAGCCGAGCGTCGCCACGCCCTGGGATTCGATCCAGCCACGGGCAGACACCGGCCGCGCGAGGAGGAGATCGCCGCTCGCCTCGAGGAGGAGCTGGGAATCGAGCTGGAGCGGGCAACGAACGGCGACGTCGACTGGGTCGGCTCGGACGGCTACACCTACGATGCGGTCGGGAACTTCGACTCTAGGTTCTTCGATCGCGAATGGCCGAATCTGCAGACACGCATCTTGGATCATGTTGAGAAGGCCGACCGGGTCCCGGTGTATGTCGCGGGGTTCACGCCCGAGCAGAAGCAACTCGTCCGCGACTTCGTCGACGCCCATCAGTGGGGTTCGAAAGTGTTTCTCCTAGGAGAGTGATGGCCGGAACCATCAGCTTGAGTCCCGAGAAGCGCTGGTCGGTTGCGGGCTGGCTCTTCGACTGGACGGTCGAGTTTCTTGCCGGGCGTGTGGTGGAGCCCGAGCTCCGGGCATCGCTCCAGGAGATCGTCGACGAGAACCTGGGGTGGCTTGGCCTCGGAGACTTCGGTCCGGACCCCGAGCGGGAGATGCGAGCGCTGTTGCGTGACGAGGTGGTGGAAGCCGCGGACACGGCTTTCGGCGCGGACATGGCCGGTCGGGAGGCTGCCCTCGGCCACCTCCGGGACCTGGCCGCCGGCCTCTGACAGCGACTCGTTCGTAAGGTGTCGTGGATCTTTGCCGTAGGCGTGGGGTTCTCAGTATTTGGTTGGGGATCTTGCGGCTTTGTCAGGTGTTCGCGGCGACGGTTTTGGGGGTTCTGGGGGATATGAGGAAACCGGCTTAAGCGGCAAATGCCATGATGTCGCCCCGCTAGTTCGGCTTCTGACGGATATCTGACAGCTGGTGCGGTGAGGGCTTGATGGTGGCCCGGCGGGGATTCAGGACGAGATTCGGGGCGGTCCGGCCAATGTGGATCTCCCGGAGCCGGGCGCCGGCGAGCGGTGGAACCGCAAGCGCTGGTGAGGGCGCATGCCATCACTGTGAGTGGATGTTTGCATGGTGGTCACCGCGATGAAATATCGCGGTGATTCACTGTGGAGGCGGGTTGAAAAGCGAGGCTGGCATGCAACTTGCACGTGCGGTTCGCCGTGCAAGTTGCATGTTTCGCAGCGTCTCGACCTGCTGCTCCGTCGTCGTGGCTGAGTTTTGATCGTCTCGCGGTATTTCATTCATGAGCGTTTCTGCGATGTGGGAAGCGAACCCTTCCAGTCGATCACCGGAAGTGGAACTCTTCTAAGCCAGCAGTAACGCCCGCGACACGGACGGTGGTGGTAACGAATGCGCCCAGACGTTCTGGTCGGTCCGAGCGAGTGGGTGGTCGAGCAGTTCGGCGACAAGGTTGCCGGCGAACTGTGGACCCGGGTTCCCGAGGCGTTGAGCACCGCGATCGACCGTGAGGTCAACGCCCACCCCGCTATGACGCAGACACAGGAACGAGTGCTCGCGAATCCGCGATGGCCGCTTCCCTACGAGGAGCTCGTGCTCTTCCTCGGATCGCTCCCCGGCGCCGAGATCATCAGCGTTCCCAAGTCCGTCTACCAACTCGTCGTGATCAACGGGCACGTGGTGGTGCCGTGGTGCTACGGGCAATCCGCCCAGACGTCCATGCGTGACGCCGAGGTCGGGCGCTCGTTCGGCCGGCTCGCCCGGGAGCTGCTGCGCCGCTACGGACCGCCCTGGCGGCGGTCGCAGGCCGAGACGCCGCTCCCGCTGGACGCCATCGACGAGCGTGAGGTCGCCAAGATCTGTGCGGCGATCGCGAAGATCGAGCCGAAGCCCGAGGTTGTCATCGCCGGGTTTGCCGGCGACGCTCACCTGGGACTGCTGCGGGCGTGCCTCGGCGAGATCAAATCCAGCGACAACGGGCACCTCAACTGGAGCCACCTCGACGACCTGCCGTTGCCACCACCGGTGATTCCGCGTCCCCGCCGCATGCAATTCCCCTGATCCCACGTTTCGGCCCCCGACCAGGGCCGCCACCGAGCATCGCCGCATCCAGGGCCTGTCCTGCCGATCGCGAGGGCTTGCGACCTCACCTCGCTCCCGCGTGATCGGCAGGACAGGCCCTGGCCCGTGATCCGCGGCGTGGCGGCGTGGCGCCTCACGTGCGGAGAAGCGTTTGGTCGCCGGCTCGCGGGGAAGGCAACGGTCATGGAACGAGGTAGCAGCAAACACGGCGCCCGTGTCGACGACCAGATGAGCGAAGAGGTTCGCGGCGAGGTCCAGGGCAACCCGGGTGGCCGCTCCGAGGAGTGGGAGATCGCCGAGCCGTCGGGCGAGGACCAACCCGAGACCACCGAGCTGCTCGACGCCGACGAATCCGAGCGGTTCAGCCGGTTCGGGCGATACATCGGACTGTCGGCGCTGCCGGGTGACCGGGATGCGCTGCGGCGCAGCGCCCAGGACCTGCAGGCGCCCGACGACATCCTCGACGACCTCGCCCGGCTGCCCGAAGGCCGGACGTTCTCGAACGTCGCGGAGGTGTGGGCGGCGCTCGGGCGCCGAGCGGAGTGACGGCTTCGTATGTGGTGACCGGGGGTGGCCGCGGCGTCGGACGGGCGATCGTCGAGCGGCTCGCGGGCGCCGACGACGTCGTGGCGATCGTCGAGCGCGATCCGGGGGCGCTGAGCTGGATCGACGACCATCCGGCCGCCGGGCGGCTGCTGCCGGTTATCGGCGACGCCTCGGACGAGGCGGTTGCGGCGCGGGCGGCCGGCGAGGCGGCGGCCGTCGCGCCGTTGCGTGGGTGGGTCAACAACGCGGCGATCTTCCGGGACGCCTGGCTGCACGAGGCGCCGGCGCGCGAGGTGCTCGGGCTGGTCGGGCTCAACCTCGACCCCGTGGTGGTGGGTTGCGCCGCGGCGATCAAGCATTTCTTGGGAGTGGGAGAGCGCGGACCGACTGACGATGGCGGGGCCATCGTCAACGTCTCGTCGCATCAGGCTCAGCGGGCGGTTCGAGGCGCTTTCGCGTACGCGACGGCGAAGGCCGCCATCGAGGGCGTGACACGGGCGCTTGCGGTCGATTACGGGCCTTTTCGCGTACGTGTCAATGCCGTTGCCCTGGGATCGATCGCCACCGAGAGGTCGGATGCCTACGTCGCGGCCCTCGGCGGCGAGGAGCGGGAGAGATTCGACCGTGAGATCCGCCTGTTGCAGCCGCTCGGCCGGATGGGCATGCCGGGCGAGGTCGCGGACGTGGTGGCCTTTCTCCTCTCCGAGCAGGCGGCGTTCGTGAACGGCGCGACCATCCCGGTCGACGGTGGACGATCGGCGGTCGGCCGTGACCCGGAAGAGGCCTGAGATTCCGGCGAGTTGGCACGTCGGGGGCCGTGTGCGGTGGTAGTCGTACGACTATTGTCGTGTGCATGGAATGGAAGGCTATGCGTCTCGCCGGCGCGCATGAGGTTCGCGATCTGCTCGGGGTCAGCCGGCAGCGGGTCTACCAGCTCGCCGCCCGCCCGGACTTCCCGAAACCCGTCGCGATCCTCGCCCAGGGCAAGATCTGGTCGATCGACGACATCGAGAAATGGCTCGCCGACCGTCGCCGGCCGCGCGGGGCGGCCGTGCCGGAAGCCGAAGCCATCCACGAGCTGGTCGACGAGCCGACGCCCGAGCTGGTCGGGACGCCGGGCGGTTAGGGCGGCCTACTCGGTCGAGACCAGGTATGCGGTCGAGAAGGGCTCGTGGCGGGCGCGCATGTCGGCGTACGCCGTGAGCAGCATCGGGGCCAGAACGACGCTGCTCGCCACCGAGAAGACGGCGGAGACCAGCTCGGAGGCGACCGCGCCGGCGGTGGAGATGTCGCCGGAAGACGCGCCGGGGAACAGTGCGTTGGTGAACACGCTCTCGACCAGGAAGAAGGCGACCGTCAGGCCCAGGAACGTCGCGATCCGGCCCACGGCGGCGCCGAAGCCGGCGTGGAACAGCTGGAACACGCGGCCGATCGCGTTGCCCCGCTCGAGGAGGACCACCACGGGCAGGATCGAGAAGACGGCCGCGAGGTAGATCCCGGGGACGATGCAGAAGACCAGGCCCACCAGGATCATCAGGCCGGCCAGAATGCTCCAGCCGAGCAGGGCCGGCGTCCGGCGCAGGCCGTCCAGCAGGGCGGTGCTGATCGAGGCCGGGCGAACGGTCGCGGTCTGCACGAGGATGCGCTGCGTCGCCAGGTTCACGGTGAGGCTGAGCAGGCCGACGATCACGATGAACGCGAGGAACGGCAGGAGGAGGTCGACGAGCTCGTCCAGCGTGAGGGCCGAGGTGCCGGCCCGGCGGAGCTGGTCGCCGCTGGCGAAGTCCAGCCAGGACAGCAGGATCGCCAAGGGGAGCACGGCGATCAGCTGGATGAGGAGCATCGGGCGCCAGGCCAGGCGCAGCAGGCGGAAGCTGCGCGACCACCAGCCGGCGAAGTCGCGGCTGACCAGGGCGTCGTCGGGGCCGGCATAGTACTCGGGCGGCAGCGCCATCGGCGTGCCGTATGGCATGTCGGGCTGTCCGTAGGCAGGTGGGTAGCCGGGCGGTGGCCCGTAGCCCGGCGGGGGACCGCCACCCGGCTGGCCGTAGCCGGGTTGCCCGTAGCCGGGTTGCCCGTAGCCAGGTTGTCCGTAGTTCGGCTGGCCGCCGCCGGGCTGCCCGTAGCCGGGTTGTCCGTAGTTCGGCTGGCCGCCGCCGGGCTGCCCGTAACCCGGTTGTCCGTAACCCGGCTGCCCGTAACCCGGCTGCCCGTAGGGAGGCTGGCCTTGGGAAGGCGGCCCGTAGCCCGGCGGGCCGTACGAAGGCGGGCCGTAGGCGGGCGGTGGGACGCCTTGTCCGGGCAACGGCTGCGATTGCCCGAAGGGCGATGGTGGGCCGCCGTGTGCGGGTGGCGGCGCTGTGGGCGGGCCGGAAGGCGCGAACGGATCGCTGGCCGGCGGCAGGGGACCGCCCCCGGCTACCGGCGGCTGACCGAACGGGTCGGCGGGCGGCGGCGGGTACGGATCGCCGCCCGGCGCCGGCTGGGCGAACGGGTCGGCCGGCGGGTGCGCGAACGGGTCGGCCGGCGGGTGCGCGAAGGGGTCGGCCGGTGGCCGCGCGGGAGGCTCGGCCGACGGCTGCGCGAGCGGGTCAGCCGGTGGCCGGGCGAAAGGATCGGCCGGCGGCGCCGCGTATGGGTCGGCTGGTGGCGGCGCGTATGGGTCAGCGGGCGGCTGCGCGTATGGGTCGGCTGGGGGCCGGTCGGCCGGGTCGGGGTGTTCACCGGGCGGCGGACGGCGGTCGTCGTCGGAGGTGCCGGGGTTCTCGGTCAACGTCATCCCGCTCTCGTCCAAGATCAGCGTCGACACCCTATCGGGGCGGCCGGGCCTTCAGGTTACGGCCCGGGCGCAGCATGGCCTCCGGTCGCGCCGACGGCGGCGGAGGACAGCGCGCCCTAGAATCGGGAGGATGTCCGAGCAGTTGGAGTCGCCCACGACGATCCGGGATCGGGCCGTCGCGGTCGCCGACTATCTGCTCGCCGTGCGGGCCCAGATGGAGCGTCCCTCCCGCACGATCCCGGCCGACGCTCACCGGCTCGACGAGCTGCCTGATCATCCGGCCTGCCAGACCGGTCCGGCCGCCGACGGCACCTCGTGGCTGCGGGTCGGTCTCCCCGAGCTGCCGCCACCGGTCGCCGTCCCGGCCGCCCTTCGCCGCCGCCTGCGCGGCGACATCACCGCATCTGCCGAGCCCACCCCCGACACACCGGCACGCGGCGGCGACAGGGAGAAGGCGCGCGGCGGCGACAGGGAGAAGGCGCCCGAGGGCGACAGGGACAAGGCGCGCGAGGACGACAGGGACAAGGCCCGCGAGGGCGAAGAGGAGAGGGCGCGCGAGGGCAAAGAGGGCGACGGCGAAGACGACAAAGCGGTCGAAGAGGGGAAGACGGGCGAGGAGGCGACGGCCGGCCGAGACCAGGCCGCCGCGGGGGATGACTTCGCGGACTGGCGGGATCGGGCCTGGCGGCCCTGGGCGCACGCCACCGCCGAGGCCGAGAAGACCCGCGTGCTGCACCGGCAGCTCTTCGACCTCATGCACCAGCTCGACATGTCCGCCGCCACCACCGAGCTGGTCTGGGGCCACGGCCTGCTCCACACCACCATCAACGGCGAGCGCGTCCGCTACCCCCTGGTCGCCACCCCGGTCCTGATCGAGTACGAACCGGACAATTCCCTGGTCACCGTCTCGCCGGCCGGGCCGAGCCGGCTGCAGACCGACGCACTCACCGGCCTCGACGAGCGCTACCTCGCGCAGCTCCTCGCCCTCGCCGGCCCGGCCGGCACCCTCGAGGTCGACCTTGGCAACGACCTCGACCGCCGCGAGCTGTTCGAGCGGGCGCTGGGCCGCCTCGGCTACGACCGGCTGATCACCGACGGCACGACCGAGACCACGAAGCCGCACATCGAGGACATCGGCGTCCTCTTCGCCCGGCCGAAGCAGCGCCTCCTCCGGGGCTTTCTCGAGAGCCTGCGCGACCGCCTCCTGGCCGGCGACACCACCAGCGTCGGCGCGCTGGCGGCGATCGTCGCGCACGAGCCGTCGAAGCTGCGCATGCCCGACGACCACCCGGAAGAATGGCGGCGGGTCGGGGATCGCCTGCTCATGCCGCTGCCGACCAACGAGGCGCAGGAATCGATCGCCCGCCGTCTCGCGCAACATCGCAACGTCGCCGTGCAGGGGCCGCCCGGCACCGGCAAGACCCACACGATCCGCAACCTGATCTGCCATCTCATGGCGAACGGCAAGCGGGTCCTGGTGGTCGCGCAGAAGGAAGATCCGCTGCGGGTGCTGCGTGACGGCCTGCCCGAGGGGATCCGTGCGCTGTGCCTCGCGGTGCTGGGCCGCACCACCGACCAGCTGGTCCAGCTTCAGCTGGCGGCCCGCGAGCTGGCCGACCGCGCCGCCACCCTGGACAAGGAGGCCGAGGCGCGCCGGGTGGAGCGGCTGACGATCCTGCTCGAGGAGGCCGAGCGCGAGCTGGCGACGGCCCTGGGCGGACTGCGGGCGATCGCCGAGAGCGAAGCGGTCACCTACCCGATCGACGGCGTGCCGCAGACGCCCGTCGAGGTGGGCGCCTGGCTGCGGGAACGCGCCGGCACGCAGAGCGGCATCCCGGATCCGGTGTCGTCGGCGCCGCCGCTGACCTCCGAGGAGTTCGGCGCGCTGCTCGAGTTCGCGCACAGCCTGGCGCCCGACGACCGGGTGGCGGCGCTGCGCCGGCTGCCCGAGACCAGCGATCTCCCGGACGCCGCCGAGGGGGCGAACACCCGGGCCGAGCGGTCCAAACTCGAAGAGCTTGTGTCGCGCCTGGCGTCCCAAGGTCTAGACCTCGATTCCGTACGCGCAGCCGGCCGGCCCGCGGAGCACGACGATCTGGCCGCGGTGCGCAAAGATCTTCGGGACGCGCTGACCTGGCTGCGTCGCCGGGAAGGCGCCTGGACCGACCGGCTCGGACGGCTGCTCAACGACCCGCACTGGCGCGCCGTCTGGGCCGATCACGTGGCCGCGACCGACGCGCTGCTGGCCGAGATGGCCACGCTGACCCGGGAGCTGGCCGGTCATCGGGTGACGGTGCCGGAGGCGTACGCGAAGGAGCCGAAACGCCTGCTCGCCCAGCTCGCCGAGATTCATCAGCGATTCGCATCCGGCCGGGGGCTGAGCCGGCTGCTGCAGGCGGGGCTGTTCAAGCTGGCCGATGACGTGCGGGTCGACGGCGAGCCGCTGCGCGCCACCGAGGACGTCGACGTCGTGGCGGCCTGGGTGCGCCGGATCCAGGCCCGCAGGCGGCTGGGTGGTCACTGGCAGGAGTGGATCGACCGCCTGGCGATCGAGACGCCTACCGGCGATCCGGAGATCTGGGCGGGCACGTTGCTGTCCGACGCGGGTCAGTCTCTCGATTGGGACGTACGCTATTGGCCGGCTCTCGCCGAGCGCCTGGCTGTGCTCGTACCGCAGCATGATCTTGATCTTGATCCTGCGGCGCTGGCCGAGGTCGAGGCCCTGCTGGACGAGGCCCCGGCGGTCCTCGAGCTGGATGTTCTGCGGACGGCCGAGCGCGAGATCGCCGAGCGGCTGAGGCCCTGGCCGTCCTTGGGCGAGGCCTGGTCGACGCTGGAGGGCTGGGACTCCGCGGTGGCCGAGGTCCGTCGTCTGCAGGCGCTGCGTCCGCGGGTCGAGAGGTACGTCGAGCTGCGCAACCGCCTCGCCCGGGAAGCCCCGGAATGGGCGGCGATGATCGAGGCCGGCCAGGTGCCCGCGGTCTCCGGCCCGGCCTGCCTCGACGCGTGGGCCTGGCGCAGCGCGCAGACCTGGTTCGACGAGGTGATCGGCAGCGTCGACCCGGCGGTGCTGGCCAAACGCGTCGAGAACGCCCGCGAGAAGATCCGCCGCCGGACGGCCGATCTCGTGGTGGCGAGCGCCTGGCTCGAGGTGGCGCGCAGCCTCGACGACCGGCGCAAGGCCGCGCTCGCCGACTGGACCACCGCCCTTCGCAAGATCGGCAAGGGCACCGGGCGCACGGCGGCGGCCTGGCAGGCGCACGCGCAGCGGCACATGGAGTCGGCCGTCGAGGCGGTGCCGGTCTGGGTCATGTCGGTCGACCGGGCGATCGAGCAGTTCGCCGGCGGCGCCCACTTCGACGTGGTGATCGTGGACGAGGCGTCGCAGGCCGATCTGTTCGCGCTGCCGGTGCTGTCGCTCGCCGAGCGGGCCGTGGTGGTCGGCGACGACCAGCAGATCGGGCCGCAACTCGGGTTCGTGGGCTCGGTGTCGGGGCTGATCCACAGCCATCTCGGGGACGTGCCGTCGGCCGAGCACTTCGACCCGGAATCGTCGCTCTACGACCACGCGGTGCGCCGGTCGCCCGAGCGGATCCTGCTGACCGAGCACTTCCGCTGCGTGCCGCAGATCATCGAGTTCTCGTCGCGGCACTACTACGACAGCAAGATCATGCCGCTGCGGGCGGACCGGCCGGCGCTCGCGCCTATCAAGACTGTGTTCCTGCCCGACGGCGTCCGGCAACCGCTGGCCGGATTCGGCGACGTCAACACCGCCGAGGCCGATGCCCTCGTCCGGCAGGTCGCCGCGATCGTGAAGGACCCGGAGTACGACGGCAGGACGCTCGGGGTGATCTCGCTGCTGAGCACCAGCGGGCAGGCTGTCTATCTATTGGGTTTGCTGCGGGCGGAGATCGGCGAGGACGAGATCCAGGCGCGGCGGCTGCGGGTGGGCGACGCGTACACGTTCCAGGGGGACGAGCGGGACGTCGTGCTGGTGTCGATGGTGGTCTCGGACAACGATCCGCGGGTCGCGGCGTTCACCAAGCGGGAGTACCACCGGCGGATCAATGTGGCCGCGTCCCGGGCCCGCGACCAGCTCTGGATCTTCCACTCGGTGCGGGCCGGGTCGCTCCTCGCCGATGACGCGAGGGCTCTGCTGCTGACGTACGCGAACAATGTCTTTGATCTTGAAAGCCCGGCCGATCTGGCGCTCTGCGAGAGCGACTTCGAGAGGGACGTGTTCAAGCGGCTGGTCGCGAAGGGTTTCCGGCCGATTCCGCAGTTCCGGATCGGGGCCTACCGGATCGATTTCGTGCTGAACGCGCCGGACGGGCGGCGGCTCGCGATCGAGTGCGACGGCGACACCTACCACGGGCCGGAGCAGTGGGAGAGCGACATGCGCCGGCAGGCCGTGCTCGAGCGCGTGGGCAATTGTGTCTTCGTCCGGATCCGGGGGAGCATTTTCGCGCGGGAGCCCGAGGTCGCGATGTGGCCGGTGTGGCAGCGCATCGAGGAGCTCGCGATCGTGCCGGCGCCCCGGCGGTCGGTGCTGGAGATCGGGCAGTGGCAGGGGTCCGGGTCGCCTACCGCTCGCCGGCTCGTGGCCGGGGCCGCCTCGCTCGCCTCGATGGTTCCCGCCGACAAGCGGGTCCGGGTGTCCATTTCGGACGAGTCGCCTTCGGTTTCGCTGTTGGCATCCCACCTCGCGGCTGTGCGCTCCGCCCTGGCCGACCGGCCGGACGTGATCGTCGGTGGGGACTGCGGAGTCGAGGTCGGGCCGATCGAGGCGGCGCTGGCCGCTCATGGTGACGGGCTGGTGGTCGTCTGGTTCGACGCGCACGGCGACCTGAACACGCCGGATTCGTCGCCGTCCGGGGCCTTCCATGGGATGGTTCTGCGGACTCTGCTCGGGAGCGGATATCCCGAAATTTCACCATTGCGTCCGCTTCGGGCGTCGCAGGTGGTGCTCGCGGGCGTGCGGGCGCTCGACCCGGCCGAGAAGGAGTACGTGGAGGAGGCCGGGATCGCGCACGTCGAGCCGGCCGCGATCGGGTCGCTGGCCGCAGTCGTCGACGGGCTGGCCGCCCGGGCCCTCTACATCCACATCGACCTGGACGTGCTCGATCCCGAGACGTTCGCGTCGGTGGGCACGCCCGAGCCGGAGGGGATCACGCCGGAGCAGCTGGTCGCGGCCGTGCAGTCGCTGACCTCGCGCTTCCCGCTCGCGGGGATCGGGATCACCGAGTACGAGCCGGACCGCCCGGCCGACCGGGCGGTCCTGGCGAAACTCGTGCCCGCGCTGTTCTCAGTGGTGGATTGAGCCGAAGAGCTGGCCCTCCTGGTCGTAGGCGATGCAGATGACGCTGCGATCACCCGGCCAGAGGTCCTCGCTCGGGTAGTACGAGAAGTACTCGAAGGCGTACGGCTGCTCGACGTAGCTGTCGAGATAGTTGCCGCAGCGCTCGTCGGCTTCGTCGCTGACCTCGGACTCGCCCGGCCACGGCCGGTTGGGCAGGTTGAAGACGGCGAAGACCTCGCCGTCGTGCCCGACCGTGCAGTTCACCTTCCGCATGGTGTCGTAGTCGTCGACGTCGTCCAGGCAGTCGCCGGGCGCGTAGCCCGTCGCGGTGATGGCCGCCGGGTCGCTGCCGCGGGTGCTACTGGCGCTGACGCCGCCGCGGTCGGAACTGCTGCCGGCCGTGACGTCGGAGCGGATTCCGCTCACCATGAGGCTGACGATCAGCACGACGACCGTCAGCACCCAGACGCCGGAGCAGGCCAGACCGGCGATGGCCAGGCCGCGGCCGCGCTGCCCGCTGCGGCGGAGCTGGATGAGCGCGGTGATGCCGAAGGCGAGGCTGAACATGACGCCGCCGAGAATGCCGGCGACCAGCGCGGCGATGGCGAAACCGTTCCAGCCCTCCTCGGGGTCGGGCGGGGGCGGCGGGGGATAGCCGGGCCGGTCCGGGTAGCCGTAAGGGGCGGGATACGCGAGCACGTACCCGGGCGGTGGGGGATCAGTCGCCGGGTGCGGATACCGCGGCAGCGCGGGACCAGGATCGGGGGGCGGGCTCACCTCGGGCACGGTATCGACGGTATACGCGAGTCTTTCTCGGCACTGTCCCGCAGGCGTCTTGACGGCGACGCCGGCGGCCGCGTTGACTGCCGATCATGGAGGTCCGCCGGGTCGCGCACGACCTCACCGACGGGGAGGTCGACGACGCCGCCGGGCTGCTGCGGGCCCTGGTCGCCGGCGGCGCCGCGCTGGGCTGGGTCGATCCGCCGCCGGCCGGCGAGGTCCACGACCTGCTCGTCGGCGTGGCCGCCGACGACGATGCGGTGCTGGTCGTGGCCGGCGAGCACGGGCGTCTGCTCGGCCTGGGCTACTGGCGGCGCTACGCCCGGCCCACCCACCGGCCCCACGCCGACGTCGAGAAGGTCGCGGTCGACCCCGGCCACCAGGGCCGCGGCCTCGGCCGGCAGATCATGACCGAGCTCATCGCGGCGGCCCGCGACGCCGGCATCGAGGTGCTCACCCTCGACCAGCGCGGCGACAACACCCGCGCCGCCGCGCTCTACGAATCGCTCGGCTTCCGTCAGTACGGACGTTTGGAGCGCTTCGTCGCGGTCGGCGACCAGCGCTGGGACAAACTGTTCTACGCGCTGCGGCTATCGGATTAGCTCGATGCGGGCCTTGATGCGGCAGTGGCTCGCCAGCAGCGTCACCAGGGCCGTGCCGTCGATCAGCTCGAGCGGGCGGCCGGCCAGGGCCTCGTACGCGTCGGGCTCGATGCCGCCCAGCGAAACCAGGATGCCCTTGGTCGCGCCGGCCGCCGTCACCGCGCCCGCCAGGGCGTGCACGGCGGGCGCGCCGGCCGGCGCGCCGCGGCCCGCGTGGACCACGACCCGGCCGCCGAAGATCGGGCGCGGATCGGTGGCCAGCCAGCGGGAGCCGTTGTCGGCGCGCTCGGCCGAGCCCATGTCGAGGCCCATCACCCCGAACAGGTCGGTCAGCTGCTTCTCCCACGCCACGTCGGTGAGCGTGACCAGGTTGGGCCGCTCGTCGATGTCGGCGAGCACGTTGAACTCCTCGGTGAAGTCCCGGTCGGCGTCCCGCTCGAAGTCGATCTTCGGGGTGACGCCGGCCAGCTCGTCGGGCGCCGGGGAGAGCGCGCCCTGCAGATGCCGCAGGCAGGCGACCGGGTCGACCCGGCGCAGCTTGATCGCGGCGAACGTCTCCCGCTCGGTCTTCACCGACACCAGGCAGGGGCGCACGAACCGGCCGGTCCGCCGGTCGATCGCGTCGACGATGCCGTTGAAGGACGCCTGCCGCACGAGGCCGCCGCGGTCCGCCTCGATGATCTCGTGGATGGTCCGCAGCGTGACCCGGGCGATGATGTCCACGTAGCGGCGGCGGATCTCGCCCTCGTCGCGCGGGATCGCGGTCAGGTCGTCGCGCAGCCGGTCGAAGCGGTACTCCTTCACGATCGGCACGACCTCGATCGGGGGCAGGTGGTACTCGATCAGGAGGTGCCGCTGCTTGGGGAGGTAGGCCAGGCGGAAGTGCTGCGGGAAGTCGTCGGGGTAGACCGAGTTGCCCAGCACCATCGCGAAGTACTCGACCACCGAGGCCGGGTCGGCGTCGGCCACCGCCGCCGCGAACCGGTCGACCTCCGCGTTGTAGGCCGTCATCTTCGCCTCGTACTTGCGCTTGCTCTCGTCGTACGCCCTCTTGCGCGCCAGCAACTGCCCTTTGCGCCGCTGCTCGGCCTCGACCCACCTGGCTCGCGCCTGCTCGTAGGCGCGCCGGGCGTTCGCCGTCTGCTGCTGATGCAGCGGACCCCCGAGCAACTTGCCCACTCCGCGCGGCTGCGGCGGCACGTAGCTCTGCCAGCTCGGCTCGGGCAGTGGGCGGCCCAGCGGACCCGGGTCGAACGGCGGCGCCGTCAGCTGTTTCTTGAACTGGTCGAGATCGATGTGATCGTCGACCTCGAGGGTGGAGAGCAGCAGCGCGTCCAGATCGCTCAGCCGCGCGCGCAGTTCGGCGTTGGCGGCCGCTGCGTCGGCCGTGCGCGCCTCCACATACAGCCGCCGGCGCTCGCGCTGCCGCTCCATGTCGGACGCCGCCTGCTGCGCGGCGGCGATCGCGTGATCGGCATTGCGCCTGATCAGATCGCGCTGCTGCGCGGCGGCGGTGTTCGCCCGCTGGTCGGCGGCCACCTGCGTGGCGCGCGCCCGCTGCATGTCCCGGATGATGCCCATGCCTCGTCCTCGCTCCGCGTCGGGGTCCAATCGCCACCATATCCGTCGTATCCGGATGCAGTTACGCGGCGCGTCTCCGGTGGAGCTGTCCGTGCATGGTCGTCGCCGAGGCGGGGTAGGAAATCGCACATGGTTCCATCGCCAGCACGAGCAGTAACTGTCCGTCATGTTCTCGACGGTGATCTAGGTCCAGAATTACGCAGCGCAGTGGTCATCCGATCGGTTGAATCAATCCTCTGATCGGGCGAACACCAGCAGTTGAGGGCCTTGGCGGGCGGTCTGGCAAAACAATGACGCAACTGGGATCTGTTATATCGAGCCCGTGACGGGTGGTAATAGGTCGGGGCTCGGGGCACGTGCAGGGGGGAGGTGGACGGCGCATGGCCGCACCGAAGGAGCGGCGGACGATGCCGTCTGTCCCGCCTTCGCCGCGCCCACCGGCCGACGACCAGCCCGGACCCGCTTGGTTCGCCTATACCGCTTCGAGTGACCAGATCGCCTGGTCCAAGCCCCTGCTCGACATGCTCGGTCAGGCGCCGACCCAGAACGAGGTGAGCCGCCGGGTCCTCACCAGGTACGTCCATCGCGACGACCACGCCAAGGCGCTCGGCGCGATCACCCAGGCGTGGACGTCCCGGGTGCCGGTGCGCACCACCGTGCGGCTGATGCGCGCCGACGGCGGATGGTTCGACGTGGACTGCCGGCTCGAGCCGGTCAAGAGCCCGGACGGCACGGTCCGCGGCATCCGCGGCACGGTCACCGACGTCTCGACCCGCGAGCGCGAGCGACGCGAGCTCGCCCGGCTGGCCCGTCGCGGCGAGACCGTCCAGGCCTCCCTGGTCGACCCCGACCCGGCCACCGGTCTGCTGACCCGGGCCCGGTTCGTCGACGAGATCGACCGGGCGCAGCGCCGCGGCGGCGGGGCCATCCTGATCATCAGGGTGCAGCCGTCGCGGGCCGCGGACGGCGACGGCCTGCGCCCCGAGCTCGGCGCCGACCTGCTGCACCGGGCCGCCCGCGTGCTCGAGGGCGTCGTGCAGGAGGGCGCGCTGCTCGGGCGGGTCGGGCCCAGCGAGATCGGCCTGGTGCTGCCGGGCACGTCCTGGCCGATGGCCCGGCGCGAGGCCGAGGTGCTGGTCGACGCGCTGCGCTCGCAGACCTTCGTGCTGCCCGACAGCTGGCTGCGGGCGAACGCGTGGGGCGGGCTCGTGCGGTTCACACCGGACGCCGAGGCCGGCAGCCACGAGGTGCTCATCGACGCCGAGCACGCTTGGCGGGAGTCCCGCGACGGCGACCGCCCGCTCACCCTGGTCGCGCACCCGGTGCCGCGCCGCGACCGGCGCGGCTCCTACCGCACGCGGGTCGCCGACGCGCTCGGCACCGACCGGTTCACCCTGTACGCCCAGCCGATCCTCGACCTGCAGAGCAACGCGGTCACCCGGCACGAGTTGCTGCTGCGGGTGCTCGACGAGTCCGAGGGTCCGCAGTCGCCGACCCAGGTGCTCGACACCGCCGAACGGCTCGACGCTGTCTACGACATCGACCTGTGGGTGGTCGAGCGGGCCATGCAGCTCGCCGCCGAGCAGCCCGGCCAGTGCCTCCAGATCAACCTGTCCGGCCGGTCGGTCGGCGACCCGCGGCTCACCGACGAGGTGGAGCGGCTGATCTCCCACTACGAGGTGAACCCGGCCCAGCTCACCTTCGAGATCACCGAGACCGCGCTGATCGGCAACCTCAGCGAGGCCCGCCGCTTCGCCGACCGGGTGCGCGACCTGGGCTGCGAGCTGGCCCTCGACGACTTCGGCTCGGGCTACGCGTCGTTCCGCTATCTGCGGATCTTCCCGATCGACCTCGTCAAGATCGATGGCGAGTACGTGGTGGATCTCGTCGACAACCCGCAGGACCAGGTGCTGGTGAGAGCGCTGGTGCAGGTCTGCCAGGCGTACGGGATCCACACCGTCGCCGAGTTCGTGCAGGACGAGCCCACCCTGCGGCTGCTGCGCGAGCTGGGCGTCGACTACGTCCAGGGCTACCTCATCGGCAAGCCCGCTCCGCTGCCGGCTGGACGGTTGCCCAGCGCCTGACCTGGGTATCCGACGGAGTATGGAGCACTTCACGATCGCCACCGTCGCGGAGCAGAACCCCGATTTCCGCCGGGTCCTCTGGACCGGCAAGCACACCCAGCTCGTCGTGATGACCATCCCGCCGGGCGGCGAGATCGGCGAGGAGGTCCACGAGGTGGACCAGATCCTCACCTTCGTCAGCGGTGTCGGCAAGGCCATCGTCTCGGGCCAGCCGCGCAACATCGTCCAGGGCGACCTGGTCGTGGTGCCGGCCGGTCACAAGCACAACTTCGTCAACGCGGGCCCCAATCCGCTGGTCCTCTACACCGTGTACGGGCCGCCGGAGCACGCGGACGGCGCCGTGCACAAGACGAAGCAGGAGGCGGACCGCCTCGAAGAAGCCGGCAAGGACGAGCCGCCGCAGGGGTGACCCTGACACGTCGCCGGGACCGGCCGAGGCCCCCCAGCCAGCCGGTCCCCGGCGCCGTGCGGGGCGTAACCCCGGGCGGCACACTACTCGGGGCCCGCCACTCCCATCGATCGGCGTGCCCGTATGGTCACCGTCCCGTTGCCCCACTGAGATACTTCGCCCGCCGAACCACTAACCTTCCACCATGGACGACCCCCGGTGGCTGACCGACGAGCAGCAGCAGGCGTGGCGCCGCTTCGTCGAGGTGCTGGTCAAGGTCCCGGCGGCCCTCGAGGCCCAGTTGCAGCGCGATTCCAGCCTCACCCACATGGGCTACATCGTGCTGTTCACCCTCTCGGAGCGTCCCGACCGCCGGCTGCCGATGAGCAAGCTCGCCAAGCTCGTCTCCGCCTCCCTCTCCCGGTTGTCGCACGTGGTGGCCCGGCTCGAGGAACAGGGCTGGGTGCGACGCGAGCGCGACCCCGAGGACGGCCGGGTGCAGATCGCCGTGCTCACCGACAGCGGGTTCGAGAAGGTGGTCGACTCCGCCCCGGGCCACGCCGAGGCCGTCCAGCAGCTGGTTTTCGACCGGCTCACCCCGAGCCAGGTGCGCCAGTTGGTCAAGCTCGCCGACGCTCTCCTCGAAAGTCCTGTCGAGGTGCGCCCCGCGGGCGAATAGGCTGGCACTCTGTGATCCAACGCACGGAGGAGCTGCGCGGATGAGTCAGCGGGTGCGGGGCGTGATCGCCCGGGCCAAGGGCGCGCCGGTCGAGACGACGACGATCGTCGTTCCCGACCCGGGGCCGGGCGAGGCGGTCGTCGCGATCAAGGCGTGCGGGGTGTGCCACACCGACCTGCACTATCGCGAGGGCGGCATCAACGACGACTTCCCGTTCCTGCTCGGCCACGAGGCCGCGGGCGTGGTCGAGTCGGTCGGCGACGGAGTGACCGACGTGGCGCCGGGTGACTTCGTGGTGCTCAACTGGCGGGCGGTGTGCGGGAACTGCCGGGCCTGCCTGCGGGGCAAGCCGTGGTACTGCTTCGCCACGCACAACGCGACGCAGAAGATGACCCTTTCCGATGGAACTGTTTTGTCGCCCGCGCTAGGGATTGGGGCATTTGTCGAGAAGACCCTGGTCGCGTCCGGGCAATGCACCAAGGTCGACCCCTCGGCCCGCGCTGCCGCCGTGGGACTGCTCGGATGCGGTGTGATGGCGGGGATCGGAGCAGCGCTGAACACCGGCGGGGTGACGCGGGGCGATTCGGTCGCGGTGATCGGCTGTGGTGGGGTGGGCGATGGAGCCATCGCGGGCGCCGCGCTGGCCGGCGCCTCCACGATCATCGCCGTGGACACTGATGATCAGAAGCTCGAGTGGGCGCGAGGATTCGGCGCGACCCATACCGTCAATGCCCGAAATAGCGACGTTGTTGGGAAAATTCAGGAATTAACCGGCGGGTTCGGCGCGGATGTCGTGATCGAGGCGGTCGGCCGCCCCGAAACGTACAAGCAAGGGTTCTATGCCCGTGATCTTGCCGGAACCCTCGTGCTGGTCGGCGTGCCGACGCCGGAGATGACGATCGAGCTCCCGCTGCTCGACGTGTTCGGGCGCGGCGGCGCCCTGAAATCCAGCTGGTACGGCGACTGCCTGCCGACCCGCGACTTCCCGATGCTGGTGTCGCTCTACCGGCAGGGCCGCCTCGACCTGGACGCGTTCGTCTCCGAGGAGATCGCGCTGGACCAGGTCGAGGAGGCCTTCGCCAAGATGCACACCGGCGGCGTGCTCAGGTCGGTCGTCCTTTTCTAGGCGTTACGCCGCGCGGGCGTAGGCCGGCACCGACCGGTCCGCCAGCAGATCCAGGGAGAGGGCCGCGGTCCAGCTGAAGGCCGGCGCGCCGAGGCCCTCCCCGGTGATCGGGTGGAAGTACTCGAAGTGGTCGTTGCGGTGCACCAGCCGCACCATCGCCGTGCGCAGGTCCTCGGCCTCATCGCGGAACCCGTGCACCAGCAGGCCGCGGCGCAGCAGCCAGTTCACGTTGATCCAGAGCGGGCCGCGCCAGTAGCGCATGGTGTCGAAGCCGGGCGCGGTGCGGTCGTAGCTCGGCGCGGGCAGTCCTTCCAGGCCGAAGCGCGACGATCTGGCCTCCGTCATGATCGCCTCGACGTGCTCGGCCGGCAGGTCGGGCAGCATCAGCGGCATCAGGCCGCTCACGCAGTGCTCCGGGCTGAGCTTGCCGGTCTTCACGTCGAGCGCGTGGAACGTGCGGGACTGCGGGTTCCACAGCCGCTTCACGATCGCCGCGGTGATCCGCTGCGCACGCTCGCGGTGCGCGGCGGCCTCGGCGGCCAGGCCCAGCACCCCGGCGATCTGGGCCAGCGACAGCTCGGCACCGGCCATGATCGCGTTGAAGCTCGGACACTCCACCGCGAACGCGTGCCGGTCGAGCAGGTCGTGGTCGTCGTACCCCTCGGCGCGGTAGGTGAGCACGAGGCCCACATACCGGGCGTAGTCGACGTCGGTGGGGCGGTGCGCGGCGGCCGAGACGTCCAGGTCGCGGCGCTTGTACGTGGTGAGCAGGCTCAGGTCGGCCGGCACGTTCGCCATCGCCTCGTCCCAGGCCGGGCTGTTGTCGAGGCCCGATTCCCAGGGATGCACGATGCTGACCAGGCCGCCGCCACCCACGTTGCGCCGGCCGGTCAGGTACTCCTGCTGCGCGACCAGGCGGGGGTAGAGCCACTCGAGCTCGGTGCGGGCCTCCTGCGCGCAGTTCGCGCCGTGTGCCGCGGCGTGGCGGTAGACGTCCCAGGCGGCGATCGCGTGCATGGGCGGCTGCACGATGCCGGTGCTGCCGCGGGCCGGGCGGTTCGCGTACGCCGGCACGTCCCAGAAGCCGGGGCCCGGGAAGTAGTCGGCCTCGGCGGTGGCCGGGTCGAAGACGATGTGCGGCACCCGGCCGTCGGGCCATTGCGCCTCGAACAGGCTGCGCAGGTCGCGCCACGCCCGGGTCGGGTTCACGTAGGCCAGGCCGATGGCGATGAAGGCGGCGTCCCAGCTCCACTGGTGGGGATACAGCTTGCGGGAGGGGACCATGTGATCGCCGGACCAGTTGGTCTCGAGGACGCGCACGGCGGAGTTCCAGAGTTCGGCAGACATCTCAGTCTTCGCGGCAGTGGTCGGGGGCAGGTCGTCGTGCATCTAATCAGAAACCCTTTCCGCTGCTCTCATCGGCAAACCTCGCCGGGCTCCGTTGAGGGAACCGGTGCGTTGCGGTCCGGGCACGGACAGCAGGTGCGCCACTCCCCGAGATCACTCATCGGCCGGAGTGAACCGGGGCTGAACTTTGGATTGCCGCTCAGCACCTTGGATGGCCGCTCAGCACTTTGGATTGCCGCTCAGCCGGCTGGAATTGCTCGCCAGAGCGGGCTGCGGCGACCCGGAAGGTAGGGCGAATCGAGCCGTTTGGCCACTAGTCCATCGATGCCTTGGGCGCGCGCCGTTTCGAGGGCGAACGATGCGCCGCCCGGGAAGTAGGGCGGGGTCTGCCAGTGATCGCCGGTGATCGACAGGCCCTCCAGCAGCTCCCGGCGCTGTGCGTACCCGATGTTCTCGGTGGTCGCGTGTCCCTCCAGCCACAGCAGGTCGTAGACCAGGTACTGGACGTTGGTCCTCTTGGCGCTCGGTTTCTTGCCGAGCCTCGTCTCCGGTCGCGGTCCCTCGAAGGCCACGAGCTCGCCGTCCAGCACGGCCTCGATCGGTGCGAGCGCCGGGCCCAGACCCCTGACCTCGGGAAACCACGGGGTGATGTCCTCTTCCCCGTGCAGGCGCACCCGTCCGCCATCGACAAAGGCGATGGCCCGCAAACCACCCCAATTCATCTCGTACGCCCACTGCTCGTCATCCTTTTCCGGGATTGTTCCCGCCGTCGCGAGCATGGGGGTCACCTCGTCGGGCATGGGCTCCCAGCCGGGCTCGGGCGGGTCCATCCGGCGGACCATCCAGTCGGCGCCGCCGGTCTGGAAGAAGATGTACCGGCCGGTGGCGCGCTCGCCGTGGAAGACGACCTCGATCTCGTCGTCGCGCCACTTGCGGGTCTCGTACGCGCCCCGGTCGAAGATCTTCATCTGGCCGCCGCCGTACTCGCCGGCCGGGATCTCGCCGTGGAAGTCGAGATACTCCAGCGGGTGGTCCTCGGTGTGCTTGGCCAGGTGGTTCTTGGTGCGGTCGCGGGGGAGACCCCGGGGGACCGCGAAGCTCACCAGGACGCCGTCGCGCTCGAGGCGTACGTCCCAGTGCAGCGCGCGGGCGTGATGCTGCTGGATGACGAACCGGTTTTCTCCGGTTTCATCCGGATGTTTCGCCGGGATGGGCTCCGGTGTCTTCTTGGCATCCCGTTTGCGGCGGTACTCGCCGAGCCGGTCGGTCATCCCTTCATTCTTGTCGTACCCCTGTGCCAGGGTCTTCCTATGTACTCGGAACGGGCGTCAGCGTTGCCGCATGTAGTGGCCTGGTGGAGCGTCACCGAGCCTGGCGCGCCGCCGAAACGCATCCTTCCCGACGGCTGTCTCGACATCATCTGGCGCGACGGCACGGTCTTCGTGGCCGGGCCCGACACGACCGCCCAGCTCGGGCGGCCTGCGCCGGGCAGCCGGCTCTTCGCGCTGCGCTTCGGGTCGGGCACCGGGCCGGGCGTGCTGGGGCTGCCGGCGTCCGAGTTGGTCGATCGGCAGGTGCCGCTCGATGCCCTCTGGCCCTCGTCGGTGGTGCGGCGGCTGTCGGCCGCCGACGATCCGCTGGCCGCGCTGACCGCCGAGGCCGCCCGGCGGTGGGCCGCTCCCGATCGGCCGATGGTGGCGCTGGCCGCCGCCGCCCGGGCCGGCGATCCGGTTTCCGTGATCGCCGCGCGCTGCGGGCTCAGCCCTCGGCAGCTCCAGCGGCGCAGCAATGCCGCCTTCGGCTACGGCCCCAAGACATTGGAACGAATATTCCGCATGCAGCGGGCGGTGGCGCTGGCCCGGCGAGGTTCGCCGTTCGCCGCGGTGTCGGCCTCGGCAGGCTACGCCGACCAGGCGCACCTCGCTCGAGAGGTGCGGGCCATGGCCGGCGTTCCGCTCAGTTCGCTGGTCAGTTCTTGAGCCCGGCGAAGAGCTCGATCTGGTATCCATCGGGGTCACGCAGAATCGCGTAGCGCTGACCCCACGGCGCGTCCCATGGTTGCCTGACGCTGTGGTGGCCCGCCGCCACCAGGTCGGCGTGCTGACTGTCCACCTCGGGCGCGTCGGCGCAGAGGAAGGCGAGGCTCGCGCCGTCCTTCACCGGTCCCCCGGGCGTGTGGGTGGGGTCGAACGATGAGATCGACGCGTGCGTGTCCAGCATCAGCCGGACGCCACCGGGCAGTTCCGCCTCGGCGTGCGGCTCGTTCTCGGCCCCGGCCGGGAACTCCAGGCCGAGACGGCGGTAGAAGGTGAGGGAGGTTGCCATGTCGGCCACCGCGAGGCCGATTCCGTTGAGTGTCGGTGCCATGTCGCCGACGCTACGGGTGCTTACCGGAGCTGTCTTGAACAAATCGGACGTGAGGATGATCGAGGGTTTCCCCACCCGGTGGCTAGGGGTAGTGTTCTGGCTCCGACGCGTGTCCGACCGCTGGGAGGCAGTGCCGCGATGACCTTGCGCATCCTCGTGGTGGGCGCCGGAATTGCCGGGTTGTCCACCACCCGGGCGCTACGGCTCGCCGGTTACCGCCCCGACGTGGTCGAGGAGCTTCCGGCGACCATGTTGCCCGCCGCCGGCATCTACCTCCCGGGAAACGCGTCCCGCGCACTGCGTCATCTCGGCCTCGATGCCCCGCTGCGCCCGCTCGGCGACCTCATCTTCCGGCAGGTCTTCCTCGACGCCCGCGGCCGTGCGCTGTTCGAGATGGACGTGGCCGGGCTCTGGGCCGGCGTCGGCGAGTCCCGCGCCCTGTCCCGGGCCGACCTCCAGCAGGTCCTGCTCACCGGCGTCGGCGGCGAGGTGCGCTACGACACGTCCGTTCGCGAGCTCGAGATCTTCGACGCCACCGCCAAGGTCGAGTTCGGCGACGGCAGCGTCGCCGAGTACGACCTGGTCATCGGCGCCGACGGCCGCCGGTCCACGATCCGGGCCAAGGCCGGCCTCGGCGGGGCCGCCGTACCGACCGGGCAGATCGTCTACCGCTCGGTGGTCAGCGGCGGGCCGCCGCTCAGCGACTGGACGGCGCTGCTCGGCCGCCGATCCTCCTTCGTGGCCATGCCGATGGGCGGCCGGCGGCTCTACTGCTACATCGACGAGACCGCGCCCGACGCGCCCAGCCCATCCGATCCCCGCGCCCACCTGCGGAACATCTTCGGCTCCTTCGGCGGTCCAGTGCCGGCGATCCTCGCCGCCATGGACAAGGTGTCGGTCGCCCGCACCGACGAGGTGGTCCTCGACAGCTGGTCCCGCGGCCCCGTCCTGCTGGTCGGCGACGCCGCGCACGCCACGGCGCCCACATTGGCTCAGGGCGCGGCCATGTCTTTCGAGGACGCCGTCGTGCTCGGTGAGGAACTGAAACGTTCCGGAGAGGACGTCGTGGCGGCGCTGCGGGCGTACGAGATCCGCCGGAGGCCCCGATGCGGCGTCGTGCGTGACCGCACCCGCGAGCGCGATCGCACCCGCGATGTGCCCCCGGCCCTGCGTGATCCCATGCTTCGTCGGCGCGGCCTGCGGATCTTCGCCGAGCACTACCGTCCACTCGTACCGCCCGCGTGACCTGATCCCGTCACAGGCAACCCCCGGGGTGCGTGGGGTCGGTGGGGGACTATTCTGCCTGCGAGGTACGCCTTTCAACCTTGGGACGTACTGAGCGGGACGAACGAGACAACGGAGGCTATTCGTGACGACCGTTGCGCCTAAGCCGATCGTGACCCGGCCTTATCCGGTCCGGCGGCAGGTCAAGGGTTCGGCGCTGGCCCGAATCCTGCGCACGACGGACGCGAAGCAGATCGGGATCATGTACATGATCACCGCCTTCGTGTTCTTCATGCTGGGCGGCCTGATGGCCTTGCTGATGCGGGCCGAGCTCGCCCGGCCGGGCATGCAGATCCTCTCGCCCGAGCAGTACAACCAGTTGTTCACCATGCACGGCACGATCATGCTGCTGTTCTTCGCCACCCCGATCGTGTTCGCCTTCGCGAACTTCGTGGTGCCGATCCAGATCGGCGCGCCCGATGTGTCGTTCCCGCGGCTCAACGCGTTCGCGTACTGGCTGTACCTGTTCGGCGGCACGATCGCCGTCGCCGGCTTCATCACTCCCGGCGGCGCGGCCGACTTCGGCTGGTTCGCGTACACGCCGCTGAGCGACTCGCTGCACTCGCCGGGCATCGGCGGCAACATGTGGGTGGTCGGCCTCGCCATCAGTGGTCTGGGCACCATCCTCGGTGGCGTCAACATGATCACCACGATCCTGACCCTGCGCGCGCCCGGCATGACCATGTTCCGCATGCCGATCATGACGTGGAACATCCTGGTCACCAGCCTGCTGGTGATCCTGGTCTTCCCGTTCCTGGCCGCCGCGCTGTTCGCCCTCGCCGCCGACCGCATCCTCGGCGCACACGTCTTCGACGTCGACACCGGCGGGCCGATGCTGTGGCAGCACCTGTTCTGGTTCTTCGGGCACCCCGAGGTGTACATCGTGGCGCTGCCGTTCTTCGGCATCATCACCGAGGTCATCCCGGTCTTCAGCCGCAAGCCGGTGTTCGGCTACAAAGGCCTGGTCTCCGCGACCCTGCTGATCGGCGCGCTGTCCATGTCGGTGTGGGCGCACCACATGTTCGTCACCGGCCAGGTGCTGCTGCCCTTCTTCAGCTTCCTTTCGTTCCTCATCGCGGTGCCCACCGGCATGAAGTTCTTCGTGTGGATCGGCACGATGTGGCGCGGCCAGATCAGCTTCGAGACACCGATGATGTTCGCGATCGGCTTCCTCGTGACATTCCTCTTCGGTGGACTGTCCGGGGTGCTGCTGGCGGCCCCGCCCATCGACTTCCACGTGTCCGACTCGTACTTCGTGATCGCGCACTTCCACTATGTGCTGTTCGGCACGATCGTGTTCGCGGTATTCGCCGGCATCTACTTCTGGTTCCCGAAGATGTTCGGACGCATGCTCGACGACCGGCTCGGCAAGGTCCACTTCTGGCTGACGTTCCTCGGCTTCCACGCCACGTTCCTAGTGCAGCACTGGCTGGGCACCGAGGGCATGCCCCGCCGGTACGCCGACTACCTCCCGTCCGACGGCTTCACCTTCCTGAACACGTTCTCGACGATCGGGTCGTTCGTGCTCGGCCTGTCGACGCTGCCGTTCATCTACAACGTGTGGAAGTCGTACAAGGTCGGCCAGGTCGTGAATGTCGACGACCCGTGGGGCCACGGCAACTCGCTCGAGTGGGCCACGTCTTCGCCGCCGCCGCTGCGCAACTTCGACCGCATGCCGCGCATCCGCTCGGAGCGCCCGGCGTTCGACGCGAAGTTCCCGGAGCTTGCCGCGGGGCACTCGCTGGAGGGTCCGCCCGAGGGCGGGGCACGCGTGCTGACCGTCGAGTCTGACGGTGGGGCTACCTACCGCGAGGACACTGGACACTGAGTTTCGCTTCGCTTCGGCCCGCCCCTTTTCTTTGGGGGCGGGCCGCTTTGTTTGTTGCTTGCGGTCGATGGGATCGGCCGGTCGCTGGGCTGCGTGTTGCGGTGGCCGTTGGGCTGCGTGTCGCGGTGGCCGCTGGGCTGCGCGTCGCGGTGGCCGTTGGGCTGCGTGTCGCGGTGGCCGCTGGGCTGCGCCACGTGAATCGGTCGCGTGGCATGGTGAGTTGCGTCCACCGGCGGGGCGGGGCGAGTTGTGCCCATCCGCCGGGGCGGGCGAGTTGTGCCCATCCGCCGAGACAGGGGTGAGCCGGCCGGCGCGGACGGGCCGAAGGCTGTGATCAGCGGCTGACCAGCGCGCGGATCGCTGCCGTCAGGGCCGGCGCGTTCAAGGGTGCGCCGGTCACCAAGAGATGGAGCATCGTGCCGTCGAGCAGGGCGGAGATGTCGTGAGCCGCGTCATCGCCCACGTGCGGGAGCAGCAGCTCGTGCAGGCCCTGTAGCCACGCTTCGGCCAGGGGGCGCAAGGCTGCGTCCCGGGCGGCGGCCGCACAGAGCTCGAACTCGATGCGGGCGGTGCGGCGGTCGGCCATGTATTCGCCGACCAGTTCCACCAGCGCCACGGCGGGGTCGGCGGCGTCCCGGAGCCGTTCGGCCCAGATCTCGAGGTCGGCCTCCTGGTCATCAGCGGCCTTCTGCAGAGCCGCGGTGATCAGCGCGTCCAGCGTCGGGAAGTAATAGGTGGTGGCCCCGAGCGGAAGCCCCGCGCGCGCGGCGACGGCCCGATGCGTCGTCCGGCCGATTCCGGCCTCGGCGATGATCTCGATGGTCGCCGCCGCCAGGGCTTCCCGCCTGGCTTGCGGGTCGCGAGCGCGGCGGCCACCGCTGCGCACTTGCGCGGCGAGGGCCGGGGTCGTTTGCACTGCGTCGGCTGGGGTCGTTTTCGCGGCGGGGGCCGCTTGCGATGCGGGGGCGGGGGTCGATGGCGATGCGGGGGCGGGGGTCGTCAATGGGTGCCCCCGAGGTTCAGGGTGACTACTCCCGCGATGATCAGACTTATGCCGGCCACCTTGACGACGGTAATGGGCTCGCCCAGGAAAGCGGCGCCAATGGCGACGATCGCGGCGGTTCCCAGGGCTGACCACAGGGCGTAGGCGACGCCTACCTCGACTCCCTTGACTGCCTGGGAGAGGGCTACCAGCGAGACCGCATAGCCCGCCAGGCACGCGAGCGTGGGCCACAGGCGGGTGAAGCCCTCGGTGGACTTCATCAGGCTTGTCGCCAAGATCTCCGCCGCGATGGCACCGATCAGATACACGTAGGCCACTGCCGCACCCCTTCTTGTACGTCTGTACAAGTACGATCGTACAAGAGGTTTGAGAAGGCCCCACATCGTCTGTCCGGCTGCCGATAGACGTCGCCTCACCCCGCCGGACGGCGTGCCGGATCTCGGTGGAGCGGCGAGGCGCGGGTGCGCGGCGACCGCGGCCGAACGGTGTTTCGGGATCAGGGGCGGCCGGCAGGGCTCGGGAAGGCCTCGGCCGGGCCCGCCGCGCCGGATGCCAGAGCGTCGTCGGCGAAAGGCAGGTCGTCGACACGCTGCGCGGGCGTGGGCACGGTGAGAAGCGGGCCGGCGGGCGCCGTCTCGGTCGGCACTATCTCGGCGGGCGCCGTCTCGGCGGGCGCTGTGTCGGGCGGCGTCTCGGTGGGCGTTGTCTCGGGCACCGTCATCGAGGCCGGCGTCGTCTTGGCGGCCGCTGTTGTCTTGGCGGCTGCGGCGGTCTCGGCGAGCTCGCTGGCTCGGGCGCGGCGGTGCAGCAGCTCGGCGGGGATCACGGCCAACGCGATCAGCGTGCCCACGCCGCCGACGGCTACGAAGCCCCACGCGGGGGAGATGGTGTCGGCGGCCAAACCGGCCAACGGGCCGCCCAGGGCCACGCCGACCGTGAGGGAAGAGTTGTGGAGGCCCATCGCCTCGCCGCGGGCCGAGGCGGGGGTCATGCGGCTCACCGCGTCGGCGCTGGCGGTGATCGTGGGGGCGCACAAGGCGCCGCACGGGATGAGCAGCACGGCCAGGAGCCACCAGTGCGAGGCGCCCAGGGCGACGGCCATGGTCAGGATGGCCATGGGAGTCAGCAGGACGACCGCGGGCAGGCGGCGGTGCATCGTGCCGTAGGCGAAGCCGCCCAGCAGCGAGTAGAAGGCCCACAGCGACATGACGAAGCCCGTCCAGGACAGCTCGCCGTTTTCTCGCAGGACGG
The DNA here is from genome assembly GCF_044454685.1 of Actinoplanes sp. NPDC051513. NCBI lineage: Bacteria > Bacillati > Actinomycetota > Actinomycetes > Micromonosporales > Micromonosporaceae > Actinoplanes > Actinoplanes sp. NPDC051513. The sequence continues at coordinate 540,512 of NZ_JBITDW010000003.1, forward strand.
CCACGATGGTCACGTCGGTGCCGGAGAGGACCAGCGTCGCCGCCAGGGTGACGGCCAGGATGGCGACCAGGCGGGGGCGCAGCCACGTGCGGCGGGACACCCGCTCGCCGGCCGCGATGGGCGCCTCGTGGTCGGCCCGGATCGGTGGGTTCAGCAGCCAGAGCCCCAGGCCCGAGACGAGGATGCCGGCCCCGATCGCGAGCATGGCCGGGCGCCCGCCGTGGGTGGTGGCGATGAGCGCGCCGAGGGCGGGGCCGGCCATGAAGGAGATCTCGGTGGTGATCGAGTCGAGGGCGAACGCCGGCAGGCGCTGGGCCTCGGGGGTGAGCGCGGCGATCGACTGGCGGGCGACCGAGAACGCGGGCAGGGCCAGGAAGCCGCCGAACAGGGCGACGATCAGAAGCGGCCAATAGGGCAGGGCCTGGGCGACGCTCCAGAAGATGACCTCGGCAACCGTGGTGAGGACCAGTACGGGGCGCAGGCCTCGGCGGTCGATCAGGCGGCCCATCACCGGGGCGCCGACCGAACCACCGATGGTGAGGGCGGCGCCGACCAGGCCGGCGGCGCCGTAGCCGCGGTCGAGATCGGTGACGACGTGCAGGGTCAGGACCACGGCGCCGGCCGCGATGGGTATGCGCGCCAGCGTCGCCACCGCCAGCAGCGACTTGATACCGGGCAGGGCGAGAGTTTCTCGGTAAGGCTTGAGCAGCATGTGGTTCCTGACCTCCGCCCGACATCCTGCCTCGGGGGTATGACAGAAAACCAACGGCTTTCCCGGGCCTAAACCGGGCAATCGCCCCGAAATCGGGCTGCGGGGAAAGCGGCGTCACACAAATTCAGGCGACTATGGGCGTGCCGCTCGTGGCGACCGATGCCGTGCGGAACTCCTCGAGGGCCGCGTCGGTGGTGCCCTGCGCCACCCCGGCGGTCAGGTTGAGCAGCACCGTCGTGTCGAAGCCCTCGCGCCGGGCGTCGAGCGCGGTGGCGCGTACGCAATGGTCGGTGGCGATTCCGACGACCTCGACCTCGGTGACGTCGCGCTCGCGAAGCCACGAGGCCAGGGAGGACCCGTCCTCGGCGTGACCTTCGAAGCCCGAGTACGCCGCCTTGTGCTCGCCCTTGTGGAAGACCGCCTCGATGCGGTCGGTGACCAGCGAGGGATGGAAGTCGGCGCCCCCGGAGCCGACGACGCAGTGCGCCGGCCAGGTGTCGAGGTAGTCGGGGTGATCGCTGAAGTGGTTACCGGGATCGATATGCCAGTCCTTGGTCGCGACCACGTGCTCCCAGCGGTCACCGTTCCTCTCCAGCACCAGCGAGACGCCGGCCGCCACGGCCGCGCCACCGGTCACGGGCAGCGAGCCGCCCTCGCAGAAGTCGTTCTGGACGTCGACGATGATCAGAGCTCGTGCCACGACAAACCCCTATGCGGTCGGGACGATGGTGACGGGAATGGCCGGGTCGCCGGCCGAGAGCTTGAGACCCTCCCACGGTATCGAGATCAGGCACTGCCGGAGGTGGTCTCGCGACTCGCGGAGGGTTGGTGCGTCGGCGACCTCGCCGTTCGTGACGAAGGAGTGCTGGAGCAGGCGGTCGTTCGCGGCGTGGTCGGGCACGCCCATGGAGACGATGATCTCCTCGGTGGCGGTGCCGGTGGGCTTGTGCCGGCGGACCGCGGTCTTGCGGCCGCCGACGGTCGCTTTGTTCTCCGAGCGCTTCACCACGGGCCGGCCGTCGACCTCGACCAGCTTGTAGACCAGGCCGGCGGTGGGCGCGCCCGAGCCGGTGACCACCGCGGTGCCGGCGCCGTACATGTCGACCGGCTCGGCTGCGAGCGTGGCGATCGCGTACTCGTCCATGTCACCCGAAACGATGATCTTTGTTTCGGTGGCGCCGAGCGAGTCGAGCAGCTCGCGCGAGTGCTGGGCCAGCACCGACAGGTCGCCGGAGTCGATGCGGATCGCGCGCAGGTCGGGCCCGGCCACGGCGATCGCGTTGCGGATGCCCTGGGCGATGTCGTACGTGTCGACCAGCAGCGTCGTGTTCTTGCCCAGCGCGGAGACCTGGGAGGCGAACGCGGTCGGCTCGTCGTCGTGCAGCAGCGTGAACGCGTGCGCCGAGGTGCCGGTGGTGGGGATGCCGTACCTCTTGCCTGCGGCAAGATTCGAGGTCGAGGCGAAGCCGGCGAGATAGGCCGCGCGAGCCGCGGCGATGGCAGCATCCTCATGCGTACGGCGTGAGCCCATCTCGATGATCGGGCGGCCCCTCGCGGCGGTGACCATGCGGGCGGCGCCCGTGGCGATCGCGCAGTCGTGGTTGAGCACCGACAGGATCAGCGTCTCGAGCACGACGCACTCGGCGAAGGTGCCGGACACCGTCATGATCGGCGAGCCGGGGAAGAAGAGCTCGCCCTCGGCGTACCCCTCGATGTCGCCGGTGAATCGATAAGCCGCCAGCCAGGCCGCCGTGCTCTCGTCGACGATCTGCGCTCCGCGCAGGAAGTCGATCTCCTCCTCGGTGAAGCGGAAGTCCCTGATCAGCTCGGCCAGCCGGCCCGGGCCGGCGACCACTCCGTAGCGCCGGCCGGTGGGCAGGCGGCGCGCGAAGACCTCGAACACGCAGTGACGGTCGGCCGTGCCGTCCTTGAGCGCGGCACTGACCATGGTCAGCTCGTACTGGTCGGTCATCAGCGCGGGGGCGAAGGAGTTCACCCCCTCACCCTATTGCGCGTGAACGGCCCTTACGAAGGGTGCGTTGACCTGCGGTTCGGCGTTCCGGTTCACCGATGCGGCAAAACCGGTGGCAACATGGTGGCATGGCGTTGCCACAGGTCGCTCCCGTCGAGGCACCGGAGATCGAGGAAGCACCGGCCGACGATCGCCCCTGGGTGACTGTCGTCTGGGACGATCCGGTGAACCTCATGTCGTACGTGACCTGGGTTTTTCAGAAGCTCTTCGGCTACAGCCGCGAGAAGGCCGAAGCGCTGATGCTGGACGTGCATCACAAGGGCAAGGCAGTCGTCTCCTCCGGCGCCCGCGAGCGCATGGAGATGGACGCCAACCAGCTGCATGGCTACGGTCTCTGGGCGACGGTCGACCGGGCCTGAGCAACGCGGGAGAGGGCAGATGTTCCGACGCAACGGCAGCCAGTGCGTGGCCACGTTCGCGGTCGACGAGGTGCGCGTGCTGCGCAAGGTCGCCGGCGAGGTGGTCGGGCTGCTGACCGACGGCATGGACCACACCGACCCGGTGGTCTCGCGCCTGTTCCCCGACATCTATCCCGACCGTCCCGACGACTCCGCCGAGTTCCGCCTCTACACCGAGGGCGAGCTCAAGACCGGCAAGATCGACCAGGCCGGCGCGATTCTCGCGGCCCTGCCCGACGAGGGCGAGGGAGAGGTACGCCTCGACGGCGAGGCCGCCGAGGCCTGGCTGCGCGCGATCAACGACGCCCGGCTCGCCATGGGCACCCGGCTGGAGATCCACGCCGACACCGATCTGAGCGAGGAGCTCGAGCACGCGGTCGTGCACGACCCGGGCTCGAGCCGGGTGTTCCAGCTCAGCGTCTACGCCTACCTGGGCTACCTGCAGGAGTCCCTGCTGAACGCCTTGCCGGAGATCGACTGAGTGTGGCCACAGCCATAGAGGGCCCGCGGAAATCTCACGGTAATGTGAACGGCGTGCTGACCATCGACAGCGCGATCGTCGACGCGATCGTCGCCCATGCCCGCCGGGACCACCCCGACGAGGCCTGTGGCGTGGTCGCCGGGCCGATCGGCAGCGACAAGCCGACCCGGCACATCCCGATGGGCAACGCGGCGCGGTCGATGACGTTCTACGAGTTCGACTCGATGGAATATCTCCAGGTCTGGCGCGAGATGGACGACAACGACGAGGAAGCGGTCGTGATCTACCACTCGCATACGGCCACCGAGGCCTATCCCTCCCGTACCGATGCGGACATCGCAGGCTGGCCGGACGCGCATTACCTGCTTGTCTCGACCCGCGAGCCGGACGCGGAAGAGATCCGGTCGTTCCGCATCGTGGACGGTGTGGTGACCGAGGAAGAGATCAACATCGCGGATGCGACGGTAGACGCGTGAACGTGAGCAGGGTCCAGTCGTACATGTTCGGGCAGAGCCCGGTGTCGGTGGTCTACGAGTGTCGCTGACGACACCGCCGTCGTAGATCCCGTCCGTTGTTCGACCCTTACACAGGAGCATTCACGTCATGGCAATCGAAGTTCGCGTTCCCACCATCCTGCGCAGCTACACCGGTGGTTCCAAGGTCGTCGAGGGCGCCGGCGACACGCTCACCGCGCTGATCGACGATCTCGACGCCAAGCACAGCGGCCTCAAGGGCCGGCTGATCACGCCCGAGGGCGGGCTGCACCGCTTCGTCAACATCTACATCAACGACGAGGACGTGCGCTTCCTCGGCGCGCTCGACGCCAAGGTCAAGGACGGCGACTCGATCACCATCCTGCCCGCCGTCGCCGGCGGCGCCCTGGGCTTCGCCGCTGCCGCAGCCCTGCTCGGACGCCCGTCCCACCGCCCCGCCGCCGCCCTCAGCCGGACTGAAGGCTAATTTCCGTGGCTCGCTACGAGAGCCTGCTGGACGCCTGTGGGGGCACGCCGCTGGTCGGCCTGCCCCGCCTCTCACCGTCGGTGCCCGAGGGGGCACCGCCGGTGCGGCTCTGGGCCAAGCTCGAAGACCGCAACCCGACCGGCAGCGTCAAGGACCGGCCGGCGCTGTTCATGGTGCGCGAGGCCGAGGAGTCCGGCCACCTGCGCCCCGGCGACACGATCCTCGAACCGACCAGCGGCAACACCGGCATCGCGCTGGCCATGGTGGCGAAACTGCGGGGCTATCGCCTGGTCTGCGTGATGCCCGAGAACGTCTCGGCCGAGCGGATCCAGCTGCTCCGCATGTACGGCGCCGAGATCATCTTCTCGCCGGCCGCCGGTGGGTCCAACCAGGCCGTCGCCACCGCCAAGCAGATCGCCGCCGAGCACCCCGACTGGAAGATGCTCTACCAGTACGGCAACCCGGCGAACGCGCGCGCCCACTACGAGACCACCGGCCCCGAGCTGCTGCACGACCTGCCCACGATCACCCACTTCGTGGCCGGGCTGGGCACCACCGGCACGCTCATGGGCACCGGCCGGTTCCTCAAGGAAAAGGTCGAGGGCATCCGGATCGTCGCGGCCGAGCCGCGCTACGGCGAGCTGGTGTACGGCCTGCGCAACATCGACGAGGGCTACGTGCCCGAGCTGTACGACGCGTCCGTGCTGGACCGCCGCTTCTCGGTGGGCACCCGGGACGCCGTGCTGCGCACCCGGCAGCTGGTCGAGGTCGAGGGCATCTTCGCCGGATTCTCCAGCGGTGCGATCCTGCACGCGGCGCTGGCCGTGGCCCACGAGGCGGTCCGTGACGGTCAGCGGGCCGACGTCGCTTTCGTGATCGCCGACGGCGGCTGGAAGTACCTGTCGACCGGCGCCTATGGCGGCACCCTCAACGACGCGGAAGAAGCCCTGGAAGGCCAGCTCTGGGCGTAGGCCCTAATAGAGGGCCGCGACCAGCACGTCGATCGCCAGCGGGACCGTGGCTGCCATCAATAGCAGCCACGGCAGCAGCGGGCGGTGGATCGAAAGGAACGTGCCGACCACCAGCGCCACGCTCGCTAGTCCGAAAAGGGACAGCGTCGGGACGTACCAGAACGCCGTGCCGCCGATAACCGTGACCATTGCGCGGACACCGACCCCGACGCCCGCGAGACCGAGTGCCGCGGCATAAAGCGACATCAGCAGAAGGCGCGCCGGCGCCGGCGCTGGGTCGTCGGCCGCCGGAAAGCGGAAAAGGGTCTCGCGGTCACCGAACCCGGCGGGCGCCGGGGTATTCTCCCAGCCACCGAACGGCATGATCTCCGCCGCCTCGGTCCGCGTGCTGCGGCTCTTCTCGACCGTGGTCACGCTGCCTCCGTCTGTTCCGTCCGTAGAAGTCCTCACTTTGTGCAACGCAAACGACTCACCGGACGTAACGGGAATTGCGTTAATGACCGAGGTCACGGGCGGTGTGATGTACGTTGTCGATTTAGCGACAAATCGATCAGACGTTTACACGGTGCGCAGGTCCGGGGATACGCTTCGCTCCGTGATTGACTGGTCTGACGACTCTCCCACGGACCGGTCCGGCGGGGCGTCGACGACCCAGCGTGAGCCAAAGGGACCCGCATGCGACTGACCGTTCTCGGCTGCGCCGGCAGTTTTCCCGGCCCCGAGTCGGCGTGTTCCGCCTATCTTGTCGAGGCCGATGGCTTCCGTCTGCTGATCGATTTCGGTTCCGGCTCGCTGTCCGCGCTCCAGCGCTACACGGCCGACATGAACGACATCGATGCGATCATCCTGACCCACCTGCACAGCGACCACATGCTCGACGCCTGCCTGTATGTGATCGTTCGCCGCTACGACCCGGCCGGGGCCCGGCCGCCCATTCCCCTCTACGCGCCGCTGGGTGCGGCCGAGCGTATCTCCGCGGCGTGCAGCTCCGACAACGAGCAGGTCGACGACGTCTACACCTTCTACGGCCTGCAGCCGGGCACCTTTCCGATCGGGCCGTTCACGATCACCGTGGACCGGGTCAACCATCCGATCGAGACCTATGGCGTACGCATCGAGCACGGCGGGCACGTGATCACGTACTCGGCCGACACCGCGCCCTGCGAGGCCCTGCTGCGGCTGGCCGCCGGCGCCGACATCTTCCTCTGTGAGGCCAGCTATCTCGACGGCGTGGACAACCCGCCCGGCCTGCACCTCACCGGCGGCGAGGCCGGGGAGGCCGCCACCAAGGCCGACGTCGGACGGCTATTACTGACCCATTTGATACCTGCGTGGTTCTCTGAGGCATCTATTGTGGATGCGGCCTCTGCCGCATACGCGGGGCCGGTTGAGGTGGTTCGCCCCGGCGCCCGGTACGATCTGTAGGCCTGAACCGGGGGGCTGGGGCCGAAGACTGCACCGTTGCACCACCGGATCGTGATCTTGGAGTTGCTGCATGCGCATCGTTCGCCTGGCCAACTTCGTGACGACTCATTCCGGTGGCCTACGGACAGCTCTGCGCAATCTCGGCGAGGGATACCAGCGGGCGGGCCACGAGGCCGTGCTGATCGTTCCCGGTCGCGAGCGCTCCGACACGACGACCTCCCAGGGCCGCGTCATCACGCTGCCCAGCTCTCCGCTGCCCCGCACCGGCGGCTACCGGGTGATGGCCGGCCGGCGTGAGCTGACCCGGCTGCTCGACGAGCTCGAGCCCGACCGCATCGAGGTCTCCGACCGCGCCACTCTGCGCTGGACGGGCACGTGGGCGCGGCAGCGCGGCGTCGGGTCGATGATGGTCTCCCACGAGAGCCTGGCCGGCCTGCTCGGCGTCTGGGGCATGCCGAAACGCGACTCGCTGGCCGACCGGCTCAACCTGAAGACCGCGCAGAACTTCGACACGATCGTCTGCACCACGGCGTTCGCGGCCGCCGAGTTCCGCCGTCTGGGCGTGCCCAACCTCGTCGAGGTGCCGCTCGGCGTCGACCTCGACGCGTTCCATCCGCGGCGCGCCGACGCGGCCGTGCGGGCGCGGTACGCGCGGCCCGGCGAGCTGCTCGTGGTGTTCTGCAGCCGGTTGTCGGCGGCCAAGCGGCCCGAGCTCGCGGTCGACGCGGTCGCGGCCCTGCGCAACGCCAAGGTGCCGGCGGTGCTGGTGCTGGCGGGGGACGGCACGCGGCGCACGTCGCTGGCCTACCGCGCGGCGCGGCTGCCGGTGCGGTTCGCGGGGCACATCGCCGACCGCTCCGCGGTCGCGGCGCTGCTGGCCAGCGCCGATGTGGTGGTGGCGCCGGGCCCGGTCGAGACGTTCGGGCTGGCCGCTCTCGAGGCTCTCGCCTGCGGCACGCCCGTGGTGGTCAACGAGAGCAGCGCGCTGCCCGAGGTCGTGGGCGACGCGGGTGTGGCCGTCGCCGGGACGCCGGAGGCCTTCGCCGACGGGGTGCAGGAACTGATGGCGCGGCCCTCCTCGGTCCGCCGCGAGACGGCTCGCGCCCGCGCCGAGGGTTTCGGGTGGCAGCAGGCGGTCGACGGGTTCCTGCGGGCGCACGGGCTCGAGCCCGCCGCGGCCGCGGTCTCGATCACCCGCCAGCGGCCGGCCGCGGTGCTGCGTCCCGCGGTGCCCAACGGCGGCGGGTCGCTGGGGTTATCCACAGGCGGCGGGGCGGGCTGAGCGGGCTCGGCGCCGAACCAATAAGGTTTGGGGCATGGCACGACCCGACGGCCGAGCGGCCGACCAGCTTCGACCCGTCACCCTCACGCGGAAGTGGAGTATCCACCCCGAGGGCTCGGTGCTCGTCGAGTTCGGCGACACCCGGGTGCTCTGCACCGCCAGCGTCACCGAGGGCGTCCCCCGTTGGCGCAAGGGCTCCGGCCTTGGCTGGGTCACCGCGGAATACGCGATGCTCCCGCGCGCCACCAACACCCGGGGCGACCGCGAAAGCGTCAAGGGCAAGGTGGGCGGGCGCACTCACGAGATCTCCCGCCTGATCGGGCGCAGCCTGCGGGCCTGCATCGACCTGAAGGCGCTGGGCGAGAACTCGATCGTCCTCGACTGCGACGTGCTCCAAGCCGACGGCGGCACCCGCACGGCGGCCATCACCGGGGCCTACGTCGCGCTGACCGACGCGGTGACCTGGCTGGCCGGCCGCAAGTCCCTGGCCGGCAAGGTCGACAAGGTGATGCACCGCTCGATCCAGGCGGTCAGTGTCGGCATCATCGAGGGCGAGCCCCGCCTCGACCTGATGTATCTCGAGGACGTCGCCGCCGAGGTCGACATGAACGTGGTGTGCACCGGCGACGGTGACTTCGTCGAGGTGCAGGGCACGGGCGAGAACGGCGTGTTCCGCCGCGACCAGATGGACGCCCTGCTCGACCTGGCCCTCGCCGGCTGCGCCGATCTCGCGGCCGCCCAGCAGAAGGCGTTGTCCTCATGAGCGCGAAACTGTTGCTGGCCACGGCCAACAAGAAGAAGCTCGTCGAGCTTCAGCGCATCCTCGACATCGCGCTCGGCGCCGAGCGCGTCGCGCTGATCGGCCTCGCCGAATTCGAGGGCTACCCCGACGTGCCCGAGACCGGCCTGACCTTCGGGGAGAACGCGCTGATCAAGGCCCGCGAGGGCGCGAGGCGCACCGGGCTCCCCACGGTCGCCGACGATTCGGGCATCGCGATCGACGCGCTCAACGGCATGCCCGGGGTGTTCAGCGCCCGCTGGTCCGGCAAGCACGGCGACGACGCGGCCAACCTCGACCTGGTGCTGGCGCAGATCTCCGACGTGTCCGAGGAACACCGGGGCGGCGCGTTCGTGTGCGCGGCGGCCCTGGTCCTGCCGAACGGCCGCGAGCACCTCGTCGAGGGCAAGCAGCGCGGCCGCATATTGCGGGCGCGGCGCGGCGAGGGCGGGTTCGGCTACGACCCGATCTTCATGGGCGACGGCCAGACCCGCACCAACGCCGAGCTGAGCCCGGCCGAGAAAGACGCGATCAGCCACCGCGGCAAGGCTTTCCGCGAGCTGGCCAAGGTGATCGCCAAGGAACTGCCCCGCTGATCACCCCGGCCAGCGGGCGAGCGCCACGCCGGGTGGGTGGCCGAGGCGGTGCCACATCTCCTCGGCGGTGTACGGGGCGAAGAGCGACAGGACGACCGCTGTCGCCTCGACGGCCTCGCGCAAGGCCGGGTCGCCGGGCGGCGCGGCCCGGGCGGCGTTGACCAGCTCCATCGTGCGGGCCAGGGCGACGTTCAGCCGGCATCCCTCGACCGCGGCGGTGATCTCACCCAACAGACGGCGGACCGACCGCCGCAGGGAGCTGTCCCCGGCCGAGCCGGCAACGTCGACGCCGGCAACGTCGACGCCGGCAGCGGCGACGCCGGCGGTCAGCGACAGGGCTCGCGACAGGAAGCGGCTCGCGCCACGGGGGGAGACGTCCGCCCAGTCGACGTCCGCCGAGGGCGGGCCGGCGAACAGCATCGCCACCCGCACCGCGTCGACGCCGTGCTCGTCCATCTGCTCGCCCAGGGTGACCAGGTTGCCCTTGGACTTGCTCATCGCGGCGCCGTTCAGCAACACGTGTCCCTGCGTGGTCAGGGCCCGGAACGGCTCGACGAAGTCGACCAGACCCATGTCGTACAGGGCCTTGGTGAAGAAGCGGGCGTACAGCAGGTGCAGCACCGCGTGCTCGCTGCCACCCACGTAGTGGTCGACCTGGCGCACCAGCGCGGGATCGAACGGACCGTCCGCATAGGACACGTTGGGGTAGCGCAGGAAATACCACGACGAGTCGACGAATGTGTCCATCGTGTCGGTGTCGCGGGAGGCGGGCCCGCCGCACGACGGGCAGTCGACCGACACCCACGACGTCGCGGCGGCCAGCGGGGAGACGCCGCGCGGCGCCAGCTCGGCGCCACTCAGCGGCGGCAGCTCGACCGGCAGTTGATCGTCGGGCACCGGCACCGGGCCGCACGACTCGCAGTGCACGATCGGAATCGGGCAACCCCAGTACCGTTGCCGGGAGATCAGCCAGTCGTGCAGGCGTCGCGACGGTCCGTGCCCGATCCAGTTGCGCTGCATGGTCAGGATGTGCGGCGGCCAGCGCCCCTCCAGCTGCGACATGTCGTCCAGCAGGCGGTCCGCGTACGCGGTGATTTTGAAGAACCATTGGGTCAGCGAGCGTGCGGTCACCACGCTGCCGCAGCGCTCGCAACGGCCTCCGACCACCTGCTCGTTGGCCAGCACGGTCTGGTCGGCCGGGCACCAGTTGACCTGCGATTCCGCCCGGTAGGCCAGCCCCCGCTCGAAGAACCGCAGGAACAGCCACTGCGTCCACCGGTAGTACGACGGATCGCTGGTGTGCAGCCGCGTGCGCCAGTCGACCGAGACCGCGTACCGCCGGAACGACGACGCCTGCGTCTCGATGTTCTCGTGGGTCCAGGTGGCCGGGTGCAGGCCCCGCTTGATGGCGGCGTTCTCGGCCGGCAGCCCGAACGAGTCCCACCCGATCGGATGCAGCACCTCATGGCCACGCAGCCGCCAATATCGGGCGATGGCGTCGCCGATCGCGTACGCCTCCGCGTGCCCCATGTGCAGATCGCCCGACGGGTAGGCGAACATCGACACGACGTACCGCGAGGGAGAGGACGGCTCGAACAGCCCCTCCCACGCCGGCAGCCACCGGTCCTCATCGGCGCGGAACGTCATGCCGGGGACGCTAGCTCCCGGACGACAGAGACCGCCTCCGATTTCTCGCCAGCCGGCCCCGATCACGTGAACTACAGCAAAGCTCCCACTTCCCCCTCGATCGCCGACCGGAGGGAGGGATCGGCGATCACCGCGCGGGCCTGCTCGAGGACCGGCGCGAGGAAGATGTCCGGCCCCGGCTGCCCGGCGAACGGTGCGACCGCCGCGATCGCGAGCCGCCCGGCCGGCGACGGACGCAGCGGCGCGCGCAGCTGGAGCCCGCGCACCGCGCTGAGCAGCTCGACCGCGAGCAGGCTGGTCAGGTTGTCGAGCACCGTGCGCAGCTTCTTGGTGGCGGCCCAGCCCATCGAGACGTGGTCCTCCTGCATGCCGCTGGTCGGCAGCGAGTCGGCCGACGCGGGCACGGCGAGCCGCCGGTTCTCGGCGACGATCCCGGCCGCCGTGTACTGGGCGATCATCAGGCCCGAGTTGACGCCGGCGTCGGGGGAGAGGAACGGCGGCAGGTCCCGGGAACGGGTGACGTCGAGCAGCCGGTCGACGCGGCGCTCGGCGATCGAGCCGACCTCGGCCGCGGCGATGGCGAGGAAGTCGGCGGCGAAGGCGAGCGGCTCGCCGTGGAAGTTGCCGGTCGACTCGACCCGGCCGTCCGGCAGCACCACCGGGTTGTCGACGACCGAGACCAGCTCGCGGCCCGCGGTGGTGGCGACGAACGCGAGGGTGTCGCGGGCGGCGCCGGCCACCTGCGGCGCGCAGCGCATCGAGTACGCGTCCTGCACCGCGTGCGCCAGGTCGTCCCGGTGCGAGTCCATGATCGCCGAGTCCTGGAGCAGCTTGTGGATGTTCGCGGCCGAGTCGGCCTGGCCGGGGTGCGGCCGGATCGCGTGCAACTCGGGCAGGAACGGTCGCTCCGAGCCCAGCATCGCCTCGATCGCGAGCGCCGCGGTCACGTCGGCCATCGCGAACAGGTGCCGGGCGTCCTCGATCGCGAGCAGCAGCATGCCGAGCATCCCGTCGGTGCCGTTGATCAGCGCGAGGCCCTCCTTGGCGGCGAGGTCGAGCGGCGCCAGCCCGGCGGCGCGCAGCGCCTCGGCCGCGGTGACGCGTTCGCCGTCCTTGCCGACGACCCAGCCCTCGCCGAGCAGCACCAGCGCGCAGTGCGCGAGCGGCGCGAGATCACCGGAGGCGCCGAGCGAGCCGTGCTCCGGGACCCACGGCGTGATGTCGTGGTTGAGCAGGTCGACCAGGCCCTGCGCGAGCGCCGGCCGCACGCCCGAGTGGCCGAGCGCGAGCGAGCGCACCCGCAGCAGCATCATGGCCCGCACGACCTCGCGCGGCATCGGGGCGCCGATCCCGGCCGCATGCGAGCGGATCAGCGCGTGTTGCAGCTCGGCCCGCCGCGCGGGCGCGACGAAGGTGCCGGCGAGAGCGCCGAAGCCGGTGGTGACGCCGTAGACCGGGCGTCCGGACTCCTCGATGGTGTCGACGATGGCGCGGCTGGTGGCCATCGCCTCGACGGTGGCGGGGGCGAGCTCGACCCGGACGTCGCCGCGGGCGACCGCGCTGACCTCGGCGGGGGTGACGCCGGTGGGCTGGACGGTGACGATCATTTTGGTTGGCCTTCAGTCCGGTCAAGGGTGGTAGCGGGGCGGTGGATGGTTCCGTTTTGCAGAACCGCTTGGATCAGAGGGACGCCCGGCCGGTAGGCCAGGTGCAGGTGGGAGGGCGCGTCGAGGACGATCAGGTCGGCTCGCGCCCCGGCGCGCAGCACCCCGACGTCATCGCGGCGCAGCGCGCGTGCTCCGCCGGCCGTGGCGGCGCGCACGGCCTCGGTGGGGGTCATTCTCATTTCGCGTACGGCGAGAGCGACGCAGAACGCCATCGACGACGTGTACGACGAACCCGGGTTGCAGTCGGTGGCCAGGGCGACGGTCACGCCGGCATCGAGCAGCCGCCGCGCGTCCGGGTAGGGCGACCGGGTCGAGAACTCGGCGCCGGGCAGCAGGGTGGCCACCGTCTCCGAGCCGGCCAGAGCGTCCACATCGGAGTCGCTCAGGTGGGTGCAGTGATCGGCGCTCGCGGCCCCGAGCTCGACCGCGAGCCGCACGCCCGGGCCCTCCGTGAGCTGGTTGGCGTGCACGCGCAGGCCGAGTCCCCGCGCGGCGCCGGCGATCAGGATCTCCCGCGCCTGCTCACCGTCGAACGCGCCGCGTTCGATGAAGACATCAACCCATTTCGCGTACGGCGCGCAGGCCGCCAGCATCGGCCCCCGCACCAGGTCGACGTAGGCGTCCGGGTCGACCCCGGCCGGAACCACGTGCGCGCCGAGGAAGGTCGTCTCCTCGGTCAGCTCCCGCGCTATCCGCAGCGACCGGGCCTCGTCGTCGACGCTCAGCCCGTACCCACTCTTGATCTCGATGGTCGTGGTGCCCTGTCTTCTCGCCTCCGCGACGAGCCGGGTCGCCGATCGGCGAAGATCCTCGTCGCTCGCCGCCCGGGTGGCCGCCACGGTGGTACGGATGCCGCCGCCGGTGTAGGGCTCGTCGGCCATCCGGGCCGCGAACTCGGCCGCCCGGTCCCCGGCGAAGACCAGGTGGGCGTGGCTGTCGACGAAGCCCGGCAGCACCGCCGCGCCACCGGCGTCGATCCGGCGATCGGCGGCCGGGGCCTGCGCGGCCGGGCCGAGCCAGCCGATCCGGTCACCGTCGACGACCACGGCGGCGTTCTCCAGCGGCGGCCCGTCGTTGGTGAGCAGCTCGCCGATGTTGTCGATGAGAAGGGTCATCCGATCGCCTCGGCGAGCGCGCGGGGCACGTCGATCAGCGTGTGCCGGCCACCGGAGACGATGTGCCGTCCGTCCACGATCACGTCGGTCACATCGGCGGCCGTGGCCGAGAGGATCGCGCCGGCCGGGTCGCTGCCCGCCGTGCGCACCGAATCGAGGCGCACGCAGACCAGGTCGGCCCGCTTGCCAACCGCGATCTCGCCGGCATCCTTCCAGCCGATCGCGCGGTGATCGGCCGCCGCCGCGATCAGCTCGGCGACCGTGAACCGGCCGCGCTGCCGGGTGGCGAGGCGCTCGTTCATCTCCAGGGCGCGGGCCTCCTCGAACGGGTCGATGACCGCGTGACTGTCGCTGCCGAGGCTCAGCGGCGAGCCGGCGTCCGCCAGGTCGCGGGCGCGCCCGATGCCGTCGGCCAGGTCGCGCTCGGTGGTGGGACACATGCAGATCCCGGTGCCGGTGCGGCCCAGCGTCTTCACGTCGTGGTCGGTGAGGTAGGTGGCGTGGACGGCGGTAGTGTGCTTGCCGAGAACGCCGTGGTGGTCGAGCAGCTCGGTGGGCGTGCGGCCATGGACCGCCCGGCACTGCTCGTTCTCGGCCGGTTGCTCGGAGAGGTGGAGGTGCAGGGGCCGGCGACCGGCCAACTCGCCGAGGTGGTGTGCGGGCACCGCGCGTACGGAATGAATGGCGGCGCCGATGCGGGCGTGCGGCGCGGCAACCAGATCGGCCACCCGCTCGGCCCAGCGTTGCGGGTCCTGGTCGCCGAAGCGGCGCTGGACGCCCTCGAGGGGCGCACCGTCCACACCGGACTGCAGGTAGAGCGTGTCGAGCAGGGTGATGCGGATGCCGGCGTCGCGGGCCGCCTCGATCAGCGCGTGGCCCATCGCGTTGGGGTCGTGGTAGGGCGTCCCGTCCGCGGCATGGTGCAGGTAGTGGAACTCGCCCACCGCGGTGATGCCGGCCATCGCCATCTCGGCGTAGGTCGCCCGGGCCAGCGCGAGGTAGCTGTCGGGATCGAGGGCGGCCGCCACCCGGAACATCTGCTCCCGCCAGGTCCAGAAGCTGCCGCGCTCGCCGTGGGTCCGGCCGCGGAGAGCACGGTGGAAGGCGTGCGAGTGGGCGTTGGCCAGGCCCGGCAGGACGAGCCCGCCGAGGCGGATGCCCTCCCCGCCACCCGAACCCCCCGCGTCGATCGCGGCGAAATCGCCGTCGCGCACCTCGATGCGGACGTCGCGCCTCAGCGAGCCGCCGATCCACGCGTGGTCCGCGTGATAGACGGTCACGTCAGTTCCCGCACGACCGTGGCCAGCGCGTCCACGCCCGCCGCGCAGTCCGCGGGCTCGGCGTGCTCGGCCGGCGAGTGGGAGATCCCGGTCGGGTTGCGCACGAACAGCATCGCGGTCGGGACCTGCGCCGACAGCACGCCCGCATCGTGGCCCGCGCCGGTCGGCAGGATCGGCGCATCGCCCAGCATCGCCGACAGCCGCGAGGCGAGCGCGGTGTCGAAGGTGACCTCTGCGCTCAGCGACTCGGCGGTGACCGCCACCTCGGTGCCGTCCCGGCCGGCCCGCTCGGTCGCCCGCTTCACCACGGCCTCGACCACCGAGTCCATCGTGCCGGTGTCCGCGGCCCGCGCGTCCAGCCAGCCCCGCACCAGCGACGGGATCGCGTTCGTGGCGTTCGGCTCGACCTCGACCCGGGCCATCGTCGCGTGCGCCCCGGCCAGCCGCGCCTCCTTGTTCGCGGCCAGCACCGTGTATGCGAAGGTCAGCATCGGGTCGCGCCGGTCGGCCATCCGGGTCGTCCCCGCGTGGTCGCCGTGCCCGGTGAAGTCGAACCGCCAGCGCCCGTGCGGCCAGATCGCGCTGGCCACCCCCACGGGCACCTCGAGTTGCCGTCCTTGCTCTATGTGAAGCTCGACCAACGCGCCGATGCGGTTGGTGAGCCCCGGCAGCGCGCCGGCCGGCGTCGCTCCGAGTGCTTCACCGAAGGTGACCCCGTCACGGTCGGTGAGCGCGGCCGCCTTCGCGGGATCGATCGCCCCGCTCAGCAGCCGCGAGCCGAGGCAGGGCAGCCCGAACCGGCCACCCTCCTCCTCGACGAACGCGACCACGGCGAGGGGCACCTCCGGCGTGTGCCCGGCCGCCCGGAGCTGGTCGACGGCGAGGAACGCGCTGACGATGCCGAGCGGGCCGTCGTAGCCGCCGCCGTGCGGGACCGAGTCGAAATGCGAGCCGGTCAGTACCGCGCCGCGGCCCCAGGGCTCGCCCCACCAGGCGAACAGGTTGCCGTTGCCGTCGTCGGTGACCGGCATGTCCCGCCGGTCCGCCTGGTTGCGGAACCAGTCGCGCAGCACGAGCTCGGGCGCGTCCAGGGCGTACCGCATGTAGCCGCCGCTCGACACCCGGCCGATGGACTCGATCTCGGCCCACAGGGCTGAGAAGACCTTCTCGCTCATCGCTTCATCGGGATGTGCACGCCGGCCGCCGCCGCGGAGTTGTAGCCCGCGTCCACGTGCCGGATCACTCCCATGCCCGGGTCGTTGGTGAGGACCCGCTCGATCTTCTCCCCGGCCAGCGGCGTGCCGTCGGCGACGCAGACCTGGCCGGCGTGGATCGAGCGGCCGATGCCGACGCCGCCGCCGTGGTGGATCGACACCCAGGACGCGCCGCTCGCCGTGTTGACCAGGGCGTTGAGCAGCGGCCAGTCGGCGATCGCGTCGGAGCCGTCGAGCATCGACTCGGTCTCCCGGTACGGGGAGGCGACCGAGCCGGCGTCGAGATGGTCGCGGCCGATCACGATAGGCGCGCTGATCTCGCCGCTCGCGACCATGTCGTTGAAGCGGACGCCGGCCTTGTCGCGTTCGCCGTAGCCGAGCCAGCAGATGCGGGCGGGCAGGCCCTGGAAGGCGACCCGCTCGCCGGCCATCTTGATCCAGCGAGCCAGCGCCTCGTTCTCGGGGAACAGGTCGAGGACCGCCTTGTCGGTGGCCGCGATGTCCTTGGGGTCGCCGGAGAGGGCGGCCCAGCGGAACGGGCCCTTGCCCTCGGCGAACAACGGGCGGATGTACGCGGGAACGAAGCCGGGGAAGTCGAAGGCGCGCTCGTACCCGGCGAGCTTGGCCTCGCCGCGGATCGAGTTGCCGTAGTCGAAGACCTCGGCGCCGTCGTCCATGAACCCGACCATGGCCGCGACGTGGCGGGCCATGGATGCCCGTGCCCGGTCCGTGAACTCCTCCGGCTTAGACCTGGCCAACTCCGCGGCGTCGGTGATGTCCACGCCGATCGGGATGTAGCTCAGCGGGTCGTGGGCGCTGGTCTGGTCGGTGACGATGTCGATGCCGATGTTTTTCAGGCGCAGCTCGGGAAAGATCACCGCGGCGTTGCCGACGACGCCGATCGACAGCGGCTTCTTCTCGGATTTGGCGGTTATCGCCTGCTTTATGGCGTCATCGACGTTGTCGGCGATGACGTCGAGGTAGCGGGTGTCGACCCGGCGCTGCAGCCGCGTGCGGTCCACGTCGACGACCAGGCAGACGCCGCCGTTCATGGTCACCGCGAGGGGCTGCGCGCCGCCCATGCCACCGCAGCCCGCGGTCAGCGTGAGCGTGCCGGCCAGGGTGCCGCCGAACCGCTTCGCGGCCACCGCCGCAAACGTCTCGTACGTCCCCTGCAGGATGCCCTGGGTGCCGATGTAGATCCACGAGCCCGCGGTCATCTGCCCGTACATGGTCAGGCCCAGGTTCTCGAGCCGGCGGAACTCCGGCCACGTCGCCCAGTCGCCCACCAGGTTCGAGTTCGCGATCAGCACGCGCGGCGCCCACTCGTGCGTCCGGAAGACGCCGACCGGCTTGCCCGACTGCACCAGCAGCGTCTCGTCGTTCTTGAGCGTGTCCAGCTCCCGCACGATCGCATGGAAGGACGGCCAGTCGCGTGCCGCGCGACCGGTTCCGCCGTACACCACCAGATCTTGCGGCCTTTCGGCCACGTCGGGGTCAAGGTTGTTCATCAACATCCGCTTGGCGGCCTCTTGCGGCCACCCCATTGCCGTGTACGCGGTGCCGCGCGCGGCCCGGATCTCGGACATCGTCGTCGCCTCCTATGCCATGAAAATGTGCCGCCGGGCGGCCGTTGCCTCGAATTCCTCCAGCCGTTGCTGCACCGGCTCGGGCGCCGCGTCGCACATCGCCTGCAGCAGCACCATGGCCATCGCCATCGGGCCGGTGTGCAGGTCGAAGACGAGCTGCGTGCCGACCGCGGCGGGCAGCACGACGTCGGCCCGCTCGGCCACCGGGCTCACCGCCGAGTCGGTGATCGCGACCACCGCGTACCCTGCCCGCTTCGCCTCCGCGATCGCCTCGAGCGACTCGCGCGGGTAGCGGGGAAGAACCACGGCGAGCAGCGCGCCGGCGCCGGCCGCGCGGGCCTGATCGATCCGGTCGAGCAGCGGGGTGCCGCCAGAGTCGAGCACCCGGACATCCGGGTGGACCTTGGACGCGAAGTACCCGAAGTAGCCGGCGAGGGGCGCCGCGGCCCGTAGGCCCAGCACCGGCAGCGGCCGGCTGTTGATCAGCAGCTCGGCGGCCCGCTGGACATCGTCGAGGCGGGCGAGCTGGTCGTGCAGGCGGGCCAGGTGTTCGGTCTCGGCGCGCACGGCGAGCTGCATGGCGTTGCCCTCGGCGGCGGTCGCGCCGCCGGTCTCGGACGCGTCGCCGGTGAGCTCGCGCAGCCGGCGGCGCAGAGCCGGATAGCCCTCGTAGCCGAGCGCCATCGCGAACCGGGTCACCGACGGCTGACTCACCCCGGCGAGCTCGGCCACCTCGGCAGCCGAGAGATACGCGGCCTTGGCGGCGTGTTCGACCAGGCTGTGCGCGATGCGCCGCTGCGTGGGCGTGAGCCGCGCGCCATGGAAGAGGTCGAGAACACCCCTCGCCGCATCTCCATTCACGCGAGCAGCTTATGCATAAAAACTTTCAGAGCGCCAGGGGTGGCCGGTGCCACTTTCGGGGCGGCGCAAACCAGAAGCGCCGCCCCGGCGTCGGGGCGGCGCTTTCCGGTCCTGCTATGCGGTTCGCATCCGCATGATCACTTGCGGTCCAGGCTCAGAGCCCGCGAAGAAACTTGGTGCTGAACACCGGTGCGCGGTCAGGGGTCGAGCCGCCGCCGTTGGAGCGCCAGCCGCCGCCGGTGGAGCCCCAGTCGGACGATCCCCAGTCGGAGGCCCAGCCCGCGTCTCCGCCACCGCCACCGTTGCCGTTCCCATTGCCGTTGCCGGAGTTGTCGCCGGAGTTGTTGCCGTTGCCGTTTCCGTTGCCGTTGCCGGAGTTGTCGCCGGAGTTGTTGCCGTTGCCGTTTCCGTTATTGTTGCCGGAGCCGTCGCCCGAGCCGTTGCCGTTCGCGTTGCCGTTTCCGTTGCCGGAACCATCACCCGAACCATTGCCGTTGGCGTTTCCGTTGCCGTTGCCGGAGTTGTCGCCGGAGTTGTTGCCGTTGCCGTTTCCGTTGTTGTTGCCGGAGTTGTCGCCGGAGTTGTTGCCGTTGCCGTTTCCGTTGTTGTTGCCGGAGCCGTTGCCCGAGTTGTTGCCGTTGCCGTTTCCGTTGTTGTTGCCGGAGCCGTTACCGGAGTTGTTGCCGTTCCCGTTTCCGTTGTTGTTGCCGGAGCCGTTACCGGAGTTGTTGCCGTTGCCGTTTCCGTTGTTGTTGCCGGAGCCGTTACCGGAGTTGTTGCCGTTGCCGTTGCCGTTGTTGTTGCCGTTGTTATTGTTGTTATTCGTGTTGTTGTTGATGGTTGTGTTGTTGCCGCCTCCGCCGCCTGGCCACCATTGTCCGACCCATGAATCGAGAAGCCCTGTCCAGCCGTGGCCCCAGTCGTTGTAGCTCACGACGAGCAGATACTTGTTCTTGTGGTTGCCATTCTGGGTTTTCAGGCAGTCGTAAGCCTCCCACCAGCCCTTGAATTCGCCGGTGGAGCCGACCCGATTGCAGATCTTGGAGCTGCGGAAGTAGCCCACCTTGCGGTCGCCGTGCGGGCCGGCCTCGGTCGAAGCCGCGCCGGCGCGTGCTGAGTGCTGAGCCTGCGGGGCGCTTGCCGCGGCGGGGCCCGAGGCGAATCCGGCACCCGTTGCCAGCCCGATGCCGACCATGAGCAGCTTTCGCGTAAATCGATCCATGTCACACCTTCTCTAGATAAGTTCGGTTACGGCCTGAGCAGACCATCCGTGAGAAGGGCACATGCGCGCTTGCGCCAGCCACGATCGATCGTGAACAAAATGACTTCTGCATATATGCAGGCACGATGCGGGGCGCCGGGCACAGCAGGGCATCAACCAGGCAGCCTCAATGTGCTAGCGGCGACGGGATTGACCGGTTCGGTCGACAGCGCCTCCCGCCCGAGAGGCTTTCCACCTGCGTGTCGCCCCATCGTGGGCGGCCGGAACACTCCCTCTCTTCCCACTTCGATTGACTCCAAAACGGGAAATGTCAGAAAGATCCTGCCCGGTACCGGCATCGCAAGACAAGAGGCCCCTGGGTCGGAATCCGATGTGCGGACGGCGGGAAGCGCCGCCCCGAATCCAGGGCGGCGCTTCGGGCTTGCTCAGCTATGGCTGGCGGATCAACCCATTCGCCAGATGAAGAAGTCGGAGCTGGTCAGGGGCGCGGGCGGCATGCCAGCCCCCGCGGGTGGCGCCTGGATGGGCTGCGCCGGCTGACCGTTGGGCGGCTGCTGAGGCTGGCCGTTGGGCGGCTGCTGCGGCTGACCGGCAGGCTGTTCGGGCTGTCCCGCCGGCTGCTGCGGCTGCTGGGGTTGTTGCGGTTGCTGAGGTTGTTGGGGCTGTTGGGGCTGTTGGGGCTGCTGAGGTTGCTGAGGTTGTTGCGGTTGCTGAGGCTGTTGCGGTTGTTGGGGTTGCTGAGGTTGTTGTGGCTGGTTCGGTTGGTTCGGTTGGTTCGGTTGCTGAGGTTGGTTCGGTTGGTTGGGCTGGTTCGGCCATCCCGGGTTGCCTGGCCACCACTGGCCGACCCACGGGTCATGGAATTGCCCGGGCCAGCCGTGACCCCAATCGTCATAGCTGACGACCAGGGCGAACTTCTTGCGGTAGAAGCCCCACTTGATCTTCACGCAATCGAAGTCGTCCCACCAGCCGCGGGCCTCGCCCTTCGCGCCGACGCGGAAGCAGATCTTGCCGCTGCGGAAAAAGCCCACTGTGCGGTCGCCGCGGGGTTTGGCGACGGCCGTCGTGTCCGCGGGCCGTGTCGTGTTCTGGTCGGCGCCGCCGGCCGCCATGGCCGGGCCCGCCGCGAGGGCGGCGCCCGTGACCAGGCCGATGCCCGTGGTCAGAAACGTCCGCATAAATCGGTCCATCTCGCACCTTCCCTGGATAAGTCCGTCTGGCCGAGCAGATCATCCGAGGGAGGGGCCGCAGGCGGGCTTCGGTCAGCCCACGACCGTTGCGAAAGAACTGACTACCGATGCCACATGGGCACGATCGAGCAGGGCGAACGCGGGAGGTCGCCAACCTGGCGAGCCTCCCGCGCCGGCGGGAAGGGCCGGTGAAACGGTCTCACGCCGCCAGCGAAAGGGGAGCGTCCGGCTGGATCGAGAAGCGGTGAGCCGGCACCAGGTCGGCGACGCCGCGCACCCGTACGAGAGCCGGCGTCGCCGGCCCCGCCAGGTGCCCGGCCCCCGAGTACGCCGCCGGACCCAGCACCAGCTCGCCCGGCCCGGCCACCCCGCACATCCGCTGCGCCAGGTTGACCGCCCGTCCCCAGACCCCGAAACAGGCCGGATCCCACGAACGTGTGACCAATACCTCACCGCACTCGACGCCCACGTGAACGTCGGGATGGCCGGGTCGCACGCCGCGCAGCATCGCGCAGGCCGTCGCCGTCGCCCGCTCGGTCTCGTCGCCGTGCGAGCGGCGCAGGCCGAACACGGCCATGAACCCGTCGCCGAGCACCTGCTGGATCTCGCCGCCGTGCTCGTGCACGCAGGCGACCAGGTCGTCCAGCAGCGGACGCATGATCCGGTAGACCGTCTCCGGTTCGACGCTCTCGACCAGCCGGGTGAAGCCGCAGATGTCGGCGAAGAGCACGGCCACCTGCCGCCGGCGTGGACCGGTTTGCCCGATGTGGTCGATCATGACGGACCTCCCTGTTGGGTTTCCGACAACGAGAGTGACCCCTGCACGCTCCTAAGGGCTCCGGCAAACCCCTAAGATCTGCCGACTCGCGCCCTTACACCGGCCGGGAAAGTCGATGTCCGGATTTGGCCCACGCTGGCATACTCCACGGCGTGCGGCGGAGAAGACTCTCCCCCTTGGTCGGGCGGCATGCTGAGCTCGCCGAGATCAGTGCGGCTTGGGACGACGCCTGCCAGGGCCATGCCGCCGGCTTCTTGATTTCCGGTGAGGCCGGCGTCGGGAAAACACGTCTCGTGCAGGAATGCATCGAGCGGGTGCTCGCGCGCGACGGTCAGGTGCTGGCCGGCTCTTCGTTCCGCATCAGCTCGGGCGGCCTGCCGTACGGCCCGTTCCTCGACGCCCTGCGTCGTCTCCTGCGTGACCGCGCCGCCGGGTCGCTCGCCGAGCTCGCCGGGCCGCGGTTCACCATGTTCGACCAGATGTTCTGGCCCGAGGCCACCGAGGCGCCCGAGTTGCCGGACGGCGACGCCAGCCTGCGCCAGGCCCGCCTGTTCGACGTCTTCCTCGCGCTGCTCGGCCAGCTCGCCGAGCAGGCGCCGGTGCTGCTGGTGATCGAAGACGTGCACTGGGCCGAACAGTCCACGCTCGACCTGCTGAGCTTCCTCACCGTGGCGCTGCGCCGCGAGCGGGTGCTGCTGGTGGTGACCTACCGCGACGACGAGCCGGCCGCCGGCCCCCTGCCCGCCGCGCTGGTCGAGCTGCTGCGCGGCGTCTTCATGACCCACCTACCGCTGGCCCCGTTCGGCGCCGGCGACCTTGGCGTGCTGCTTTCCCAGCTGGCCGGCAATCCGCTACCCACCGCCGTCGTCGACGAGATCGCCGACCGTTCCGGCGGCAACGCTTACTTCGCCGAGGAGCTTTTCGAGGCCAGGGGCATCGGAGACGAGGTGCCGGCACGCGTACGCGATGTGGTTCTGCTCCGGGTCGGCACCTTCTCGGCCGATGCCCAGGCGGCGCTGCAGATCTGCGCGGTGATCGGCCGCCGCATCGGCTACCCGCTGCTCGCCACCGTCGCCGAGCTGCCCGAGAAGCCGCTGCTCGCCGCCCTGCGCGAGCTGGCCGCCAACCGCGTGCTGCAGGCCGACACCGGCAACGCCTACCGCTTCCGGCACGCGCTCGCGCAAGAGGCGGTCTACTCCGATCTGCTCCCCGGCGAGCGTGCCCGCCTGCACGCCCGGGTCGCCGCCGCCCTCGCCGAGCGCCCGCAGCTCGGCGACCGGCCACGCTCGACCGCCACCGCCGTGGTCGCCCATCACTGGGAGGCCACCGGCGACCTGCCCAAGGCCCTCGCTGCCGTGATCGCCGCGGGCCGGGCCGCCGCCGAGGTGCGCGCGTTCCGCGAGGGCCTCACCTACTTCACCCGCGCGCTCGACCTGTGGGACGAGGTCGACGACGCAGCCGACGCCGGCATGACCCGGCCCGACCTGCTCGCGGCCGCGGCCCGCTGTGCCCACGACGCCGGCGAGCACGAGACCGCCGTACGCCTGGTGGAAGACGCCCTCACGGCGACGCCCCGCCACGATGTGGTGGCCCGGGCGCTGCTGTACGAGGCCCTCGGCACCTACATGGATCGCATCGACGGGGCCCGCGCGCTGCGCGCCTTCACCAAGGCCTACCACCTGCTCGCCACCAGCGACGCGCTCGCCGAGCGGGCCCGGGTGACCGCCGCGCTCGCCAACTCGCTGTCGATCCGCGGCCTCTATCCCGACTCGGCGCCGCTGTGGGAAGAGACGCTGTCGCTGGCCCGCCGGGCCGGCCGCAAGCGCGAGGAGGTGCTCGGTCTCAAGACCTCGGGGTGGCATTTCGCCATGCACGGCGAACCCGAGACCGGCGTCGGCCGCATGCGGGAGGCGCTGCGGGTCGCCCGCGACGAGGACGACGTCGAGGGCATCTGTCTCACCTACAACCACCTGAGCCTCGCGCTCGACTTCATCGGCTGGTCGGCCGACGCGGTGGCCACGGCCGAGGAGGCGCTGCGCTGGAGCGTCGACCTGGGCCTGATGTTCCCGCCGATGATCGACATGCTCGACTCGATCGTGCTGGTGCTCTACCGCAACGGCCGCTGGCGGCAGGCGGAAGAGGTCGCCGACCGGCTGCTGGCCAGCCACCACGCGGCCGCGCGCGCCCTGATGACCTTCGTGGTGCTGGGCGAGCTCGGCACCGCGCGCGGCCGGCCGGAAGAGGCTGCCCAGCAGGTCAAGCAGGCGCAGGAACAGCTGAAGAACGACGAAGATCCGCTCGACCACGGCCTGGTGCACGCGGCCGCGGCGGCGTTCGCGATGTGGCAGGAGGACTACGAGACGGCCCGCGCCGAGGTGGAGGCGGGTCTCGAGGTGGTCGGCGCCCACGGCGACGACCAGCAGGCGGTGGCGCTCTGCGTGCTGGGCCTGCGGATCGAGGCCGACGAAGCCGAGCGCCGCCGTGCCCGTGGCCGGGCCGGCGCCTCCGACGAGGTGCTGCGGCACGGGACGGCCTTGCGCGATCGGGCCCGATCGCTGTGGGAGCGCATGGGCACACGGCAGAAGTCGTTCCCCGAGGCCGCGATCGACGCCGCGATGGGCGAGGCCGAGTTCGCCCGGCTGCTCGGCGGCGAGCCGCACCCCGAGGCCTGGGGCGAGGTCGCGGCCGGCTGGGACCGGCTCGCCCGTCCCTACCCGGCGGCGTACGCCCGCTGGCGGGAGGCCGAAGAGCTCGTACGCAAGCGTGACCAGCGCGCCGCCGAGGTGCTCCGCGCGGCCGGCGAGGCCGCCGAACGGCTCGAGGCCCGCGCCCTGCTGCGCGAGATCACCGCGCTGGCCGACCGTGCCCGGCTCGATCTGGGCGCCCCGCCCGACGAGCCAGCCGCCGAGCCCGAGCACCCGTTCCACCTCACCGAGCGCGAGATCCAGGTGCTGGCGCTGCTCAAGGAGGGCCGGCGCAACCGCGAGATCGCCCGCACGCTGTTCATCAGCGAGAGCACCGCGAGCGTCCACGTGTCGAACATCCTGGCCAAGCTGAACGCGGCGAACAGGGTCGAGGCGGCGGCGATAGCGCACCGGCTACACCTGGCCTGAGCGGCCCTTCCAGAAGGCGGAATCCGGGAACCGGGTCTCCTGGCGGTAGTACCAGGCCAGGTCGTCGAGGTAGGCGCGGTATTCGGCGGCCGTGCGGGCGGCGTACGCGTCAATTGCCGAAGGATCGCCCAGCGCGACGGCCTCGGCCGCGGCGATGCCCTCGGACAGCGCGTCGTGCAGACCCCGGGAGGAGAGCGGATCGTGTGCGCAGGCCGCGTCCCCGACGGCGACCCAGCCGGGACCGGCGCATTGCGAAAGAGCGGAGCTTCCGGCCGCCACTGTCCTGATCTTGGGAGGCGGAAAGCCGGAACCGGCGCGGGGACCGGCGTGCGCAGTGGATTCGAGCAGCGACATCCAGCGATCGGGGGAGATGTCCCGCGCCACGGATGCGTCGGTGAACAGCGCCACCACCAGGCGGTCGCCGGGAACCCGGGAGGCGTACCACCAGCCGTCGCGCGCGGCCTCGACGATGCTCGCCGCCTCGGCGGGCGACGGATCGGGAAGCAGCGCGACCATGCCGACCAGCCGGCTGTCCACCCGCCGGGGCACACCGAGCAGCCGGGCCAGCGCGCCGGCCCGCCCGGTGGCGTCGATCAGGAAGTCGGCCTCGAGTCGATCGATCATCCATCCTGGACCATGGCGGCGGACGTCATTGACCCGCCTGGTCAGCGGCGTCCCGGCGGCATCGCGGAGGATGCCGTTGAACGCGGCCCGGTCGAGCTGCCAGGACGGCCCGCGCGGATCGAGCAGCGCGGGCCGGAAAGCCGGCTCGTCCGATCCCCAGCAGGAGAGGAAGCCGCTGCTCCTGAGGTGGCCGCTCGCTTGGAAGGCCGGCCAGACGCCCAGCTTGCGCAGCAGCGGGGTGGCCGCGGCCGGCAGCCCTTCGCCGGGCTCCCACTCGACGGATGGTCGTGGGTCGATCACGACCGGGGAAATGCCGCGGGCGGCTAGCGTGATCGCGGCCGCCGCGCCGGCCGGGCCGCAGCCGAGCACCACCACCCGGTCAGGTTTCACTTCGCCAGTCTGTCGCGAACCAGGCTGCCCCTTCCACGGCGGGGTGGTCGCATATAGACCCAAGGAGAGGAAGTGCGTGCCATGCTCAGCTGCCGATTCGGGGGCAGCTCCGGGTTCCGCCTGGAGTTGGAGGACAACGAGGACCTCGTGGTCGTCCGGTCAGTTCGCCGGGGCGTCCGGCACGATGTCTCTCCGTTGTCGTCTCCCAGCCGCAGCGCTCAGGACCGGCTCACGCCGCTGTTCGGCTTCCCCGAGGCCGGCGTGGGCGTGTACGCGTCCCCGGTCGGCGACGCCCCCAACATCGCCGTCGTGCTCAACGAGGACCCCGAGATCGAGTTCGCGGGCCGTGGCCTGCGCGACCAGTTCGGCGCCCCGGTCGTCTACACCGAGAACGTCTTCGTGAAGTTCCGCGACGACCTGTCGCCCGAGCAGTGCGCGGCGGTGCTGGCCGAGGCCGGGCTGACGATCAAGCGAGCCGTCGGCACCGCGCCCAACGCCTACTTCACCGGCGCGCCGGCCGGCACCGGTCGCGAGGTCTTCCCGCTGGCCGATCGGCTGCTCGACCGCGACGATGTCGACCTGTGCCACCCCGAGCTGGTGCGCGAGGTCAATCGCCGGGCGATGGCGCCGCAGCAGTGGCACCTGGGTCCCGCCGTGATCGACGGGCAGGACGTGGTGGCGCACGCGAACGTGGTGGAGGCCTGGACCGACACGCGCGGCGAGGGCGTCGTCGTCTGCATCATCGACGACGGCATGGACGTGACGCACCCCGAGTTCGCGTCGGCCGGCAAGCTGGTCGCGCCGTACTCGGCGAGCCGGCCGCGCGGTGAGGACCCCCGGCCCGGCGACGGCGACAACCATGGCACCGCCTGCGCGGGCGTCGCCTGCGCGGACGGCGTCGACCAGGCGTCCGGCGTGGCGCCCGCGGCGCGGCTCATGCCGGTGCGGCTGGTGTCGGGGCTGGGCTCGCAGGACGAGGCCGACGCGTTCAAGTGGGCCGTCGACCACGGCGCCGACGTGATCTCGTGCAGCTGGGGCCCGTCCGACGGGGACTGGTGGGACCCGACCGACCCGGTGCACAGTCAGGTGGTGCCGCTGCAGGACAACACCCGGCTGGCGATCGACTACGCGATCGAGCGCGGCCGCGGCGGCAAGGGCTGCGTGATCACCTGGGCGGCCGGTAACGGCGCCGAGAGCGTCGACAACGACGGCTACGCCAGCTACGACAAGGTGATCGCGGTTTCGGCCTGCAACGACCAGGGCCGGCAGAGCCGGTACAGCGACCACGGCCGGGCGATCTGGTGCAGCTTCCCGAGCAGCAACGGCTCCCCGTCGCGCACGCCCGGGATCTGGACCACCGACCGGCGGGGCCGCGAGGGGTACAACATCGGCGACGACTCGGTCGGCGACGCGGCGGGCGACTACACCAACTCGTTCGGCGGCACGTCCAGCGCGTGCCCGGGGGTGGCCGGAGTGGCGGCGCTGATCCTGGCCGCCGATCCCGAGCTGCGCTGGGACGAGGTCCGCGACCTGCTGCGCGAGTCGGCCGACCGCATCGACGACAATCCGAACGAGTACGACGAGAACGGGCACAGCACGCGTTACGGCTACGGCCGGGTGAACGCGGCGGCGGCCGTCCGGCTGGCTCGGAACAAACGCGCCCTAAGCGTTTTCGTGGCGCAGAACTGAGAGATCTCTCAGCCCGCACGGCCCGTACCTTCGACTGAGGTGTGAGACATGAGCCGGATCGCGTACTGCGCCATCCACCCGGCCATCGGTGTGGCCCGGGTGGGCGACAGCCCCGACGAGTACTTCCTCGGTCCCGAGCAGCCCGGCGGTGAGGAGTCGCCCGCGTCCTACAAGGACAAGAACGGGCGGGTGAAGCGCCAGGCGGTGCGGTTCCGCATTTTCGCGTACGACGACCGCGACGTCCTCATCAAGGAGCTGACCGCCGACGATGCCACGATCGAGTGGGCCGTGCACCTGGTCAACCGCAAAGGCGCCGCCGGCCGTTTCACCGGTGGCGGCCCGCGCAACGCCGCCGTCACCGATCGCGACTCGCTGGTCATCGATCCCGGCCCGCGAACGGTCACCGGCCGCGAGGCGCGCAGCGACCCCTTCGACACCGGAACCTTCCTCGGCGAGCGGGTGCCGCTGGGCGAGCTGCGCACCGACGACGAGGGCCGGCTGATCGTGCTCGGCGGCCCCGGCCACTCCGCCTCGGTCCCGGAAGATCAAGACCTGCCCAGCTTCGCCGACAACGAGGGCTGGCACGACGACACCTCGGACGGCCCGGTCACCGCTTCCGTTCACGTGGAAGGCGCGGAGATCGGGGTCCGGCTCGCGTGGGTGGTCGTCGCGCCGCCCGACTTCGCGCCCGGGATCGGCAACATGGTCACCCTCTACGACGTGGCCGAGAACGCCGCCGTCGAGCGCGGCCTGCTGCCCGAGCGCAAGGAGGTCTCGTTCGAGCGCGACATCGTCCCGGTGCTGGCCCGCGCCATGGGATACCAGTGGGTCAACCAGTCCGCGACCCGCGGCCACCGCCGCGCCGTCGACATGGGCAAGGGCACCGAGCGGGTCGGCGACTTCTTCGAGCCCGACCACCTGGCCCTGCTCCGCGATCCGGGCGAGCGCGGCGCGAAGGCGCGGCGCCGGGTCTTCGCGGTGATCCGCCAGCCGCACGACGAGGCGGACGAAGCGACCCGGAAGAAGCAGGCCACGCCGGCCTTCATGCCGCAGTTGTCCGGCGACGACGGCAGCGCCACCCCCGGCAAGCCGGGCACCTGGTTCACGGTCACCCCACTGCAGTACCGCCGCCTCGCCCAGTGGGCCGACGGCCAGTTCACCGCCGGCGCTCCCGACGAGACGGCGACCGAGCCCGAGGCGCTCGACCGGGCCGCCCTGGAGGCGTGCACCGGCGGCCCGTTCTTCCCCGGCATCGAGATGAGCCGTCTCGCCCGGGAGGCCGACCGGTACGTGGCGCCGTTCCGCTTCCGGCCCGAGGGGCCCGGCCAGGAACCGGGCTGCATGACCGCGAACATGGCCGTGCCGTGGCAGGCCGACTTCACCGACTGCCGGCACTTCTGGTGGCCGGCGCAACGCCCGGACGACGTGATCGTCGACCAGGACTACGAGGCCGTGGTCGAGGTGCTGTTCCCCGAGGGGAACTCGCCGCGCCGGCCGATCAACACGACCGCGTTCCCGCGCTGGCGCTGGGACCGCGGCATCGGCGACGCGCCACCCACCACGCTGGGCGAGGGGCGACGGTTCGACAGGAGGCACCGCGAGATGGTCAACGAGTGGTCCCAGCTCGGCTTCGTCACGCCGGCCGGGAACGACACCGGGGTGTTCGTGGAGACCGAGCGGGCGCCCTACGCCGGCCTGCGGCACCGTGACTACTTCCACATCATGCTGAATCTGCACCAGTACCCGGACTTCCTGCCGACGGCCTGGCGGCTGGCCCGCGAGTTCATCGACACGGCGGCGGCCTACCAGCACGACCCGCTGCTTGACACCGAGCTCAAGCCGTTCCCGTACGAGGAGCGGGCCTTCGACGCCCGGCTGGACAGCATCTATCAAGACCTGGTCGACCGGGTCGCGGCCTACGACCCGGCCAAGGACCGGTCGTTCCGCACCCACGCCGACGCGGTCGACCGGGTGCGGCAGTCCGGGCCGCTCAACCAGACCGACGGCGTGTGGCTGCGCAACATCGCCACGATCGGGCCGATCGACGACCTCACCGGTTTCCTCACCCAGATCTGGGTGGACGAGGTGGGCGCCGGCAACCCGGCGCAGAACCACGCGAACATCTTCACGCAGACGCTCTCCAGCGTCGGGATCAACACTGCGCCGATCACGAGCAAGGAGTACGCGCACGACACCACCCTGCTCGAGTCGTCGTTCACGCTGCCCCTGTTCCAGCTGGTCGTCTCGCAGTTCACCGACCAGTTCCTGCCCGAGCTGCTGGGCATGACCATGATGTTCGAGTGGGAGTCGGTGGAGCTGGACACCACGGCCCGTCTCCTCGAGCACTTCGACATCGACGCGACGTACTACCGCCTGCACGTGGCGATCGACAACGCCGACGTGGGGCACGGCGCGATCGCCAAGCGCGCGGTGAAGCGGTACCTGTCGCGGTTCGCCGACGAGGACGTACGCCAGCAGCAGTGGCAGCGCATCTGGAACGGTTACGTGGCGTTCCGGATCACCGGCACGCTCGGCCAGGACCTGATCGACAAGCTGCTCGAGCCGTCCCGGGCCCGCACCCGCATCCTCGAGATGATCGAGAACAAGAAGCGGTACGGCGCGCTCAACCATGGCGGCGCCGGCGCCGGGATGACCAACAACCTCTTCGATGAACCGTCGCGGCTGCTGGAAACGCTCCAGCACAGCGGCCAGGTGATTCCCGGCAACCCCAACGACAGCCCGTTCATGCAGCAGATGGCGTTCGGCGGCCGGATGTACAAGGTCTTCACCGACGAGGAGCAGCAGGACTGGGCCGACTGGATCCGTAGCCTGGCCGAGCCGGCGGCCGCCGACCGCGCCGCGCCCAGCCCGTTCGCCGCCGCGGCGAAGCCGACCGGCCCGGGCGAGCAGCCGGCCGAGCCGGTCGGGGACGTGCCGCACCTGCTCTACTCGTCATCGGCCGAGGAGGTCAGCAAACACCCCCGCCGCACCCTGCTGGGCCACGGCGCGGCGCACTGAGGGCCTGCGTGAGCACCGCGATCGCCTGGGCCACCGCCGCGCGGGCGGCCGGCTCGAGCACGATCTGGCTCGGTGGTCATGCCGCCACGGTCACACCACCGCGGGCGCTGAGCATCGGCCGGTCGACTCGGTCTCGTGCGAGGCTTTGACCATGCGGATCGCATCGCTTCACACGTACCCGGTCAAGGGTTGTCACCGGATCGACCACGACGTGGCGCGAGTGGAGCCGTGGGGTCTCGTCGGCGATCGCCGATGGGCGATGGTCGACGCCGACGGCGTCGCATTCACCCAGCGTGACAACCCGCTGCTCACCCAGCTGCGGGTGACGCCGCGCCCGGGCGGCCTCCTGCTCTCCGCGCCGGGCCTGCCCGACCTGTCGATCGACGAGCCGGTGGACGGCGCCAAGGAGTTCGTCCGGGTGTTCCGCAGCCACCTGCCCACCCCCGCCCGGATCGCGGAGAGCGAGTGGACCAGCGCGTTCCTGGGGCGGCCGGCGCGGCTGGTGTGGCAGGCGGACGCCGGGTCCCGCGCGATCGGCGGCGTCGACGAGGTGGGTGAGCCGGTTAGCTTCGCCGATGGATGGCCGTTGCTGCTGGCCAACGAGGCGTCGCTGGACGCGCTCAACGGCTGGCTGCCGGAGGAGATCCCGATGACCCGGTTCCGGCCGAATCTCGTCGTGGAAGGCGCCGCGCCCTGGGCCGAGGACGAGTGGTCGTTGAACGAGGCCCGGCTGCAGATCGGTGACGTGGTGTTGCGGGCCGGGCCGGGCTGCCCACGCTGCGTGGTCACCACGATCGACCAGGAGAGCGGGGAGAAGGGCAAGGAGCCGCTGCGCACGCTGGGCAAGTTCCGGCGCGTGGGCCAGGGGTTGCTCTTCGCGATCAACGTGGCGCCGCTGGCGCTGGGTTCACGCGCGGTGGGTTCACGCGCGGTGGGTTCACGCGCGGTGGGTTCACTCGCGGTGGGTGACGAGATTCGGTTGATCGGGTGAACCGGGCCGCATGTGCCTTAGGTCTGTCTTAGGAAGGTTGCCCGGGACGGCCGCGCCGCGAAGGATCCCTCAGCGTGACCGGATCTCGTCTGCTCTCGCCCCGCTGGCTCGCCGCCGGCGGCGCCGTGATTCTCGCCGCGGTGATCGGCGTGGCGCTGCTGCTGACGAACTCCGGCTCGGCCTGCGCGGCGCCCCCGTCCACGTCGGCCAAATCGGGCAAGGCGACCTTCTACGACCTCGGCGGCGGCACCGGCAACTGCTCGTTCCCGTCCGCTCCCGCCGATGATCTGTTCGTGGCGCTCGGCCCCGAGCAGTACTCGGCGGGCGCGGCCTGCGGCACGTACCTCGATGTCACCGGGCCCAAGGGCAAGGTGCGGGTCAAGGTCATCGACTCGTGCCCCGAATGCCCGGCCGGCCATCTCGACCTGAGCCGCACCGCGTTCAAGAAGATCGGCGCGGAGGTCGCCGGGATCATCCCGATCACGTACAAGACCGTCACGGGCGTCGGCGCCGGGCCGATCAGCGTGCGGGTCAAGGAGGGCTCGTCGCAGTACTGGCTCGCCGTGCTGATCGACAACCACGGCAACCGACTGAAGTCCGTGACCGTGAACGGCAAGTCCACCCACCGCGAGAGCTACAACTACTGGGTTGTAGACGGCGGCGCGGGCAACGGTCCCTTCAAAGTCAAGGTCACTGACGCGTACGGCCACAGCACGGTCGCCAGTGGTGTGAAACTGTCGCCCGGCGCCACGCAGAAGACCTCCGCTCGCCTGGCCGGCGGTGGCGTCAGCAGCACCAAGTCGTCGCCGTCGCCCGCCAAGAAGAAGGCGAGCCCGTCGTCCTCGCCGTCCGCCGCCGCCCCGGCCGCGTCATCGGCCGCTCCCGCGCTCGAGTCGACCGAGGTCGCCGCGCCGACGACGGAGGTCGAGGTGCCGCCCGCCGAGCAAGGGGTCGACCTCGCCGCCGGCGCCGCCCAGTCCTGCGGCTGACCGCTTCTTCCTGACTTCCGCGCCCCACCTCCCCGCCGCGCACCGGGCCCCACCCGGCTGCGCGCGGACCGCCGGCCGCCGGCGGCGACGCCGTCACCCCCAGGGCGTCGCCGACCCGGCGGCCGCCGGTTTCACGGGCGTAGATCGAGCCACATGTATGTCTCGTCCCGGTCGTCGCCCGGCCCGACCCGCAGGGCCCCCGGGAGCCGCCCCACCTCGCGGTAGCCGAGCCTGGTGTAGAAGCCCTCGATCCCCGCGCCGCCCCGCACGGTCACCTGCAGCGCCGCCAGCCCCATCTCGCGGCCGAGCGCCTTGGCCTCCCGCATGAGCGCCACCCCGTAACCCTTGCCCTGGGCTTTCGGCGTCACCATGACCCGCTTGAGCACCCGCCAGTGGTCCTTGAGCGCGAACCGGTTGTCCACGACGAACAGCAGCGCGACGACCTCCGCACCGTCAAGGCCGACGATCAACCGGTCGACGCCCTCGGTCACGCCCGCGAACGCCGCCTCGGCCACCGGCCGCACCTCACCGGCGGTGACCGGGGCGACGAACCCCACCGCCCCGCCGGCGTTGGTGACCTCCACCCAGAGCGCCACGATCCGCCCGCGCAGGTCATCGGTCAGGTCGGGATCCAGCACGAACTCCACAGACATGCGGCCCATCCTGCCTCGGCTCCCCGGCCGGTGAGCGGCCGGGGATATCGTGCCCGGGTGCCCCTGGTCGATGCGGTGACCAGCCTGGACTGGGCCGTGACCGACCGCCGCCTGCTGCTGCTCGACAACTACCGCATCGACCCGCAGCGCTTCCGGCTGCACTTCGCCGTTCCGCGCCCGGCGATCCGGGCCGCCCGCCGCCGAAGCAGGCTGTTCCTCGAGATGGGCCGGGTGGAGCTGACCTTCGTCGACGGCTCGATGGCCGCCCTCGTCGTGGCGGTTCTCGACGTCACCGCCGCCACCGGCTTCGTCCGCGTGCTCAGCTCGCGCTGATCCGGCTCGCGGCCTTCTGGAACGCCTCGTTCTCCTGCTGGATCGCCCGGGCGATCAGGCCGCCGAAGAACGCGGCGAACAGCCCGGCGCCACGGCCGGTGACCGCGATGGACACGGTGTTGCGGGTGCGGTCGCCGTCGGGCGCCAGCAGATGGCGGCCGATCATGCGCAGGCCCATCCGCCTGGTCTCCCAGGTGAACTCGGTGGTCGGCGACAGGCGCGTCACGGTCCACACCGCGGCGGTCTGGCCCGGCTGCTTGACCCGCGCCGAGCTGCCGACCCGCAGCTCCCCGGGCTGGAGGAGCGTGACCCTCTGCACGGTCGGCATGAAGGACGGCCAGTTCGCGACGTCGGTGGTGAGGCGCCAGACGACCGACGCCGGCGCGTTGATGACGGTGCTGTGCTCTCGATACATACGGTGACTGTACCATCTGGTACATGCCCATCGAACCCCGCGAGGCCCTGCTCGCCAAGGTCATGGCGACCGCGGCGAAGGACGGCCTGGCCGACCGCAGCCTCCGCGAGATCGCCGCGAGCGCCGGCACCAGCCACCGCATGCTGATCTACCACTTCGGCTCGCGCGAGGGCCTGCTCGCGGCGATCGTCGAGGCGATGGAGGCCCAGCAGCGCGCCGCGATGACGGCGATGACCGGCGAGACCCCGGCCGAGGTCATGACCGCCCTGTGGGAGCAGGTCTCGAGCCCGGAACTGCGCCCCTTCGTGCGGCTGTTCTTCGAAGTGTTCGCCCTGGCCACCCGGTCCTCGTTCGCGCTGCCCGACGGCCTCACCGCGCCCTGGCTGACCGACGGTGCCGCGGTGGCCGGCCGCCTGGGTGCGGAGCCCGACCGGGCCGCCTTGCGCCTGGGCGTCGCGGTCTCCCGTGGCCTGCTGCTGGACCTGCTGGCGGGCGCTCCTCAGGAGGAGGTCGATGAGGCGTACGCGTTGTTCGTGCGCCTCTATGCGGCCTGATCGCGAATGAGCAGGGCCGGCAGCAGCGCCGCGGCCGTGATGCCGAGCGCCCACCCGAAGCTCTGTGCGAACGCCGTAGCCGGCACGGCCCGGCGCAGCAGGGACTGCAGGACGACAACTTCGAGCGCGGCCTGCGCTGGCTCCTGGACGGCTTCGCCCGGGAGCTGACCCAGGGTCTGTCCTGGTCCGCTAGACCTGGCGGAAGTCGATGCCGAGCAGGCTGGCCGCCGCTTGGTAGTCGGCGGCCCGATGGTCGAGGGACAGCGACCAGTGGTGCCCCACGCCGGAGGCGCTCCAGTCGTCGACCCATTCGCCGGGGTCGCGGCCGAAGTCGACGCGGCTGGTGGTGTTGCCGATGGCCAGCAGCGGGCCGTCCACGACCGTTCCCTCGGCCGCGATGAACGACAGCGCGCCGTCGCGGTCCTGGCCGAGGCCGAGCAGGGTGACCGGGCCGTGCCGCACGTCGAACTCGACGCTGACGCCCCAGCCCCGCTTGCCGTGGTAGACGCCGAGGCCGCGCAGCAGTGGCCGCTTCGCGCTGACCGCGAGGTGGGCCGGGCCGTCGTGGCCCATCTCGACCACGTTGTCGGTGAAGTTCAGCGCCTGGATCTCGCAGAACGAGCCGCCCGCGCCGGCCACCTGGGTGGCGAGCTGGGCGACCGTGGTGCGCAGCTCGTACTCGCCGGTCGCCGGGATGCCCCGGGCGGTGAGCAGCGACGCGCCCAGGATCATGCCGGCGCCGAGCCGCTCGTGCTGCTCGCCGTTGAGCCCCCGGTGGTAGTAGGCGAGGCTGTCCAGGTCGAAGTCGTCGGCCAGCCGGTCGAGACCGACCGAGACCCGGGCGCCCCAGGCGAAGTCCTCGTCGTTGACCGAGTCGTCGAGCACGAAGATCTTGCGGGCCAGGTCCATCCGGTCGGCGACCTCGGCGTCGGTGACCGTCAGGACCCGTTCCCGCAGGTCGTCGAACTCGAGCACCTCGACGTGCGAGCCGAACGTGGTGGGCAGCAGCGTGAGGTCGGTGGAGACGTCGAGCATGCCCGGATAGAGGTGACCCATCAGCCCGTGCCGGGCGTTGCGCAGCACGGCCCGCACCCGCGCCGCCTGGATCCAGCGGCCGATCCGCTGCCACGCCGATTCCTGCCGCAGCCAGCCGGTCACCGACCGGAACGGGATGCCGGCCCGGCGGAACAGGTTGCCCACCTCGGGCACGGGACACTGCCCGCAGTAGGCCAGCCACGCCCCGGTGTCGAAGCTCGCGTGGTCCATCTTCTCGGTCGGCTGCAGGTCGATGACCAGCACCGGTGTGTTCGCCCGCTGCGCGATCGGCAGGATCATCGACGAGGTCAGATAGGTCGTCAGGAACAGGACGATCAGGTCGCAGTCGGCTTGCCGCAACCGCTCGGCCGCGACCGCGCCCTCCTGCGCGTCCGAGATGAACCCGACATCGGTCACCTCGGCATCCATCTCGGCGAACCGCTCCGACACGTAGCGGGCCGATTCCTCCAGCTGCGGCAGCAGATGCGGGAACTGGGGCCAGTAGGTGCCGAGCCCGCCGGCGACCAGCCCGATCCGGACCTTGCGGCGCTGCTTGGGGATGAGTGTCACGACGCCTCCGAAACCTCTTGGTAACGAAGTGATTTAACACCACCGGCCGTAGATATCACCAGGCTTCTACCGTCCGATTTGCTGCGGTAACTGAGCTTGGATGGCGATTCTGGCAAGGGAGTATCCGATCCTTGACAGGCCGATCCTGCGATCATACGCTCCCGCTAACAAGATTTTCCGTAGTTTTAACAGTAGCCATCACATTGGCACCAGCACATAGCTGACGGGATGAGGGACGTATGGCAGCGATATCAAACGGGCTCAGCCGGGCCCAGTTCCTGCGTATGGTCGGCGGCCTCGCGACCGGCGCCGGCGCGGCGGGTCTGCTCTCCGCGTGCGGCGACGGGTCCTCCGGCGACGGCTCGGCCACCCTCACCGTTGTCGGTGTGGCCGACGAGAAGGCGCCGCTCGACCTGCTGACGAAGGCCTACACCGACAGCGGCGCCAAGGTCACGTTCAAGACCTCGTACGCGCCGACCGACCAGGTGCAGACCTCGGTGCGCACCCAGCTGAACGGCGGCAACGCTCCGGACATCCACGTGCTCTATCCGGGCAGCGGCAGCGCGATGTCGACCGGCGATATCGGCCGGACGCCCGGTTTGCTCGCCGACCTGAGCGGCCAGTCGTGGACCTCGCTGATCCCGGCGAACCTCAAGTCCTCGTTCTCGTACGACGGCAAGGTGCACCTGTTCTCCTCCGGCCTCACTGTCATCGGGGTCATCTACAACAAGAGCGTCTTCTCGGCCGCCGGCGTGCAGATCCCGAAGACCTACAACGACCTCATCACCGTCTGCGAGACCCTCAAGAAGGCGGGCAAGGTGCCCTTCGCCCTGGGCGCGCAGACGCCGTGGGTCACCCAGCTCGTCACGTACGCCTTCGTCGCCTCGAACGTCTACCGCGACACCCCGGACTTCGACGACCAGATGCTCGCCGGCAAGGCGACCTTCCTGGACTCGGGGTGGAAGCAGTCCATGACCCAGTACATGGACCTGCGCGACCGGGGCTTCTTCAACGACAACCCGAACGGCACCACGCTCGAGCAGTCCACCGCGATGGTGGCGAACGGGCAGGCGGCCATGGCGGTGCAGGTGGCGCCGCTGCTGCCCGCGTTCCGCGACGCCGCGAAGAACAAGGACGACATCTCGATGTTCCCGTTCCCGTCGGCCGACACCGAGGACAAGGTCTTCACCTGGGGCGGCGCGAACGTCGGCATCGGCGTGCACGAGAAGAGCAAGAACAAGGACGCCGCCCTGAAGTTCATCGAGTTCCTGGGGCAGCAGGAGAACATCAACAAATGGTGTGAGGCGGTGGCGGGCATCCCGATCAAGCGGGACGCGAGCTCGAAGGTCGACCCGGCGCTCGAGTCGTTCCTGCCGCTGCTGGACGGCGGCCGGGTGGCGCCGGTCGGCCAGCGCTGGCCGAACGCCGAGGTCCAGCCGACCCACTTCTCGGTCATCCAGGAGCTGCTCGGCAAGAAGATCACCGTCGACGACGCCCTGAAGAAGATGGACGAGGTCTACAAGAAGGCCGCATGACCAACCTGCTCCTGCTCTTCTGCGACCAACTCCGGGCCGCGCTCGTCTTCGGCGCCGAGCCGGGCGAGACCGGCTGCTACGACAACGGATACCCGATGCCGGCCGATCGCCCGACCCTGATGGGCGCGTTGTCCGAGGCCGGCTACAAGTTCCGCGACGGTGGCGAGGACCGGCGGCTCCTTCAGCTGATCCAGGCGTACTACCTGGCCTGTGTGTCCTTCGTGGACGCCCAGATCGCGCGGATCCTGGCCGAGGTGCCGGCGGACACCGTGGTGGTGCTCAGCGCCGACCACGGCGAGTACAACGTGTACAGCCGGGATCCGTTGCTGGCCATGCGGGAGCGGGCCGCCGGCCACTTCCCGGAGCTGGCCGGCGCCGGATTCGATACCGACACCGTGCCGCTGGCGCTGGGCGGGCCGGACGAGGCCGAGACCTTCGCGGCCATCGCCCGTGACCCGGACGGCGGGTTCCTCGCCATTCCGGACGACGACCTGGCGCCGGATGAGACCTTCGCCGAGTACCGGACCCGCTACCGCGAGGGGGAGAAATCGTGAGCACATCGAGCGTCGTGAACGCCGTACCGGATCAGGCGCCGGCGGCGCCGCCGGCGCGACCGGCACGCCGGAGAGCGCGCAGCCGCCTGGGCCCGCCCTGGCTCTTCGTGCTGCCCGGGCTGATCGTGTATGCGGCGATCGTGCTCTATCCCAGCATCTCCGGGATCGTGTACGCGTTCACCGACTGGTCCGGGCTCGGCGACTGGTCGTTCGTCGGGCTGAAGAACTTCGACACGCTCTTCCACGACGACCAGGCGCTCGGCGCGCTGAAGAACACGCTGCTGCTCAGTGTCGCGATCGTGGTGGTGCAGAACGGGATCGGCCTGCTGCTCGCGCTCGGCGTGCACAGCCGCATCAAGAGCCGGATCCTGCTGCGCGCCGTGTTCTTCGCACCGGTCGTGGTCAGCCCGGTGATGGTGGCGTTCCTGTGGAAGTACGTCTACAACCCCGCGCCCGACGCCGGCCTCAACGGGCTGCTCGGCGCGATCGGGCTCGACTCGTGGCAGCAGGACTGGCTCGGCAACCCGTCGCTGGCGCTGTGGTCGGTGGCCGCCATGGTGGTCTGGCAGAACGCCGGGTACTCCATGGTGATCTTCCTGGCCGGGCTCGAGGGCGTACCCGCCGACCTGCACGAGGCCGCCACCATCGACGGCGCCGGCCGGTTCAGCCGCTTCCGGTACGTGACCTGGCCGCTGCTCGCCCCGGCCACCACCATCAACCTGATGCTCTCCACCATCGGCGGGCTCAAGCTGTTCGACCAGATCTTCGCGGCCACCAACGGCGGCCCGGGGTACTCGACCGAGACCCTGTCGACCGTGCTCTACAAGCAGGCGTTCGTCTTCGGGCGGTTCGGCTACAGCACCGCCGTCGCGCTCGTCCTGGCCCTGTTCGTCGCCGCCGTGTCCCTCGTACAGATCCGCTACCTGCGCGCCCGGGAGGACCAGACGTGAACCGGTACCGTCCGCGGACGTTCCTGCTCGAGCTGCTCATGGTGGCGATCGGCGTGGCGTTCCTCTTCCCGGTGTACGCGCTCATCACGCTCTCGCTCAAGGACAGCCAGCAGATCTCCGGCAGCCCGCTCGGCCTGCCCAGCCCGCCCACGCTGCACAACTACTCCGAGGCGTGGTCGGACGCCTCGCTCGGTGGCGCCCTGCTCAGCAGCACCCTGGTCACCGTGATCAGCCTGGTGGTGCTGATCGCCATCGGCTCGTGCGCGGCCTACTTCCTGGCCCGCACCAACACCAGGCTCGGGTACGGGATGTACGTGCTGTTCCTGCTCGGCATCGTGCTG
Source organism: Actinoplanes sp. NPDC051513 (assembly GCF_044454685.1). NCBI lineage: Bacteria > Bacillati > Actinomycetota > Actinomycetes > Micromonosporales > Micromonosporaceae > Actinoplanes > Actinoplanes sp. NPDC051513. Next base: position 580,464 of record NZ_JBITDW010000003.1, read on the forward strand.
CCGTTCCAGCTCGGCATGATCCCGCTGTACAACCTGTTCTCCCGGCTCGAGCTGCTCGGCAGCTACCAGTCGATCATCATGTTCTACAGCGGCATCCAGCTGCCCTTCACGATCTTCCTGTACACCGGGTTCATCCGGGCGCTGCCGGCGGAGTACGCGGCGGCAGCGCTCGTCGACGGGGCGTCGCACTGGCAGGCGTACACCCGGATCGTCTTTCCGCTGTTGCGGCCGATCACCGGGACCGTGCTGATCCTCAACGCGGTCTTCATCTGGAACGACTTCTTCACCCCGCTGCTCTACCTGTCGGGTTCCGACCACGAGACGGTGCCGGTGCGCATCTTCGCGTTCGTCGGGCAGTACGTCTCCGACTACGGCCTCGTCTTCGCCGGGCTCGTGCTCGGCGCCATCCCGATCCTGGTGGTCTTCCTGGTGCTGCAGCGGTATGTCATCAAGGGCTTCGCGAGCGGGCTGAAGGGATGAGCCCGGACTTCTCGCCGGCCGCCCTGTGGTGGTGGAGTGGGGAACCACTCGAGCGGGAGCGGCTGCGGTGGCAGTTGCGGCGCTATCGCGAGGGCGGCGTGCACAACCTCGTCGTCATCAACCTGGCCGCATCGGGGCCGCTGTTCGGTAGCGACCCGGACTCGCCGGTCTTCTTCTCCGACGATTGGTGGAACATCTTCGAGTACGTCTGCGCGTGCGCGGCCGAGCTCGACATCTCGATCTGGTTCTACGACCAGATCGGGTTCTCCGGAGCCGACCTGCCGGCAAGGCTCGTGGAGCGGAATCCGTCGTTCGCGGGGCAGTGGCTCATGCCGGACGGCAGCGTCACCACCAGCGGCTTCGACTATCTGTCGCCCGATGCATGTGCCGCCCTGCTCGACGCCGTACACGGAGAGTTCGAACGGCGGCTGGGGCATCTGCTGGGGAATGTCATCGTCGGGTCGTTCCAGGACGAGTTGCCGGCCATGCCGACGTGGTCGGCATCCTTCGCGGCTTCCTTCCAGGAACGCCGTGGCTATCCGCTCTCTCCCGGTCTGCTGGACGACGTCGACAATCCGGCCGGCGACCGGATGCGGCGCGACTACCACCTGACCCGGGCCGAGCTGGCCGAGGAGGCGTTCTTCCGGCCGCACGCGGCGTGGCACGAGAAGCACGGGCTGCTGTCCGGGTGCGACCAGCAGGATCCGGCGCGCAACGGCGATCCGGTGGGCGGCGTGCGACTGTACGCGGACTACGCGCGTACCCATCGGTGGTTCAGCGCGCCCGGTGCCGACCATCACGGCGACGCGCGGCTGCACTCGTCGCTCGCCCATCTCTACGGGCATCGGCGGGTCTGGCTGGAGGCGTTCCACTCCAGCGGGTGGGGCGGCACGCTGGAGGAGACGTACGACTGGCTGCTGCCCTTTCTGCGCGCGGGCGCCACCCTGTACGACCCGCACGCCACCTACTACTCGACCAAGGGCGGCTGGTGGGAGTGGGCGCCGCCGGCCACCGACTGGCGACAGCCGTACTGGGCGCATCACCGTGTCTTCGCGGAGGCGGTCGCGCGGCTGTGCGAGACCCTGTCGCGGGGGCGGCACGTGTGCGACGTGGCGGTGCTCATGCCCACGACGACCGTCCAGTCCGCGACCGGGGTTCCGCTCTTCGGCGACGAGGTGGCGGTCGGCGCCGCCGCCCGCGAGGCCCAGCGGGTCTACCAGGAGATCGTCGGGGACATGACCTGGTTCCGTACCGTGCCGGGGGTGCTCGACCGGCTGCGGCGCGAGGCCGACGTCATCGACGACGACTCGCTCGTGCGGGCCTCGGTCGCCGGCGGGGTGGTGCGGGTGGCCGACGAGGCCTACCGGGTGGTGGTGCTGCCGGCCTGCACGGTCCTGGCGGATCGCGTCGCCGGGCAACTCGACGCCTTCGTGGCCGGGGGTGGGTTGCTGATCGCGATCGGAGCGCTGCCGTCCGACGCCGGGCTGCGGGCGCACTTCGACGCGGGGCGGGCCCATCTGCTGCGCAGCGCCGAAGACCTGGGTGCTGTGCTGGCCGCCGTTCCGCCGCCGGTGGACGCGCCGGTGCCGTCGTTGGTGCGAGACGTGGACGGCACCCGGATGGTGTTCCTGCCGGCGGCCGCGCCGCGCGCCAGCGACGTCTCGGTGGGGGCGCCCGAGGAGCGCGGCATCTCGCTCGGGTGGCTGGACGCGTCGTACGACTTCGATCCCGGCCGCTACCACGAGACCATTCCGGTACGGGTCCGCGGCGTTTCCGCGTACGCCGTGCTGGTCGATCCCCTCAGCGGCCGGCAGCGGGAACTGCCGTGCACCCAGGTCGGCGACGCGGTCGACGTGCGGGTGCCCTTCGATCGTGGCCCGGCGGCACTGCTGCTCTTTCCGCCCGCCGGACTCGCCGCCGGACTCGCCGCTCGCCTCGAGAAACCGCTTACCGCGGAGCTTGAGCTCGACGGCGGATGGGCCATGGAGCTCGTGCCCACTTTGGACAACACGTGGGGAGACTTCGCGCGTCCGGCCGGAGCGCAAGTGGCGGTGGAGCGCTGGGAGATGCGGCATCGCGCCGGCGAGGACGAGGAGTGGGAGCCGGCGTACGCCACCTTCGGGCCACACGCGGCTGGGCTGAGCTACTCCACCTCGCGCGGCATCCGCAAGGACCCGATCCACCGGGAGACGCTGGGGCCCAAGGGACATGTGCCCGAGGAGTTCCTTGCCTTCGGCATCGTCAAGGCCCGGCGGACGGCGCGACTGAGCACCGAGCTCATCGTGGCGGCCGGCACGAACGGATGGCTCGCCGTGGGCGCGGCGGCCGCCAAGCGGGGCAAGCTCGACGGCGAGCCGCTGATCTTCGGCGACCACGGCTATCTGGCGTTCGCGCCGGTGCGGCTGACGGCCGGACGGCACACGCTGGAGCTTTCCCTCACCCCGGACGAGGAGCTCGACCTGCGGGCGTACGTGGCCGTGGTCGGCGACGTCGCACGCTTCCGGCGGCCGGAATGGATCGAGGCCGGCGGAACGGGTGGCGGCCCGGTCACGCTCTCCACCGTGGTCGAAGCGGGCACCATCCAGGTGGCCGCCCGCGACCGGTGCGTGGTGCGGGTCGACGGCGTCGAGGTCGGCCGGCAGGGCGGCTTCGAGCCGTACGCCGAGCAGGAGACGCCCCGGGTCCGCCGCTACCCGGTCCCGGCCGGCGAGCTGTCGGTCGAGCTGACCGAGGGCGCGATCCTGGTCGACGGCGCGGCCCGCAGCGGCCGGCACTGGACGGCGACGCGCGGCGGCCGCCCGGTCGACACCGTCGTGCGCCGCCGCCAGTACGGCGATCCGGCCGCCCTGCACCTGCCGCGCCGCCCGCACCCGTTGCCGGGAACCGACTGGCTGGAGGACACTCCGGCCGACGGCACCGTGCTGCCGGTGGTGCTGGCCGATCCCGGCCAGGCGGCGGCGCAATGGCTCTCCTTCGTCGTCCCGCCCGGCGCCACCTCGCTCACCCTGTCGGCGTACGGCGAGGTGGTCGTGCACGTGGACGGCATCGAGCTGGCCAAGGGCGCCGGCGACCCGGTCGAGCTCACCGTCGACCTGGACGGCCTGGGCGGCCCGCGCGAGTGCACGCTGCGCGTCGTGACGCGGCCCGGCTACTCGCGCGGCGCGATCCTGGCCGGCCCGGTCACCTTCGAGGTGGGCTCCGGCCCGATCTCGCTGGGCGACTGGCAGGAGGTGGGTCTGCCGGAATACAGCGGCGGGGTCCGCTACCGCCGCCGATTCCAGTCTCCGGCGGCGTCCATCGTGGACCTCGGCCGGGTGCGCGGCACGGCCGAGGTGACGCTCAACGGACGGTCGTTGGGGGTGCGGGTCTGCGCGCCGTACACGTTCGAGGTGGGCGACGCGCTGCGGCCAGGGGAGAACGAGCTGGAAGTGCTGGTGTACAACACGCTCGCGCCGTACCTCGACGCGATCAGCCCTACCCACTTCGTGTTCGACGGGCAGAAGGTCTCGGGGCTGTTCGGCCCCGTCCGCCTCCGCTGGTGACCAGGCCGCTCAGGCGTCCGCGGCGTACGCGGCCACGGCCTCGGCCGCCAGCGCCGCGGCCCGCTCGGCCGTCTGCACCGTGGCGCCGGCCAGATGCGGCGTGAGCACCACGTTCGGCGCCGTGAGGATGCGGCTGCCGGCCGGGATCGGCTCGGGGTCGAACACGTCGAAGGCGGCCGCCCCCAGCTGTCCCGACTCCAGCGCGTCGACCACGGCGTCGTAGTCCACCAGGCCGCCGCGCGCCGTGTTCACCAGGACCGCGCCACGCGGCATGCGGGCCAGGGCGGCCGCGTCGATGAGGCGGTGGGTCTCGGCGGTCAGGCGGGCGTGCAGGCTCACCACATCGGAAACGGAAAGCAGCTCGTCCAGTGTGGACACCGACTCGACCGGGGCGTAGGGGTCGTAGACGACCACCGACGCGTCGAAGGCGGCCAGCATGCGGGCCACCCGCGCCCCGATCGCGCCGTAGCCGACCAGGCCGACCGTGGCGCCGGAGAGCTCACGTCCGGCCGCGGACAGCGCGTACAGATCGCTGCGCCACTCGCCGGCCCGCACCGTGGGGTGCACCTCCGGGAGACGGCGCAGGGCGGCCAGCATCAGCGCCAGGGTGTGCTCGGCGGCGGCCGGCGCGTTACGGCCCGGCGTCGAGCGGACCTCGATGCCGCGCTCGGCGGCCGCCGCCACGTTGACGTTGACCGGACCGCCGCGGGTGCACACGATCAGACGCAGGGCGTCGGCGGCCGCGATGACGCGAGCGGTGAACGGCGCCATCTGGGTGATCGCGACCTCGACGCCGGCCAGCGCCGCGATCAGCTCGTCCTCGTCGCCGCAGGCCTCGTCGACCTCGCCGATCTTGCCGAACGGCTGGTACGGCCAGGCCGAGGTGAGCGTGGTGATCGTCAACCCGTCGCCGAGCCGCTCCCGCAGCGCGGCCCGCACCAGCTCCGGCGTGACGAAGTGGTCGCCCGCGACCAGGATCCTCATTGCTGTTCTTCCTCCCACCAGTCCCGCGCGTGCGACACCGCCCGCAGGTAACGGTCGAATCCGCCGGCGTAGCGGGCCGCGTCCGGGCCCGGCTCGACGATCACCCCGGTCGGCGCCGCCCACGCGGGAAGACCGATCGCCTGGCGGGCCGCGAGGGCCGCGCCCCGGGCGCCGACCTCGTCGCCGGAGAGGGCGCGCAGCGGCCGGCCCAGCACGTCCGCGAAGATCTGCAGCCACGGCCGGCTCGCCGCGCCGCCGCCGCACACCACCAGCTCGCCGGTGAGGCCGGCCGCGGTGAGGCAATGCCGGGCGGCGTACGCGATCGCCTCGGCCACGGCGCGCACCACGTCGGTCCGGTCCACCCCTACGTGCAGGCCGTCGAGCCGCGCCCGCGCGTGCGGCGCTACGAATGGGGCACGCTCGCCCGCCTCCGCGAAGAACGGCAGCGCGGTCACGCCGTTCGCCCCGGCCGGGCTCGCCGCGAGCAGCTCCGGCAGGTCGCCGACGCCCGCGCCGACCAGCGCGAGCACCCAGTCGAGGGCGGCGGCGCCGACCATCGCCGGCATGGCGCGCAGCCAGCGGCCCTCGGTCCAGGTGGCCAGGGTGAGCCCGCAGGGCTCGCCGGTGGTGTCCACAGTGTCGGTGAGCACCTGGCAGGCGAGCGTGGTGCCGATGATGAGCAGACCGTCGCCGACCTCGGTGACACCGCCGCCCCACGCGGACGCGGGAAGGTCGTAGGGTGCGGCCACCACGGGGGTGCCATCGGCGCGCGGGGCCATCGGCGGACGCCGTACGGGGGCCAGCAGCCGCCGGTGGCCGGCCAGGCCGCACAGCTCGAGAAGGTCGTCGGCGTAGTCGCCGGTGCGCGGGTCGAGGAACGGCACCGACGCGTCCGACGGGTCGGTGGCGCGCAGGCCGGTGAGCCGCTGCACCACCATGTCCTTGCAGTAGCCGGCGGTGGTGGCCGCCGCGAGGGCGGCTGGCTCCTGCTCGGCGAGGGCGGCGAGAATCGGCGCGGCGGCGCCGGGAAACAGCAGCGATCCGGTACGCCGGAACAGCGCCTCGAGGATCCCGTCGCGCTGCCAGCGGGCCAGGATGTCGCCGGCCCGCGCGTCCAGCCACGACACCGCCGGCCGCACCGGCTTGCCCTCGGCGTCGCTCAGCCACACGCCGTCGCCCTGCCCGGTGACCCCGATCGCGTCCACCGGGCCGTGCCCGGCCAGTTGCCCGAGGACCGTCTCGGCGGCGGCGAACACCTCGTCGGGGTCCTGCTCGTAACGGCCGGGGCCGGCCCGGTCCAGCCGCGCGCGCTCGGCCGCCCGGGCCACCGGCACGCCGTCGTCGTCGAAGGCGACGGCCTTGATGACGGTGGTGCCCGCATCCAATCCAATGATCATGTAACCACCTCGTGGCGTACGCCGTGCTCGCGCATCTCGGCGAGCGACTCCCCGCTGGCCCGGGCGTCGGTGAGCACGAGCTCGAAGTCGCGCAGCGGCGCCAGCCGGTGCAGCGCGGCCCGGCCCAGTTTGGTGTGGTCGACCATCAGCACCGACCGCTGCGCGGCCCGCATCATCGCCCGCTTCACCAGCACGATCTCCTGCTCCTGGTGGTACGCGTAGCCGTCGGCGATCGCGGAGGTCGAGGCGAAGAGCAGGTCGACCCGCAGCGCCTCGATGGCCTCGATGCACGGCACGCCGAGGAAGCTGTCGTGGGTCGGGTGGTACTCGCCGCCGAGCGCGAGCAGGCGGATCCCGGGGCGGCCGGCGAGCAGTTTGACGGTCTCGAGGAAGTTCGTCACCACGGTGAGCGGGGAGAGGCCGTCGAGCAACCGGGCCAGCTCGAGGGTCGAGGTGGAGTCGTCGAGCATCACGGCCATGCCCGGCTCGATCAGCTCGCGGGCCCGCCGGGCGAGCGCCTGCTTCTCGGTGAGCGCCGCTTGCATCCGGTACGAGACGTTGCTCTCGAACACGCTCGACGGCTGGGCGCTGACCCCGCCGCGGTGCTTGCGCACGACGCCCTGGCGTTCCAGCTCGTCGAGATCGCGGTGGATCGTCATGAGGCTGACGCCGAACTGCTCGGCGAGGTCGGTGGCGGAGATCGAGCCGTGGCTCACCACGTACTCGGCGATCTCGGTCTGGCGCTGGGCGGGCCGACTGCGCTCGGCCGACGGGGTCGTCATGCCGCACATCCTGGAGTGAGCTCCACGTTGTAGGCCAGCAGCGCGGCCGTCCCGTCCACGAATCGCAGGTCGGTGCGGGAGGCCGGGCTCAGCCCCGGCAGCTTCCGGCGGTACTCCCCGAGCGGCACACCGAGCACCGCACACACGATCAGACGGATCAGCGTGCTGTGGGCGACGATCAAAATCTTTCCTTCCGGGTACGCCTCCGTGAGCGCGCCAAGAGCGGCCAAGGCCCGCTCGACGGCATCGCGCGGGTGCTCCCCGCCCGGGAAATGGTTCGCGGCCGGGTCGCGGACGAAACGCTCCACCACGTCGTCGGGCATCTCGGCCAGCAGGCGCCCCTCGGCCGAGCCGAAGTCGAGCTCGCGCAGCCGCTTGTCGACGATCGGGGTCAGCCCGGTGCGGGCCGCCGCCGGCTCCGCGGTGCGCACGGCGCGGACCAGATCGGAGCAGGCCAGCGCGGCCAGCCCGGCACCCTCGGCCCAGTCGGCCAGCTGCCCGGCCTGGCGCTCGCCGGTCTCGTCGAGGTCGATGTCGGAGCTGCCCGTGTACCGGTTGGGCCGGTGCCACGGCGTCTGTCCGTGCCGGGCCAGATGGATGACCGTCATGCCGCACACCGTGCCAGGCGCTCGTCGATGTATCCGAGAAGGACCAGTTCGCCGAGGAACTTCGCGTACGGCTCGGCGAACCGCTCGGCGGCCGCGGGGCGGGGCTCGACCACGCCGGCCAGCCGCACCATGCGCCGCGCGGCGACCGACAGCGAGCCGTTGCCGGCCGCGGCGAGCACGGCCATGCCGAACGCGGGCTCGGCCTGCGCGGGCCGGTGCAGCGGCCGGCCCAGCACGTCGGCGCGCAGCTGCGTCCAGTACGCGCTGCGGCTGCCGCCGCCGGTCACCATCACCCGCCCGTCGACCTTGGCGCCCAGCGTCTCCACGTACGCGTAACAGAGCCTCTCGACGAAGGCCACGCCCTGAAGCAGCGCCGCGTACCGATCGGCCCGGGACCGCGGCCGGCCGAGCAGGAAACCCTGGGCGTCCGGCCGCACGAACGGGAACCGCTCGCCGCGCGACACGAGCGGGTAGGCCACCGCGCCGGCCGGCTCGAACGCTTCGGCCGCCGCATCGAACGCCGCCGGGTCGTCGCGGAACTCCGGGGGAATCGAGCCCGCCCCCACGTTCGAGGCGCCGCCGGGCAGCCAGCCGCCGTCCGGATGGCGATGCGAATACACCGCGCCGCCCGGGTCGCTGAGCCGTTCGGTGGTGACGCCCTTGAGCACGAGCGTGGTGCCCAGCACCGAGTTCCAGTCGCCGGGGCTGAGCGCGCCCGCCGCGACCTGCGCGGCGCACCCGTCGGTCATGCCGGCGAGCACCGGGGTTCCGGCCGGGAAGCCGGTCTCCCCGGCCGCCCGCGCGCTCACCGCACCGAGGCGGCTGCCCGGGCGCACGACATCGGGCAGCATCGACAGGGGCAGGCCGAGCCGGTCGAGCACCTCGGTGGGCCAGCGGTGCGCGCTCAGGTCGTACCCCGTCTTGAGAGCGTGACTGAAATCGGTCGCGACCGGCGCACCCACCAGGCGCCCGGCGAGATAGTCGGCGGAGTGCGCGAGCCGCACGCCCCCGCGCTCCGCGGCCTGCCGGGTCGCCGCATCGGCCTGGCCCAGCAACCACAACACCTTGGGCAGCGCCCACGAGCGCTGCATCGGCAGGCCCAGCGCCGCCCACAGCGCCCCGCCCGCCTCGGCGGCCCGCCGCTCCTCGGCCTCGGCGCGGGCGTCGTCATACATCAACGCCGGCGTGAGCGCGGCCCCGTGCCCATCGGTGAGCAGCACCGTCCCCGAGGTGCTGCAGAGCGCGACGCCGCGCAGCCGCTCGGCGGCCAGCCCGTCGAGCGCGGCCCGGGCGGCCGCACCGAGCGCCCGCCACCACGAAGCCGGATCCTGCTCGTGGATGCGCCCCGGAGCCCGCCGGCTGGAGAGCTTGGCCGACCCCTGCCCGGCGAGCCCGCCATCGGCGTCGACGACGGCGACGCGCAGGCTCTGGGTGCCCACGTCGACCCCGGCCCAGAGCGGCTCGCCGGCGCTCGTTGACGACTGAACCATGGGCTGTCGAGCTCCCCGCTGCCGATGCTGCTACCGCGATTTCACGATGAATATAACAGGCCGAGATGTTAAGTCTGCAAGCACGAGTGTGGTTCCTGCAACGCAGACCGGCCGCGGACCGCTCGACCCCGCAATCCGTCCGCCGAACTAGCGCGAACGGCCCCCGGCCTGCGGACAAACCGTCCACAGGCCGGAGGCCCGCGTTTGTTCGTGTCGGGGCTACAGGGCCACGCGGACACCGCCCGAGAAGAACCCGTCGTGCAGCTCGACCTCGGTCAGCTTGGTTGATTTCGGCACGTCGAAGACCAACTTCCCCTTGACGCTGTTGCCGGGGTTGATCTCCTCGAGGAACGTCGCCGCGTCGCTGTTGATGTAGAGCTCGGCCTCGCTGTCGTTGTTGAATTCGGTCTTGCCGGCGTACGCCTTCTGGTTGCCGCCCGTGAACGTCTGCGGCTCATCGCCGATGTTCTTCACATTCACCGCGACGACGCAGAATTTGCCCTGGGCGGCGGTGTTCAGATACTGGTCGCCGACCTTGGTCTTCGAGCAGTCCATCCCGGTGACCGTGAACTCGAATTTGCCGTCGCGGACCTTGTCGCCGATGCCCGGCGCCTTCTTGGCCGGCGCCTTCGTAGCGGGCTTGGTGGCAGCGGGCTTGGTGGCAGCCTTGGTGGTCGGTGCGGCCTCGCCGGTCTCGTCCGTTGCCGCCGGTGCTCCAATGTCGGCAGAGTCGTTCCCGCCGCCGGCGATCGCCCCGATGACGCCGATGCCGAGACACAGGACCACGACCACGCCCACGGCGGCCAGAACCCAAAGCAGCGGGCTGCGCTTCTTCGGTGGCACCGGCTGCAAAGGAAATCCCCCGGGCGGCTGCTGCGGCCAGCCGGGGCCGGGTGTCACGGGCGGCTGCTGGCCGTGCTGAGGCGGAGGTCCGTAGGGTCCGGGCTGGTAAGTCATCACGTTTCCCTGATCGACGGGTGACGGGGCGCTCACAGGGTGGTGCCTGATTCGAGCGGCGTCGAGGCGACGCGATCACTTTCAGCCGATCATCGGAGCACTATGGACGATTGTCGGTCCTCTATCGGGTGGTCGGGGTCTTCACTCGTTCTGGGCCTCGAGAGTGCCTGGGGCGGTACATCGGGCTGGCGTACGCCTGGGGGCTTCACCGTGGGGCACTGAGAGTGACGATTCGACGGCTTCGTCGACGCGGTCACAATGAGCGACGTCTGAGCCGATCCCCTACCTCCCCTACGACGCGTCAGGCCCGGTCGGCAGACCGGGCCTGACTGCGTGTGTGGAGATGAGTCACGGTGCGGAAGAGGGGACTCGAACCCCTACGTCCTTTCGGACACTGGGACCTAAACCCAGCGCGGCTGCCAATTACGCCACTTCCGCCCGATTTGCCCCGCGAGGCAATCCGTTGAGCAAAGTCTAAACGGTTCCAGGTCAAGCCATGGTCACGGCGTGGGTTGATGGCACCCGCCCGGCACGGCGGCCGCCTTGCGGATCTGTGCCGCATGACGGCCGCCGTGGGACGGTGGACCTGTCGGTCGGTGTGACTTGCCGGAATGATCGGCAAGTCGGAGGCGGACCTGCGGGAAAAGTCCCTGCCGTAAAACTCAGTCGATTCCCAGGTCGCGGCGCAGCTTGGCGACGTGACCGGTGGCCTTCACGTTGTAGAAGGCCTTCTCGATGACGCCGTTCTCGTCGATCACGAAGGTGGAACGGATCACGCCCATGATCGTACGGCCGTAGTTCTGCTTCTCCCCGAACGCGCCGTACGCCGTCAGGACGCTCCTGTCCTCGTCGCTGACCAGGGGGAACGTGATGGCGTCACGCTCGCGGAACTTCGCCAGCTTGGCGGGGGCGTCGGGCGAGATGCCGACCACCTCGTAGCCCTCGGCCCGCAGCGAGGCCAGGTTGTCGCGGAAGTCGCACGCCTGGGTGGTGCAGCCGGGGGTCATCGCCGCGGGGTACGCGTACAGGATGACCTTGCGGCCGCGCAGGTCTTTGAGGGTGAGCCGGTCGCCGTTGTCGGTGGGCAGCGAGAACTCGGGCGCGGCGTCGCCGGCGGAGAGTCGGGCGGTCTCAGTCATGCGATGACGATAGTCCGGTCCGCCGGGGCATCCGGGTTGTGCGGAGGCAGGGCGGCGCGTAGCCGGAAGACGCCGGTCAGGGCCATCGCGGCGCCCACGCCGAGGGCCGTCGTCACGAGGACGCGGGACAGCCAGGCGGGGCCGGCGGCGGGGAGCACGGCGGCGTCGAAGGCGCCGACCTGGGTGAAGCCGGCGAACAGGGCCAGGCATGCGCCGGCGAGGGCCAGATAGAACGGCGGATGGCGGAACACGGCCGCCAGCGGGAGCAGCCCGGCCAGGACGAGCACCAGGGAGGGGGCGCCGCCGTCGAGGGCGGTGCTCAGGGCGTACGCGAAAGGTGCGAGAGCCCCGGCGAGCGCGACCGGCCGCACGGACGCCGGCCACCGCATGAGCAGGCCGAACGCCGCCAGGCCCGTGAGGGCCGCGACGCCCCACCAGAGCCAGGCGCGCGGCGGCGGCTCCCAGTCGAGCGTCCCCCGGAGCTCGAAGGTGCGCACCTGTTCGCGCAGCGGAACCGTCCACGAGCGGAGGCGATGCGCGCGGGAGGGGTCGGCGGCCGCCTGCGGCGGAAGGCCCGCGCTGAGCCAGTGGGTGCGCTGATCGTGCCAGCGCACCGTCGTCGATGACGAGAGCTTGCGCCAGCTGGGTGGCGCGGTGGAGTCCGCCGAGGCGGGCACCGGGTTGTCGCCGGTCAATGTCTCATTTATGTACGCCGATGGAGAGTTGACGTTTTGCCAGGTGCCGTCGGGGCGGATGTCGAGGTACGGCTCGCCGGAGTAGCCGAGAACCTCGACGGAATGCCCCGTTTCGTTGCGGAGCTCGAGCCGCGCCCCGGCCTCGACCGTGCGGACGCTCAGCCCCTTCTCGGGCGTGCTGACCCCGGTGATCGTCGTGCGGTAGGCGGTCGCGTCGGGAGCGTCGCCGCCGTGCGCGAACGCGGGCGTGGCCGGCGCGAGGAACGCGCCGGCCACGATCACCAGGAGGGCGAGGCGTCTCACCCCTCGGCCGCCTCCACGGCCTTGGTCAGGTCGTCGGCGGTGGGCACCGCGCCGTTGGCGCCGGTCACCTGCTTGCCGTTGACCACGACGGTCGGCGTGCCGTTGAAGTCGCGGGACGAGAACGTGTCGGTGACCTTGCCGACCCACGCGTCGTACGTCTTGTCGGTGACCGCCTTGGCGAAATCGTCGCCGAGCCCGACGCTCTTGCCCAGCTCGATCAGCTTCGCGTCGGTGAGGCCGTCGCTGTTCTCCTCGGGCTGATTGTCGTAGAGGGCGTCGTGGTACTCCTTGAACTTGCCGCCCACGGCCGCCGCGGCCGCCGCGCCGGCCGAGCGGGTGGAGTACTTCGTGCCGTTCGACGCGTCGTCGAGGATCGCGACCGTGTGGTAGCGGACGGTGACCTTCTTGTCGGTGACCATCTGGGCGATCGTGTCACCGGAGGCGTCCTCGAACTGGTGGCAGATCGGGCACATGAAGTCTTCGTAGAGGTCGATCGTGACCGGCCCGGTGCCGATCGCGAACGCGGTGCCGTCGTCGACCGCGACGCTCGGCGTGACCACGCTGCTCGCGTCGTTCTTGGACTGGTTGGCGTAGACACCCCAGCCGATCAGGCCCGCGATCAGCAGCACCGCCACCACGGCCACGGACGTCCAGAGCGTCACCTGACGGCGCTTGGCGGCCACCTTCTGCTGCTCGACGATCCGGCGGGCGGCCGCTCGATCCCGCCCCCGATTGCCCTTGCTCATCGTTCTCCCATCAAAAGGCCGTCCAGCGAGAACCGGGTACGCGGCTTGGCCAGCAGAATCCCGGCGAGGACCAGGAAGCCGACATCGCGCAGGATCTCCAGGCCGTACTGCGCGGTGCGCCCGGTGGCCAGGTCGCCGCCCTTGCTGAAGCAGCCGCAGTCGATCTGCAGCCCGCGGGCCCACGCCGACACGATCCCGGCGATGAAAATCACCAGGAGCAGCGCGGCGATCGCCGCGCTGAGCCGGACGGCGAGGCCGATCAGCAGGAGCAGGCCGAGCGCGATCTCCAGGAACGGCTGGACCGCGCCGATCACCTTGGCCGTGTCGTAGGAGAACAGCCGGTAGGCGTTCACCGCGCGCCCCGAGGCGGCCAGGTCACCCACCTTGAGCAGGCCCGCCGTCAGGAAGACCGCGGCGAGGCCGAGCCGGGCCACCGTGGAGACCCATGGCCAGACAGCCGTCATCCGGGCAGACAACTGCCTCGTTTCCATCGTCACGCCCTGTTAGTCGATATCCTCATTGCCGAGGTTCCCTCAGTCTCCTGTGGTTTGTCTGGGAACTGGCTGGAGAGGCCCTAAACGGCGCGCGCCTGTGCGACGGCCGTCACCAGCTCGTCGCGTGCCCTCGCCACTCTCGACCGGATGGTGCCGACCGGCACGTCCTCGACGTCGGCCGCCTCGGCGTAGGAGAGGCCGAGCACCTGGGTGAGCACGAACGCGGTGCGCCGCTCCTCGCTGAGCCGGGCGAGCAGGTCGGCGGTGCCGAGCCGGTGTGCCGGGTCGGGCGCGGGCAGGTCGGTGCAGGCCTGCGCGGCGAGGCGCGCGTCGAGCCGCCGGCGGCGGACGACGGCGCGGAGGTGGTCGGCGCAGGTACGGCGGGCAATTCCCAGCAGCCACGTACGGGCGGAGGACCGGCCCTCGAAGCTGGGCAGAGCCTTGAACGCCCGCAGGAACGTCTCCTGGGTGAGGTCGTCGGCGGAGCCGGTGTCGACCAGCGCGGCGGTGAAGCGCCACACCTCGGACTGGGTGGCCCGGACGAACGCGGCCAGGGCGGCGGCGTCCCCCGCGCCCGCCCGTATGGCTAGCTCCGTGGTGTTCTCACCCTCGGTCATGGTCGGAGATGGTACGGGAAGCGGAATTGTCGGAGGCTTCTGGAACCATGTGGGGCGCATCGGCGACTACCCGCCGGTGGGTACTTCCGACCGGATCGTGGAGCATGGCGCGCATGACCTTTGATCGTCGCCGGGCGCTGGCGGGCGCCGCCGGCCTGTTGATCGGGCTCTTCTGCGTGCTGCTCGGGGCCTCGCCGGCCAGCGCGCACGCCGCGCTCGTGGCCACCGATCCGGGCAACGGCACGATCGTGCCCGACGCGCCGAACAAGGTGACCCTGACTTTCAGCGAGTCGGTTCAGCTGGTCAACGGCAAGATCCAGGTGCTCGGGCCCGACGGCGCCCGCGCCGATCAGGGCGACCCGACGGTGAACGGCGACACGGTCACGATCCCGCTGCGCTCCGGCGGCGGCCGCGGCACCTATCTGGTCAGCTTCCGGGTGATCTCCGCCGACAGTCACCCGATCGGCGGCAGCATCACCTATTCGGTGGGCGCGGCGTCGACGCCGCCGTCGGCGACGATCGACGACACCAAGGTCGACCCGGTGGTCCGGGCGCTCATCCCGGTCGGCAAATACCTCGGGTACGCGGGACTGGTGCTCCTCGTGGGCCCGGCGCTGGTGCTCGCCCTGCTGTGGCCACACCGGCTGAGCCGCCGAGGGCCGTCCCGGGTGGTCTGGACGGGCATGGGGCTGGTCACGTTCAGCACGCTGATGGCGATCTGGCTCCAGGTTCCCTACACGCTCGGTACGGGACTGTTCGACGTACGCATCGGCGATCTGCGCGACGTGCTCGGCAGCACGTTCGGCGCGGTCATGCTGGTGCGGCTCGGCGTGCTCGCGGCGGCGGCGTTCCTGCTGCGGCCGCTGCTGCGTGGCAACGGGTCGGGGGAGTCCAAGACCGACCTCGCGCTGCTGGGAGTGCTCGGCGTGGCCGCACTGGCCACTTGGCCGCTCACCGGGCACCCGACGGCATCTCCCGTGGCCGGCGTCTCGGTGGTGATCGACGCCATTCACCTGGCGGCCATGTCGGTCTGGCTGGGCGGGCTCGTGATGCTGGTCGGCTTCCTGTTGCGTGAGGCCAACGAACGCGAGCTCGAGGCGATCCTGCCGATCTGGTCGCGCTGGGCGGCCACGGCGGTGAGCGCGCTGATCCTGGCCGGCGTGGTGCAGGCGCTGATCGAGGTGTCCACGCTCAGCGGCCTGGTCGACAGCACTTACGGGCGGCTCATCCTGGTGAAGGTGGCGCTGGCGGCGTGCGTGCTCGGCGTGGCCTGGTATTCGCGGCGGCTGGTGCGGTCGCATCGGGCCGAGTCGTCGCCGGGGCGGCTGCGCCGGGTGGTCGGGGTGGAGCTCGCGATCACGGCGGTGGTGCTGGGGGTGACGGCCGCGCTCGTGCAGATCGCGCCGCCGCGCACGGCCCAGGCGGCCGACACCGGCTCGACCAGCTCCACGGTGAGCCAGACGCTGACGAGCAGCACGATGGCGCTCCAGGTCGACATCTTCCCGGCCACGGTGGGCAACAATTCCCTTCACCTGTACGCGTACACGCCCGACAACAAGCCGCTGACGGTCGTCGAGTGGACCGGGACGGCGGCGCTGCCCGCCAAGGGGATCGAGCCGATCGAGATCCCGCTGCTGCGGATCACCGACTTCCACGCGGTCGGCGACATCGCGCTGCCCTCCGCCGGGCAGTGGACCTTCAAGTTCACGGCTCGAACGAGCGACATCGATCAGCAGACGTTGACGCTGACCGCCAACATCTCCTGATTTCTTCGCACATACGGCCCGGCCCTCGGAGGAGGTCCGGGCCGTTCTCATATCCATGAGGGATTTCGCGGCTATTTGACCACTTTGGGGTTATTTGGATCTGTATGGTCTCCGCAGTACGGCCCGAGAAGGGGGAGAAGCTGATGCGGGTGTTCCGCACCATCCTCGGAATGCTGCTGCTGACCATCGGCCTGCCGTCGCTGCTGGCCGGCGCGGCGCTGTGGGCGGCCATGCAGCACCGCGACCAGGGCGGCGCGTTCAGCGGCGACCTCCAGCGGCTGATCACCCCCGGGTACGCCGTCGTCGTCCCCGACGTCGACCGCCTGCTGCGCTCCGACGCCCCCTTCAGCCGGATCGGCGACACCCAGCTCCGCATCACGGCCGGCACCCAGGACGGGCCCGCCTTCGTCGGCATCGCCCCCACCGCGGCGGTCGACCAGTACCTCTACGGTGTCCCGCACAGCACGATCGAGAACGTCGACATCGGCACGGGCGCCCTCCCCGTCGCCAGCACGATCCTCGGCGGCCGCCGCGCACCCGAGACGATCCCCGCCCGCGCCACGTTCTGGCTGCGCACCGGCGACGGCGAGCTCGCCTGGACGCCCGGCGAGGTGACCGGCGGCCCGTACAGCCTGGTCGTGATGAACCCGGGCGCGAAGCCCGGCCTGCGCCTGACCGCGGCCGCCGAGATCCGCCCCGGCTGGCTGAACTCCAGCACGTGGGGCCTGATCACCCTCGGCACGCTGCTCGTGATGAGCGGCCTGATCGTCCTGGCCTGGCCCGGCCGGCGGCGCGAGGTGGTCTACGTGGTCGAGCCCAGCCAGGTGCCCGACCTCATGGCGGCCATCGGCGCGCCGCTGCCGCTCGCCCTCACCGCCGGCCGGCCGGGCGGCGCGCACCGGCCGCGAACGCTGGCCGACGCACAGAAGATGGCGGCGCTGCCGCCGGCGGCGCCGCAGTTCGTCTGGCCCCCGGCGGGGACGCCGGCGCTGTCCGGCCCCGAGGCGGTGGCGATGCGCGCCGCCCCGGACGCGGCCGCGTACGCCGCGGCTACGGCGATTCCGGGCCGTTCGTCCGGGCGTTCCTTCGAGGACGCTGACGAGGCTTTCGCCGCGGGATTCGCGGACGGCTCCGTCCTGGGGCGGGTCATCGCCACACCCGGCCCGGGCGCGGTCGTTGCGCCCTCCGCCGGTTCGGGCGCGATCGCTGGATCGTCCACCGCTTCGGGCGCGGCCGTTGCTCCTTCCGCCGGTTCGGGCGCGATCGCTGTTCCCTCCGCCGGTTCGGGCGCGGCCGTTGCGCCCTCCGCCGAGATTGTCGAGGAGCGCGCGCCGGGTGGGCCCCTGCCGAAGCCGGGGGAGCCGCTCAACTTCATCCAGCCGGCGACGGCGGGCGGGCCGGTGTCGCTGCCGCTCGGTGACCCACCGTCCGCGCAGGACCCGATCTTCGGCCGGCGTGGGGAGCGTAGCCGTCGTCGCAACCCCGAGCCGAGCGACCTGCCGATGTTCCACGCCTCGGCGGTCGACGCATGGGTCGCCGAGACGGCCGCCGAGCGCGCGCGGGAGACCGAAGCGACCGCGGCCGCGCGCATGGCCGAGGTGGCACGCAAGAACTCCGCCGGCGACGAGGAAGCGCCCGAATCGCCGGCGTCGGCAGCGAACCGTGGCTTCCCGCAGCGCTCCGACGTCGACCCCGGCTTCCCGCAGCGGCCCGATGCCAACCGTGGCGCGCCGCGAGGCTCGGGCAGCGGCCGTCCGGCGACGTCCGGCGATGGGGCGATGGCCGCCGCTTACGAGGCGGGCGCGGCGGACGCACGCGCGGCGAGAGGCGAGCTCGAGCCGGCTGGGAGCACTTCCGCCAGGACCCCAACTGCCGCTGGGCGTGACTCCATGTCACTACGCGATCCGCGTACGGCCGGACAGCGCGTTACCGTGGTCACGGGCCCCCAGCCCACCGATTGGGCCGCCACCGGGCTGACTCGGGCGGACGCCCGCCGGGTCGGTCGGCAGACGTCCTCGGGCGGCGGTCAGGGAGCCCGGTCCCGGACTTCGACGCCGTCCCCAGCTCAGCCCCGTGACACCGGAGCGGCCTCGAAGCCGCCCATCGCCAAGCCCGCATCGACCGTGACTCCCACCGCTACCACCGAATCGGCCGCGGCACGTCAGCCTGTCGAGGAGATCCGGGCCGTGGCGGCGATCGGAACCGACGCGGGCGTCACGATCGGCTCCAGCTCCAGCTCCAGCTCCAGCTCCGGCTCCGGCTCCGGCTCGGTCTCGGGCTCAGGCTCAGGCGCGGGCGCGGGCTCCGGCGACGGCGGGGCGACCGGTTCGTCGGTTAGCGCCTCGGCGGCCACGCCGGACAAATCGGCGGTGGCCGGGCGGCCCGGGACCGAGAGGCCAAGCACCGAGCGGCCAGGGTCCGGCCGGCCGGCGGGTGGGCGGCCGAGGTCCGGGCGGTCGGCCTCGGTAACGGCGGCCACCTCCGAGGATGAGCTCGCGACCTCGGCAAACGGGGCCGGGCCTGGTTCGCGGTCCGCGCGGGCGGCGGCGTCCGCGCGGTCGGGTGGGGAGACACCGGCGCCTTTCCCGAAGGTTCTGGGGCTGGGCCGGGCGTCCATCGCGGCCGAGGAGCGGGCGCCTGGTGACGCAGAACTCGGTCCATCCGTTGGGACGGCGGCCCCGGCACGGACTAGCGTGCAACGCGAGGAATCTTCGTCACCCACGGCAGCTTCTTCTCTCGCGACGCCCGTGGCCGGCCCGCCCCCGATGTCCGCCGGCCCCGAGAAGGTACAGCCCGCCACGCCGGCAGCCTCCGCAGTGTCGTCCGTTTCCGCGACGACAGCGAGCGCCGGCGCCGAGCCGCCCCTAACCGCCAGTAGGGCGCGGCAGGCCGCGGGAGCGGACACCGGGACAGGTCGCGAAGACCGCAGTCCGGTGTCCGCTCCCAAGCTGAGCCCGATCATCGCCGCCTCCGGCGCGGCCCCCGACGAGGCGACCCGCACCAAGAGCACCGAGCCCGAGGGCGCGGCGAAGAATGCCACCAAGCGGCCGTCGCCAAGGCCGTCGTCGGCCTCCGGGCAGCCCGCAGTTCCCGCCCCCGCCCGGACGGCCGCTCCCGCGCAGCCTTCCGGCCCGGCCCGAACCACGGTCGGCTCCCAGGCTTCAACCCCGGCGCCCACCGGCTCGAACGCTTCACCATCAGTGCCCACCGGCTCGCATGCCTCACCATCAGTGCCCACCGGTTCGCATGCTTCACCGCCGGCGCCTACCCACTCGCACGCCTCACTGCCGGCGCCCGCGACTGGGAGCGACTCCACCTACGCGCCCCTAACTGCCTCGCTCGAGACGCACGCGCAGAGTTCGGCGGAGCACCTCGCGAAGACCAATGCGCCCATCAGGGCATCCGTCGAGGCTGGCGAGTCGAATGTCGCGCCGCAGGTGTCGGGAATCACCTCGGATGTGACCTCGCCGCAGATGCGGGTGGTCGCGGGCGTGCCCGAGGTGTCCGCCGTGATGCACGCGATGGCTCGCGGCGAGCGCATCGGTGGATCGACCGCCGCTGGGCCCACGGCCGAATTGGCCGGACTACCCGAGTCAGCGGGGCTGGTTGATTCGGCGGGGTTGGGCGGCCGGGGAACTGCCCGCGAAGGCGAAGCAGCCGAATCGGCGGGGCCGGCGGGACCGGTGAAATCGGCGAGACTGGCGAAATCGGCGGGACCGGCGAAATCGGCGGGACTGGCGAAATCGGCGGGACTGGCGAAATCGGCGGGACTGGCTGAATCGGCGGGACTGGCCGAATCGGCCGAGAAGCGGCCGGGCCAGGTGCCGGAGTTTCCGCTGGCGCAGCGTCCGATGCCTACTCCCGGTGGCGTGCGGAAGCCGGCCGATCCGAGTGGCGCTCAGGAGGGCGCCGCCTCGGGCCTTGCCGGTCGGCTCCCCGGGCTTGGTGGAAGGCTGGCGCCCGCCGCCTGGCGTAAGGCCGCCGAGACCGTGGCCGCCCGCGCTGAGGCCGCCGCCAAGGCCCATCCCGAGGCGACCGCAGGCCCAGCCGGTGAGGGTGAGAACGCAGAGGCCAAGCCGGCCAAGACGACGCAGACCCGTGCCACCAGGGCGAAGTCTGCCGAAGGCGCTACGACGACCCGGGCAGCCAAGGCGGCCCCGGCCCGATCGGCAGGCTCGCCCGAACCCGCGAAGTCGGCCCGCGCGGCCAAGGCGGCACCGGCGGCGAAGGCCCCTGCCAAGTCGACCACCGCGCGATCGGCGTCGACCACCGCGCGATCGGCCTCAACCGCCGCCAAACCCGGCTCGACGACTGGGAGCAAGCCGGCCAAGGCCGCCGCCAAACCCACCGCCGTCGAGACCTCGTCGGGGCTGTCGAGCTATCAGAAGGAGGCCGCCGAGTTGCTCGCCGCCTCGGCGCAGCGCCGTCGCCGCCGAACCGTTACGAACCCAGCAACGATCGAGCCGGCCGCGCCCGAGCCCGTCCGCCGTCGCCGGGCCGCCCCGACCCGGCCGGACGACGACTGATCCGGCGGCCCATCCCGGCCGGGTGACTACCGGCCGGACCACGGGCGAGGCCGAGCGGCGGCTGGCCCAGCCCTCACGCGGCCGGGCGACGGCCGGGCGTGCCCTGCCTCGATCCGACCCCTGCCGACCCATCATCGACCAGCCCTCTGAACTGCACGAAGACCGTCCTGAGTTCGGCCTTCGCCCGGTCCGAGCAGAAACAGAGCCGGGGGTCAGAGCCGGGTCAGAGCCAGAGCTGACAGAGAAGAGCCGGAGCTGAGCCGGGGCCTGGCCCGGTCCAGCCGGGGTCGAGCCGAAGCCTGGCCGAAGGTGCGGCAACGCCGAAGCGAAGCCGCGCCGCCAATCGAAAGGGCCCTCCGCGCTGCCGACGCGGAGGGCCCTTTACCTGGGGAACGGAGTAACCGAAGGGGGGCTTCGTCCGTTAAGACCACTTTATCCCGCGAAGCGACCAACTGGGAAGTCCCGCCCCGAAAGCGGACAAAACACGTCCCCGAGTGGGTCCCGCCCGGATGAGTGGCCGCTAAGGACGTGACACCGACACGTTGTACGCGGGCGTAGGCTGTCGGCGTGGCTGATCTTCTGGTGTGGATCGACTGTGAGATGACCGGTCTCGACCTCGGCAAGGACAAGCTCATCGAGGTCGCGGCGCTGGTCACCGATCCCGAGCTCAACGTGCTGGGTGAAGGCGTCGACCTGGTGATTCACGCCGATGACGCGGCGCTGGACGCGATGCCGCCCGTGGTGCGCGACATGCATGCGAAATCGGGCCTGACCGAAGAGGTCCGGCGCGCGGTGATCACGATGGCCGAGGCGGAGGAGAAGGTCCTCGCGTACGTGCGGGAATTCGTCCCCAACCCGCGCACCGCGCCCCTCTGCGGCAACTCGATCGCCACCGACCGCGGTTTCCTTGCCCGCGACATGCCGGCGCTCGACTCCTTCCTGCACTACCGCATGATCGACGTGTCCTCGATCAAGGAGCTGTGCCGCCGCTGGTACCCCCGGGTGTACTTCGGGCAGCCGCCCAAGGGCCTCGCCCACCGCGCCCTCGCCGACATCCGCGAGAGCATCCGCGAGCTCGAGTACTACCGCCGTACGGTCTTCGTCCCGCTGCCCGGCCCGGACGTCGAGACGGCCAAGGCGATCGCCGCCGGGCTGTAGGAGTCGCGAGTCACCCGACCGCGCAGGTAACCCGCTCGACGACCCGCGCAGCGGTACGGCTATGATTGTCGGGCACCACGGGGTGAGTCCCCGTGCGGCAATGGTGGTCGTAGCTCAGCTGGTAGAGCACCGGGTTGTGGTCCCGGGGGTCGCGGGTTCAAGCCCCGTCGATCACCCAATCGAAAGTGCAGGTCAGGGCGCCTAACTGCGAAAGCGGTCAGGCGCCCTGACGCTTGCGTGCCCCGTTTCGGCGGGAGCGGCCGTAGCGCTCGACCGCGGCGGCGATGCGGCCGATGAACGGGCGGCCGAACGGCGAATCGCCGTCCACGGTGACGACGGCCAGATATCCGAAGAGTCGCCACAGCTCTCGGCGATCACCGAACGTGGCGTCGATCGGAGTCACCTCGCGGTACGCGTCGAAGACGATCGGGGGGACCGGGGCGAAATAGTCCAGCAGCGCCAGGCGGTCGATCACGCGCTCGACCTTCGCCGCCAGATCCGGACCGAGCCGTCCGGTGTCGACGGCTCGGCGGAGCAGGGGCGCGAGGCGGCGGCTGCCGTAGAAGGACGGCCAGTCGGCGGCCGTCCGGTTGTCCTGGGGTAGCGGCCCGAAGAATCCGTCGAAGGCGGCCAGCCCGAAGCTGTCCCCGTACACGTGATGAAGTTTTGCCAGCTCGCGGCCGATCGAAGCCCATTGCTCGGTGGTGCGCGCCTCGGCGGGAGTCTCGGGAATGGCCTCCTGCAGCAACAGGGTGCCGCCGCCTCCACGCTCGGTAACCAGTCCACGCTCACGGCGCATCCTCGGTCAAAACCGGCCGCCTGACGTGCGCTCAGGACAGGCGCGCCAGCCAGGGCGCCGCCTCGTCCGAGGGGAGCTCGCGGTCGACGGTGAGCTCGGGCGCCATCAGCGGGTACAGGCGGCCTACGTTGTAGGCGCGGCTGTACGACGGCCGGTTGAGGACGATCACGCGGCGGCCCTCGGCGGCGGAGATGTCGGCGGGGCGGCCCTCGGCCCAGATCGGGGCGCCGGACGCGTCGGTCAGGTCGAACTGGGTGCGTACGCCGCCCTCGGGCATCATCATGCCGTCGGTCGCCGCGGCCACCCAGGCCGGGTCGGGACGCTCGCCCGGGATGCGATCGTCGCCGATCAGCGCGGCGGCCAGCAGGACGTGCAACTGGATGTTGTCGCCGACGCCGCTCATTGTCAGCTCGAAGACCCGGTCGCTCTCGCAGTGGGCCACCACCAGGCGCTCGTCGTCGAGGACCCGCAGCAGGCCGAGCAGCCACGGCGCGTCCTCGGCGTGTTCGCTCATCGCGATCGCCGCGGCGGTCAAGCGGTCGCGCTCGGGCAGGGCCTGACGGCTGCGCTTCTGCTGCAACGGCAGCAGCAGGCTGGGGATCCAGTCGTTCACCGAGAACCAGGCCTGGGTGATCTGCCCGGCCTCCTCGACGCTGAGCCCGGCCGACGGCGCCGCCTCGACGATCCGCTCGCGCAGGGCGCGGTACTCGTCGGCGCTGGCCGGCGCGGACACCTCGCCCAGCTTGTCGGCGAGCAGGCCGAACTGCGCGGCCGACTCGAGCCCACCGGCGACCCGGTCGACCAGCACGCCCAGCACCGGCAGCGGGTCGGCGCCCGTCTCGATCAGGCCGGCCGCCAGCGTGGCGAGGAAGCCGCCGTTGCCGAGCGCCACCTCGTCGAGGGCCGGCGCGAGTTTGCGCAGGCCGGCGCTGAGCTCGGCCTCGTCGGCCAGCGGAACCCGCTCGACGACGGCGCGCTGGTTCCGGGTGGACTCGGGGCCGTCGAGCCGCAGCACGGCGTCGGCCAGGTCAGCGCAGATCTCGGGCAGGGTGTGCGAGCGGCGTCCGAACACGGACGCATCGTAGACGCTAAATCAGCGTCGCAGGGGCCGCGCGCACGAGGTGCGTGCGGCCCCCGGAGCCGGTGGCGTTAGGGGCGACCGCCGCCGCCCGTCTGAGTGCCGGCGGTGACGGTGGTGGTCTGCGTGCCGAGCAGCGAGTCGAGGAACGGCCGGCCGGGCGTCACCGTGGCGCTGTGCGATACCTCGTACGGAATCCTGCTCTTGATCGTGTCCCCGCGCTGACCCGGGGTCTTGACCTCGGGCCAGCACACCGCCGAGTCGAGGTAGGTGCGGGTGCGCACCTTGAAGCGACGGCGGCGGCGATGCGCGGTGAGCCGGAAGCTGATCAGGTCGGGCGTGTCGAAGTAGACGGACCGGTAGCGGAAGACCCGGGCGCCGTCGATCTCCAGGATGCGGGCCTGACGACCCAGCCGGCGCGGCAGGTCAAGCGCTTCTGCCAGCGGCAGAACGTACTTCCGGTCGACCCGGGTCTACAGGGAGGCTTTCTCGGTGAGCTCTTCCAGCGAGATCGTGTCACTCATCGCTCGACGCCGATCATGGCGGGAACGCGGGCGTGCGAGTATCGCACGTCCACCACCGTCGTCTCGTTGACCAGGTCGACCCGCTCGACGGCGGCCGAGTGCACCCGCGCGCCCAAGATCCGATCGAGCTGCGCGATCAGCGCGGCCTGAACGTCAGCCTGCGGCGAGGTTTATCATCGATGAACATCGATATAGAGATTAGGCCGAGGCGTCCGGGAGGGACCTAAGAATCACCTGTGAATGTCAGCCGCCCATCGACGCGCCCTTGCCGTTGCCGGTCACCAGGAAGGCGGTGCGCGGGAACGAGCCGTCGTCGCGGCGCGGGCCCTCCGCCGAGGACGGGTCGGTCGAGCGGAAGGCGGACTCCTCGGCGCCGGACGGCGCGTCGGGCCTCTCGTTGCCGACCGCCACATCGGAGCGCAGCAGCGGCGAACCGACCGGGAACGCGAAACCGGCCCCGCCGTTGCGGAACGCCGTGCTGTTGACGATCGAGGCCGAGCCGCCGGCGCCGTCGTCGGTGAAGCCGTGGCCGCCGTTGTCCCAGGCCACGTCGTGCCGCAGCTTGTGCGCGGGCGCGCCCGCGGACGGGCCGCCGGCCAGGGCGAAGCCGTTGGTCGCGTTGCGGTAGGCCCAGTTGTACTCGACCGTCACCGGCGACGTGAAGCCCCCGAGGTCGTAGCCCGAGGCGGCGTTGCCCCACGAGCGGTTGCCGCGCACGAGGTTGCCGTCGCCGTCGCCGAACTGGACCGACAGCCCGGTGCCGTTGTCGTAGAAGTCGCTGTTTAGCACCTGGTTCTCGGCCGTGCCGGGGTCGCGCAGCATGAGGCCGGAGCGGGCGTTGTCGTGCAGGGCGAGGCCACGGAAAACCATGTGGGTGCAGGCGCTGCAGACGTACGCGTGGCTCCTGGCGTTCTTGATCTCGAGGCCCTGAATGGTCCACCAGGACGAATGCTGCGTGATCGCCCATTTGTCGGCGGAGATGCCGGAGGCATCGAGCACCGGCCGCTCGTCGCGGTAGCCACGCAGCACGATCGGCTCGCCGGAGGTTCCGCTCGTGGTGATCGAGACTGGCGACGTGAGCCGGTAGGTGCCACCGCGCAACGAGATCGTCTGACCGGGCTGGACCGTGGCGATCGCCTTGCCGAGCGTCGCGAGGGGGCGGGCCGGGGTTCCGTCGCCGTCATCGGAGCCGTCCGGGGCGACGACGATCTCCCGGAGAACGACGGGAGAGGCCGCGGCGGGCGAGGTTGCGGCGGGTGGGGGCGAGATGGCGCCGGCGATGCCGGGCGCCGCGGAGCGAGGGGCGAGCGTCGGGGTCACGGTGATCGTTTCGCCGGGCGGGAGAGTTTCGTGATAGACCGCGTACGCGATCCCGCCGCCGACCGCGAAAGTCGTGGCCGCGGCCACCGCCACCGTCTTGTGCTGGAACAGCCCGAGCAGCG
This sequence comes from Actinoplanes sp. NPDC051513, assembly GCF_044454685.1. Classification (NCBI taxonomy): domain Bacteria; kingdom Bacillati; phylum Actinomycetota; class Actinomycetes; order Micromonosporales; family Micromonosporaceae; genus Actinoplanes; species Actinoplanes sp. NPDC051513. The sequence goes on from NZ_JBITDW010000003.1 coordinate 605,991, forward strand.
AAAGCTTCGCGGGCGCCGCCTGGAGGCCGGCGAGCAGACCGGCCGGCACCGGCAGCGCGGCGATGCCGAGCAGCAGCTCCTCCGGCGCGATCAGCCCCCGCCGGCGCGGCTCGCAGGCCGGGCACTCGCGGACGTGCCGCACCAGCCGCTTGCGCCACAGTGGATCGGCCACCCCGTTCCACCGGCGCACCTGCTCGGCCAGCTCGGGGCAGCGCGGCCGGGCCCGCAGCGCTCGCACCACCCCGCGGGCCGCGTCGAGCTGGGCCTTCATCCGCTGAACCCGCACCGCGGCGTGCTTGGGCGCCACGTCCAGCGCCGACGCGAGCTCGTTGCGGGTCAGGTCGCCGCTCGCCTCCTGCCACCAGAGCCCGAGCAGCCGCCGGTCGCCGTCGTCGAGCCAGCGGGCCGCCTCGACCAGTTCCCGGCGCTGGTCGGCGACGACGATCTCGGCGGCGGCGTCGTCCGCGAAATCGGGCTCGGCGAGCTCCACCGGCTCGGGCACCCGGCGCTGCCGGAGGGCGCGCCGGGACCGCAGGTAGAGCTGAATCTGGCGGTACGCGATCGCGATCAGCCAGGAGCGGAACCGGTCGGGCTCGCGCAGTCCCGGCAGGCCGCGGATGGCGCGCAGCATGGTGTCCTGCACGACGTCGTCCACATCGGGGTGACCAGCCAGCGCCCGCCCGATGATGTTGTAGACGAGCGGGAGGTGCTCGGCAACCAGCGCGTCGAGGGCACCGGGACTCCCCGCCTGAGCGGCCCGCACGAGGCGAGTTGTCTCGGGCGCGATCTGACTCTGCGTCACTGCCTGCCCCCATCGATGATCTTCGCAGGCTCTGGTGTCTGGGGAGTGGCCTGAACTGCGGATTCGAATCGTGTCACGAGTTTTTGTTGTCGTCCAGGTTCGCGTGTGTCTACGAGAGTGCCGCCTTCCCCCGAGCGGTATCACTCAGGGTGACGAAATGGGAGCGCTCCCGAACTCTCCGTCACCGTCCGAGCGAGAGGACGAGAAGTGTCCCGAGCACGAAGAAAGATCATGGTGGCCGCGCTGACGATCGGCATCCCCACGGCCGCGATCGCCGTCGCCGTCCTGCCGTCCGAGGCCGCCACGCTGCCCGCCGCGGGCGGCACCTATCAGCTCGCCGTCACCAAGAGCGGCATGTGCATCGACGTGACCGCGGGGTCGAAGGACAACGGCGCGCTGCTGCAGCAGTGGGGTTGCACGTCCGGCGCGACGTGGCAGCAGTTCAAGCTGACGGCGATCACGAGCACGCAGTATCAGCTGGTCAACGTCAACAGTGGCCGCTGCATCGACGTGCCGGGTGGGTCGAAGACCTCGGGCGTGCAGGTGCAGCAGTGGGGTTGCGCGAGCTCGCAGATCAACCAGCTGTTCACGCTGAACGCGAGTGGGACCGGCACCTTCCAGATCATCAATGTCAACAGCGGGCTCTGCCTGTCGGATCAGGGCGCATCCACCGCGTCCGGGGCGGCGATCATCCAGGAGACCTGCACGGCCAACTCCAACAAGCAGTGGGCGTTCAACGCCGTCGGCTCGAGCCAGGTCGCCACCGTGGCCAAGGACGGCACCGGGCAGTACACGACGGTCCAGGCCGCGATCGACGCGGTGCCGGCGAACAACACGACCCGTCGGACGATCACCATCAAGGCCGGCACGTACCGCGAGATCGTCACCATCCCGTCGAACAAGCCGTACGTCACGCTGCAGGGCCTCGGCTCGTCCGCGTCCCAGACGGTGATCGTGAACAACCACAGCTCGGCCGGCGGGTACGGCACCTCGGGCAGCGCCACCGTCTTCGTGAACGGGCACGACTTCGCCGCCACCAACCTCACCATGTCCAACGACTACGGCGAGGGCAGCCAGGCGGTCGCCGCCAACGTGAGCGCGGACCGGTCGGCCTTCAGTAACGTGCGCTTCCTCGGCAACCAGGACACGCTGCTGGTCAACGCCTACCGGTCCTACTACACCGGCGCGTACGTCGAGGGCACTGTCGACTTCATCTTCGGCGGCGGCACCGCGGTCTTCAACGCCAGCAGCATCTACGAGCGGCGCAGCACCGGCGGCCCGATCACGGCGGCCAGGACCGACGCGGCCAACGCGTACGGCTTCCTGTTCTACAAGTGCACGATCACCGGCGCTACCAGCAACACCACCCAGCTCGGCCGGCCGTGGGGTCCGGACGCGCAGGTGCTGTACCGCGAGTCGTCGCTGAGCGCCACGATGGCCACCGCCCAGCCCTGGATCGACATGTCCGGCAACTCATGGAAGAACGCGCGGTTCTTCGAATACAAGAACACGGGCTCGGGCGCGGGCACGAACAGCAATCGGCCGCAGATGAGCGACGCGACGGCCGCCAACTACACACCGCAGAAATACCTCGCCGGCACGGATGGATGGAACCCGCTGTGAAGAAGAAGCTTGCCATCATCGTCGCGGTGCCGGCCGCCCTCATCGGGTTGTCGGCGCTGCCCTCGGAAGCAGCCGCCCTGCCCGCGGCGGGCGGCACCTATCAGCTCGCCGTCACCAAGAGCGGCAAGTGCATCGACGTGACCGCCGGGTCCAAGGACAACGGCGCGCTGCTCCAGCAATGGGGTTGCACGGCCGGCGCGACCTGGCAGCAGTTCAAGCTGACCGCGATCACGTCGACGCAGTATCAGCTGGTCAACGTCAACAGTGGGCGCTGCATCGACGTGCCCGGTGGGTCGACGGCGTCGGGCGTGCAGGTGCAGCAATGGGGGTGTGCGAGCTCGCAGACCAACCAGCTGTTCACGCTGACCGCGAGCGGCACCAACACCTTCCAGATCATCAACGTCGGCAGCGGGCTGTGCCTGTCGGATCAGGGCGCGTCGACGGCCTCGGGGGCGGCGATTATCCAGGAGACCTGCACCGCCAACTCGAACAAGCAGTGGGCGTTCAACTCGATCGCGTCCGGCCGCACCTGGTCCAACACCGCCGACGGATTCGCCGGCGGCACCACGGGCGGCGCCGGCGGCACGACCGTCACGGTCACGACGTACGCCGATCTCCTGAAATATGCGACATCTTCGGCGGCGTACACCGTGCGGGTCAGCGGAACGATCACCGTGCCCACCTACGGCTACGAGATCCCGGTGACGTCCAACAAGACGATCATCGGCGTGGGCAGCAGCGGGCGGATCAAGGGTGGCGGGTTCTTCCTCGGCGCCGGGATCCACAACGTGATCATCCGGAACCTGACCATCGGCGACACGGCGGTGGCGTCGGACGACCCGGACGACAAGGACTTCGACTACGACGGCATCCAGATGGACACGGCCGACCATGTCTGGATCGACCACAACACGTTCACCACGATCAACGACGGCTACATCGACAGCCGCAAGGACACCTCGTACGTGACAGTGTCGTGGAACGTGCTGGGCAACCACAACAAGACGTTCGGGATCGGCTGGACCGAGAACGTCACCGCCCGCATGACCATCCACCACAACTGGCTGCACGACACCAACCAGCGCAATCCCAGCGCCGACAACCTGGCGTACGCCCACCTCTACAACAACTACCTGCAGAACATCAGCTCGTACGGCAACTACTCGCGCGGCGCCACCAAGATGGTGATCGAGAGCAGCTACTTCGACCACGTGAACAACCCGTACTACCCGGACACCGCCACCGGGGCACAGCTCAAGCAGACCGGCAGCGTCCTCGTGAGCTGCACGGGACGGCAGGAGACGTCGGGCTCAGCATTCACGCCGAGCAGCTTCTACTCGTACACGCTCGACCCGGCGGCGGACGTGCCGTCGCTGGTCAAGACCTACGCGGGACCGCAAGCCAACATCGGGGTCTGAAGGGGGAACGGCCGGCCGGGGCGAGGGGCCCCGGCCGGCTCCACCAACGACGGCTCTGGCACCGGCTACGCCGCGTGCTCGACACGCCCGATGCGGTCACCGCGCTGCTCTTCGACGCGATCACCGGCCGCTGCCTGGGCCAGTTCCGCCTCGACGCCGTCCTGATCGTGCTGGTCTACGCGGTGATGCCGTAGAGACCGCGACCGCCGCCACGGTGAGAACCGTGACGGCGGCCCACAGAAGGAGCACGCCCCGCGTTACGGGCGATGGTGATGTCAGGATGACGTCGAGCAGAGCGTTCCGTTGAGAGTGAACGCCACCGGCAAGACGTTCGGCCCGTTGTAGGCGCCGACGAAGCCGACCGAGGTCGCCCCGCCGCTCGCCGCGAGCGTCGCGTCGCTGGTCACCCGCACGTCGGTGCCGCTCTGCGTCCAGGTCGCGTTCCACCCGCTGCTCACGCTCTGCCACGTGGCCGGCCAGGTGAAGTTCAGCGTCCAGCCGTTGAGCGGCGCCGCGCCCGTGTTGGTGATGTCGATCTGCCCGATGTAGCCGTTGCCCCAGTCGTTGGTGTCGGCGAACTTCACCGTGCACGTGCTGGTGGCGGCCGCGCCGGTGGTGAAGGTCAGCGGCGGCGACGACCAGGACAGGTTGCCCTTGCTGTCGCGGGCCAGCACGTTGACCGTGTAGCGCTTGCCCGGCTGTAGGTTGCTCACCGTGAACGACGTGCCGGTGGTCTCGCCGAGCTGCTCGCTGATCGCGCCGTTCGCCCGGTGGATCTCGTACTTCGCGGCGCGCGCGACGCCCGGCCAGGAGATCGTCGCGGTGCGGTCGGTGACCGCCGAGGCGGCCGGGGCTCCGGGGGCGTTCGGCGCCGCGGCATTGCTTGCGCTGGGGTGCAGGGTCAAGAGCGTGATCGAGTACGGCGGAAGCGTGCTCGCACTGCCCGGGTGTGCGCCGGAGTCCCCGTTGCCGTAGGTGAGCACGGCCGGGGCTGCCGCCGACGGGGTGTACCCGCGGTAGTCGAGCGCCACGTCGTGCGCGGCGTCCGGGTCCTTGTTGATCAGCAGGACCGCGAGGTCGCCGTTGGGCCGGCGCGCCGCGTGCGCGGTGACCAGCGCGTTGTCGGTCGCGGCCCGCACCATCTGGTCGCCGGGTCGCACGAACGACGACATCAGCTTCAGCGCGTGGTATGGCGCGAACGGCGTGTTCAGCGGCGGCTCGCAGACCGTGCCGTCGGCGGTGCAGGTGCCGCTGGAGAGCAGGCCGAAGTCGTTGTAGTCGGTCTGCCCGGCCACGGTCGACGGGGTGCCGATGCCGTTGTGGACGTTCCACCACTGCACGGTGAAGACCCCGTTGGCGATCAGGCTGCTGTACGCGTCGGCCAGGAAGATCGCGCCCGGCTGGGTGTTCTGCCCGACGCCCACGTTCAGCTCGGTCAGGCTGATCCCGATCTTGCCGGCGTTCGCGCCGCCGTACTTGTTGATCTGGTTCCGGAGCAGGTAGATCGAGTCGTCCAGGTACTGCGTCTTGCCGATCGCCTCGGCCGCGCTGCCGCCGCCGGGGTACCAGTGCACGTCGACGAAGTCGATGTGCGGCCCGGCCGCCTGCAGCACCACCTGGTTCCAGCTGCCGGCGTCGCCCGCGCCGGTCAGCGCGTCCGGCCAGTTCGCGGGCGTGGTGAGCACCGCGCCCACCTTGATCGTCGGGTCGACCGCCTTCATCGCGTCGGCGTAGGCGACCACCTCGGCCGCGTACTGGGCCGGGCTCTTGTCGGCGTGGTCGTCGGCCTCCCACTCGGAGCCGTAGTGGCCGTTGCCGTAGTTCTCGTTGCCGATCGTCCAGTACTTGGCGCCGTACTTCTTGGTGACGTTGGCGTACCGGACCCAGCCGGCCGCCTCCTCGGCGCTGCCGGTGCCGTAGTTGGCGATGATCATGGGCTCGGCGCCCGTCCGGCGGGCCGAGGCCATGAAGGTGTCGAAGTCGGTGTTCGGGGCGACATAGCCGCCGGGCGCGGTGTGCGTCTCCCAGTGGTAGATGTCGGCGTACGAGCCGCCGGGGTAGCGGATCATCTTGACGCCGGCCGCGCCGAGCAGGTCGGCGACGGCATCGGTGCCGAGCGTGGTGTCCCAGATGGCGTCGTTGACCCCGAGCGCGGTGGCCGGGACGGTGGCCTGGCCGCTGCGGGCGTTGACGGTGACCTTGACGGGGGTGTCGGCGGCGTAGACCTGGGCGGGTGGCGCGGCCAGGGCGGTTGCGGCGAGCAGGGCTGCGCCCAGCGCGACACGACGGGGGATCGCGGTCTGCATGGCTCTCCAAGGAGCGATTCAAAGGGAAATGGGAGCGCTCCCAAGTTTGCGGCCGGCAACGAAGTGTGTCAATGCACGTGCGCGGCCGGGCGATTTGCTGAGAATCAGCGGTGATGTCGCCGAAATCGCCGCGAAATACGACGAAGGGCCGCTACCCCGGTAGGGTAGCGGCCCCGCTATGAGGGTCGGATCAGTGCTTGTTCCAGCCGCCGGGGCCGTCGTGGTCGTTGCCCCAGCCGTCGTGGTCGTTGCCCCAGCCGTCGTGGCCGTCGCCCCAGCCGTCGTGGCCGTCGCCCCAGCCGTCGTGGTCACCCCAGCCGCCGTGGTTGCCGCCCCAGCCGCCGTGCCGGTCCCAGCTCACCCGCAGCGCCCACTTGCTGCGATGGAAGCCGCCCGGCACGCGGATGCAGCGGTAGTCGTCCCACTTGTTCCGGATCTCGCCGAACCGGCCGATCTTGTTGCAGGTGAACGGGTCGCGGTACACGCCGACGATCTTGGATCGGTCACCGTGGCCCGCGGACTGGGTGGCGGCCTTGCTGTCCGACGCCGCAGGCGAGGCCGAGGCGGCCGCCGCCGGGCCTGCGCTGAACGTCGCTCCCGCGACGATCGCCATTCCGGTCATCACGAGCATGCGGGTTGCTTTATTCATCGATTCACCTCTTCGTGTCCGGGATAAATGAGGATTATTCAGGGCGGTGGAGACCGCCGTGTCTACCTGCGGTAATGCGTCGGTCAAGGTAGGCCCTGAATAACCCTCATTGCCGATGTGATGATCATAGGAAAATCACGGCATTTGTCCGGTCGGAAACGCAAACACGATTAGGTGAAAAGGGCGGCGCGACAATTCGATTCCGGGAAATGTGATCCGGCGGCGAATAGCCGCCGGACCTGCAGTGATTCGTCCGAACGGACGAGTCAGGTTGTCGGTTTGGTCAGAAGACAACCCGAGACGGACAAATCGATCGTACGACTCGATGTCAGACATGTGGTGAACCAGTACGTCTGTTCGCCGTAGCTCTGCCCCTGATACGCGTGCGTGGTCCCGTTCGCATCGACCTCGCACGGGTTGTTGAGCGTGCACATCTCGCCGTCGTCGTTGCCGGTGTTGTTGATCCCGACGATCTGCCCGGACGAGGCGTCCACGATCGGCGAGCCCGACGTGCCGTGGATCGTGTCGCAGTTGACGTCGTACCGGATCGAGTCGCGCCAGGTCCACTCGTCCTCGCGCAGCGTGCCCACGAAGCCGTCGATCTTGCAGGTCCAGATCTGCTTCCAGTAGCTGGACGGGATAGCGATACTCGCCCCGGCCGCGGGGTGGCTCGCCGAGATGGTCAGCGCGGTCGCGCCATAGCGGCTCGACAGGGTGGCGTAGGTCGAGGTGAGCCGGTACAGCGTGACGTCGGTGCCGGTCATCGTCGCGTACAGGACGCGGTCGGCGCGGACCGTGGCGAGCGAGCGCCCGCTCGCGTTCAGCAGCGTGCCCGACCGGCTGCTGGTCCGGTTCTGCAGCACCTGGCCGGCGCCGAGGAAACCGCCCTCGTAGCAGTGCCCGTTGGTGAGCATCATGGCCCGGTCGCTGCTGGCCGAGCTGGGGTAGCGCACGAGCGACGCCGAGCAGTTGCTGAGCGCGATCGTCGAGGCGAGCGTGGTGGCCGCGACGGCGGCGGCCGGGGCCGCCTGTGCCGCGGCGGGGCCGGCGACGATGCCGGTGGCGGTCGCGAGCGCGGTGGCGCCGAGGGCGAGGACGCGTCGAAGACGCATGGGGGATCCCTTCTGCTTCGTGGCGGCAGGGATCGCCCGCCGCCGATGGTGGCTGGGCGTGCCGGGTCGGCGACACGCTGGTGCCGGTGCTCCGTACCCTCGCATTGGCATCTATCAGTGTCAATGCCGCTAAGAAAACCGACCGCCCGGTCGATAGGGATGTAAAGGCCTCCCGCGAAGGGGTGTCTCGATTGGTAGTGCGGCAAATGGGGCAATGGGTCGACGACGAGCTACCCCGGCTGAACCGGGCGATCCTGGCGCGTGACATCTCGCCCGGCATGCTCGCCGATCAGGCGCGCGACGTGCTGTTTCCGCAGCTCCCGGCGGTCGACGGCCTGACGCCGGAGGCGGCGCAACGGCTGGTGGTGCGGCTCGGCTTCGTCGGTGCTTCGGTGGCCCGCCATTATCAGGAATGGAATCCGGGCGGCAAACAGAGCCCGGAACGGGCGTTCGACGGCCTGGCTGTCGACAAGCGGCCGTTCCGCGAGTATTTCGCGGCGCTGGCCGCTCGCACCGGCCGCGGGCATTATGGCCGGGACAGCTATGCGTCGCTGGTGCGGTGGAACGTGGGCACGCTCGAGGTGCGCCGCGGGAACGAGCTCATGTCGGTGCTGCCCGGCGTCTTCGACGACGGCCGGATCCGCAGCTACACCGGCACGCCCGGCGAGGAGCGGTTCTTCCTGCTGATCAAGAAGAGCGAGGCGATCGAGCTGGCCGTCAACGAACTGCTCTCGCCGCTGAGCGGCGGTGAGATCAGCCTGATCTCCGACGAGGCGCTCGAACGCGTACGGGTGGCCACCGACCTCATCGAGGCGATGCGTCGCCTGTTCCTCGAGTTCGCGTCGCTGCCGCCCGGTCAGAGCATGCCGGACGAGCACTTCCTCGACGTGTTCCGGCAGTTCGCGGTGCACTGGACCCGCGACGACATCCCGCCCAGCGGCGCGCTCGACCCCGAGTCGCTCAAGCGCGACTTCCTGCTCGGCATCGGTCTGACCGGCTACGACCAGCACGTACGCCGGCTGTTCCCGGCGCTGCTCGACGAGGAGCGGCAGGCGCTCGAGGAGCTGATGACCCAGCCGACGCTGCCCGAGCGGCTGCTGGCCGAGCAGTGCATCAAACCGGACGAGCTGCGCGAGGCGGCCGGCGCGGTGCTCGGCAGCCACCCGGCGCTGATCGACTGGTACCGGCTGCTCACCGCGCATGCCCGGGCCGCCGGCGCGCACCTCATGCTGAGCAAGAAGTTCCTGTTCAAGCCGCAGCGGCGGCGGGATCTGGCCGGGCAGGGTGACAAGCCGCTGGTGTCCAACCGGACGGGTACGACGGGCATGAACGAGACGTTCTTGGAGCGGCTCACCCGCGCCCGGCACGAGCACACGCTCGCCCCGCTGCGATCGGCCCTCTCCGCGGAAACCGCCGAAAAGGGGGCCGAACCGGAGGTACCGTCGGCCGCATCGGTCTCGGTCGCGCTGGTGGGGTGACAGGTGAACAGGAGTCTGTCGTGAGCACCGGCACCCGGCCTCCGGTGCGGGTCGGGCACGAGCAGTTGATGGCGCTGATCGACCACACCTCGGCCGTGATCTACATGCGCGACGTCGACGGGCACTATCTGCTGGTCAACCGGGAGTACGAGCGGCTGTTCAACCTGCACCGCGAGGACATCGTCGGACTCACCGACCACGACCTGTTCGAGGGGCCGATCGCCGACGAGTTCCGGGCGAACGACCTGGCGGCCATCGCCCGCGGCGTGCCGCTGCAGGTGGAGGAGCAGGCGCCGGGTGAGAACGGGCTGCACACGTACGTGACGGTGAAGTTCCCGCTGCACGACGAGCACGGCCACGCGTACGCGATCTGCGGCATCTCCACCGACATCACCGCGCGTAAGCGGGCCGAGGAGGAGGTGCGCCGCCTCAATGACGAGCTCGAGCTGCGGGTCCGGCAGCGCACGGCCGAGCTGGAGGCGTCGACGCGGGAGCTGGACGCGTTCGCGTACTCGGTCTCGCACGACCTCCGCGCGCCGCTGCGCTCGCTCGAAGGCTTCAGCCAGGTGCTGCTCGAGGACTACGCCGGAGACCTGGACGAGGAGGCGCAGGGCTACCTCAAGCGGATCCAGGCGAACGTCGGGCGGATGGCCCAGATGATCGACGACCTGCTGCACCTGTCCCGGGCCACCCGGTCACAGCTGCGGCGGGACGCGTTCGATCTGAGCGCGCTCGCCCGGGAGGTGGCCGCCGAGGTGTCCTCCGCCGACCCGGCACGGGTCGTTCGCTGGGAGATTCCGGACAATCTGCACGCGCAGGGTGATCCGCACCTGATCCGCCTGGTGTTGCAGAACCTGCTGGGCAACGCGTGGAAGTTCACCGCACAATCCGCCGGCCCGGTCATCTCGATCGGCATGCATCCGCAGTCGGGGGTCGACGTCTTCGAGGTCCGGGACAACGGCGCGGGCTTCGACATGAAATATGCCGATAAAATGTTCGATCCCTTCCAGCGGCTGCACTCGGCCGGCGAGTTCGAAGGCACCGGGATCGGGCTCGCGATCGTGCACCGGATCATCACGAGGCACGGCGGCCGGATTCTCGCCGAGGGCGCGGTCGGCGAGGGCGCCGCGTTCCGGTTCAACCTCACCCCCGCGCCGGCCGACTGGGAGCTCCGATGACCGAGCGGCCGATCCTGCTGGTCGAGGACAACCCCGACGACGCGCTGCTGACCGTCCGGGCCTTCACCAAGAACCGGATCCGCAACGAGGTGGTGGTCGCCACCGACGGCGAGCAGGCCCTGCTGCGCCTGCTGCCCGAACAGGGCGAGGGGCTGCGGCCCGCGATCGTCCTGCTCGACATCAAGCTGCCCAAGATCGACGGGCTCGAGGTGCTGCGGTGCATCCGCGCGGACGAGCGCACCGAGAACCTGCCGGTCGTGGTGCTGACCACCTCCAACGAGGAGCGCGACATCATGGCGAGCTACCGGCTCGGCGCCAACAGTTTCGTCCGCAAGCCCGTGGTCTTCGAGGAGTTCGTCGCGGCCGTGAACGCCCTCGGCATCTACTGGCTTCTGGTCAACGAACCCGCGCCGTCGGGGCGGGGTGGGTGAGCGCCATGCATCTGCTGATCATCGACGACAGCGACGACGACGCCGTGCTGATCGTCCGCCAGCTGGCCCGGGCCGGCCTCGACGTCAGCCACAACCGTGCGGACACCCCCGGCGGCGTGGCCCGCGCGATCGAGCAGCGGTCGCCCGACGTGGTGATCTGTGACTACAACATGCCCGTGTTCCGCGCTGAGGAAGCGCTCGAGCAGGTGCGCGAGTACGACGCCGACATCCCGTTCCTGCTGGTCAGCGGCCAGGTCGGCGAGGAGTCGGCGGCCGCCATGATGCGCGCCGGCGTCCGCGACTTCGTGCTCAAGGACCGGCTGGCCCGGCTCGCCCCCGCCGTGCAGCGCGAACTGCACGAAGCGGCCGAGCGGCGGCAGCGGCGACGCGCCGAGGCCGCGCTGCGGGAGAGCGAAGAGCGGTTCCGGCTGATCGCCGAGCACGCCCAGGACGTCATCTTCCGCTACCGGCTGCACCCGACGGCCGCCATGGAGTACCTCAGCCCCGCGGTCGAGGAGATCACCGGATACCAGCCCGAGCAGTTCTACGCCGACCCCGAGCTGATCTTCCGGACGGTCGACACCGAGGACCGGGCCACGCTCGAGGCGTCCTGGCGCTCGATCGAGCCGGGCACGCTCACCATCCACTTCCGGCATCACGCCGGCCGCGCCGCCTGGGTCGAGCAGCGGGCCAGCTCGGTCACCGACAAGACCGGGCGGGTCGTCGCGGTCGAGGGGATCCTGCGCGACATCACCGAGCGGACCCGCCTCGAACAGCAGCTGCGCCAGGCCGAACGGCTCGACTCGCTCGGCCAGCTCGCCGGCGGCATCGCCCACGACTTCAACAACATTCTCGCGGTGATCTCCGGCTACGCCGACATCCTCGCCGACGAGCTCGCCGACCACCCGGTACGCCCCGACGTGCAGGCCATCGAGCAGGCCGCCGCGCGCGGCAGCGGCCTCACCCGCCAGCTGCTGATCTTCAGCCGGCTCGAGCCGTCCCGCCCCGAGACCCTCGACCTCAACACGGTCGCCGCCGACATGCAGCGCCTGCTCGCCCGCACGCTCGGCGAGGACATCGAGCTGAGCACGATGCTCTCGGCCGACCTGCCGGCGATCACCATGGACCGCAGCAAGCTCGAGCAGGTGCTGATGAACGCGGTGATGAACTCCCGCGCCGCGATGCCGACGGGCGGCCGGCTCACCATTGCGACCAGCGTCGAGGACGACAGCCGCTTCGTCTGCCTGAGCATCACCGACACCGGCGTCGGGATGGCCCCCGAGGTGGCGGCACGCGCGTTCGAGCCGTTCTTCACCACGAAGGGCCGGGGCAAAGGCACCGGGCTGGGCCTGGCGACGGCGTACGGGGTGGTCGCGGACGTGGGCGGAACGATCACGCTGGACTCGCAGCCCGGCCAGGGGACCACGGTCCGGGTGCGGCTGCCGGTGAGCGCCGAGGCGCCGTCCGGCCCGGCCGCGCCCGCGCGCTCGTCACCGGCCGGCGGCGCGGGGCGGCGCATCCTGGTGGTCGAGGACGAGGACGGCGTACGCGACATCGTCTGCCGCATCCTCACGAAGGCCGGCTACGAGGTGCACGCGGCCGGCGATCCGCAGGAGGCGCTGAAGCTTTGTCTGGACGGCAACCTGCAGGTGGACGCCCTGCTCAGCGACGTCATCATGCCCGGCATGTCGGGCACCCAACTCGCGGCGGAGCTGCGCCAGACCCGCCCGGAGCTGCCGGTGCTGTTCATGTCGGGCTACACGAGCGGGCCGGCGCCGGGCGGGCAGGAGCTGCCGCCGGACGCGCCGCTGCTGCACAAGCCCTTCCAGAACGACCAGCTGCTGCAGGCGATGAGCCAGCTGCTCGACCGAACTGACCCCACCAGCTGACGCTTGACGGCACACCGTCGAACGCATCAGCATGTATCGATGCGCTTCGAGAAGGTAAGGGCTTTCCTGGCGACGGCGGCAGCGGTCGTGCTCCTGGGCATCGGGTACGTCGCGACGCCCGCGCAAGGAGCTGCGATGCCGGCACAAAGGGCGGAGCAGCACACCGTCGCCTTCGATCAGTACTCGATGATCATCGACGGGCAGCGGACCTTCCTCTGGTCGGGCGAGATGCACCCCTTCCGTCTTCCCAGCCCCGCCCTCTGGCGCGACGTCCTCGAGAAGATGAAGGCGATCGGCTTCAACACCGTCTCCTTCTACTTCGACTGGGGCTACCACTCCCCGGCGCCCGGCATCTACGACTTCACCGGCGTACGCGACATGGACCGCCTGCTCACCATCGCCGACCAGGTCGGCCTGTACGTGATCGCCCGCCCCGGCCCGTACATCAACGCCGAGACCGACGGCGGTGGCTTCCCCGCGTGGCTCGCCACCCAGGCCGGCCGCGCCCGCAGCGACGCCCCCGACTACCTCGCCGCCACCGACGAGTGGCAGAGCGCCATCGACGCGATCATCGCCCGCCACCAGGTGACCGACGGCCGCGGCTCAGTGATCCTGTACCAGATCGAGAACGAGCTCGCCGCGACCGGCGCCTCGCAACGCAACTACCTGCAGCACCTGTACGACAAGGCCCGCGCCGACGGCATCCAGGTGCCGATCTTCCACAACGACAAGGGCCGCAACGGCTACTGGGTGCCGCCCTCCTCGACCGTCCCCGGCACCCTTCCCGGCCCGGTCGACCTGTACGCGTTCGACGGCTATCCGGGCGGCACGTGCCGCACCGACGGCACCGTCGGCTCGCCGAACGTGGCGCCCGACTGGGGCATCCAGGGCGCCGGCGGGGCGAAGGGCGGCGCCACCGCCTCCGACAAGACGCCCGGCTTCACTGCCGAGTTCGGCGGTGGCTGGTTCGACTACTGGGGCAGCGTCGGCACGTACCCGTGCACCGCGCTTCGCCAGGGGCCGGGCTACGAGCGGGTCTTCTACGGCGCCAACATCGCCAACCGGCTCACCGTGCAGAACTTCTACATGGTCTCCGGTGGCACGTCGTGGGGGTGGCTGCCGGCGCCGGTGGTCTACACCTCCTACGACTACGGCGCGGCGATCGACGAGGGCCGGCAGCTGCGGCCCAAGGCGCAGACGCTCAAGACACTCGGCTACTTCGTGCAAAGCGTCGCGCCGCTGACCAAGGTGGACAAGGGCGACGACGTGCCTGCGTCCTCGACCGCCGCGCGGATCGAGCACACCGTCAACGCCGAGACCGGCACGAACTTCTACTTCGCCGTGCACAACCCGTCGAACGCGACGACCGACGACAGCTTCACCTTCCCGCTGATCACCGCGGACGGCTCCTACACCGTGCCGCTGCGACTCAACGGGCAGGACGCGAAGACGCTGGTCGCGAACTACGACCTCGAGGGCAACCACCTCGTCTACTCGACCTCCGAGATCATGACGCACCTGCGCGGGGTGGCGCTGCTGCACGGCCGCGACGGCGAGGCGGGGGAGACGGTCCTGCGCTATCCGACCGAGCCCAAGGTCCAGGTTCTCGAAGGGGCGGCTTCCGCCGCCTACGACGCGAAAACGGGCGATCTGCGGCTCACCTACTCTCATCACGGCATCATTCGCGTACGGGTGACCGCACCCGACCGCCCGAGCCTGACGCTTCTGGTGGCCGACGAGGACGCGGCGGCGACCTTCTGGCGCGTGGATGACGTGCTCGTCCGGGGGCCGCAACTCGTGCGCGCCGCGCGGGTGCACGACGGCCGGCTCGCTCTCACCGGGGACACCACGGCCTCCGCGCCGCTCGAAGTGTGGGGTCCGGCGCGCACCCTCACCTGGAACGGCAAACCGGTCGCGGCCCGATCTTCCGGTGGCGCGCTGCTCGCCGTACGCCATCTGCCCGGACCTCGGGAGATCGTCCTGCCGGACCTGACCGCCTGGCGCTATGCCGCGGAGTCGCCGGAGGCGAAGCCCGGCTTCGACGACGCCGCATGGCGGACCGCCGGCCTGACCTCCACCAACAGCACCACGAAGCCACCGGCCGGGCAGGTCGTGCTCACCGCCGACGACTACGGCTTCCATCACGGCGACATCTGGTATCGCGGGCACTTCGACGGCCCGGCGCCGGCCGCCGTGACGCTCGACTGGGGTGGCGGCGGCGCGGGGCTGGCTCAGGCCTGGCTGGACGGCGCCTACCTCGGGCAGCGGACGATCCCGAGCGGGGTGGCGGCGCCGCCGACCCGTAACAACGACACGTTCACGGTCCCGCCCGCGCTGCTCACCGACGGGCCGCACGTGCTCTCGATCATGGTGCGGAACAACTCGCACAACGAGGACGGCGGGGTCAACGACGCCCACAAGGAGGGGCGCGGCGTGATCGGCGCAACCTTCGACGGCGTCGTGCCCAGCGGGGTGACCTGGCGCGTCCAGGGCACGGCCGGCGTGGATCCGGTGCGCGGGCCGCTCAACAACGGCGGCCTCTACGGCGAGCGCAACGGCTGGTCGCTGCCCGGTTTCCCGGACCGCTCGTGGTCGGCCCGTGCCGTCCCCGACACGTCCGCCGTCGCGGGCACGTCGTGGTACCGGACCAGCTTCGACCTGAAGATCCCCGCAGACATCGACGCCTCGCTGGGCCTGACCATCGGCGACCCGGCGACGCCGCGCTCGGACCGGCACTACCGGGTGCTGATCTTCGTGAACGGCTGGAACATGGGCCAGTACATCGCCGACGTCGGCCCGCAGCACACGTTCGCCCTGCCCACCGGCGTACTGAACCCACGCGGCCGCAACACCATCGCCCTCGCCGTAACCAGCGACGGCGAGGCGGCTCTCGAAAGCGTCCGCCTCACCACGCTGGGCGTCGCGCGTCGCTAGGGAATCATCCAGTCGAGAACGGGGGTGCCCTGCAAGGTCACCAGCACACACATGACGGCCAGCAGAACCACGCTCCAACCGACCACCTTGCGGAAGATGTCGCCCTCCCGGCCGGCCATGCCCACGGCCGCCGCGGCGATCGCCAGGTTCTGCGGGCTGATCATCTTGCCGAGGACGCCGCCGGACGAGTTGGCCGCGGCGAGCAGGAGGGGATCGAGGCCGGCCTTGGTCGCGGTCTGCACCTGAAGCGCGCCGAACAGGGCGTTCGATGAAGTGTCCGAGCCGGTCACGGCCACCCCGATCCAGCCGAGGATCGACGAGAGGACGACGAAGAAGCTGCCCGCCTGCGCCAGGAACTCGCCGAGCGTGTTGGTCTGCCCCGACTGGTTCATGACGTAGGCGAGCGCCAGCACCGCCATCACCGTCACGATCGCGTGCCGCAGCGTCACGTACGTCTCGCCGTAGGCGCGGATCGCCTTCTTCGCGCTCACCCGCAGCACGATCGCGGTGAGGATGCCCGCGAGGATCATCAGCGTGCCGGCGGCCGGCAGCCAGCCCAGCGTGAAGTTGGTCGACGAGACCGGTTTTCCGCTGGCGCTCAGCACGTGCAGGCCCGGCCATCCGAAGACGACCGTCCAGGGCTCCTTGGCGAGAGCGTCCTTGATCGGTCCGATGTTGGCGATCGAGAAGATCGCAATAATGATCAGATACGGGGCGTAGGCGCGGGCGATCTCCGCGGCCGAGTCGCGCTGGTCGATGCTTGCGCTCCTGGGCGCGTACGTCTCCCGCCCGCCGTTCTTGGCTCCGTCGTCCCCGGTCGCCGCGTTGTTCTCGCCCGTGTTGCCGCCGGCATTCCTGCCGGCCGCGGTTCCGTTCGGCCGCTCGGCGCTCCCGCCACCCAGCCCGCTGTCGGCCGCCGCCGCCGGTCCGTCGCCGGCGGCGCCCGTCGCCCGGCCGGATGTTCCGGCGCCGACGATCACCGAGTCGGCGTCCTCGTGCAGTGGCGGTATCTCGGCCGGCTGCCAGATGCGCAGCAGCAGCACCACGGCCGCCGCGGCCGCCAGCGACGCGATGATGTCCGTCAGCGGAACCGACACGTAGTTGGCCGCGACGAACTGCCCCACCGCGAACACGGCCCCCGCCACGATCGCCGCCGGCCAGGTCTGCCGGACGCCCCGCCGCCCATCGATCACCGCAACGAGGATCAGCGGAACGATCAGCGCGAGCAGCGGCGTCTGCCGCCCCACCATCGCCCCGAG
The DNA here is from genome assembly GCF_044454685.1 of Actinoplanes sp. NPDC051513. NCBI lineage: Bacteria > Bacillati > Actinomycetota > Actinomycetes > Micromonosporales > Micromonosporaceae > Actinoplanes > Actinoplanes sp. NPDC051513. The sequence continues at coordinate 623,070 of NZ_JBITDW010000003.1, forward strand.
CGTGTCGGTGTTGAGCCGCGGATCATCCACTGCCCCCGACGTGACCGTCCCCAGCGTCACAATCGGCGTGGCAAGCGCCCCGAACGCCACCGGCGCCGTGTTCGCGATCAGCGCCACTGCCGCCGCCCGGACGGGCGGGAACCCCAGCGCCATCAACATGACCACGGTGACCGCCACCGGCGTGCCGAACCCCGCCAGCGCCTCGAGCAGCGCTCCGAAGCAGAACGCCACGATGATCGCTTGAATACGCATGTCCGGGCTGACCCGGGCCATGGACCGTCGCAGCACGTCGAAGTGCCCGCTGACCACCGTCAGGTTGTAGACCCAGATCGCGTTGAGCACGATCCACAAGATCGGGAAGAACCCGAAGGCCGCCCCCTCGGTGGCGGACAGCAGCGCCGTCCCCACCGGCATGCTGTACACCACGATCGCCACGACGAGCGCGACCACGAGCGAGATGACCCCGGCGAGCCAGGCCCGCATCCGCAGCGCCCCGAGCAGGATGAAGAGCGTGAGCAGCGGCAACACCGCAAAGATGGCGGACACCGCCACCGAGTTGGCCACCGGGTCGGTCACGATCTGGAACTGATCCGCCATGTCAGCCACCCAGAGAATCGATCAATTTCCATGAATCTAACCTGTGACCCGCGTCATAAGTAAGGCCTCGGCTGGAGTTGATCACTAGCCGGGGCCGACCGGCCGGTCGCGTCAGAGCGTTTGTGCCTGGTCGGGGGCGTAACGGGTGAGGGTGAGCTGCTCGATGAAGCTGATCAGCGTGTAGAGCAGGATCGAGGCGGCCGTCACGATCGTCACCCCGGCCCACATGCGGTCCAGCTCGAAGGTCGTCACCGAGGCCAGCATCAGGTAGCCGAGTCCCTTGCCGGTGGCCAGCCATTCGGCGAGCAGGGCGCCCACCAGCGCCAGCGGGGCGGCCACGCGCATGGCGGCGAACAGCGCCGGCAGCGCGCCGGGAAGCTGGACGCGCAGCAGGGTCGAGAAGGGACCGGCGCCGTAGGCGCGCATCAGGTCCGTCGAGGAGCGTGGGACCGCGCGAAGGGCCAGCGAGACGTTCACCAGGACCGGGAAGAACGTCACGATGCCGGCGATGACCGTGACGGCGGCCAGGCCGCGGCCGAAGACCAGGGCGATCAGCGGCGTCATGGCCACGAGCGGGACCGCGCGCAGCGCCATGGCGATCGGGAGAAGGGTCTGCTCGACGCCCCGCCAGACGGCGAAGGCCAGGGCGGTGATCAGGGCCGCCAGCGTGCCGCCGATCAGGCCGATCATGGCGTCCACGGCGGTGGTCCGGGTGGCCTGCCAGAGGAGGGCTCGCTCGGCGTCGTGGGCAGGGTCGGTCAGGTAGCGCCAGACGTCGAGCGGACCCCGGGTCAGGAAGGGATCCAGGTGCAGCCCCTTGACCAGGAGCTGCCAGAGGCCGCAGATGACCACCACCGAAAGCGCGGCGCCGCCGATGCCCCGAAGCAGGCGCAACGCCGCCTTCATCGGGCGGTCCTCGGAGCCCACGGGGTGAGTGCGCGGCCGGCCAGGGCGGTGAGGCCGTACGCGCCGCCGGAGATGGCGGTGGCCACCAGGGCGATGCCCCAGGTCCGCTCCACGGCGAGGCTCTGCTGCGAGTTGATCATCGCCACGCCCAGGCCGGACTCGGCGCCCAGGTATTCACCGATGATCGCGCCGAGCATGGCGGCGGGGGCGGCGATCCGCAGGCCGGCGAAGAGGCTGGGGAGGCTCGCCCGCATGCGTACCCGCCGCAGCTGCGTCCACCGTCCGCCGCCGTAGGCGCGCACGAGGTCGAGGCTGGTGCGGTCGGCGCTGCGTAGCCCCACCAGCGTGCCGACCAGGGTGGTGAAGATGACCGAGATCGCGGCCAGGATGACCTTGGCGGTGTCGCCGCTGGAGAGCACGGCCAGAACCGGGCCGATCGCGATCACCGGGAGGCAGTAGGAGACCAGGGCCAGCCGCATGCCGGCCCGTTCGATCAACGGGAACTGGATGAGCAGGAAGGCCAGGGTGATCGCGATGGCGTTGCCCCACAGCCAGCCCTGGCCGGCCTCTCGCACCGTGGTCGCGATGTTGGGCCAGTAGAAGCTCCCCCCGTCGTGGCCCATCTGCCGGACTATCGCGGACGGGGGCGGAACGGCCCGGCTGTCGGCGAACACGGTGCGGCCGAGGATCTCCCAGACGATCAGGAGCACCACCACGCCGGCGACGCCATGCAGTCGTCTCATCCGACCCTTTCCCGTTCCCCGAACAGCATCGCGCTCAGCTGGTCCTCGAGCTCGTGGAAGCGGGCGGTGCGCATCATCTCCGGCGTGCGCGGCCTTGGCAGGTCGATGTCCACCTGGGCGACGATCCGTCCGGGGCGCGGACTCATCACCGCGACCGTGTCGGCGAGGAACACCGCCTCGGCGATCGAGTGGGTGACCAGCAGCGTCGTGGTGGCCCGCTCCGTCCAGATGCGCTGGAGCTCCAGGTTGAGCCGCTGCCGGGTCATCTCGTCGAGCGCACCGAACGGCTCGTCCAGCAGCAGGATCCGCGGCTCGACGACCAGCGCGCGGGCGATCGCCACCCGCTGGCGCATGCCGCCGGAGAGCTGGGCGGGCCGGGCCCGCTCGAAGCCCTCGAGACCGACCAGGCGGATCAGATCGGCGATCGTGGCGTCGTCCACCTTCACGCCGCTGACCTCCAACGGCAGGCGGATGTTGGCGGTCACCGAGCGCCAGGGCAGCAGGGCCGCGTCCTGGAACGCGATGCCGAGATGGTGGTTGCGGCGGGTGGCGGCGGGTTCCTCGCCGTGGATGTACGCGTGACCGGACGTCGGCTGTTCAAGATCGGCGAGGATGCGCAGGATCGTCGACTTCCCACACCCGGACGGGCCGAGCAGCGCGACGAACGCGCCGGCCGGGGTGTCCAGGTCGACGCGGTCGAGCGCGGTGACGGTGGACCGGCGGATCGTGAACTGCTTGGTGAGCTGCCGCAACACGATCCCCCGGCCCTCCATGGTCAGGCCGCCCCCTTGAGAGTGGGGTTCTCGGCGTACACCTCGGTGATGACGGACAGGTCGAAGAGCTGGTCCTTGGCGATGGTGGTGCCGCCCAGGGCCAGCGTCTTGAGCGTCTCCTCGACCAGCTCGTCGGTGATCGTGAAGAGGCCGTTCGCCTTGGTGTCGGCGGTGGAGACCACGGTGTTCTGCGCGGTCGACTCGAGCACTTGCTCCGCCTCGTCGAGACCGAGATCCTTGCCGTACTTGGTGGCGGCGAGGCCGGCGCCGAGTTTGGGGTCGGCGAGCGAGTCGGTCCACCCCTTGACGTCGCCGATCAGGGCGGCCTTCAGCTTGTCGCGATCCTTGGCGAGGGTTTCCTTCCGGACCGCGTACGTCTCGGACACCATCGGGTAGCCGTGGTCGTTGAGCAGCATCACGGCGGTGTCGACGCCCTTGGTCTTGAGCAGGTTCGGCTCGTTGGTGAAGAACGAGAACCAGCCGTCGACCTCCTTGGACACCAGGGGCGACGGGTCGAACTGGGCCGGCACCTTGGTGACCTTGCCCGGGTCGATGCCGTTGGCCTTGAGAAATGCGTTCCAGACCGGCTCGTTGGTAGCCTGCACCCCGATCTTCTTGCCGATCATCTCTTCCGGCTTGGTGATCGGCGCGCTCGCGAGGCTCATGATGCAGAACGGGTTCTTCTGATACTGCGCCCCGACGATGACGATCGGCGCTCCCTTGAGAATCGCCGCCGCGGTGATGTCCGGCGACGAGATGGCGAGCAGCGACTTGCCGGAGGCGACGACCGCGTCCTGGCTGACGTTCGGTCCGCCCGCCATGAGGTTGACACTCTCGAAGCCGGCGGAGGTGTAGTACCCCTTGGCGTCCGCGATGTAGGCGCCGGCGAACTCGACGTTCTTGACCCAGGAGTGCTGATAGTTCAGCGCCCCGAAGCTCTTGCTCTCAGTGCCGGAGGCGGCATCCGAGTCGTCCCCGCAGGCCGCGAGGACCGCGCCGGTGACGCCGAGGAGCCCAAGCCCGGCGCCACCACGAAGCAGGGAACGTCGATCTATGTAGGAGGCCATGCGAAACTCGCTTTCCCTGGAGAGGGCCCGACGCTAACCAGGGGGTGTTTCACTGGAGTTTCGCTATATGGCCAGCTTGTAGCGGTTGCCTCGCGATCAGTTCACGAGCCTGAAGTTGGGGACTTTGGGCACCCTCTCCTCGGGAGGGAGGCGTCTGTCCCGCACGATCGCGCCGTCCGGGATCACCACCCGTGAAAGGCCGACACCGAGCAGGCAGGTGTCACACCAGAAGGAGCCGTAGCCGACATCCCGGTCGGGATCGGCGGTGAAGACAAGCCGCAGGGTGTGATGGCCGCAGTTGGGACAGGCGACGTCGGCGTTGCCGGGCACTGCGTCGTAGACCACGTCGTATACGTCCAGCCAGTCCTCGTAGGTCGCCGTCATCTCGTCCTCGGTTCCGGTCGGATCGGTTGGTTGTCCCACCACTCGTCCTCGTAGTCGTAGGCCCGATCCTCCCACTGATTCCTTTCCGCCTCGTCCTGCGGAAACGGGATGCCGAGGGCGAGTTCGTCACGGTGGAACTTCTCGTGGACGAGAGTGCGGGCGAGGTCCTCCTCGCTGCGGAAGCCCGGCGAATAAAGCTCGATGCTTCCGTCCCGATAGGTGCTGCCGCATTCGCCTCGGTGAGCCTTGTCGCCGAGCGAGATGTCGAGTCCGGAGAGGTCGATGCCGTACTTCTCGGCGACGGCGTATGCCACTTCGAGCCGGAAATACTGGGTCGCGCCGGCGCCGCGCTTCCGCACCCGGTGGAGAACCGGCTCTGGCGCCTTGCTTTCGGCGCCGCCCAGGCGGCGGAGGAGCCTCTGGAGAGCTTCCAGCGCCTCGGCCAGTTGGTCGGTCAGGGTGCGGAGGCGGTGGATGCTGGAGACGAGGCCGTGCAGCCAGCGGGCGATGCGGCTGGACCACTGGGCGCAGAGGGTGGTCACCTGAGTGACCAACAGGGGCGTGGCCAGGCCGAGGGTGGCGAGCTCCTCGATGGCGTAGGAGATGAGCCGGGCAACGACCGTGGCGATCGCGTCGCGGACCATGATGCGGACGCCGGCGATCAGTTCGCCGGCGACCCCGACGGCCGTGGCCATCGCTTCGGCCGATGTCGAGAGGGCGGTTACGGCGTTTCGCTGGTTGGTGGACCAGTCGCGGTAGGCGTCGCCGGCCTCGCCGAACCACTCGGAGGTGTCCCACTGGACGGAGCGGATCAGCTCGTCGGTCTCGAGGCGCAGGGCCTCGGCGACGTTGTGCCAGGTGCGGGATTGGGCGGCGATGACCGCAGGGTCGCCGGCCAGCCAGTCGAGGGCCTCGGAGAGGGGCTTGACGTGCTCGATCAGCCAGGCGATGCCGTACTGGAGGAGGGCGCCCACCGGGTCGGCCACGAAGGCGAGCGCGTCGAGGCCGGCGGAGACGCCGCCGATGGAGGCGTCGACCCAGCTGCCGCCGCGGACGCCGGAGAGGACCTGGTCGACGTCCTCGGCCAAGGCCAGGCCGGCCCAGGAGCTGACCGGGCCTTCCACGGTCGGGGCCAGCAGCGCGTTGGGGCTGGTCATGTCGCCCTGCCCTTCGCCTGACGAGAATGAGGGTTGTTCCTCACACGACGGCGGAGGGTGTGCGGGTTCAGCGGGGCATGTGCGCGAAATCCCGATCGGCGTGGTTTCGATGCCCGTAAACAGGGCATATGGCATTGAATTACGCACGCTGGGCCGGTGTCGCGGCGGCCGCGTCTCTGCTGGTGGGGTCGTCGGCCGTGGCCACGCCGCCGGACCCGGGCGTCACCGGGAAAGTGCTGTGGCAGCGCACGGGGGCCGGCCGAGATCTGATCTTGCGCGAGATCCACATTCCGCCGGGCGCGGACAACGGCTGGCACTTCCACGACGGGCCGCTCTACGCGTGGGTCAAGGCGGGGACGCTCACCCACTACGACGCGACCTGCGCGCCGGACGGCGTCTACCGCGCGGGGCGGCTCCTCTTCGAACCCAGCGGACGCGACCACGTTCACACCGGGCGCAACCTCGGCAAAGTGGAGGTCGTGCTCAAAGTGCTCTACGTGCTGCCCTCCGGCAAGCCGCTCTCGGAGGACGCCGCCAACCCGGGCTGCGACTTCGGATGAACCCGCGCCGCGCCGCTGCCGGCCCCCGCGGTGGCGGCCGTCAGGGTTTGAAATCGCCGCGACGCTGCGAGGCCACGCGGTGGCGGTCGGTCAGGGTTTGAAACCGCCGCGGCGCTGCGAGGCCACGCGGTGGCGGCCGGTCAGGGTTTGAAACCGCCGCGACGCTGCCAGGCCCCGCGGTGGCGCCCGTCAGGGTTTGAAATCGATGTCGGCCGTCGTCACCGTGCCGGCGACGCGGCCGGGGGCCGCGTGGTACTGCCAGTACAGGTTGGTGTGGGCGATCACCTTGTCGGGGGTGGGCGCGCCGTAGGAGCTGAGGTCTTCGGTGGTGTGGGCGTCGGAGACCAGGGTGGTGTCGTAGCCGCGGGTGAAAGCGCCGTGCAGGGTCGAGCGGACGCAGGCGTCGCTCTGGGCCCCGGAGACGAAGAGGTGGCCGATCTGGGCGGCGGCGAGCACGGATTCGAGGTCGGTGTCTTCGAACGAGTCGCCGTAGCGCTTGTGCACCAGGGCCTCGTCGCCGGCTCGGGACATCTCGGGCGCCAGTTGCCAGCCCTCGCTGTCTTTCGGCATGTTGCCGTCGCTGTGTTGCACCCAGACGACGGGGACGTCGGCGGCGCGCGCCTTGTCGATCGCCGTGACGATGTTGGCGACGATGGCGTCGCGGTCGTGCGCCTGGGCGACCACGGATTTCTGCACGTCGATGACGAGGAGGGCGGACCGGGAGCGGCCTTCGAGGGTTGTCATGGGGCTGACGCTAGACCGGGGGTATGACAAGTTTCGGGGAACAGCGCCTGCCGCTGCCGCTCCTCCAGCGACTCGGTCCGGGCGGCCTGCTCCGGGGTGATCACGTCGCAGACCCAGTCCCAGTGCAGCGCCACCCGATCGCCGGGGGAGAGGCCCGCGAGCAGCGATCGTCCACCCGCCGACCAGGCCACCTCCTCCTCGCGCGGCCGCCCGGGTGCAAGCGCCGACCCGTCCCAGACCAGCGGGCGAGAGGTCACGGTGGCCGTCTCGCCACGCACGGCGAGCACCTTCCCCGTACGGATCCGGCACCGGTCCAGCACCGACACGGCCGTCGGGTTGCCGGTCCGCCGCAGCAGCGCCGCCCAGGGATAGACCCCGAAGACGTGGAAGCTGTGATGCGGAATGGCGCGATCGGAGGCGGACTCCCAGGTGCCACCGCGCTGCCCCGCAAACCGCTCCCGAAGATATGGCAATAAATCCGGAAAATCGGAGGGGTCGAGCAGGGAGTTGCCAATCCAATAGGCCTCGACGACCGCCGGGTCGAGCGCGTCCCCGAACTCCGGAGAAGCAATCCGGCTGAGGTACTCGAGATAAGCCCAGGCCCCCTCGAACCCCTGAGCCCGCCGAGCGATCTCCCCCGGCAGATCCGAGCGCAACATCGCCGCGGCCCCGTCCGGCCCGCAATACCCCAGCTCATTGGGTGGATACGCATACCGGGCGAACAGCAACGCCCCCGAATCCGACATGACTCAGCAGATCCGCGGCAGCTGTTCGCCGATAGGCATGTTGACCACCCGAGTCCCCCCGAGGGCGGTCCGCGCCACCACCATCCCCGGGTGCTCCTCGACGCACCGCCCGATCACCCGGGCCCCCGCTCCGAGCGGGTGATTCCGCATGGCTTCCAGCGCGGCGGAAGCGTCATCGGAGGGCACGAACGCCAGCAGCTTCCCCTCGTTGGCCACCTGCAACGGATCGAGCCCGAGCAGACTGCACGCGTCCGCCACCGACGCCGGAATCGGCAACGACGTCTCCTCCAGCAGGACACCCACCTTCGCGGCCCGGGCCAGTTCGTTCAGCGACGCCGCAACCCCGCCCCGGGTCGGATCCCGCAGGACGTGCACGTCGGCCCCCGACGCCAGCATCGCCGCCACCAGCCCGTGCAGCGGCGCCGTGTCGCTCGCCACGGTCGTCTCGAACTCGAGGCCCGCGCGCACGCTCATCACCGCTACACCGTGCACGCCGATGTCGCCGCTGATGATCACCACGTCGCCGGGCGCGGCCCGGGCGGGCGAGATCGTCACCCCCGGGTCCACGACGCCCACCCCGGTGGTGTTCAGGTAGACCCCGTCCCCGCTCCCGTTGTCCACCACCTTCGTGTCCCCGGTGACGATCTGCACCCCCGCCGCCGTGGCCGCCTCGCCGACCGCCGTGGCGATCTTGCCCACCGTGGCGAGCGGCGTTCCCTCCTGCAGGATGAAGGCGATCGACAGATACAGCGGCGAAGCCCCCGACATGGCCAGATCGTTGATCGTCCCGTTCACGGCCAGGTCCCCGATCGAGCCGCCCGGGAAGAACATCGGCTTCACGACGTACGAGTCGGTGGACAGCGCTATCCGCCCGCCCAGCAACGGCACCACCGCGCTGTCGGCGAGCGACACCGCCGACCCGTACGCCGGCAGGAACAGATGCTCGACCAACTCGCCCGACATCGCCCCGCCGCCGCCGTGCCCCATCACCACCTGCGGCGTGTCCCGCAGCGGCACCGGGCAGCTCCAGCCCTCGAAATCAATCATGAGATCTGCACCAGGTCGAGCCGCCGATAGGCGTAGTAGGCCGCGCACGCCCCCTCGGACGACACCATCGTCGCCCCGAGCGGGTTCCGCGGCGTGCACTGTTTCCCGAACGCCGAGCATTGATGCGGCTTGATGAGTCCCTGAAGCACCTCGCCGGACCGGCACAGCGGCGACTCCGACGTCTTGATGCCGGTGACCGCGAACCGCTGCTCGGCATCGAATTCCCGATACCGCGACGAGAGCCGCCAGCCACTGTCCGGAATCATCCCGATGCCGCGCCACGTCCGATCGGTCACCTCGAAGACGTCCCGCAGCATCTCCATGGCCGCCGGATTTCCGTCGTCCCGCACCGCCCGCGGATAGGCGTTCTCCACCTCGTGCCGCCCGGCTTCGAGCTGCACGACCGTCCGCCGGATTCCTTCGAGAATGTCGAGCGGCTCGAATCCGGTCACCACGATCGGCACCTGGTAGCGAGAGGCGAGCGGCGGGTACTCCCGGGTACCCATCACGCTGCACACGTGACCGGCCGCGAGAAACGCCTGCACCCGGCAGACCGGCGATTCCATGATGGCCGCGATCGCCGGCGGCACCAGCACGTGCGAGACGAGCAGCGAGAAGTTCGGGACCCCGAGCCGCCGCGCCTGATAGACCGTCATCGCATTGGCCGGCGCCGTGGTCTCGAACCCGATCCCGAAGAACACCACCTGCCGCTCCGGGTTCTCGCGGGCGATCTTCAAGGCGTCGAGCGGCGAGTACACCACCCGGACGTCCCCGCCCGCGCTCTTCACCCCGAACAGATCCTGGCTGCTGCCCGGCACCCGCAGCATGTCGCCGAACGAGCAGAAGATGACGCCCGGCTGAGCGGCGATCGCGAGCGCCTTGTCGATCATCTCGAGCGGCGTCACGCACACCGGGCATCCCGGCCCGTGGATCATTTCGACCCCGGCGGGCAGCAGTTGGTCGATCCCGTGCCGGATGATCGAGTGGGTCTGCCCGCCACAGACCTCCATCATCGCCCAGGGGCGGGTCGTCACGGCGTGGATCTCCTCGACCAGCCGCTTGGCCAGCGCGGGGTTGCCGAACTCATCGAGGTATTTCACCGAACTCCTCCTCGAGAATGCCCATCTTCCCGAAATTCACGAGCGTCTGCCGCGCGGACTCCTCGTCGAGCAGCTGAATGGCGAAGCCGACATGCACGACCACGTACTCGCCGACCGTCGCGTCCGGAACGTATTGAAGGCAGACGCTCTTGCGCACGCCGCCGAAATCGACCTCGGCCATCGGCACGCCGTCGGCCTCGGCGATGCGCAGAATGCGCCCGGGAACCGCCAGACACATGGGACCTCCTAACAGAGAGCCGATTCACACGGAACCGATCACGAGCTGGCCCAGGGCGATGCCGCCGTCGTTCGGTGGCAGCAGCCGCGGCCGCAGCGCCGTGAAGCCACGTTCCCCCAGTTCGCGCAGCGCCGCCTCGATCAGCAGCGCGTTCTGGAACACCCCGCCGCCGAGCACGACCACATCGATGCCGAACCTTTCCCGCCCGCGTTCGGCCATCTGCCCGATCAGCGCGGCCACCGCCGCGTGGAACCGGGCCGCCACTACCGGCGCCGCCACGCCATGCAACACATCGCGCGCGACCTGACGAATAACCGGTCCGGCGTCGGCGACATCCGGGCCGTCGTGACTCACGCACAATTCGAAGGAGTACGGGTGATCCAGCGCCCCGCCGGAACGCGCCTGTCCCTCGAGGAGGATCGCCGCCTCCGCCTCGTACTCGACGGTGTGCCGGATGCCGGCCAGCGACGACACCGCGTCGAACAGCCGCCCCATGCTCGAGGTCGGCACGCAGTCCGCGCCGCTGCCGAACTGCCGCGCGAGCAGGTCACGCTCGGCGGGCCGGCAGGCTCGCACCGCGGGGAGATCCGGGTGCCAGGGCACGCCGGCGGCATGCAGGTGGGCGAGAGCCATCCGGTACGGGCGCAGCACGCTCGCATCCCCGCCGGCGAGCGGCACGTACCCGAGCCGGGCCGCGCGCCGGTAGTCCTTGTAGTCGGCGATGAGCATCTCGCCGCCCCACACCGCCCCGTCCGGCCCGTACCCGGTCCCGTCGAACGCGATGCCGATGACCTGCTCGTCCGGTCCGAGCCCGTGCTCCGCCATCACCGAGGCGACATGCGCGTGATGATGCTGCACCCACCGCACCGGCCGCCCGTCCGCGTGCGTCCTGGCCCAGTCGCTCGACCGGTACCCCGGATGCAGGTCCGCCACCACGGTCTCCGGCCGCACCCCGGTCAGTTCCTCGAGGTGCCGCTCGGTCCGGGTGAGCGCCTCGATCGTGGACAGGTCGTCCATGTCCCCGATGTGCTGGCTGAGCCACGCGTACCGCCCGCTCGCCACCGCGCACGTGTTCTTGAGATCCGCACCGACGGCCAGGACCGGCGCCACCTCGAACGGGAGCGCGAGCGGCAGCGGCGCGTACCCCCGGGACCGCCGGATCGGCAGCTCGGCCCCCGCGACGTGCCGGCTCACCGAGTCGTCGCAGGGCACCCGGATACCCCGATCGTGCCGCAGCCACGCGTCGGCCAGCGCCCCGAGCCTGTCCAGCGCCGCGGCGTCGTCGGTGACGATCGGTTCCCCCGAGAGGTTCCCGGAGGTCATCACCAGCGCGTCCGGCCCCGGCGGATCGCCGGGCAGCCCGAACAGCAGCACGTGCAGCGGCGTGTAGGGCAGCATGATGCCGAGGTCCGGGTTGTCCGGCGCGACCTCGTCCGCGACTCCGGCGTCCGCCCGCCGGGGCGCCAGCACGATCGGCCGCCGGATGTCGTCGAGCAATTCCTCATCGCCCTCGGACAGCGCCGCGAGCCGTCGCGCGGTCTCGACATCGGCCACCATCACCGCGAACGGCTTGCCCCCGCGTTGCTTGCGCCGGCGCAACTCGGCCACCGCGGCGGCGTTCCGCGCATCGCAGGCCAGGTGGTACCCGCCGAGCCCCTTGACCGCAACGATCCGTCCCTCCGCCAGCAGCCGCCGGCACGCATCGAGCGGATTCTCGGAAGAAGGGGGCACCAGCTCGAGGGTCGGCCCGCACGATGGGCAGGCGATCGGCTGGGCGTGGAAGCGCCGGTCCTCCGGATCCGCGTACTCGGCCTCGCAATCCGCGCACATCGGGAAGCCGGCCATGGTGGTCGCGCGCCGGTCGTACGGAAGGGAATTGATGATCGTAAAACGTGGCCCGCAGTTGGTGCAGGTGATGAAGGGGTGCCGGTAGCGGCGGTCGGCCGGATCGCGCAGCTCGCGCAGGCAGTCGGCGCAGATCGCCACGTCCGGCGAGGCCAGCGTGTGTGCCTCGCCGCCGTGCGACGACGCGATCGTGAAGCCGGTGCCGCCCTGCAGCGGCAGGTCCTCCGAGAACACGCCGATCACCATGGCGAGCGGCGGCGCGTCGTTGCGCAGCCGCTGTCCGTACGAGTGGACGGCGTCGGCCTCACCCTCGACCTCGGTCACCACGCCGTCGGCGGTGTTGGCCACCGAGCCGGACAGGGCGAGGGCCGACGCGGTCGCGTACGCGAAAGGCCGGAACCCCACCCCCTGCACCAGCCCCGACACGGTGTAGCGGCGGCGTAGCCGGCGGGCCTGACCTACCAGCTCGAGCCCGCTCATCGCCCGTGCGGCCTCGCGCGCGTCGATGAGCTCGACGGCGAAGCCGAGGTGGATCAGTACCCAGGCGCCCGGGTCCGGCGGCGAGTCGAGCATGCCGATGTTGACTCGCCGCTTGGCCCCCTCGACGTCGACGAGCGCGAGCTGCCCCGCGTAGCCCTCGACGATCTCGACGACCTGACCCGGAATGCCGAGGCACATGTCAGGTCCCCCAAACCTCGGGTGACTCGACCTTCTGGGGGAGCAGCGCGCCCTTGGGCTCGGGCCGGGTCTCGCGGAATATCTGGGCGACCGGCGAATAAACGCCGGACGTCGCGGGATCGCTGTCGTCGGGCGCGGCCAGGATGCGGTCGATGAGCGTGTGCACGGCCTCCATCGCCGCCGGGACCGCCGCCGCCACCCGCGGGGTGAGGCCGATGTCCTCGAAGGCCGTGTCGATCCGGCAGCCCACCAGGTACGTCGGCGGCAGCTTCTCGCCGAGCTTCCGGACCGCGCCGAGCACACGACCGGGGCTCATCGCGTGGGCGTCGAAGTCGGTGGGCTCGATGTCGCCCGGCCCGATCTCGAGCACGACCAGCTCGCCCGGCGTCTGGTCGCCCGGCAGCGCGTCGACCAGGATGAGCCGGTCGACGCCGAGCAGGTCGAAGGCGAGGAACATGCCGCGGATGCCGTAGTCGACGATCCGCACCTGGGGCGGCGGCGGACCCTCGGCGAGCAGCCGCCGGACCACCTCGGGGCCGAAGCCGTCATCACCGAAGAAGATGTTGCCGATGCCGGCGACCAGAATGTTCACATCGACCTGATCTTGAGGTAGCGCTGGATGTCGGGCAGCGAATCGACCACGAGGGTCGCCACGTAGGCGGCCGCCGCGGCGGCCGCGATGGTGGTCAGGGCGCCTATGAGTTTCAGCATCAGTTCCCCTCGGGAATGGGTTCGAGCTCGTCGGGAGCGAAGTAGAGGTACCGGCCGTACCAGTCGTGCAGGTCGGCCGCCGGGTCGTCGACCAGCACCAGGGCCACGTGCGTGCCGCCGTCCACATCGGAGACCACGGCGGTCACCCGGGCCTCCTTGCCGGCGAAGAAGAGGTCCTGCGCGTCGGCTCGCCGCGACGGGTGCACGCGGACGCGGCTGCCCTTGCCGACGCGTACCCCGGCGATCAGCACCGAGTCGGGGCCGGGGTCGTCGGTGGCCGGGTCCCACCACGGCGTGTCGTCGAGCCGGGTGCCGTGCAGGCTCTGCAGGCCGGCCGGGCTGAGCGCGTCGCAGCGGTCGACGATCGTGGCGGCGCGTGGGTCGGTGGCGCGGGCCTCGGCCTTCTCGTCGTCGGTCATCGTCATGACCCGCAGGGTGAGGATCTCGTCGATCTCGGTGGCGTCGAAGAGAGCGCCGGGGCTCTGCGGTGCGACGGCCGGGTTGTCGTACAGGATGATCGGCGCGCCCAGCAGCACCGTGTCCGAGCCGGCCAGCACCGGCCAGCACCGCTCCTGGAGGCAGCGCGCCGCGGCGTCGGCGGCCGAGGGCGGCGGATCCTGCATCGAGACGAAGGTGGCGTCGTGCGCCTCGATCAGCAGGTGGGCGCCGAGCAGCGAATGCCGGATCGCGTCGTCCTTGTCGCCTACCGGTGCGGGGTGCTCGTTGGCGACCTCGACGGTGAGCCGGAGGAAAGCGCCGTCCCGCTCGGCGAGCACACGCAGCCGTGCGGTCAGGGGCCACCTCCGGCGCACGATCCGGCCGGCCGCGCCGATAGGTTCCTCGCTGACCCCGCCGGCCACCAGGACCGGGAAGTCGGATTTGTCGGGCGAGGAGGGCGCAGCGGGGGAGGGGACGGCGTAGTCGAAGGTGAGCTCGTGCTCGACGGCCTCGTCCCAGCTGAGCACGGTCTCGTCGCCGAGCCGCAACGAGGGGACAAGCTGGCCGGACGCGTCGACGACCTCGCGGGCCTGCAGCTGAAGGAACCGGAGACGGATGGTCAGCGCGGCACCCCGTACGCGTGGGGAAAGCAGGCACCGCATCGCCATGGCCGGCGCCTCCGCGAAGGCCGGCGAGGCCGCCGCCGGCGGACCGAGCACGCCGAACTGCCAGCGTGATCGATTCTTGGCCGCGCTCGCCCGGTAGGGATAGAGCAGGTATCCCTCGTAGAGCACGGCGTCGGCGACCGCCCGGGCCGCCTCGACCGTCATGGCGCGTCCCCGGCGGCGGCGTCGAGCAGGCGCCGCATCGTCTCGTCCCAGCTGATCAGGTCGTTGCGGGCCCGGTACGTGGCCAACTCCTTGAGCATGTCGGCGCTGACCAGCACGTATCCGGAGTTCGGGAAGAAGGCGTCGATCATGTCGCGCCAGACGGCCACCGGCAGCGCCCAGCGCGCCTCGCACGCCCACGGCACCTGCTCGACCTCGAAGCCGGTCGCGCCCTTCGTGAAGATCGTGCCGGAGAACAGCAGGTTGAGCGGCACGTCGCCGGCGTCGAGCGCGTGCAGGTAGCGCGTGCCGGCCACTTCGAGGTCGTAGGTGCACGGCAGCGCCAGGTCGGTCTCGGTCTCGCCGGTGAAGCCCTGCACGGTCGCGTTCGCCTGCATCCACTGGAAGGGCTTCAGTGTGTCGCCCCAGCGTTCCCGCTCGCCGAACAGCCCCCGCAGCGCGTCGTGCTCGGCGTCGTCGTAGCGGCGGCGCTGCGGCTCGATGCGCACCTGGCAGCGCAGCGCGATCGCGTGCACCCGGCGGCCGGTGGACTCCTCGATCCGCAGGCGGCAGGTCAGCTGCGGGGACGCCGCATACGGCTCGGCGGCGACATCCAGCACCGAGAAGGTGTACGCGCTCACGACGCCCTCACCTTCACGCGCTCGAAGAGCTCCTCGACCGCGGCGTGCGCCTCCTGCCCGCCGTCGAAGCCCCGCCACAGCGTGCGCAGCCGCCCGACCAGCTCGTAGCAGACGTCGATCGGCACCAGGTAGCCGTCCCGGCCGCGCCGCAGCAGCAGCGCCTCGACGTCTGGGCGCAGGTCGGCGGCGATCGGCATGTCCAGCTCGGACTCGGTGGCGCCGGCCGGACCGGGGTAGAGGGCGACCATGCGTCCCAGCGCCGAGTTGTGGAACAGGAACGCGAGGCCCACCGGGATCTGCAACTCGTCCCAGGCCCGCTCGTCGAGGAACCTGCCGACGGCCCGGTAACGGTCGGGGACCGCCCGATAGCGCAGGTGCGCGGCGTCGTCGGTGAAGAGCAGATAGCACGGCCGGCAGGCGCAGAGCAGCTGCCGCGACTGCAGATCGACCACGTGCCCATGCGCCGGGTGGATGGTGACGGCGCACATCTCGCAGCGTTCCGGCCGGTCGAGAGCCGGGCGGTTGCGGACGACCCGCCGGAGCGTGGCCAGGGAATCCCTCATGCCGGGCCGGCTTCCTGGGCGGGCCGGATGAACAGCGAAGAGACCGGGATGAGCGGTTTCAAGGTCTCCACGACAACCGAGGTGACCTCGGGCGCCACCGACTCGATCAGCCGCTCGATGTCGTGCGGACGGTGCTGGGCACGCAAGCGGCACACGCCGTCGGGGGTGACCTCGATCAGCGAGACCCCAGTGCCGCGCAGTGCCAGGCCTATCCGGGTCGGGGCGTCGTGCGGGTGCAGGCCGTGCACGAGCAGCAGACCGGCGACCAGGTCGTCGCCGGCCAGCGCGTCGAGCGCCTCGTCGGTCAGCGCGCCGTGCTCGTGCAGCAGGTCGAGCATCCGCTCGAGCCCGGCGCCGTAGAGGTCGGCCACGGTGCGTACGAGTTCCACGCCGTTCTCGCCCGCGGCGGGCAGGAGGACGTCGATGCGCGCGGCGTACTCACGCCAGTCCTTGCCGGCCACTCACTCGGCCCCGGCGGACTGGGTCGGGGTGTGCACCAGCTCCAGCTTCTTGCCGCCGCCCAGGTACATGTGCACGCCGCACGGCAGGCAGGGGTCGAAGCTGCGCACCGTACGCATGATGTCGATGCCCTTGAAGTGCTCCCGGTCGTTCTCCTCGAAGATCGGCTGCCCCTGGACGGCGTCCTCGTAGGGCCCCGGTGTGCCGTAGCTGTCGCGCGGGTTGGCGTTCCACGGCGTCGGCGGGTACGGGTGATAGTTCGCGATCTTCCCGTCCCGGATGACCATGTGGTGCGACAGCACGCCCCGCACCGCCTCGGTGAACCCGCAGCCGATGCCCTCGTCGGGCACCTCGAACGGCTCCCACGTCTTGGTGCGTCCGGCCCGGATCTCGGCCAGCGCCTTCTCGGCGAAATGAAGAGCGCAACCCGCCGCGTACGCCTGGAAGTAGGTCCTCGCGCGGTTCCGCTCGATCGTGTTGCTCCAGCGCGGGATCTTCCACTCGAACTCGACCGAGGGTTTGAGCGCCGTCTTCGGCAGATTGATCTTGACGCTGCTGCCGGTGGACCGCACGTAGCCGATGTCGACCAGGCCGGCCAGGGCGGTCGTCCACAGCCGCGCGAGCGGGCCGCCGCCGGTGTCGAGGGCCAGGTAGTCGGTGCCGTCGTACCAGCGCGGCGACATCACCCAGCTGTACTTGCCGTCGAGGTCGCGCTTCTGCGGCCGCGGGTTGGTGTGCTGGTTCCACGGGTGGCGACGGTCGACCGGGTTGCCCAGCGGGTCGCGCGTCACGAACATCTCCTGGTCGGTCCAGTCCTCGTAGTAGGAGGAGCCGAGCAGGATGCGGATGCCCAGGTTGATCTCGACGAGGTCGGTGGTGATCAGGTTGCCGTCCACGACGATGCCCGGGGTCACGTACATCTTGCGACCCCAGTCGGTCATGTCCGCGTACTTGAAGTTGCAGTTCTCCGGGTCCTGGAAGGAGCCCCAGCAGCCGAGCATGATGCGGCGGTTGCCGACCATCTCGTAGCCGGGCAGCGCCTCGTAGAAGAAGTCGAACAGGTCGTCGTGCATCGGGACGACCTTCTTCATGAACTCGACGTACCGCATGAGCCGGGTCAGGTAGTCGGTCATCAGCTGGACCGTGGCGACCGTGCCGACCCCGCCTGGGTAGAGCGTCGAGGGGTGGACGTGCCGGCCCTCCATGAGGCAGAACATCTCCCGCGTCATGCGGCTGACCTGCAGCGCCTCGCGGTAGAACTCGCCGGTGAACGGGTTCAGCGAGCGCATGATGTCGCCGATGGTGCGATAGCCGTGCATGCCGGCGTGCGGCGACTCGGTGCGGTTGGCCCGCTCGAGCACGCCCGGGTTGGTCTCGGCGACCATCTTCTCGCAGTAGTCGACCCCGACCAGGTTCTCCTGGAAGATGTTGTGGTCGAACATGTACTCGGCCGCCTCGCCGAGGTTCACGATCCACTCAGCCAGGTGCGGGGGCTTCACGCCGTACGCCATGTTCTGCGCGTAGCAGGAGCAGGTGGCGTGGTTGTCGCCGCAGATGCCGCAGATGCGGCTGGTGATGAAGTGGGCGTCCCGCGGGTCCTTGCCCTTCATGAAGATCGAGTAGCCGCGGAAGATCGAGCTGGTGCTCTTGCACTCGGCCACGACCTTGTTGGCGAAGTCGATCTTGGTGTAGATGCCCAGGCTTCCGACGATCCGGGTGATCGGATCCCAGGACATCTCCACCAACTCGGAGGTCATGCTCGTGCCCCCACCTTTTTGCGGCGCCACTTGGGCTCCTGGTCCAGGGTGTGCGTGGTGATCGCGCGGAGCCGCTTGATCGTGGTGCCGTACCAGCCGACGGCCGTGGTGGAGAACCGGCCGCCGGGCGGCTCGTCCATGAACGGCATGAACTTGTCGGGGAAGCCGGGCATGGTGCAGCCGATGCAGATGCCGCCCACGTTGGGGCAGCCGCCGACGCCGTTGAGCCAGCCGCGCTTGGGCACGTTGCACTTCACGACCGGGCCCCAGCAGCCCATCTTGACGATGCACTTGGGGGAGCCGTATTCGGTGGCGAAGTCGGCCTGCTCGTAGTAGCCGGCCCGGTCGCAGCCCTCGTGCACGGTGGCGCCGAACAGCCAGGTCGGGCGCAGCGCGTCATCCAGCGGGATCATCGGCGCCTGGCCGGTGGCCTGGTACAGCAGGTAGGTCAGCGTCTCGGCCAGGTTGTCGGGCTGGATCGGGCAGCCCGGCACGCAGACGATCGGGATGCCGGCCTTCGACTTCCACTGCCAGCCCAGGTAATCGGGGACGCCCATGGCGCCGGTCGGGTTGCCGGCCATGGCGTGGATGCCGCCGTATGTCGCGCAGGTGCCGACCGCCACCACCGCCGTCGCCTTGGGCGTCAGCCGATCGAGCCACTCACTCGTCGTCATCGGCTGGTCGGTCGCCGGGTTGTTGCCGAACCCGCACCAGTACCCCTCCGCGTGCAGCGACTCGTCCGGAATCGATCCCTCGACGACCAGCACGAACGGCTCGAGCTCGCCGCGGTCGGCCTTGAAGAACCATTCCAGGAAGTCGTCGGCGCCGCCGGTCGGTCCGCACTCGAAGTCGATCAGCGGCCAGTGCATCGCGATGCGCGGGAGGCCGGGCAGCGCACCGAGGGCGATCTCCTCGACGCTGGGCTGGGTGGCGGCGGTCAGCGCGACCGAGTCTCCGTCGCAGCTCAGGCCCGCATTGATCCACAAGACATGGATGAGGGGATCGTCTGGCATGGAAGACCCATCTTTCCGGGGTCGTCCCTGACCCCTGCGGCAGTGGGGTCGACGCTCGGCCCGTACGTGTGAGGCAGGTAACACAGTAGTCCTGCGGCGTGTGACAATGTCAATCCGTTCCGTACATCGAGGTCATACCCATGCACGAGCTCGCGATCGCGGAGAACATCGTGGACGCTGTATGCGAGCGTGCCGACGGACGTCCTGTGCGACGCGTGACCGTCCGCATTGGAAAGCTGACCGCTGTGGTGCCGCGGGCCATGCTTTTCTGCTTCGACCTGGCGACCGAGGGAACAGTCGCGGAGGGCGCTCGACTCGAGATCGAGGAGCGCGCGGGGGAGGCGCGGTGCCGCACCTGTGGGGCGGAGGTCGTGCTGGCAGATCCGATCCTGCTGTGCCCCTGCGGCAGCGCCGACCTGGCCGTCACGGCCGGGCGCGAGCTTCAGATCGTTTCGATGGAGGTGGGCTGACCCCGATGTGCGCAACGTGTGGATGCGGCCACTCTCACTCGCACGAGCACTCGCCCGTGGAGATCACTCTCGAGCAGAAGGTCCTGGCCCGGAACGACGAGCTGGCAGCCGCAAACCGGATATTTCTGGAATCGCGCGAGATAGCCGCGATCAACCTGATGAGCTCGCCCGGGTCAGGAAAGACCACCCTGCTCGAGCGAACCATCAGCGAGATCAAAGTCAGACCGGTCGCGGTCGTCGAGGGCGATCAGGAGACGCGGCTCGACGCCGAGCGCATCCGCCGCGCCGGCTGCCCGGTGGTGCAGGTCAACACCGGCGCCGGCTGCCACCTTGACGCGGCCATGTTGCGCGACGCCATCGACCGCTTGGCGCCGGAGCGGGGCGCGCTGCTCTTCGTCGAGAACGTGGGGAACCTGGTCTGTCCGGCGTTGTTCGACTTGGGGGAGCGGGGGCGGGTTGTGATCATCTCGGTGACCGAGGGGACCGACAAGCCCTTGAAGTATCCATACATGTTCGCTGCTGCCGATCTGATTGTGGTGAACAAAGTGGACCTCTTGCCGTACGTCGACTTCGACCTCGACGCCTGCCGTTCGCATGTCGCCTCGGTCAATCCGAAGGCCGAGGTCCTGGCGCTGTCCGCGACCAAGGGGGAGAACCTCGACGCCTGGTACCGGTGGGTTCTCAGTTGAGGCTCGGCGCGGGGCTGCGGCGCCACACCTGGTAGAGCTCGGCGCCCGCGAGCGTGCGCAGCACCCTCAGGACCCGGTCGGCCCGCAGGTAACTGGCGATCTCGGCGGTCACCTCGTGCATCGTGGAGACCGACGTGACCACCACCGGGACGTTGCCGGCGTCGAGCAGCCGCTCCACGGCGGCCGCGTCGCGGAGCAGGTCGCCGTGCCGGTGCCGCACCCGCATGGCGACGACCTCATGCCGGGGAATCCGGCTCCGCAGGTCGGCGACCATCGCGTGCTGCACCGAGCGGGCGTTCGACCCGAAGACCACGAGCAGTTCCTCGCCGGCGGCGATCTCGGCCAGGCTGTTCATCACCATCTCGGGGTGCCAGGCGGCGTCGCCCTCGCGGACCGCGGCGACGGTCACCGTGGCCCGGGTCTGCGCATCCCACCAGCCGGCCTCGGGCTCGCGGAAGACCATGGGAACGTGGGACCGGACGGAGGAGGCGCCGCGAGTGCATTCCACCGGTATCGCCGTCAGTGCGCGCCGCGCTGTCAATCGTTGCCAGAGCAAGGCAGTCCCACCTCTTGAGTCGTCGTCACGCTGGGTAGCCGGTGGTGTCCGGCCCGGTCACCAGGCTGCACGACGGCGGGAGGAGGGCGCCAGCCCCAGTGCTGTCCACCCAGTTGTGGTTCGGATCCTCTACTGTCCGATCATGCAAAACCCCCAGGTCAGCGCCCGAACCGGACAGTTGTGTCCACCGGGTTCGGAACCGCGTCGTGCTCCCGGGGGATAGCAGGCGACTAGGGCTCAATGGGTCGCGACGCGCAAGGTGAAGCCCCGCAGCGTACGGATCAGAGGCGCGTACCCGGCCGGGCTGTCCGGCTCGGACGTGGCCGACTCCATGAACGGCATGAACTTGTCGGGGAAGCCCGGCATCGTGCACGCGATGCAGATGCCGCCCACGTTCGGGCAACCTCCCACGCCGTTGATCCAGCCGCGCTTGGCCACGTTGCAACGCACGACCTGACCCCAGCAACCCACCTTCACCAGGCAGTTCGTCGATCCGTACCCGCTCGCGAAATCGTTCTGGTCGTAGTAGGACGCCCGGTCGCAGCCGGAGTGCACGGTCGACTCGAACAGCCAGCGCGGCCGCAGCGACTCGTCCAGCGAGATCTCCGGCGCCTGCCCGGCCACCTGGTAGAGCAGATGCAGGATCGTCTCGGTCAGGTTGTCGGGGTGCGTGGGGCAGCCCGGCACGCAGACGATCGGCAGCCCCGCCTTCGACGCCCAGTCCCAGCCCAGGAAGTCGGGCACGCCCCGGGCGCCGGTCGGGTTGCCGGCCATGGCGTGCACCCCGCCGTACGCCGCGCAGGTGCCCACCGCCATCACAGCCGTGGCCTTGGGCGCCAGCCGGGTCAGCCACTCCCCGGCCGGGATCGGCTGCCCGGTCTCCGGGTCGTTGCCGAAGCCGCTCCAGTAGCCCTCGGCCTTGTTGCTCTCATCGGGAACCGAGCCCTCGACGATGAGGATGAACGGCTCGAGCTCGCCCCGGTCGGCCCGGTGCCACCACTCGATGAAGCTGCCCTCGCTGCCGTCGGGTCCGCTCTCGAAGTCGAAATAGGGCCAATGCATGGCGATCGGCGGCAGCCCGGGCAGGGCGCCGGCCACGATCTCCTCGATGCTCGGCTGGGTCGCGGCGGTCAGCGCCACCGACTCGCCGTCGCAGCTCAGGCCGCCATTCATCCAGAGGATGTGCAGCACACGCTCATCCTCGTCCGCTGGCGAGGTAGTCACCCGCCGTCACCATCCGATCCAGGGCCGAGACGGGGGCGACGCTACGCCCGTCCCGGCGAACGCGAAACCTCGACATCACTCGATCGGGTACGTCCGGTCACCGTAAGCTCTCGCGTTGACGGCAATCTCTCTCCCGAAGGGCCGACGGTGGAGAACATCGAGATCCTGCCCATCGAGGTGGTCGCGCAGGCGTTTCCCGCGCGACCGGCCGCGTTGCCCGACGTCCGCGATTTCGTGCGCCGGCAGCTGACCGGCAGCCCCGTTTCCGACGACGACATCCGTGTCCTCTGTGAGCGCGTCGCCGAGGTGCTTCTCGACGCCGCCGGCGAGGCCGGCGCCATCCAGGTCTCGCTGCGCATCTTCCCCGAGAGCGCCGAGGTCGACGTGCTGTTCGCTCCCGATATCGCGCCGGTCCGGGTCCCCGCGGTCGTCGCGCCGGCCGCGCACGTTCCGGCGCCCCGCGCCCCGGTCGCGCCTCTCTCGCCGGGCCCGTCGGAGCGCACGAGCTTCGCTCTCTGGCTGGCCGGCCGGCTTCGCGAGGAAGGCCTCACCATGGAGGCCGCCGCCCGGAGGCTCGACGTGTCGACCAAGACGATCAGCCGCTGGGTGGCCGGGAGCACCGAACCCCGGTTACGCGATCTCTACCGGATCCGGGAGACCTTCGGCGAGCCGTTCCACTGATGGATACTCCGTATCTGCTGATCGACATTGCGGTGGCCGTTGCGCAGTACCGCCGTATCGCGGCGGCCTTCCCCGGCACGCCGGTCTACTACGCGGTGAAGGCCAATCCCGAGCCGCTTCTGGTGCGCGAGCTGGTGGCGGCCGGCTGCCATTTCGACGTGGCCAGCCGCAACGAGGTCGACCTCTGCCTGTCCTCGGGCGCGATCCCGTCCACCCTGTCGTTCGGCAACACCATCAAGAAATCCGACGACATCGCGTACGCGTACGGCAGAGGTGTCCGGACCTTCGCCTTCGACAGCATCGGCGAGGTGGAGAAGCTGGCCGAGCACGCCCCCGGCTCCCGGGTGATCTGCCGGGTGCTGGCCTCCAGCAAGGGCGCCCGATGGCCGCTGAGCCGCAAGTTCGGCTGCGCGCCCGAGATGGCGATCGACCTGATCCGGTGGGCGGCGCGGCACGGGCTCGACCCCGCGGGCATCTGCTTTCACGTCGGGTCGCAGCAACTCGACCCGGGTCGCTGGGAGCCGAGCATCGCCGACGCGGCGGCGCTCTACGCCAAGCTGCGGTCGGAGGGGATCGAGCTGCGGCTGCTCAACTGCGGCGGCGGGTTTCCGGTCGACTACCTGGCGCCCGCCCTGCCCATCTCCGCCTACGCTTCCGCGATCGAGGGCGCCGTCGCCCGGTACTTCGGAGATCTCCGGCCGTCGCTGATGATCGAGCCCGGGCGCTACGTCGCGGCGCCCTGCGGTGTGCTGCACACCGAGGTCGTGCTGGTCTCCCGCAAGTCCTACGCGGACGAGCCCCGCTGGGTGTACCTCGACGTGGGCCGCTTCGGCGGGCTCGCCGAGACCGAGGACGAAGCGATCCAGTACCGGATGACCACCACGTACGACGGCACCCGCACCGGCCCGGTGATCCTGGCCGGCCCGACCTGCGACAGCGTCGACATCCTCTATCAGAACACCACGTACGACCTGCCGATGGCGCTGCGCCCCGGCGACATCGTGCGGATCCACGGCACCGGCGCGTACACGGCGACCTACGCGTCGGTGGGTTTCAACGGGTTTCCCCCGCTGCGCACGATCGTCCGCGGCGGGTAGACCTACAGGTCGTTGCGCACCCGGCGGATCTCGCGGATCGCGGCGTCGCGGGTGAGGCCGGAATCGATCAGCGTGTCGGCGGCGTCGTGGTACCCGGCGATCACGTCTTTGTCGCGGACCAGCAGGTTGCGCACCGGGGACTCGACGAAGACCACATCGGGGTCTTCCACGCCGGGAAAGCCGAGTAGCTCGAAGCCGCCGCCCGGGCCGGGGATCAGGCCGTGCCGCAACGGCACCACGACTATGCGCATCAAGCCCTCGCCGATCACCTCGACCAGCCGGTCGAGCTGGGCGCGCATCACCCGGCTGCCGCCGACCCGCCGCTCGAGCACCGCGCCGTCGAGCACGGCCTGAATCTCGGGGCGGCGCGCGGCGACCTCGGTCTGGCGTCGCTGCAGCAGCTCGAGGGCGCCCTGCACGGCGGGGTCGTCGGGCTTCTTGCCGGCCGCGGCGGTGAGCGCCGTTCTCGCGTACGCCTCGGTCTGCATCAGGTCGGGAATGTGCAGCGCCTGATAGGTCGTGATGCGCGAGGCCGTGCTCTCGTACGCGACGAAGTCGCGGACCTCGGGCTCGAGCTGGAACCCGCTCCACCACTGCCGGCGCCGTGCCGTGATCGCGAGATCGGTGAGGTTGGCGACCTCACCCGGGTCGTCGATGCCGTAGATCTGCAGCAGCGCCTGTGCGTCCAGCGGCTGCACGGTGACCGCGCCGGTCTCGATTCTGTTCAACTTGGACAGTGACCAGTGGGTGCGCGAGGTGACCGCGTCGGGGCTGAGCCCGCTCAACCGGCGCAGCTCGACGAGCCGCGCCCGGAGGCGCTCGCGGGCGACGGCCTGGCCGACCTGCTCCGGCATGGCCACCTCCGACATGACAGCGCCGACACAAGCAGGCGACGCTCCCGGTTCGATCCACGTTACCCCGCGATCGACACAACGGGCCCGGGCCGCGTTGTTAACTTCAGATCTCGCTGCGGATCTCTCGCACGAGCGCGATGGCGTCCTCGCCGCCGAGGCCCATGGACAGCAGGGTGTCGACGATCTGCCGATAGGTGGCCACCGGTGCGCCGCGCAGGATCTGGTCGTCGGTCGCGGCCTCGAGGAACACGGTCGAGAGGCCGGGGTCGTCCTCGTGATCGAGCAGCTCGAACACCCCGCCGAGGCCCGGGTGGCCGCCGAGACCGGTCGGCATGACCACGAACGTCACGTGGGCCAGCGTCGCGTGCTCGGCGAGATGGTCCAGCTGTTCGCGCATGACGTCGTCGCCGCCGATGCGGCGGCGCAGCACGATCTCGTCCACGATGGCGACGATCTCGGTACGCGTGCCGGCCGCGACGCGGTCGGCCACCGCTCTCTGCCGCTCGAGGCGCACGTCGGCCCGGGCGGCGACGTCCGGGTCGTCCTCGGACAGGCGCAGGATCGTCGCGGCCGCGGCCAGCGCGTAACGGCGGGTCTGCAGCAGGCCCGGCAGCACCAGCGGCTGATAGACGCAGATCCGCCCGGCCTCCGACTCGTACGCGACGAAGTCCTGATACGCCTCGGACATGCCGTGCCGCGCCCACCAGAAGCGCGATCGCGCGATGTGATCGAGCAGGAGCAGATTCTCGGCCGCCATGCCCTCCACGCCATACAGCCCCAGAAGCTCCTCGAGCTTGCGCGGCGAGGGCAGGCTTCGCCCCGTCTCCATCTCGTCGATGGCCGATTCCGGCCAGTGGAGCCGCTCCTCGACCTCGGCGGGGGAGAGGCCCCGGGACGCGCGCAGCTCGCGCAGACGTGTGCTGAGCCGATCGCGGGCGATCGCCGGTCCGATGGTTTCTGGCATGACGAGCCTCTCTTGTGTGGGAGGTCCGACGTCGGCGTCGTCCTGAGGTGGGTGGGAGGGTCTCCTCTCGATGGAGAGCGCGGCGGGAGAGTGACGTCAACGATACCGATAACGTTTCGATCGTGGAGAGACGAGCGTCTGTCCTGGTCGGAAATGGACCATGACGGGTTTCGGGATCCGTGAATTCGGCCCTTACGACCGTAAGGCCTTTATCGCGCCGGCCAGGGCTTTGTCGAGGCTCTCGCCCTCGGGGTCGGTGGCGAGGAGATCGCTCATGATCTCGCGGAAGGTCATGGTGTCGGCGGCGTCGGTCAACAGGAAGCCGGTGGCCGGCGTCTCGATGAAGACCACGTCCAGATCCTCGTCCTCCGAGAAGGTGAGGAGCTCGAAGGTGCCGCCGAGGCCGGGATGGACGCCGAGCCGGAACGGCAGCACGACGACCTCGACCTCGGGGCGTGCCGCCATCTCGATCAGGTGATCGATCTGCGCGGCCATCACCTCCTCGCCGCCGACCGGGCGCAGCAGGACCGCTTCGTCGAGGACCAGGCTGATCCGCGGGGGAAAGGCGCCGTCCAGGCGGTCGCGCAGGGTCTCTTGGCGCTTCCGGCGCACATCGACGACCTTGCGGACGTCGGGGTCGTCGATCGGCCTGCGCAGGATCGACGACGTCATGGCGAGCGCGTAGTCGGGCGTCTGCAGGGGCCACGGCAGCAGCGACGCGTGGTAGCCGTAGATGTGGGAGGCGTCGTTCTCGAAGGCGATGAAGCCGATGAAGTCCTCGTCGAGGTACTCGTGCTCGTCGCGCCACCACATGCGCCGGCGGGAGACCAGCGACAGATCGACCAGGCGGCGGATCTCGGCCGGATCGGTCACGCCGTAGTGGTGGACCAGCGCCTCCACCTCGACCGGCTGGATCGTCACCTTGTTGTTCTCGATGCGGTTCAGCTTGGAGAGCGACCAGTGCATCGCCCGGGCGACCTCGGCGGCCGGCCGGTCGTTCCGAAGCACTCGCAGGTGGGTGGAGAGGCGGACGCGCGCGATGGCAGGGCCGATGGGTTCCGGGCCGATGGGACCTGGCATGACGGGTTCCTCCTTTCGGCGCTCGCCGCTCGACGATCGTGCCTAACGTTAGCTTAGGTGACCTGCAAAGTGCAGTTAGGAAATTGCCGCGGGCGTTCGGTTCCGCTAGGCTCCGGGAGGTTCCTGGGCTGAGTTCCGCCGAAATCGGGCGAAAAGCGGCATATACTTCTCCCGGCCGTGCAACGTGGCCTCCGGCCGGTCTAGATAGGTGGTGACGGACCGTGGACGGTCGTGAGAATGCTCCGGCCTGGCGGAAGAGCACGCGCAGCAGCAGTGGCGCCTGCGTCGAGGTAGCGCCTCGACGCGACACCATCCTGGTCCGCGACTCGAAGGACCCGAATGGTGCGATCCTCACCTTCGACCGGTCCGTGTTCGCCGCCTTCATCGACGGCGTGACGCACGGCGAGTTCGACCCGCGCTCCTGAAGCGCGCGATGACCTCCGCAACGGATCTTTCCGGCGCGGTCTGGCGACGCAGTCGCCGGGCGGACGGCGACAACGACTTCGTCGAGGTCGCCGACAACCTGCCCGGCATCATCGCTGTCCGCGACTCCCGCGACCCCGACGGGCCCGCCCTGGTCTTCAACCTGCGCGAGTGGGAGGCCTTCGTGGGCGGCGCCAAGGACGGCGAGTTCGACCTTTAGAGCCCATCCGGGGCGGTGGTCGGTGGGTGGGCGGGGCTTGCCATGGCTCGGGGCCGTGGATAGGTGCGGTGGGTGCGGCCCGTCGCGCTGAGCCCGGGATCCCGCGATGTGGCGGTCGCGGTCAGTCTGCGGGACGCAATCCCGCATGTCGGCTGGGTGTCCCGGCTGCTGGGCGCATGGCTCACGGTGATGATTTTCCGTTCGCGGCGAACCGCAACTTATCAAGGTCCGCCCGCGGGCGCGGCAGCTAGGGCGAGCCGAGCGTGAAGCCGGCGTCGGAGCGTCACTCGTTCTTGGCCGGTGTGCACGTGGTGAAGTCGATGCCGTACTGGCCCACGGCCGGGCCCGTACACGTCTCGCTGGTGATCTCCTGCTGCCCGAAGGCGTCCTCGCGGGAGTCGGTGACCACGTCGACCTTGCCGTCGGCCCGGGTCGTATAGGTGACCGGGATCGGATCTCCCTCGGTGGTCGATCGGGTCACCACGAGCCGTGCGGGGCGCCCGGCCCGCGCCGCCTCGACCAGGCACCGCGCCGCGTCGTCGGGCAGGCCCATGCCCATGCCGAGGTCGAAGGCGCCGCAATCGGTCGTGCCGCCGGGAGTGGGCGCGGGCGCGGCGGGCGCCGGGTTTCCGCAGGCGAAGAGGGCGAACGAGGCCAGGATCAGGCAGAGGATGCGCACGCCGGTCGGACGCGGCGGCGTGGTCAGCGGTTCCCGCGGGCGCGCAGCTCGGCGAGCAGGCCGTCGCGGTCGGTGAGCACCTCGCCGAGGATGCGGCGCCCGGCCGCGAGGAGATCGGCGACGGCGGGGGTGCTCAGGGCGTACATGACGAGGCCGCCCTCGCGGAACGTGACCACGACGCCGGCCCGCCGCAGCACCGCGAGCTGCTGCGACAGGTTCGAGGACTCCACGTCGATCTCGGCGAGCAGGTCACGCACGGGACGCGGTCCGGCTTGCAGCAGCTCGAGTACGCGGATGCGCACGGGGTGACCGAGGGTCCGGAACATCTCGGCCTTCGCCTGGTACAGCGGCACCGACATGCGTGTGGCCCCCAGCGTGATCCGTGTCAATGAATCGTCAACGACGCGCACGGCGAACCGTTACGCCACCTGAAGTCATGCGTAACTGAAGAAATCTTCAATTCGGCGTTCTTGCTTTCTCAGCATGGCAAGCGATGCGGCGGCTAGGTCGGACATCGTGTGCGGCTGCCGGGGGCCGCGACCGGGCAGGGTCGAGGCACATTTCCGACGGGAGGGCGAGACATGGCCGAGATGGACGTGGCACTCAAGGACGCGATGCAGATCAGCGGCGCGATCGGCGCGGCGCTGGTCGACCACACCAGCGGCATGGCGCTGGGCACCGTCGGCGGCGGCAAGGACTTCGACCTCACCACCGCCGCGGCGGCGAACACCGACGTGATCCGGGCCAAACTGCGCACCATGGAGATGCTCGGCCTGCGCGAGACCATCGAGGACGTGCTGGTGACGCTGGGCTCGCAGTACCACCTGATCCGGCCGCTCAAGGGGCGGTCGGGCCGGGGGCTTTTTCTCTACCTGGCGCTCAACCGGGACCGGGCCAACCTGGCGATGGCCCGGCACCAGCTGCGCAACATCGAAGCGGCGTTGGAGGTTTAGGGCTGCACCGGGTTCCAGCCGTCGGCGCCGGCCAGGTACCTCTGCGACGTGTAGTTGGCGGCCGTGGAGGAGCTCATCTGCGGCCGGTCCGACGTTCCCGACGTGGCGCCGGCGCCCGAGTTGTTGTACTCGGTGAACCGGCAGGTCTTCCACGAGAACCCGCTCATGTCCTGCCAGGCGCCGGCCTGCCGGATGTGCCCGCCGAGCGACGATTCGCGGATCAGCACCTGGCCGATCGCGTCGGCGGCGCCACCGGCGTGCCAGCAGCGGCCGAGCGCGACCGTCTGCGACGCGGCGCTCGACGACAGGATCGAGCGGGTGATCAGGATCCCGTACGCGTTGGACGCGTTGGTCGCCGCGGCCGTGATGTAGCCGTTGTTGCTGCTTCCGCGGTCGAGCGACCGGATCGTCGAGCTGTCGATCACCAGGGCGCCGTTGCCGTAGATGAAGTCGACGGCGCCCTCGATGTAGCTCTTGTAGACATACTGGCGGACCTGCTTGCTGCCGGTGCCGCCCCAGGAGAGGAAGGTGTCCTGGTAGCCGAGCAGCCGCACGTTGCGGTAGACCTGACGATCGCCGCCGGCATAGAGGGCCAGGGCCTGCACCCCCGATCCGTACGTGTTGGCGATGGTCAGCCCGGTGATGCTGGTGCCGGCCGCCAGGTTGAGCACGGTGGCGCTGCCGGACGCGCCGCCCGACCCCTGCGGCGTGTTGCCGGTGATCACGACATCGGTGGCGGTGCCGGTGGCCCCCTTGATCGTGATGCCCGCCTTCGAGGCCGGGATGGAGACCTGTCCGCGGTAGGTGCCGGCCTTCACCGAGATCGTGTCCCCGGAGGCGGCGACGGCCAGGGCGGCCTGGATGGTGGTGTAGTTGCCCGACCCGTCGGCGGCCACCGTGTAGGTGGTGGCCGCCGCGGCGGGCGCGGCCGGCACGAGCAGGAGTGCGGCCGCGAGCAGGCTTCCGTGCATGGGGGACCTTCCTCGAAGGGGTGCTCCCACGCCACCTTGAGAATAGATGAGTGTAGATATATTACTCGAAGAACTTCAGCCCGAAACCCGTGTTCGTTGTCGCGCCGGGGACGTTGGCGCGGCTGTAGGTCACGCTGCCCCACCAGCAGAAGGTCCCCGTGTACCAGTAGCGGTTCGACCACGAGTACGGCGTGCCCTTCGGCACCGCGTGGAACATCAGCGGGAAGCGCGGCCCGGCCGGCGGCGACGTTGCGATGTCGCCGTTGAGCAGCACGAAGCTGTGGCTGCCCGGCCCGTTCACGTAGAGCGTCGGATCCCAGCCGGCCATCATCGTGGCCCGGTTCGAGCCGAACAGGCAGCCGTTCGACTTGTACCAGTCCCAGACGTACGTGGGGTCTCCGCCGGCCCGCAGCCGCAGCTCGCCCAGGCAGTACTGGTCGCTCCACGAACCGTTGGCCGAGTACACGATGTGCAACTGGCCGTTGGGGTCGCGGATCGGCGCGGGCGCCTCGTTGATGAACGGGTTGCCGACCACGCGCTCCCAGCTCTCCCGCGGCTGCGAGATGAGGAAGCGCGCGCCGGTCGGCGTGGTCGGCGAGCTCATCCGGGCGAGATAGAGGTTCTGCTCGACGTTGGTGTCGCCGGCCCAGCCCGACCAGACGAACCAGCGCTGGCCGTTGAAGGTGAACATGGTCCCGTCGATGGCCCACTTGTTGTCCGGCAGCGCCAGCTGCGTCTCGGCGGTGTAGCCGCTGTCGGCCGTGGCCGAGCTGATCACGAACATCCGGTGGGCGCTGCCGGTCCCGGCCGAGAAGTAGATGTAGTAGCGGCCCGAGTCGTACACGATCTCGGGCGCCCAGACCTCGCCGCGGCCGCGGCTGTCGGTCCAGACCCGCCGGGCGGCGGCGCTCGCCAAGGCATCGGTGGAAGCCGCCATGCGTACGGCGATGCCGCCGCCCGTCGATTGCGCGGAGATGTAGGTGCTCCCGATCCGGATGACGCTGGGATCGGCGGCACGCAGGCCGGTCTGGGCCGCGTCGGCGTGGCCGGCAACGGCGACCGTGCCGGCCAGCGCCAGCAGAAGTGCGAGGAGAAACCGTCTCATCCGTCGAGGGTTTCCCTAAACAAAGATAACCGTCAATGTATCAAGGGGCAGAGTCAGGCGGCGATCGAACCGACCGGCGCCAGCCCGAGCCAGTCCGCGAGCTCGGCGATCTCGGCGGCGACGGCACCCTCGTCGAACGCGATGTCCTCGTGGATCGCGTCGACCCGCAGGACGCCCTCCTTGCGGTCGGCGGTCGCGTCGACCTTGCCCACCAGCTGGTCGTCCACCACGATCGGCAGCGCCCAGTAGCCCCACTTCCGCTGCGCCGCCGGCTTGTACATCTCCAGCTGGTAGTCGAACCCGAACAGATCGGTCATCCGCTTGCGGTCGTAGACGAGCCGGTCCAGCGGGGACAGCAGCGCCACCCGCCCCTCGAACGGCTGGTCCAGCTGAGCCGGGTCGACCCGCCACCGGCCGCGGACGCCCTCGATCACGGCCTCCTCCCCGACGAACGGCTCGACCTGCTGCGAACGCCCGCGCACCAGGCCCATCGCGCTCAGCTCCCGCTCGTCGCGGCGGCGCAGCGCCTCCTCGAGCGGCGCCACCGGGTCGTCCGGGTAGACCCGCTCGGCCAGATCCCAGAGACGGTCGCCGCGGCGCCGGCCGGAGAGCGCGACCTCGCCGCGCTGCACCATCAGGTCGAGCAGGCGATCCAGGTTGCGGTTGTTGTTCCAGCCGCTCGACCGCCACGGGCGTACGCAGGTGTCGGGCAGCTCGCGGATGGTCAGCGGGCCCTCGGCGTCCAGCCGCGCCAGCACGTCGCGGCGGCACGCGTCGTTGTCGCGTACCCAATCCCGGAGATTTTCCTGCCAGGCGTTGAGCTTGCCAGGGCCGGGCCACGCGGCCATCTCGGCGCGGTGGAGCGCGATGTCCTCGGCCGGCCGGATCATGCCGCGCAGCTCGATCAGCGTGCGGTCCTCGAGCGCCTTGCCCAGATCGGCCGGCGAATAGCCGGAGCCGATCCGAGCCCAGGCGACGAGGTGGGCGCTGGGCGCGACGGCGGCGGTCTGGTCGTGTTGCAGCAGGGTCAGGCCGTGGACCAGGTCGAACAGGTTGTCCGGGCGTGCCGCGTCGAGCAGCTGGGCCCGTATCGCGATGCGCCGCGCCTCCGCCCGGGAGAGCTTGTGCATCAGCCGACCCTACGGCCTCAGCGGCCGGGTATCGCGGGCAGAGCGAGGCCGAGAGCGCGGTCACCGTCGAGAAAGACGAGGCCGCGGGCGGCGAGCTCGTCGAGGACGCGATCGACCGTCACCCGCGGCAGATCGAGGTCGCGAGATATCCCGGCGGCCGAGCGTGGCCGGTCGTCGCAGGCCAGGTAGATGGCGGCCACGGGGTCGGGGAACGTGTAGGTGCCGGGATGGCTGCGGCGGTCGCGGATCTGGAGCAGGCCGGGGATGGCGCGGTAGGTGAGCGAAGCGGAGGGCCATACGGATTGCCATCGCGCGACCTCGGCGCGGACGCCCTCGTAAACCGTGTCATCCAGGGTGGCGGGCCAGTCGAAGAAATACGCGGCGCGGGACAGATCCACCCCGGCGGGATAGACGTAGCGATAGCTGGGTTCGGGGCAGCCGTCGACGGACTGGAACAGCGGGCTGAAACGCTCCAGCCAGATCCGGTCGGCCGAGCCGGGCGGCTGCAGATGCACGAGGTGCGCCATGGCGGCGGCCTGCGCCTCGTAATCCGCCGCCGTCTCGCCGGGAAAGCCCCACA
Source organism: Actinoplanes sp. NPDC051513 (assembly GCF_044454685.1). Lineage (NCBI taxonomy): Bacteria > Bacillati > Actinomycetota > Actinomycetes > Micromonosporales > Micromonosporaceae > Actinoplanes > Actinoplanes sp. NPDC051513. Next base: position 655,740 of record NZ_JBITDW010000003.1, read on the forward strand.
GCACGTTCCAGGCGACGTCGATGCCGTAGTAGCGGGCCCATTTCAGCAGGCAGACGTTCTGCGCGGCGCTCACCCCCTTCTTCATGAGGCCCAGCACGCGGGACCTGAGGGATTCGATGCCGGGCTGCAGCCGCCGCACGCCGGCCCGCGCCAGCAGGCGCAGATCGTCGCGGCCGAGGTTGGCCTTGACCTCGTAGAACAGGTCGTATCCGGCGTCGGTGAGCGCGGGCATCAGGGTGGTCAGATAGCGCGGGTCGAGAATGTTGTCGACGGCCTCGAAACGGAACGTGCGATAGCGCCGCGCCAAGGCGTCGAGCTCCTCGAGCACCCGGGAGGCCGGTTTGCTGCGATAGGCCATCGTCTCGCCGTTGAGGCCGCAGAACGTGCAGTGGTGTTTCGCGCCCCACCAGCACCCGCGGCTCGACTCGAAGGGGAGAATGACGCTTTCCCGGTCGAGAATGCCCAGCCGCTCCGCGCGTTCGAAGTATTCGTCATAGTCCGGGAGCGGCTCGACCACCTCGACCACCTCGGGCGACGAATCGGAAATGTTCGAAAGCTTGGCGAGCAGTGCGGGTAGCGCGGCTTCGCCCGGCCCGGCGACAGCGTGGTCGATGACGTCGATCGCGCGAAGGTATTCGTCGCCCATCTCGCCCTCGAAATTGGCGCCGCCGAAGATGGTGACGATGCCGCGATCCCGCAGCCGCCGAGCGAGGGCGAACGACGCGGTATTTTGCTGAAATGTCGAGGTGAAGCCAACAAAACGGGCATCGCGCCAGATCGAGTCGGCGGCCAGCGCATCGAGAAAGGCCGGAACAACCCGATCACGCAGATCAAGGAGATCAAGTTCCGGCAGGTCGTCCGCGAAATCATTCAAGATCTTCGCGTACGGGTCGGGAGCGTCGTCCCCGAACGCGGCCACCGAGAACAGCCAGTCCCCGAACATCCGCCCCCGATGCTGGGCCAGCACCCGATACGCGGACACGCCGATCAGAGCCGCGAAGTCCAGGTACGCGTGCATGACCCGTACCCGAAAACCCGCGGCCTCCACCGCCGGCTTGAGCAGCCCGAGCTGAATCGAGGGCCGGTCGCCGTCGGCGAACGGCATCGAGACGAGCACCACCGACGGGCCGCCGGTCACCGCCCGATCTTCCCCAGCGAGACCGCGACAACCTCCTCGGAGCCGTCGTCGCCGCCGGTGAGCGCCGCCGTGAACGCCTTGTCGAAGATGGTGGTGAGGTCGGGCAGCTCGCCGACCTGGGTGATGGTCACCCCGGGCGTGGCGCGTTTGACCTTGGTGTCCGTGACCTCGCGGCCGAGCGAGTCGGCGGCGATCGCGAAGATCGCCAGCAGCACGGACTGCTCGCGCTCGGTCAGGTCGAGCGTGGCGATCTTCGAGGAGAGCGAGTCGAGGTCCGGTCGGGTGATTTTCGTGGTCGTCATGGCTGACCTCCGCGACCCATGCTCGGCCCGCCCGCGCGCCGGGGTCAAGGCGCCGTCAGCAATCGGTCACGCACCGCCGCCGTATCGGGGTGCTCGAGGCCCTCGAAGATCTCCAACGCCTCGTGCCACGCCTCCCGCGCCGCCGGCAGCCGCCCCGCGTCGCGGCACGCGTCGCCCAGCGCGACCAGCGTGTCCGCCTCGTTGTACCGATCCCCGAACTCCCGGTACAGCTCCGCCGCCCGCCGGTAATCCGCCTCGGCCTCGGCATGTGAGCCCAGGTGGCGGTGGATGAACCCGAGGCTGTCGAGGGTCTCCGCCTCGCCGAACCGGTCGCCGATCCGCCGCTGCCGCCGCAGCGCCGCCGAGCATCGCGCCAGCGCCCGCCGGTGATCCCCGAGCCGGGCGTGGAACCAGCCCACCGCGTTCAGCGCACGTCCGACACCGGCGTCGTTGGCCGCCGTGCGGTGCTCGGCCAGCGCCAGCCGGGCCCGGTCGAGCGCTTCCCGGTCGCGGCCTTGCCGTTCGAGCACCCACGCCGCCGTCCGGTGCACCCGGGCCCGGCCACCCGGGTCGCCGAGCTTGCCGTACAGGACGAGCGCCTCGTCGAGCTCAGCCGCCGCCTCGTCGAAGCGCCCGAGCCGCACCTGCGCCGACCCCAGCATCCGCCGCGTCTCGGCCCGCAACACCGGATCGCCGAGCCCGGTCGCGGCCGCGAGCGCCGCCGTCAGCGCGTCGACCTTGTCCTGCCAATGGCCCGCGTAGTCCAGGAAGGACACCAGCGTCCAGGCCAGCCAGACGGTCTTCGCGGAGTCCGGCCGCCGCGTGAGGGCCAGCATCACCGGGCGCTCGCCGGCCAGCCAGGCCATGGCCTCCCGCCGGTCGGTGAAATCGGCGACCGTCGCGCCCGGCACCGGCTCGTCCAGCTCGACCCGGTCGTCGCGGTGCGGCTTGAGCAACACATCCGCGCGATGCGCGGAAAGCAGGTAATGATCGAGCAGGCGGGTGGTGGCGGCGTGCCGGTCCGCCGCCGGGTCCTCGTCGCGATTTCTCCCGATCGCGTACGCCCGGAGCAGATCGTGCAGCTCGAACCGCGCACCCTCCCGCTCGCCGATCAGATGCGCCCCGGCCAGCTCGGCCAGCAGCCGCCTCGCCACCGCCGGGTCCTCGCCGGCCAGGCTCGCCGCCGCCGCCACCCCGAACCGCGGCCCCGGATGCAGCCCGATCAGCCGGAACAGACGTGCCGCCGCCGGGCTCAGCTGCTGATACGACCAGTCGAAGGCCCCCCGCACGTCGGTCGAGCGGTCCTCGGCCGGCGCGTCGAAGCCCTCCCGCACCTCGTCGGCCACCGTGCCCAGCGACAGCCCCGGCCGGGTCACCGCCCGCGCCGCCACCACCGCGAGCGCCAGCGGCAGGCGGGCGCACGCGCCGATCAGGGCGGTCACCGCGCCCGGCTCGGCGGCCACCCGCTCGGCTCCGAGCCGGGCGCGCAGCAGCAACCGGGCCGCCGCGTACCCGGGCACGTCGAGCGCGACCGGCCGGGCGCCCTCGGCCACGACCAGCCCGGTGAGGTCGTTGCGGCTGGTCACGACCGTGAGGCAGCCGGGTGTGGCGGGCAGCAGCGGGCGTACCTGCTCGCTGCTGCGCGCGTTGTCCAGCAGCACCAGCATCCGGCGGCCGGCGAGCAGGCTGCGGTAGAGCGCGGTCTGCCCGGCCAGGGCCGGCGGGACGGCGTGCGCGGGCACGGCCAGCGCGGCCAGGAAGTCACGCACCACCTCGCCGGGGTCGGCCTGCTCGCCGTCCGGGTCGAAGCCGCGCAGGTCGGCGTAGAGCTGGCCGTCCGGGAAGCGGGCGCGCACCCCGTGCGCCCAGCGCACGGCCAGGCTGGTCTTGCCGACGCCCGCGGTGCCGGCCAGCACCGTGACCCGGGCGCTGTCGCGGCCGTCGACCAGCGCGTCCAGCCGGTCGAGCTCGGCCTCACGGTTGACGAACTCGGGCAGCCGCGGCGGCAGCTGGGCGGGAGCAACCGTGGTCTCCGGCGCGGTCTCCAGCGGGGTTTCCAGGCCGGGATCGGCGTCCAGCATCCGGCGGTGCAGCCGTTGCAGGGCGGCGGCCGGCTCGACGCCGAGCTCGTCGCGCAGCAGCCGGGTCAGCGAGCGGAACTCCTCGAGCGCCGCCTCCCGCCGCCCGCCCCGGTAGAGCGCGAGCATCAGCAGGCCGCGCAGCCGCTCATCGGCCGGATGCTCGGCGACCAGCAGGCGCAGCTCGTCGACGAGGTCGGGCGAGAGCTCCGCCTCGATCCGATCGGCGGTGACCGTGAGCCGCAGCTCGCCGAGGCGACGGCGCTCGGCCGCCAGATAAGGGCCCGGCAGGCCGTCGCAGAACGGGCCGCGCCAGACGTCGAGGGCGTTCCGCCACGCGGCCACGGCGCCGGGCAGGTCACCGTTCCTCCGGGCCGCGCGACCGGTCGCGACCTGCCGCTCGAACCCGTCGAGGTCGCGGTGACCGGGCGGCACGGCCAGCACGTAGCCGTGGTCGGTCCAGGAGAGCGGGCGGTCGGGGGCGAGCGCGGCGCGCAGGGCCGAGATGTGTTTCTGGAGCTGGTTGACCGCGTACGCGGGAGGCTCCTCACCCCAGATCGCGCCGATCAACCGGTCGCGGCCGATCGGCCGGTTGGCACGCAGCAGCAGCGTGGCCAGCACGGCGCGCCGCTGCGCCGAGCCCAGGTCGACGAATTCGTCGCCGCGCCGGGCCCGCAGCGGACCGAGCAACTCGAACCGCAGGTCCGCATCCATCGGGGATCAGGCTATTGCCGGTCCAGCGCGCGTTCCAGGGGTCGTTCCAGCGGGGCCCGTGAGGCTCGGTTCAGAAGGCACACCACGAGGGGGAGAAATGCCCAACCTGACCGATTACACCGTCATCCAGGACACCTCGGTAACCCTGCCGAAGTCCAATGGGGACATCGACCACGACTACCCGAAGTTCGGCGCGGCCGGCCTCGGCGCCGGCCGCACGATCCTGATGTTCCGGGTCAACCCGGCGGGCGAGGCCGAGCTCAAGGTGACGCTCAACAACGCCGAGGTGCTGACGACGACGTTCAGCACCGACCCGCAGCGCTCGTGGCACGAGGTCATCGACGACGGCGTGCTCAAGGACAGCGACAACGTCCTGACCATCACCCGCAACGACGGGTCCGGCTCGCTGACCGTCTCCGACGTCGTGATGCTCTACCAGCACGAGATCTGATCCCCGCGGGGCCGCGCCGGCACGTGTGTCCGGCGCGGCCCGCTTTCTTTCCGCGGGTTGCATTGTGATCTCGTGGCATTGGTCTCATAGCCGCGGCTTGGGCCGGTTCGTACAGTGGGCGCGTGGTTGAGCGGCTGGATCTGCTGCCCGCCTCCGAGGAGCACGCCTACCGGCTGCTCGTGCGGATGGCGGGGGCCGGCGCGGGCGAGTTCGCCGAGCAGGCCGGGATGGTGCCGGGCGAGGCGACCGCGCTGCTGGAGACGTTGCAGCGCAAGGGCCTGGTCACGGCCGGGCCGACGTACCACGCCCTGCCGCCCGACGTGGCCCTCGGCGAGGTGCTGCTGCGCGAGCAGGAGTCCCTCGAGTCGGCCCGGCAGCTGGTCGCCGCGCTCAGCGAGGAGTACCGCAGCAACACCCGGCGGCGCAGCGCCGACCACCTCGTCGAGATCGTGGTGGGCGCCGAGACGCTGCGCGATCGGCTGCGCGAGATGCAAGACTCCGCGCGCGACGAGATCCTCTGGTTCTGCCGGGCCAATCCCCTCGCGATGCAGGGGCCGGACAACGCCGAGGAGACCGGCGCGCTCAAGCGGGGCGTGCGCTACCGGGCGATCTACGAACGGGCGCTGCTCGAGAAACCGGGCGAGCTGTCCAGCATCATCGAGGCGGTCGGCATGGGCGAGCAGGCGCGGGCGTTGCCGGCCCTGCCCGTACGCCTCGCGATAGCCGACCAGGCGCTGGCGATCTGCCCGCTCGTGCCCGACGCCGAGTGGGGCGTGGCCGAGCCGACCGCCGCCGTGATTCGCTCCGGCGAGCTGCTCGGCGCGATGCTGGCGTTGTTCGAGAGCTATTGGGAGAGGGCGACGCCGGTGCTCGGCGAGGCGGCCGAGGAGCCCGACCGGCTGCTGCTCTCGCTGGTCGTGGCGGGCATGCCGGACAAGTCGATCGCCACCCACCTCGGCGTGAGCAAACGGACCGTGCAGCGCCGCCTCGACCGGCTGATGGCGGTGGCCGGCGTCGACAGCCGGCCCGGCCTGGCCTTCCAGGCCGCGAAACGCGGCTGGTTGTAGGGCGTCGCCCCATCGAAGGGCAGGTCGAAGCCGCCGCCGATCGGCATCATGGCCGGCGGAAGGTGACCCGGCGGAGCATCGTGCGGTGAAATGCCCACCGGATCGTCCGCCGCGATGCCGCCCGGCGATAGGTGCGCCGGAGGCTGATCCGCCGGAAGGTAGCCCGGCAGCACGCGTTCTCCGAGCCCGGCCGCACCGGCGCCACACACCCGGCGTCGACCGCGGGGGCGTGCGGGATGACGTCGTTGGTGCGAAGCGTTGTCGCCGGCGCTGCTGGGGTGGTGGCGCGGGCGGGTGCGGCCGGGGTCCTCGGCGGCCCCGCCACGACCGGCACAGATACGCCGGGCATGATGGGTCTCCTTCGCGGTGGGGCAGCGGTACAAATTTTCAGTAGCAGTGCCGCTTTCCCAAAAGGGCAAACCCGTGCCGTACAAGCGCCATGGCACGATGTGGACACCGCAAGTCGTGTATCAGTGCGTCCAGCGGATGAACCGCTCGAACAGCTCGGTCGGCGGACCCGCCGGAAGGTCGCCGACCGCGTGATCGAGCCGCTCCCACATGTGCACGGCGAGGGCGATCCGGTCCATCCGCGCGGCCAGCTGATGCCGGGCCGGATCGCACGGCCACGGGGCGGCGCAGCAGTGGCAGCGCCACGACGGGCGCTCAGGCTCATGATCGGGCATGACCGCGTTCTCCCTGGCGGGGAGGAAAGGCAGGCGTCGATCTTCCTCGGCCGGAGCGGCGGCGGCTGCCGGGTCCGCCGCCGCTCCCGTGGCGCCAGTTTGCGCGCGCATTTTTTCGTGGTCAATTACGCACATGTATGTCGTCACCACAACGAGTGAACCTTTTCCTCGAAGGCGGCCATCGATCGTGCACAATGCGGCCGTGGACAGTCCCACGTTCGTGAGGTTTCAGCTCGGCGCCCAGTTGCGCCGCCTGCGCGACGAGGCCAAGGTGCCCACCGAGCGGGCCGCCGACGTCATCGAGGTGTCGGCCAGCACGCTGCGGCGCATCGAGTCGGGCCGGGTGGGCATCAAGGGCCCGGCGCTGACCGCACTGCTCCACGAGTACGGCGTGACCGACGCCGAGCTGCGCGAGACGCTGCTGTCCATGGCCCGCGCCGGCAAGCAGCGCGGCTGGTGGGCGAAGTTCGGCGACCTGCCGCAGGCGTACCGGCAGTACATCGGCCTCGAGTCGGCGGCCGACCAGATGCAGAACTTCGAGACGATCGTGGTGCCCGGGCTGCTTCAGACCGAGGCGTATGCAAGGGCAATGACCTGCTCCGACGCCTTCAAGCCCACCCCCGAGTGGATCGAGCAACGGGTGACGGTGCGGATGGAGCGGCAGAAGCTGATCCGGCAGGGGCGGCTCCGGCTGATCGCCGTCATGGACGAGGCGGTGCTGCACCGGCAGATCGGCGGCGTGGAGGTGATGCGCGATCAGCTCACCGCGCTGCTCGACGCGGCCGACCAGTGGAATGTCACGCTTCAGGTGATTCCGTTCCGCGAGGGGGCGTACGCGTCGATGCTCTCCTCGTTCGCGATCCTGAGCTTTCCTGACCACGCAGGAGTGGTTTACATCGAAGGTCTTACGGGGGACCTTTACGCTGAGGGTTCGGACGTCGAGCGATGCACGACCGTCTTCAACGACCTGCGATCGTCAGCGTTGTCGCCGTCCGAGTCGGCCGTGATCATCAGGCAGATCCGCGATGCGGAGCAGTCATAGGAGTAAGGATGCTCGACCAGAGTTGGCATAAGAGCACGCGCAGCGGCAGCAACGGTCAGTGTGTCGAGGCCCGCCGCTTCGGCAACACGGTCCAGATGCGGGACAGCAAGAACAACAAGGGCCCGGTCCTTTCCTTCACGCTGGCCGAATGGGCGGCTTTCACGACCGGCGTGAAGGACGACGAGTTCGACTGTCAGCCGTAGGGATACAGGTCGCGGTTGGCCTCGACGGCGCGGATGAGCGCGCGCCAGACGAAGCCGAACTGCTGGTGGTCGCGGGTGCCGAAGAGCACCACCCGCTGCCCCCGGATGACGGCGTGGATCTCCTGGTAGCGCGGGTTGCGTTGCGCGTCCCCGATGACGCCGATCGCCACGCCGCACGCGGAGACCAGCCCGGCGCAGACCATCAGCGCCGAGCCGTACGCGACCGCGAACGGCGCCGCGATCGCCAGCTCCAGTCCCGCGGTGACGGCCGCGACCTTGACCATCGGGTAGCGGTAGGTGAGGCAGCGGGTCATCCCGCGCAGCTCCGGTATCGCGACCCGGAGCCCATCCACCTCGACATGCCAGGTCGTAACGGTGATCTCCGCGCCCTCGTAGAGGACGCGCCACAACGGCTTGCTCCGGCTCGCGCTGCTCGTGGACATCTGTGACCCCTTCGTGACCCCGTGCCTCCATTAGAAGGGGTGGACGCTACTTGCAGGTAGCTAGAAGCCGTCCGCGAATCACGATGTGCGAAATCCCATCTGCAAAGTGCAGATAGCCGTGTGCCTCCCGCCAACGCCTTGAAACACATCTTCCGTACGTGGCGACGGCTCCTCGAACCGCAGTGAGGTCAGTCCCCGCCTGCCAACCCGAGCTCGCTGCAACGCAGGCCCGTGCCGGGACCACCGGGCTGAGCTGCCGCTCCGGCCCCGATCCCACGCGGCGGCAGTCCACGGATGATGAGTTCCCGCGCGCGCCGAGCGCGCCGAGCGGCAGGTCATCAACGGTGAGTTGGCGCGCGCTCTGAGCGGCAGGTCATCAACGGTGAGTTGGCGCGCGCTCTGAGCGGCAGGTCATCAACGGTGAGTTGGCGCGCGCTCTGAGCGGCAGGTCATCAATGATGAGTTCCGGCGTGCTCCGAGCGGCGACTTATCAAGGCCTGGGTGGCGCGGTTACGGGAGCGTCCAGCTCTGGTCCGAGGCGCCGGTGCACGACGTCACGCGGGTGGTTGCGCCCGCCTGTCCCGGGTCAGTGAGGCACTGGCCCGTCGATGGGTTGACCAGGGAGTTCGCGGAGCCGGCCCGCCACTGGGCCGCTGCCGCGTCGCCGCACTGCTGGATGTGGACGGTGCCGTCGCCCGTTGCCTGGGCGCAGCGGCCCGACACCCGCAGCGTGCCGTCGGAGGCCAGCGTGAACCTCTGTACCGCCAGGTTCGCGCAGCCCGTCACCTGCACCGGGCTTCCGTCCAGGCCGAGCAGGCCGCCCAGCGCCAGGCACCGGCCGCTCGCGGCCTTCACCGCGCCGGTGCGGTCCGAGGCGGGTGGCGGGGCAAGCGTCGCGGCCCCCGCCGACGGCGCCGCGGCCGACGCGCTGACCGGAGCCGAGACCGGGGCCGACGCGGAGGCCGAGGGCGATGGACTGGAGGAGCTCGGCGACGGGCTCGGGCTGTGCGAGGCCGACGCCCGCGCCGACGCGAGATCGGTGGGGTCGGCCGGCAGCGTCGCCTTGAAGCGGGGGAGGGCCGCGCCGGGCTGGGTGTCGTCCTTCGGCGGCGCGAAGATCAGCCAGCCGGCCACCGCGAGGGCCACCGCCACGCCGCCGGCCAGAGCCAGCAGGCGCAGGGCCAGGCCCCGGCCGCGGCGGGGGCGGCGAGGCGGCGGCACGGGGTCGGGCGACGGCTCGTCGACGATCACCGGCACCACCATGGTCGGCGCGTCGGCCGGGTCGCGGCCGGGCTGGTCGGGGACGGGGCCGATGTAGGGCCGGACCAGGACGGGGTCGGGCCGGGCGTCCTCGGGCCGGGCGTCCTCGGGCCGGGCGTCGTCGGGCTGGGCGTCGTCGGGCTGGGCGTCGTCGGGCTGGGCGTCGTCGGGCGTGGCGGCGTCGTCGTGCGAGTCGGTCATGTGTGCGCCTGGACGGGAGGGGGACGGGACAGGTAGGTGACCATACGCAGGATCGGTCCGAATGGATCAAACAGGGCATTGGTAAGCGCTTTCCTCAGATGCTGCGCGATCGCCGGGGCATCGATTGACATGGATCACCGCGACCGCGTACGGGTAGGCCTCATGACACCACCGCTGACCCGCCGCACGCTGCTCACCGGCGCTCTGGCCGCCGCGGCGCCGCTACCGGCCATCGACCTCGAGGGCGACGAGTTGCACGCCGAGCTGCATTGGCTCGACGGCCCGCCGAAGGAGACGACCGGCTGCGCGTGGGGTGTGCCGTGGCCGCGCGGCCGCCTCGCGCGGGGCACGAAGCTCGCGCTCACCACCACCGACGGCGCGAGCGTGCCGGTCCAGTCCTGGCCGCTCGCCTACTGGCCGGACGGCACGCTCAAGTGGACCGGCCACGCCATCGGCGGCGACAGCGCGGCGGCGGGCTACCGGCTGGCGCCGGGAACGCCCGCGACACCCCAGACCCCGGTCACCGTACGCCGTGACGGCAGCGACCTCGTTCTCGCGAACGGGACGGTGGAGGTCCGCCTGGCCACCCGCGGCGACGTCCCGATCCGGGAGATCCGCCGGGCCGGCCGGGTCACCGCCACCACCGGTCGTCTGGTCCTCGACCTGCAGGATCGCCCCGACGACGACAACGGAACCCCCAACCGGGCCGCCTACCGCGCCTCCGTCGAGCGCGCCGAGGTCGAGCGCTCCGGCCCGGTGCGGGCGGTCGTCAAGCTCACCGGGGCCTACCGTCGCGGCAACCGGCGGATCCTCCCCTGGACCCTGCGTGTGTACCTGTCCGAGGGCGAAGCCATCCGGCTCGTGCACAGCTTCACCTGGGACGCCGACCCGGCCCGCGATTTCGTCCGCGGCCTCGGCGTGCGCTTCGACGTGCCGATGACCGATGCCACCCACGACCGGCACGTCCGCTTCGGCGTGGCCGGCGGCGGGGTGTGGGGCGAGCCGGTGCGGGTGCTCACCGGGCTGCGGCGCGACCCGGGCGCCGCGGTCAACGCCGCCCAGGTCGCCGGGACGGCCACGCCGCCGGTCGCCGAGTGGAACCCGCAGGTCAGCGCCGGCTACCAGGTGCTGCCCGAGTGGAACGACTTCCGGCTCACCCAGGAGTCCGCCGACCACTTCACGATCGCGAAGCGCACCTCGGCGAGAGGCAGCTGGGTGGCGCACGCCGGCCGGGGGAAGCGAGCCGACGGGTTCGGCTACTGCGGCGGGGCGTCGGGCGGGCTCGGGTTCGGCCTCACCGACTTCTGGCAGCGGTTCCCGCGGGCGCTCGACATCCGCGGCGCGGCCGGCACGACCGCGCAGGTGACGGTCTGGTCGTGGTCGCCGTACGCGCCGGCGATGGACCTGCGGCACTACGACACGACCGCGCACGGCCTGGACCTCGCCTACGAGGACGTACAGGAAGGCTTCAGCACCCCGGAGGGCATCGTCGGGTCGACCGAGATCCTGTTGTGGGCCTTCACCCGTACGCCCGAAAGAAGCCGGATCGCGGCGTCAGGGGCCGCTCTCAGCGCAAGCCCGCAGCTGGTCGCCGCTCCCGAGTGGTATCACGCGGCGGGCGTCTTCGGGCGCTGGAGCCTGCCGGACCGCAGCACCCCGGCCCGGGCCACGCTCGAGGCCGCCCTCGACAACGAGATCGCGTTCTACGCGGGCCAGGCCGACCAGCGGGAGTGGTACGGCTTCTGGAACTACGGCGACGTCATGCACACCTACGACCTCGACCGGCACGAGTGGCGGTACGACGTGGGTGGCTACGCCTGGGACAACGCCGAGCTCGGCACGGACGCGCTGCTCTGGTACGCCTTCCTGCGCTCCGGGAGGCCGGCCCACTTCCGGCTGGCCCGGGCGATGACCCGGCACGTCAGCGAGGTCGACACGCACCACGCGGGCCGGTTCGCAGGGCTGGGCTCACGCCACAACGTCTCGCACTGGGGCGACGGGGCCAAGGAGGTGCGGATCGGGGAGTCGTTCACCAAGCGGTTCGCCTACTACCTCACGGCCGACGAGTTGCTGGGCGACCTGATCCGCTCGTCGCTGAAGGCCGACCGCACGCTGCTGACCGTCGAGCCGCTGCGCAAGGTGCTGCCGCCGCAGACGCTCGCGCCGACCCGGCTGCGGATCGGGCCCGACTGGTACGCCCTGGTGAGCAACTGGCTGACCGAGTGGGAGCGCACCGGCGACACGAGATGGCGCGACCGCATCCTGACCGGCATGAACGATATTTCGGGATTTGCGGCGGGGTTGTTCACCGGGGAAGCGGGCGGCGCCGTGGGCTTCGACCCGGCCACCGGCCACCTCACCAACTTCGACAAGGGCGACTACACGGGTGGCTACAACCTGGCCATGGCCTTCGCCGGCGAGCAGATTCTCTGGGAGGCGCTGGACCTGATCGCCGCGCCCGCGTTTAAAGCGACATTTCTGGACTTCGCCCGCTATGTGCAGGCACCGTCGGCCGAGAAGATCGCCCGCTACGGCTTCGACTTCAACCCGGGAGCCTTCCCGACCATCTACTCCCGGGTCACCGCCTGGGCCGGCGAGCAACTGGGCGACGCCGCCATCCGCAAGCGGGGCTGGGACCTGTTCACCAACGACCCGGCCGGCCGGCCCTGGCCCGCGCCGGTCACGATCACGGGCGAGTCGGTCGCCGAGCTGGTCCAGGAGATTCCCACGACGGCCGACTTCGCCACCAACGACTTCGCCCAGCGCGGCCTCGCCATCATCTCGCTGCTGGCGATCGCCCCCGGGGAGGCGCCCTGACGCCTGCTCATGAGTCGGCCCGCCGGGCGCGGAGAGCCCGGAGCTTGTGCCGGTTGCCGCAGCGTTCCATGGCGCACCAGCGCCGGGCGCCCGGACGGGACGAGTCGACGAAAACCATGGGGCAGTTGTCGCCGTCGCACTCGCGGATGCGCCCGGAAAGTGGCCCGGACAGCAACTCGACCATCTCGCGGGCGAGCGTCGACATCGCCTGCGTCGCCCGCACCGGCGGCGCCCACCGAGCGGTGGCGCCGCCGGTGGCCAGCTCGGGGATCAGCGGCGCCGCGGCCGCGGCCCGGTTGATGATCGCGACTGCGGCGGCCGGCAGGGGCCGGCCGGCCGCCCGGGCGTGTGCCGTCTCCCAGATCGCCTGACGGAGGGCCTTGGCCGCGGTCAGATCGCGGGCCGTCGCCGGGACGGTCAGGACGGCCGCCAGTGGCGGCTGGGCCAGCCACTCGGCCAGGGCGCCGGGCTGATGAAGGGTCTCGAACTTCGCATACTGCCCCTCGCCGCCGGTGTGCGCGAAATCGAGGCAGACGGCGCCGGCGTCGAACCAGAACGACCCTCCCTTGGGGTCGATCAGCAGCCGTCCGGTTGCGCTCGCTCGCATGACACCACTATAACTGGTGTGGTGTAAACCTCTATAACCGGTGTCATCGTGAACGGAGGCAACACCATGTCCGTACGGCACATCAACCCCGAGGGACTCCACCGCAGCCCGGCGTTCAGCCAGGCCGTCGTGGTCGAGCAGCCGGCCAAGACGATCTACATCGGCGGGCAGAACGGCGTCGACGCCGACGGCAAGCTCGTCGGTCCCACGCTCGGCGAGCAGGCCAGGCGGGCGTTCCGCAACATCGCGACCATCCTGGAGAGTGAGGGCGCGAGCCTGGCGAACGTCGTGCACTGGCGCATCGCCACCCCGGCCGGTCAGAGCTTCGACGAGGGTGTCGCCGCCTTCCAGGAGGTGTGGAACCCCGCCGACCCGCCGCCGGCCATCACCGTCCACGTCGTCGCGGGCTTGGCCCCCGGCTTCCTTGTCGAGATCGACGCCGTCGCCGCCGTGTGAGGTTCCGGCTCAGAGATGGGCGGCCAGCTGGGCCCGGGCGTCGCAGCCCAGCTTCTGGAAGGCATGCGTCAGGTGGGTCTCGACGGTGCGCCGCGTGACGTAGAGCTGCTCGGCGATCTCGCGATTGCTCAGCCCGCGCGCGGCCATCGTCGCCACCCGGTGCTCGGCCGACGTGAGCGACACCGCCGTACCCCGCGGCCGCGCCCCCGAGGCCCGCAGCTCCTCGTGGCACCGCCGCGCCAGCAGCCGCATCCCGCCCCCTTCGGCCAGCACCAGCGCTCGGCCGAGCGGGACGCGGGCCGCCGCGCGGTGGTTGCCCCGGCGCAGCGTCGCGCCGAGCTCGACCAGCGTACGAACGTATTCGAGGCGGAAGGGGGAGTCCACGAGGAGCGCGACGGCCTCCTCCAACGGCCCGATCGCCGCCTCGTGGTCGAGCGTTCCCGCGAGCGCGCGCAACCCGGCCGCGCGTGGACCCGGCAACCCCAACTGGGACGCCAGCGCGAGATGCTCCGACGCCAGCGACCGGGCCGCCTGCGTGTCGCCGAGCGCGACCAGCGCCCGGCAGTCGTCGACCCGCCAGGCGGCCAGCCCCGGGTGCTGGACCTCCACCCGCTTCCACGTCTCGGCCGCCGCCATCAGGTCGGTGTGCGCGTCGGCCGCCCGGTGCTGGGCCAGCCGTAGCCGGGCCCGGCGCTCGAGCGTCAGCCCGGCCATGATCGTTCCTTCCGGCAGGTCGCCGGCCGCCGCCAGCACCGTCGACGCCTCGTCCAGCTCGTCGAGCTCGGTCAGCGCTTCGGCCAGCGGGAAGATCGACCAGAGCAGGGCGTCCGGCGGGCTGTTGAGCCGCTTGAAGTCGTACGCGAGCCGCGCGTCGGCCTCGGCGTCGCGGATCCGCCCGGCGGCCAGGTGGGTCATGGCACGCAGGAAGCTGCCGTGCGCGAGCGCAATCCGCCACCCGCGCGGCCGGGCGAGGTCGATCAGCGCCGTGCACCTCTCGTGGGCCATGTCGATCTCGCCGTAGACCATGAGGATGAACTTGGCGAACGTGGTCAGGATCGAGTCGCTGTCCTCCGGCGGGATCTCGGTGACCAGCAACGGCAGGACCTGGTCGGCGGGGCGCACGTCGCAGAGCGCCTCCCACGCGCCGCAGACCCGCCAGAGCGCGAGATCGGAGCGGTGTCGCGACCGCACGTGGGCCTCGGCCACCCCGTCCGCCCGCATGCAGGCGAGGCCCACCAGCTCGGCCTCGAGCCGGCTCAGGACCTCGGGGTCGGAGGACGACGCGCAGTCGAGGCCCCGCCGGCACACCCGGATGGCGTCCTCGAAGTACCCGGCCAGGGCGAGCGCCCGCGTGCACGAGAGCGCGATGCGCGACCGCTGCGCGGGGTCGACCGCCATCTCGACCGCCGAGTCGAGCAGCCCGACCGCGCCCGGCCCGACCTGCGCGGCCAGCACCAGCCCGAGCCGGCAGCGCACCTCGGCCTCGTCGGCGGGGTCGGGCGGTGGCTCGGCGAGCGCCCGCTGCAGGAAGGCCGCCGCGCTCTCCGGCGCACCCCGCCGCCCCGCGCCCTCGGCCGCGACGCGCAGGGTTCGTACGGTCTCGGCGTCGCGGGCCGGCTCGCTGTGCAGCAGGTGCAGCGCGACCGCCTCGGGGTCGGCCCGCTCGCGGGTCAGGATCGCCGCGGCCCGCCCGTGCCACAGGGCGCGCTCGCTCGGCGGCATCCCCTGGTAGAGCGCGGCGGCCACGAGCGGGTGGGTCAGCTCGCGGTAGTTGAGCAGCCCGGCCGAGCGCAGCCGGTCGGCGAGCCGCGCGGCCTCGGCGGTGTCGAGCCCGGCGAGCTCGGCGGCGTGCCGCAGCGGCGCGCCCCGGCCGAGCACGGCGAAGGCGCGGGCCAGCGTGCCGGCCCCGGACGGCAGGCGGGACAGCTGTCGCTCGATGGCCCGGTCGACCTGCTCGGGGCCGAACGAGCTGAGCCGGGTCGCGGTCTCGAGCGAGGGCGGGATCCGCTCGGCGTACAGGTGGTCGATCAGCGCGCCGAGCAGGAACGGATTGCCGGCCGTGGCCGCGTGGCAGGCCTGCGCGAAGCCCGGCGCGGCGTCCGGCAGCCGCGAGTCGATCACCGACTCCACCGCGGACGGTCCGAGCGGCGCGGGTCGCACCGGCGGCTCGGCGGCCGCCGCGAGAAGGTCGGCCAGCAGGCCTGGCGACCCGGGCGGCTCGCCCGTGCGCACCGCGCAGAGGATGCCGAGCCGCAGGTCGGCGATCTGCCGCACGAGCTGCAGGAGCCAGCGCAGCGAGGGGGCGTCGGCCCAGTGCACGTCGTCGACGACCAGCAGCGCCGGCCCGCGCTCGGCCAGCCCGCAGGCGAGCCACACCAGGCCGTGGGCGGCCGCGTGCATGGCGTCGCCGTCGAGCGCCGGCTCGGCCCCCTCGGCGTCCAGCGCCCGCCGGGCCAGCGCGGCGGCGCCCACGGCCAGCCCGTCCCACTCGGCGCTCCCGCGCAGCGGCGCGAACAGCTGCCGCGCTATTCCCCAGCCGGCGTCGTGCTCGAGCGGCCCGCCCCACGCCCGCAGCACACGCACCCCGGCCGCGGCCGCCGCCTGCGCCGCCGCCGCGAGCAGGCTCGACTTGCCGATGCCGGCCGGGCCCTCGACGAGGATCAGCCGCCCGGTGCCGGCGCGTACGGAACCGAGCCGGGAGTCGAGGGCAGCCATCTCGGCGTCGCGCTGGAGCAGCACGCGAGGCATGACCCTGACGGTAGGCCCGTGCGGCCCGCCACGAAACCTCGTGGTCGGATCCACGATTCAGCATCGGCGATTCCGGCCGAGCATCAATGCCATGATTTCCTCTACCTCTGCCGAATATGCCCTCCGCCGGACGCCGGAGGAGTACGAGCGACTGCGGGCGCAGGCCCGCGTGTGGGAGGCCGCGACCGGCCGCCTGCTCGACCGGATCGGGCTCGCCGCCGGTGCCCGCTGCCTCGATGCCGGGTGCGGCCCGGGCGAGACGATGCGGCTGATGGCGCTGCGGGTGGGCCCCGCGGGCCGGGTCACCGGGATCGACGTGGACGCCTCGCTGGCCGCAAGCGCGCAGGAGACGCTGCACGAGGCCGGGCACCGGCAGTGCCGGACCATCGCGCACGACCTGACCGCGTACGAGTCGGTGCCCGGCGGCCCGTACGACCTGGTCTTCGCCCGCCTGCTGCTGTTCCACCTGCCCGAGCGGGTCGCCGTGCTGCGCCGCCTGTGGAACGCGGTCGCCCCCGGCGGCCACCTGCTGGTGCAGGACTACGACCTGAGCACGGTCGCCACCTTGCCGTCGTCGCCGGCCATGGACGAGGCGGGCCGGCTGATCTTCGGCACGTTCGGCGCGGTCGGCTGCGACGTGCGGGCCGGAACGTCGCTGCCGACGCTGTTCGCCCAGGCCGGGGTGGGCGCTCCGGACGGGACCGACGTGGCCGGCCGGGTCGATTCGTACGGATCGGGCCACCGGATGGTGGACAGCGTGCTGCGCAGCCTGATGCCGGCCGCCCTGGGACACGGCGTGGCGACCGCCCGCGAGGTGGAGTCGGCGCTGGCCGAGCTGGAGGCCGACGCGACCCGCAACCCCGACCGCCCGATGCTGTGGCCCCTCATGATCGGCGCCTGGAAGAAACGATGAACAGCCTCGACACCACCCGGATCCGGTCGTACTTCGACTTTCCCGCGGCCGGACGGGTGGTCACCAACAACGCCGCCAGCACGCAACCACCCCGGGAGCTGATCGGGCTCCTCCAGCGATGCGCGCCGTGGTACGAGAACGTCCACCGGGGCCAGTCCACCGCCTCGCGCCGCACGACCGCCATGTACGAGGCATCCTTCGACACGATCGCGGCCTGGCTCAACGCGCCCGGCCGCGGCTGCATCGCCACCTACCGCAACACCACCGAGGCGATCAACGCGGTGATGTACTCGCTGCTCACCGACTTCCGCGACGGCGACAACGTGGTCACCACCATGCTCGAGCACAACTCCAACTACGTGCCGTGGCACGCCCTGTGCCGCGAGATCCTCCCGCGCCTCGGCCGCCGCGTCGAGTTGCGCCTGGCCCGCTTCGACGCCACCGGCCGCCTCGACCTCGACCACTTGGCGTCCCTTGTGGACAAACGCACGAAGCTCGTCTGCTGCACCGGCGCCTCCAACTTCTTCGGCACCAAGCCCGATCTGTCGAAGATCCGAGCGATCGCCGACGCCGGTGGCTATCCCCAGCCGACCGGCGAGCGCCGCGCACTGCTCCTGGTGGACGCCGCCCAACTCGCACCCACCAGCGCCCTCGACGTCCAGGCCCTCGACGTCGACTACCTGGCGTTCTCCTTCCACAAGATGCTCGCGCCCTTCGGCGTCGGCGTCCTCTACGCCAAGCGGCACCTGCTCGACCACGCTCTCCCGTTCCTCTACGGCGGCGACATGATCGCCGATGGCGGCGTGACCACCGAGACCGTCGCCTGGAACGACCTCCCCTGGAAGTACACCGCCGGCACCCCCAACATCCTTGGCGTGATCGCCTCGGCCCAGGCCCTCCGCCTGCTCCTCGACATGGTCATGCCGACCGCCTTCTTCGGCGGCTCCGGCCCGTTGCCGCGCGTCGCGATCGAGGAGGTCATGGCCCGGGTGGGCCGGCACACCGCGAACCTCACGGCCCGGTGCATGGCCGGGCTCTCCGAGATCAAGAACCTCAGGGTGTACGGGCCTGAGCACCGCACGCCGCTCGTGTCCTTCACGATCGACGGCATCAGCCCGTTCGCCATCGCGGAGGCGCTCGACCGCCGCGGCATCGAGGCCCGCGCCGGCTGCCACTGCGCCACCCTCGCCCACCGCGCTCTCGGCCTCGACCCGCCCGCGACCTGCCGACTGAGCTTCGCCCTCTACAACACCCCCGACGACGTCGACCTCGCGACCGACGCCGTCCGCGAGACCGTCGCCGGCCGCCGAAGAGCCGGCAGGCCCAGGCCCGGACGGGCCCAGGTATCGACCGCAGCCGGCCGCCCGACGTAGGTCCTCGTCCACCCGGATCTTGATGATTTCCGGAGCGCCACGCGCCGCAAGTCTTCATCCGCGCCGCGCCGCACCGGGCAGCGCCGGGCCGCGCCGCACCAGGCAGCGCCGCGCCGCACCAGGCAGCGCCGCGCCGTCCGGGCAGCGCCGCGCCGTCCGGGCCGGAGCCTGGCGTGCGTCACGGCAGTGCGGTCAACTCGATCGGGCCGCGCGGTTCGCGTACTCGAAAAGTCTGTTGAAGTTGATGTCGTTGAGGTCGCGTCCTTCGTCGATGCGGGCGGCGAAGGGGCGGGCCGTGGTGGCGGCCGGCGCCCACGGAGTGACGGCGTTGAAGCCCGCGCCGATGAGGCTGTCGCGAATCACCAGCTGGCCGTTCGGGGTGATGCCGGGGAGGTATCCGGTGGCGCTCGCACCCTGGTCCCAGGCGCGGCCGAGATAGCCGGTCGGCGCGGCGGCGTAGCCCTCGTCGGCGGTGATCAGGCAGTGGGTGACGAGGAAGCCGTACGGATAGCCCGGGGCCGTGTTCGGCGCGAGGATGACACCACCCGAGGCCTTGCGGGATGAGACCAGGTGGAAGCGGGTGCCGGTGAAGACGGCGGCGGCGCGGCCGAAGACGAAGTCGGTGTCGCCCTCGATGTAGGAGTCGCGCACGGAGACGCGGGCGATGCGGGCCACGTCGTCGGCGTTGGCGAGGAACGTGTCCTGGCGGCTGATGAGCCGCATGCCCTCGAGCTGGGTGCGGTCGGCGTCGGTGCGCAGGGCCAGGGCCTGATGGGTGCCGCGGTCGACGCTGTCGAGCAGGGTGTTGGTGATGGTCAGGCCCTTGAGCTGCAGGTCGGTGCTCTGCGCCCAGACCACGGTGGCGCACAGGCCGGCGGTGGCGCTGGTCCTGGTGGCGCACGACTGGAACATCGGCCAGGCGGGGTCGCCCTCGGCGTAGCGGCCGTCCGGGTTGACCAGGGCGGCCCAGGCGGCGGGCGTGATGGTGGCGTCGACGGTGAACTCGAGGCGCACATCGGCGGGGCGGCCGAGGCCGTAGAGGGTGAGCGGCGGGCCGCCGGCGGGGATGAAGACCGTGCCCTGGTAGACGCCGGGGAGGACGCCGATGTAGCGGCGCTTCGACCCGCCGGCCCGGTAGGCGGCGTTGACGGCCTCCTGCACCGTGGCGTAGCCGTGCCCGCCCACCAGCAGGTCCGGCCTTTTCACCGGCGCGATCGGGGCAGGGCGCCAGGGGTCGGCGACCGGGGCGGCGTATTCACCGGAGTAGCCGAAGTAGGTGCGGGGGACGTAGGGGGCAGCCTCCGTCGCGGAGAGGATCGGGCGGGTCGCGGTGCCGGGAGCGGTCTGTCGTTCGCCGGCCCTCGCCGGGGTGGCCATCGACAGCACCAGCGCGGTCGCCGCCAAAGCCGTCACCAGTCGCGCGTTGCTCATCGCCGTCTCCTCAGGAATGCGCTTACCTCAGGTATTTTCGCGTATCATACGATCGATTCGCGTCAATAGCACTATCCCAAATGCGGCAAATGCGGAGAGTGAGCGGTGCGGCCCGATCTCGCGGCGTGCTGCGCGGGCGATCACGGAGAGTGGCGGCACTTGTCATCACAGAGAGTGCGCAGGCATCCCAAAGAGATCTCTTAGATTGCATTCCTAACGTGGCCGAGGACGGTCTCGAAAGGAAGAAATCACCATGATTCGCACCGCTGTGATGCCATCGGAAACCGCCGCGACCCCGCAGGTCTTCGTCGACTCGACCGGCCGCCGCAAGCGGCTCCTCGCGATCTTCGGCTTCCTCGTGGCGATCTTCGCGGCGCTGTACATCGGGATCGTCGGCGAGCGTGGTGCAGGCCTCCGACTCCGGCCTCACCACGAAGGCGACGGTCTCGACCTCGGCCTCGGCTTCCGCATCGTCGGCCTCGGCGCCGAGGTAGCTACGTCGTGTAGCCCTTGAACAGCGACGTGAAGGCGTAGTCGTCCTGGCTGATGCCGCTGCACGTGGCGCTCAGCGAGCCGTCCGTGCAGCCGCCGTTGTCGCGGTTCACCGACCAGAAGCGTACGAAGCCCAAGCCCTTCTCCTCGGCCCAGCTCAGCAGCGTCTTGGCGTTCGCGAGCGTGGTCGTCCCGCCGGTGTTGTTGACACCGATCATCGGGGTGACGCCGAGCATGTCGTACACCTCGGCGTCGGCCAGATCCGGCCAGACGCTCGCCACGTCGTCCTTGACCGCCTCGGTGGCCGCGGTCAACCCGGTCCCCCAGTCGCCGGTCGCGGTGAAGTTCATCGTCATCGCGTTCACGGTCACGTCGACGCCGGCGTCCTTGGCGCTGGTCAGCAACGCGATCGCCTCGTCGGTGAGGCCGACCTCCTCGCCGCCTACCGGAAGGGTGAGCGTGATCGCGGTGCCCCGGGCCTTCTGCAGGGCGGCGAGCGCGGAGGTCACGGTCGCGGCGGTCACGGTCTGCTCGATGTCCACGTCGAGGTAGTTGCTCCCGGCGGCATCCAGGGCCTTCTCGTACGCGGAGGCCAGCGCCGGCGCCGAGCAGGCGGTCTCCAGATAGGTTCCGGTCTCCCCGCCGGTCGCGACGATCACCTTGCCGCCGTTGGCGGTGATCTTGTCGATCGATGCCTTGATCGTGCTGTCGTCGATGGCGGTCGAGCCGCCCCACGTCGGCGTGCAGGTCCCGGCGCTGTCCGCCACCACGAAGGCCGCCGCAAACGAGGCCTGCCCGGTCTTCTGGTAGATGTCGGAGATGTCGGCCGAGCCGCTCACGATGTCGAGATAAGGGGCGACCGCCGGCGAGCCCGTGCCGGTCGAGGCGCTGGCCGACGGCGAGGAGTCGTCGCCGCACGCTGCGACGGACACCAGGAGTGCAGCCGTCACGCACACGAGCCGCCATCGCATCCCCGCAGCCTCTCCGCTCCCTCGGCGCCCCGCTCGGCGGCCGCCCGATATATGCAAAAAATTACAGCTACTAAGTCGTTGCGAACGGTGGCCGAACAGGGCGATGAGCCAGCACCTGCCGCAAGGGGATATCGGTGTCCGCCGACACGGTCAAGAAGTCGTCCCGGCGGCGCCTGCCGGTGCCGCGACCCCGATGGATCCTGCTCGCCGTCGTGCTGGTCCTGTTCGCCGCCATCCTGCTGGTGAACGGCGGTTCCCCGGCCCTGGCTCGTCACCACCTGGGTTCCGACCACTTCTTCGCCGCGTACCAGCCTCTAAGTGGGCGCTTGCCCACTTTAAGTGGGCAGATGCCCACTCGGGTGGGGCAAGGCCCGCCCGTGGACGCCGCCACCATGCGCCGCGCCCGCGGCTGGGCAATGGCACGCGCCCTCAGCGGCATCCTCAGCGGCGACGCCGGCGTCCACGGCCGCCCCGGCGGCAAGCCCACGTGGGGCCCTCCGGCGCATGCCGCCCTGCAACGCCTCATCGCGACCATCCGCTGACCGGCGATCACCGCGGCCGCCGGCCGGGGTCGGGGCGTGCCAGCCGGGGCCGTCAGGGCACGAAGCTGAAGTCCGCCACCTTGTCCGGGGTCAGCCCGGCCGGCATCAGCCCCGCGCTCGTGAGCTCGGCGATCCCGTCGACGACGCGCTGCTGGTTGAGCTTGCCCAGCGGCTCGGAGTACGGCTTCATGGCCTGGATCTCGCCGACCGCCGCCGGTATCGCGGCAGTGGGCTCGGCCTTGTTGAGGATCGCGGCGGCCTCGTCGGGATGCTCGAGGCTGTACTGCAGGCCTTTGAGCGCCGCGTCGGTGAACCGCCGCACGAGGTCGCGGTCGGTGGTGAGCAGCGAGGCCCGGGTGACGATGACGTTGCCGTAGAGGTTCTTCAGGTAGTCGCTGTACGGCATGACCGTGACCGGCTTCTTCGAGGCCGACGCGAGGGCCTTCTCGCTGAGCAGGAACGTGCTGATCGCGTCGACCTGGCGCTTGGCCATGAGCCCGTTCAGCGCCGTCGGCTGGGTCCCCTGGATCTTCACCGAGGAGGCGTCGAAGCCGGCCAATTTCGCGTACGCGGGGAAGAGCAGCTCGCTGACCGAGCCCTTGGCCGTCGCGATCGTTTTGCCGGTGAGATCGGCCGGCTTGGTGATGCCGGTGTCGGCGGTCGTCATGATCGAGACGAGGGTCTGCTGGTGTACGGCCGCGACCGCGCGCCAGTCGGTGAACTTGCCGGTGCCGGCGAGCACCTCGGCCCCCGAGAAGTCCATGGCGGCGAACTGCGCCTGGCCGGACTTGAGCATGGTGAGGTTGGGGACGTTGCCCGCGCCCTTCTGGATGTCGATCTCGATGTTGGCGTTGCGGAAGTAGCCCTTCTCCTGCGCCACCCAGATGAACGCGTCCCGCCCGACCGCGCCGAATCCGGTCGCGTAGGTGACGTTGTCGGGCGGCTCGGCTACCGCCTGCTTGTCGGCGCCGCACCCGCCCACGATCAGCACCACGGCGAGCGCCGCGGCAACCCGGTGCCTCATCTCGTCCCCCCATCGACGTGAGTCTCTGGCGCATACTCCGCCGCGGCGGCCGAGTCCGCGACCCCGGTCGCCCGATCGCATCGGCTGGTGCGAATATGGTGGGCCCATGGAGCCGCTCCTGAGCCTGCGTACGTTCCTGTCCGAAGTGGAGAAGATCGGCGAGCTGGGCGAGGTGCACGGCGCGCACTGGGACCTGGAGATCGGCGCGATCGCCGAGCTCAGCTACCGCTCGCCGTACCCGAAAGCCTTGCTCTTCTCGGGAATAGCGAGCTATTCCACGGGCCGGGTGCTGACCGGCAGCACCGGCTCGGCCCGCCGCCTCGGCCTCACCCTGCGCCTCGGCGCCGGCCACACCGACGAGTCGTTGGTCGAGGCGCTGCGCGGCAAGCCGTCCGCCTGGGCCGCTGCCGCGCGCGACTTCCCGGTGCTGCCGGTCACCGACGCGCCGTTGCTGGCCAACGAGGTCACGGGCGAGGTCGACCTGCTGGACTTCCCGGTGCCGCGCTGGCACGAGCACGACGGCGGCCGCTTCATCGGCACCGGCTGCCTCGTGGTGACCAGCGACCCCGAGACCGGCGTGCACAACGGCGGCTGCTACCGGATGGAGGTGCAGGACGAGGGCCGGTCGGTCACGATCGCGGCCGTTCCCGGCAAGCACGGCGCCCAGCACATCGCCGCCTGGTTCGAGCGCCACGGCCGGGCGCCGGTCACCGTCTCCTTCGGACACGACCCGTTGTTGCTCGCGCTGGGTGGTACCGAGGTTCCGGCGGGTATTTCCGAGCTCGCGTACGCGGGAGCGGTCGTCGGCGACCGCATTCCGGTCGTCCTCGGTCCGGACACCGGGCTGCCCATCCCGGCCGGCAGCGAGCTCGCGATCGAGGGTTGGCTACGGCCCGGCCACACCCGCGACGAGGGCCCGTTCGGCGAGTGGACCGGGTACTACTCGGGCAGCCGCCGCGCCGACCTGGCCATGGAGATCACCCGGCTCTACCACCGGGACGACCCGATCCTGCTCGGCGCCCCGCCCGGCCGTCCGCCGCACGACTACTCGTACATGCGCACGGTGATGAAATCCGCGATGATCCACGACGAGCTGGTCGCCACCGGGGTGCCGGGCGTCGTGAAGGCGTGGGCGCACGAGGCCGGCGGCGGCCGTCTCTTCGTGGGCGTGGCGATCGAGCAGCGCTACGCCGGTCACGCCCGCCAGGTCGGCCATCTGGCCGCGCAGCTGCCGGCGGCGTCGTACATGAACCGGTACGTGGTGGTGGTCGACCACGACATCGACCCGGCCGACCTCGACCAGCTGATCTGGGCGGTCTCCACCCGCACCGATCCGGCCGAGGACATCGAGATCCAGCGCCGCACCCGGGGCAGCCGGCTCGACCCGATGCTCGCCGAAGGCGCGGCGCCCTTCAACAGCCGCGCGGTGATCGACGCCTGCCGGCCCTGGGAGCGGCTGCGCTCGTTCCCGCGGGTCGCCTCGAGCGATCCGGCCTATCTCGCCGCGGTTCGCGAGAAGTGGGCGGCCGTCCTCGGCGAAGGGTGAAGACGCCTTATCTCGCCGCCGTTCGCGACAAGGGCGCGGGCGACTTGGCCGGGGGTCGCGGGGAGGGGCCACGGTTCCACCACAGCGACAGGAACACGCCGGTGAAGGCGAGGAGCACGCCGGCCAGCACGAACCAAACGGTGACCTCGACCTTCTGCTTGTGCAGGCCGATCTCGCGGGGCAGGTCGTTGAGCACGTCGACGAGCTGGTCGGAGGCCTCCGCCCGGAAGTAGCGCCCACCCGTGGTGTCCGCGACCTTCTGCAGCGCTTCCTCATCGATCTCCTGGTAGCGTCCGCCGGCCCCGCGCCCGCCGAAGCCCCCGCCGCCCGGGAAGCCGCCCCGGCCCGTCCCGAACTGGTCGGCGCCCACCTGGTCGGCCGTGCAGACCATCGGGGCCGGCTCGGTGGTGCCGAAGCCGATCGTGAAGACCCGCACCCGGCGCGCCGCGGCCTGCTCGGCAGCGGTGACCGGGTCGACGCCGGTGG
Source organism: Actinoplanes sp. NPDC051513 (assembly GCF_044454685.1). NCBI lineage: Bacteria > Bacillati > Actinomycetota > Actinomycetes > Micromonosporales > Micromonosporaceae > Actinoplanes > Actinoplanes sp. NPDC051513. The sequence goes on from NZ_JBITDW010000003.1 coordinate 680,728, forward strand.
TGTTCGAGCCGTCGGTGAGCACGACGATCGTGTCCGGCTGGTACTCGCCGATCGTGCCGGGCGCGGCGTCGCCGAGGTCGACGCCGGTCTTCGCGACGTTCGGGTTGTGCTCGGCGATCGCGTCGATCGAGGTGAGGATCGCCTGGCCGATCGCGGTGCCACGGGCGGTCTTCAGCGTGTCGATCGCGTCGATCAGCTGGTCTTTGTCGGTGGTCGGCGGCACCAGCAGCCCGGCGATGCCGGAGAACGCGACCAGGCCGATCCGGGTGCCGTCGGTCTGCTGCTTGATGAAGTTGCGGGCCGCCTCGGTCGCCACCGTGAGCCGGTTGGGGTCGACGTCGGTGCTGCACATCGAGCCGGAGACGTCGATGGCCAGCAGGATCGAGGTGTTGTTGGAGGGCACCTGGACGGTCGCCTCCGGCCGGGTCACGCCGGCGCCGAGCGCGAGCAGGCCGGCCAGGAACAGCCAGACCGGCACCCGGCGCTTCCACGAGCTGCGGCCGGGCAACGCGGCCCGGATCAGCGCCACGCTCGAGACCGTCACCGCCGACCGCTTGCGCCGCCGGTTCATCCACCAGCGGGCCACCAGCAGCAGCGGCACGACGAGCAGCGCGAGCAGTGCCCACGGCCAGCTGAGCGACATCAGACGATCCTTCCGTGCCAGCGGGTGCCCAGGAACGCGCCGATCGCGAGCAGCAGGAGCGCGGCGCCGGCGAACGGCGCGGTCAGCTCGACCGGCTCCTTCTTGGTGGTCAGCCGCAGGTCGATCGACTTGGTCGTGTCGGCGAGCACCCCGGCGTCGCCGGCCCGGTGGTACGCGCCGCCGGTGACCTGCGCGACGCCGGTGAGCAGGGTCTCGTCGAGCTGGGTGCCGAGTTGGTAGCCGTCGACCTCGACGGTGCCGCCCTTCTCGGTGCCGACCCCGACGGTCTGGATGCGCACGCCGGCGGCGGCGGCCAGTTCGGCGGCGGCCTCGGCGTCCGGCCCGCCGGTGTCCTGCCCGTCGGAGAAGACCACGATCGTGGCCGACGGCCAGTAGCCGAGCGCCGACGTGTCCGGCGCGGCGCCGTCGGCCGGCAGCGTGACCGGCTTGCCGGTGATCGTGCCGAGCCCGACCAGGATGGCCTGCCCGAGCGAGGTGCCGCCGCTGGCCGTGGCCCGGTTGATCGCGGCGAGCGCGAGGCCGTGGTCGTCGGTCGGCGCCTGGGTGAGCAGCGCCTGCTCGCCGAAGACGATGACGCCCACGTCGACCGAGTCGGGCTGGTCGTCGACGAAACCGGTCGCGGCCTGCTGCGCGGCGGCCAGCCTGGACGGCGCCACGTCGGTGGCCTTCATGCTGTTGGAGACGTCGAAGGCGAGCAGCACGGTGCCGGAGACCCGCGGCACCGAGAGCTTCGCCTCGGGACGGGCCAGGCCGGCGATGAGGATCGGCAGGGCCGCGAGCAGCAACGCGTACGGCAGATGGCGCCTGATCGACGCCCGGCGCGACGTTGCCGGGGCGAAGCCCGCCGCCGTCATGGCGGCGGTGCGCCGCTTCTGCACCGTGACGTACGTGGCCACCGCGCCCACCGTCACCAGAACGGCGACCGCGAGCAGGGCGGGGTGGAGGAAGCTCACCGGCGCCCCTGCCCGGACCGCTGGACCATGCCGACGAGGGCGGCCAGCAGGTCTTGGTCGGTGGTGATCCGGTGCGCGTCGACGCCGGCCTTGCGCATGCCCTCGGCGACCGCGTCCTCGCGCAGGCCGACCTGGGTGGCGAGCCGGCCGCGCAGCAGGGGATCGCTGGTGTCGACGAGCAGCTGCTCGCCGGTCTCGGCGTCCTCGACCAGGATCACGCCGAGGTCGGGGAGGTCGAGCTCGGCCGGGTCGACCACCCGGATCACCACGACCTCGTGCCGGTGGGTGAGCCGGGCCAGCTCCCTGTCCCAGCCCGGGTCGCCGATGAAGTCGGACATGACGAAGACGAGGCTGCGCCGGCGGAGCGTGGTGGACGCCGCCAGCCGGAGCATCCTCGACAAATCGGTGGTCTTACCCTTTTTGCCGGTGAACGGCCGGGTGAGCTCGCGGGTGATCCGGAGGATCTGGTCGCGGCCGGTGCGCGGCGGGATGATCTGCTGCGCGTCGTTGTCGAAGAGGATCGCGCCGACCCGGTTGCCGCCCTGCGACACGAGCCGGCCGAGGCTGATCGCCAGCTCGGCCGCCACCGACTCCTTGCCGTCGTGACCGCCGAAGCGCATGGAGGCGGACCGGTCCATGACGAGCCAGCAGGTCAGCTCGCGGTCCTCGGTGTACAGCCGCACGTGCGGCTCGTCGACCCGGGCGGTGACGTTCCAGTCGATGTGCCGCACGTCGTCCTCGGGCAGATACACCCGCAGGTCGGTGAAGTCGATGCCGGCGCCGTGCCACACCGTGCGGTACGCGCCCTGGAGCCGCCCGTCGAGCCGCCGCCCGAGCTTCCATTCCAGGCGGCGCAGCAGCCGTTCCGGCGCGGTGACCATGACTAGCGGCCCCGGCCCGCCGGCTCCGGGATCGGCAGATTCGCCAAGATCTTGGAGAGGATCAGATCGGGGGTCATCTCGTCGGAGAGCGCCTCGTAGGAGAGCACCAGCCGGTGCCGCAGCACGTCGAGGGCCAGGTCGCCGAGGTCCTCGGGGACGACGTACTCGCGTCCGCGAATGAAGGCGAGCGCCCGGGCGGCCAGCACCAGGCTGATCGACGAACGCGGGCTGGCGCCGAAGGTGACGTACCGGGCGAGATCGTTCAGGCCGATCCGGGACGGCTCCCGGCTGGCGTGGGCGAGCTGCACGGCGAACTCGATCAGCGACGGGTCGACGTACACCTGATCGGCCTGAAGCTGAAGCCCCACCAAGGTCTCGGGGTCGATGATGCGCTGAATGATCGCGGCGGGCGTCAGCGCCCGCTCGACGACGACGAACTCCTCGGTCACGCTCGGGTAGCCGACCAGCACCTTCATCATGAACCGGTCGACCTGCGCCTCGGGCAGCGGATACACGCCCTCGTTCTCGATCGGGTTCTGGGTGGCCATGACCAGGAACGGGTTGGGCACCTGGTGGGTCTCGCGGCCGATCGTGACCTGCCGTTCCTGCATGACCTCGAGCAGCGCGCTCTGCACCTTGGCCGGCGCCCGGTTGATCTCGTCGGCCAGCAGCAGGTTGGTGAAGACCGGGCCGAGCTGCACCTGGAACTCGCCGGTCGGCTGGTGGTATACGCGGGTGCCGACGATGTCGGCCGGCACCAGATCGGGCGTGAACTGCACCCGGTGGAAGTCGCCGCCGACGGCCTGCGCGAGCGACTTCACGGCGAGCGTCTTGGCCAGGCCGGGCACGCCCTCGACCAGGATGTGGCCGCGGGCCAGCAGCGCCACGATCAGCCGCTCGAGCAACAGGTCTTGCCCCACGATGGTCTTCTTGACCTCGTAGAGCACCTTCTCGATCGGGCCGGCCGAGACGGTGGGGCCCGCCTGGTCACTCCAGTTCATGCAGTCCGTCCTTTTCTACAAGGGTGGCGTGCGGCCGTCGCCCTGGCCGCCGCCGAGGGCCGCGCCGATGGGCACGGCGAAGCCGATGCCGATGAAGGTGCCCGCGTCGGTCGGGTTGGCCAGCGCCACCACGATCCCGGCCACCTGCCCGCGGTCGTTGATCAGCGGGCCGCCCGAGGAGCCCGGGTTGACCGCCGCGTCGAACTGGATGAGCCCGGTGATGTCGCCGCCCTCCTCGCGGGCCATCACGCGGTCGAGACCGGAGACGACGCCGCTGGTCGTGCTCGCGGTCAGCCCGAGCGGGTTGCCCATCGCCACCACGTCGTCGCCCACGTCGAGCCCGCCGCCGAGCGTGGCCGGGACCAGCGTCTCGGGCAGCTTGGCCGGGGTGAGCGTGGCGATGTCCTGCTTGGGGTCGGCGCTCTTGACCTCGGCCGCCGAGGTGGTGCCGTCGGTGTAGGTCACCTGGATCGCCACGGCGCCCTCGATCACGTGGTTCGCGGTGAGGATGGTGCCGTCGGCGTTCGCGATCACGCCGGTGCCGGTGGCGGACTCGGCCATGCTCTTGGCCGGCGACGACGAGCTCGCCTTGCCGGTCGAGCGGATCGACACCAGCGAGGGCAGCAGGGTCTGGTAGACCTGGCCCGTCGTGAGCGGCGCGTCCGATGCGGACGGCGCGGCGGACGGGCGGACCGCCGCCGGCTCCGCGGCATTGCCGCCGCCGCGGAAAATCACCACGGCCGTGATCGCCACGGCCCAGACGGCGACCGCGGCGATCAGCAGCTTCCTGCGCAGATCAGGATTCTTGGGCTTTTCATCCGGTTTGTCGGCGCCCTCCGCCGGGAGCACCGCCATCACCGGACGATCGCCGACGCTCTGCATCTTTCGACTGTAGGAGCGAATTCTCAAAATAGGTTGGGAGCCGCCCCAAGGTTCCCGGTTCGCGAGACTTGGCAATCCGGTCAGGTCAGACGCCGGTACCGACGTATCGCCATTGGCGCGAACACCGCGAGCAGGACGAGCGGCCACACGACCGCGGGCCAGATCGGCCCGTCCGATCCCGGATTGCCGAACAGCTGGCGGGTCGCGTCGGCGGTGGCCGACAGCGGGTTCCACTCGGCGATCGTGCCGAGCCAGCCGGGCATCGTGTCGGGCGAGGTGAAGACGCTGGAGAGGAAGCCGAGCGGCCACACCAGGATCTGCAACGCCATCAGCGTCTCGGGCTTGCCGACCGCCAGCGCCAGCCAGATGCCCAGCCACAGCAGCGCGTACCGCAACAGCAGCAGCAGCCCGACCGCGAGCAGGGCGTCGGCCGGGCCGTTGTGCCAGCGCCAGCCGATCGCGAGCCCGCAGGCGATCAGCACGGCTAGGCCGACCGCGGCGCCGAGCATGTCGGCCACGCTGCGCCCGGTCACCACCGAGGCCGCCGAGATCGGCATCGTGCGGAACCGGTCGGTGACCCCGCGCTGCGCGTCGGCGGCCACCGCCGTGTAGGTCCCTTCCAGCCCGAACGCCATGGTCAGCGTGAACATCCCGGGCAGCAGGAACTCGCGGTAGTCGCCGCCGCCCGGCACCACCATGGCGCCGCCGAACAGATAGGCGAACATCAGCAGCACCATCACCGGGAAGAGCAGACCCAGGATCAACTGCGCCGGTTGGTTGCGCCAATGCAGCAGCGTGCGGTGGGTGAGGGTCCAGCTATCCGATATCAACCAGTACGCCGTCACGTCGCACTCTTCTCGGTCAGTGCAAGGAACACCTCGTCGAGCGTGGGCCGGCGTACCCCGATGTCCTCGGCGTCGATCCCTCGCTCCCTGATCTCATGGGCGGCGGCGGTCAGGGCCGCGACCCGGTCGCGAACCGGAACGCTGACCAGCCGCCGGTCGGGGTCTTTCCTCGGCTCGCCGAACCGCTGCAAGAGCTCGGCGGTCTCGCCGAGCCGTTCCGGGTCGCGCACCACCACGTCGAGGTGGTCGTCGCCGAGCCGGCCCTTGAGCTCGTCGGAGGTGCCGGCCGCGACCACCCGGCCGTGGTCGATCACGGCCAGCCCGTCGGCGAGCTGGTCGGCCTCCTCGAGGTACTGCGTCGTGAGCAGCACGGTGGTGCCGTCGGCGGCCAGCGAGCGGATCGTGCGCCACACCTCGTTGCGGGCGCGCGGGTCGAGGCCGGTGGTGGGCTCGTCGAGGAAGATGACGGCCGGGTCGGTGATCAGCCCGGCCGCGAGGTCGAGCCGCCGGCGCATGCCGCCCGAGTACTTCCCGGCGGTCCGGTCGGCGGCCTCGGTGAGGTCGAAGCGTTCCAGCAGCTCGGTGGCGCGGTCGCGGGCGGTGGCGCCGCCCAGGTGGTGCAGGCGGCCGAACATCTCGAGGTTCTGCCGGCCGGACAGCTGCTCGTCGACCGCGGTCAGCTGGCCGACCAGCCCGATCCGGGCGCGCACCCGGGCGGACTCGCGGACGCAGTCGTGGCCGGCGACCTCGGCCCGGCCGGAGTCGGGCCGGAGCAGCGTGGTGAGGATGCGGACGGCGGTGGTCTTGCCGGCGCCGTTGGGCCCGAGCAGCCCGTGGATCGTGCCGGCCGGCACCTCGAGATCGAACCCGTCGAGGGCGGTGGTGGAGCCGAATCGCCTGGTGAGTTCCTCGGCGAAGATCATTACCTATCTCCTTACGGCGTACGGAGTTCGTCGAGTATAGCCCGACTCCGTACGCTGTAAAGGGTGACGACCGACTTCACCGGCGGCGGGGACCCGCGACGCAGCATCGAGCTGCTCTGGGGCCTTCGCTCGGAGGGTCCGCGACCCGGACCCAAGCCACGCTTCACCGTGGCCGAGGTGGCCCTGGCTGCCATCGCGATCGCCGACGCCGACGGGCTCGGCGCGCTCTCCATGCGCAAGGTTGCCGAGAAGCTCGGCGTCAGCGCGATGTCGCTCTACACCTATGTCCCCGGCAAAGGCGAGCTGATCGACCTGATGTTCGACACGGTGCTCGCCGAGGTGAGCCGCGAGGATGTCGAAGGCGGCTGGCGGGTCCGGCTCGAGCGGATCGCCCGCGACAATTTCGCTCTCTACCTGCGCCATCCCTGGCTGCTTCAGGTCGCGACCAGCCGCCCGCCGCTCGGTCCCAACGTCGTCGCGAAGTACGACCACGACCTGCGCGCGATCGACGGCGTCGGGCTCGGCGACATCGAGATGGATCTCGTCGTGCAGATGGTGGGCGACTTCGTGCACGGCGCGGCGCGGACGGCCGTCGCCGCGACCCTCGTCGAGCAGCGCACCGGGCTCACCGACGAGCAGTGGTGGGAGCAGGCCGCCCCGGTGCTGGCCGAGGTGCTCGACCCGGCGGCGACCCCCACCGCCTCGCGGGTCGGCTCGGCCGCCGGCGCCGAGTACAACGCGGCGAGCGATCCCGCCCGCGCCTTCGAGTTCGGGCTCGCGCGGCTCCTGGACGGCGTCGCCGCTCTGATCGAATAGATGCCAATCTTCCTCCGCGGGTTACGCTGATCCCCATCGTCACTGCATGATGATCGCGGGGACACTATGAGTGATCTAGGCCTGCCGACGCATGTGTTGACCGAGATCGACAGCCCGATCCGGGAGACTCGTCTCACCGCGGTGGACGAGCTGGCCCGGCTCGCGGGCGGCGCCGATCTCGCTATTGCCGCTGCCGCGCGCCGCGCCCTCGAGGGCCTCACCCGGGACGACAGCCGCAGCGTTTCGGCCGCGGCGACCACCGCGCTCGAGCGCACCGCCATCCGCCTGCGCCCCGACCGGGTCGACTTCGGGCAGATCGCGCCCGGCACCCCGCGCGTGGTCGCCGATGTGCTGGTCGACGGTCCGCCGCTGGCCACCGCGACCGCCACCGTCACCGTCTCGGGGCCGGGGCTGCGCGCCATGCTCGCCGGCCGCCAGCTGCGCATCCTGTGGCAGCCGCGGTCCGAGTGGCTCGACGGGTCGGTCACCGTGCGCGGGCCGGCCGGCTGGGCCGACGTGCGGGTGACCGGGCAGGTGGTGATGGCCGCGGCGCCGATGACCCGGATGGGCGTCGAGGCGCAGATGCGGGCGGTCAACGGCCTTTCGACCTACGGCCCGCCCCGGGTGACCGTGCTGCCGCCGCCGCGCGAGCGCCGCCGCCGGGCCGGGGCCGCGATGCTGATTGCCGGGCTCACCGCGCTCGTGCTGCTGGGCGGCGTCGGTGTCGCCTGGGCGCTGGTCGGCGACCGGGGGAGCGGCGGTGGCGGCGCCCAGAACGCGATCGCCGAGCCGCCGCCGACCTCGGCGCCCGCCTTCCCGCTCGGGACCGCCGCCACCGGCGACGCGCCCGCGCCGGCCACCACGATCACCCGCGAGGCGCTCGCGCACCGCATCGCCAGCGTCGCGAAGCCCGCCGTGATCGCCACGATCAGGGTCGGCAACGAGCCCGAGGGCATCGCGGTCTCGCCCGACGGCAAGACCGTGTACGTCGCGAACCAGGCCGCCAAGGTGCTGTCCGTGGTGGACGCCGGCTCCCGCAAGGTGACCAGCGTGACGCTGCGCAACACCCCGCGCTTCGTCGCGGTCTCCCGCGACGGCCGGCAGGTGTACGTGTCGATGTACGAGAACGACAAGAAGACCGGCAGCGGCGTGGCCGTGGTCGACGCCGCCGCCGGAAAGGCCGACCACTACCTCAAGACGGGGCTGCAGCCGTTCGCGCTGTCGGTCGGGCCGGACGGCAAGATCTGGGTGCCGATCCACAGCAGCGGGCGGGTCGAGATCTACACCGCGGGGCAGAACAAGGAGGCCGCGCGGATCGTCGTGCCGCCCAACCCGCACGCGGTCGGATTCTCCGCCGACCAGCAGCGGGCCTTCACGGCCAACCACGAGTCCAACGCGGTCGCGGTCATCGACATGAAGACCGACAAGTTTCTCAAGGCGATTCCGGTCAGCAAGGCGCCGCACAGCCTCGCCGTCTCGCCGGACGGGCGGCGGGTGCTGGTCGCCGGCTACGAGGCGAACGCGGCCAACCTCATCGACGCGGTGACGCTGAAGGAGACCGGGCCGTTCAAGGTCGGCAAGCAGCCGCAGAGCGTGGCGTTCGCGGCCGACGGCGAGCACGGGTACGTGGTGAACGAGGGCGACGACACGGTGTCCGTGCTGAACAGTCGCACCGGCAAGGTCACCGCGACGGTCAAGGTCGGACACAGCCCGCGTACGGTCGCGGTCTCGCCCGACGGCCGGCTCGCCTACGTCTCCAACGGCGCCGACGACACCATCTCCGTGCTGCGGGTGGGGGAGTGAGCCGCCGCAACGGCGCCGACGAGGTGCTTGTCCGGCGGGTCTTCGAGGAGCACGGCGCGGCGCTGCTCGCGTACGCGTCCCGGCTGACCGGCGATCGCGTCCGTGGCGAGGCGGTGGCCCGGCAAGCTCTGCTGGCTGCCTGGCGCGACCCCACTATCCTCGATGGTCCGGCCCGCGCCCGGCTGTTCGCCCTCGTGCGCGACCTCGCCGGCGCTCTCGGCGAACCCGACGCCATGGCGCTGCTCGGGGCGATGGCGTCGCTCGAGCCCGAGCACCGCGACGTGCTGCGGGTGCTCTACTTCCAGGGTTGCGACGTCGCCGAGGCGTCCGAGTCGCTCGGCGTGCCGGCCGGGCAGGTGAAGGCGCGCAGCTACCACGCGCTGCGCCGGCTTCGGGAGGCGGTGGCCGGGTGAGCGAGCACGAGACCGACCTGCTGGGCGCGTACGTCCTGGGCGTCCTCGACCGCGGCGAGCAGGCCGTCGTGCAGGCCCATCTCGACGGCTGCACGCCGTGCCGGCGCGAGGTCGACGACCTGCGCGGGATGGAGGCGGCGCTGGGCGAGATCCCGCCGGAGGCGTTCCTCGAGGGCCCGCCGCCCGACGGCGACCTGCTGCTGCAACGCACGCTTCACGAGGTACGCCGTCTCGGCCGCCGCGAGGTCTGGCGCACCCGTGCCCTGGTCGCCGCCGCGGCCGTCGCGGTCGCGGTCGCGGCGCTCGGGGTGGGCGCGGTGATCGGCCGGGTCACGTCCTCGCCGGAGGCGTCCACCGTGGCCTCCGCCTCGATCGCGCCCGGCGTGCGCACCGGCGCGGCCGCCAACGCCGCGACCGGGGTGTCGATGAACGCGACGGTCCGCCCGGCCGCCGGCTGGGTGCGGGTCAGCGCGACGGTGACCGGCGTGCCGGCGGGGGAGCAGTGCCGGCTCTTCGTCGTGGCCGCCGACGGCACGCGGGAGCCGGCCGGCAGCTGGCTGGCCTCGGAGTCCGGTTCGACCACCCTGGACGGCGCCGCGCTGATGGCGCCCGTCGACGTCACGGCCGTGCAGGCGGAAACCTATGCAGGTCAGATCCTCGTAGCGGTTCCGATCTAGGTCGTTCCATGCATATCATCAGAGCGTGATTAGTCAATATACCCAGAGTTACGAGGGCCGGTGGCTGCCATGACCACCACGGGCTGGGTCATGTTGGCGATCACGATCTTCGGCGCGTTCTGCTACGGGACGGCGTCGATCCTCCAGGCCGTCGGCGCCCGCCGCGCCGCCAGCACGGTCAAATCGTTCGGTCAGCCCCTCTACGTGATCGGCGTGCTGCTCGACCTGGTCGCCTGGTCCTGCGCGATGATCGCGCTCAGCCAGCTCGCGGTCTACCTGGTCGAGTCGGTGCTGGCCGGCTCGCTCGCCATCACCGTCGTGGCCGCCCGGGTCGTGCTCAAGTCCCGCCTGCGCCCCGTCGACGCCGCGGCCGTCACCGTCTCGATCGCCGCGCTCACCGCGCTGGCCATGTCGGCCGGTCCGCAGGAAGATGTCCCTCCGTCCGCCGGGCTGCGCCTGTGGCTCTGCGGCGCCGCGGTCTCGGTCGCCCTGCTCGGCTGGGGCGCCACCAAATACGGCCCGCCCGGCGTGGTCGCCTGCTTCGCGGGCCTCAGCCTCGGCGGCGCCGCCCTGGTGGGCCGCGCCCTGGCCTTCCCCGACGACATGTTGTCCAGCGTCCGCTCGGCCGTCCTCACCGTCCTCACCGATCCACTGATCGCGGCCCTGGTGATCTTCGGTGTGAGCGGCATGATGCTGTATGCGAATGCCCTTCGGCGCGGCCAGGTCGGCCCGGTCACCGCGGTGCACTGGATCGCCGAGGTGACCGCGCCCTCGGCCGTGGCCATCCTGTTCCTCGGTGACGCCGTCCGTCCGGGGTGGAGCATGATCGCCCTCGCTGCGAGCGTCACCACCATCTTCATGGCCGTCATCCTGGCCACCGCCCCGGCCAACAAGGAGGCCGTCGAGGCCGCCGAGCTCGGCCAGCCCGCGCTGCCCGCCCCCACGTCACGCCCGGAGCTCCCCGCCGCTCCGGCGCCCGCCACGGCCCGCCCTGCCGTGGCCGGCTCTGCCGCCGCCCGCTCTGCCGCCGCCCGACCGTCCGCCCGCCCTGCCACTGCCCGCCCTGCCACCGCCCGTACTGCCGCGCCCCGCGCCGTCCCCCGCGCCCCTATGCCGCCTCTGGTGACTGCCAGCCACGCCGAGCGAATCATCTGGTGGGGCCCGCCGCCGATCTGGGTGCCGCCGCAGCGGGCGCGCCACGCCCTCGCCGGCGGTGCCCAGCCGTCGCTCACCTGGGCGCCGCCGTCCCGCCAGCCGCTGTGGGCCGAGCCCCGCCCGGCCGACTCCGACGCGATCCCCGTCATCGCCGGCGAGCCGATGGAAGCGCGCGACCCCTTCGACTCGCGTGACCCCTTCGAGGCGTTCGAGGCGCCGCTCGTCCCCGAACCCGTCCGTCCCCGCCCCTGGCACGACCTCTGACCGACCCGCGCCGGCATCCCCGTGGGGCCACGACC
>NZ_JBITDW010000003.1:692135-911437 GCF_044454685.1 Actinoplanes sp. NPDC051513
GACCCGCCCGCGGTGACCCGCCCGCGGTGACCCGCCCGCGGTGACCCGCCCGCGGTGACCCGCCCGCGGTGACCCGCCCGCGGTGACCCGCCCGCGGTGACCCGCCCGCGGCGCCACACACCCGCCCGCGGCGCCACACACCCGCCCGCGGCGCCACACACCCGCCCGCGGCGCCACACACCCGCCCGCGGTGACCCGCCCGCGCTGACCCGCCCGCGGTGCCACACCCGCGCGCGGCGCCACACACCGCCTGCGGTGCCACACCCGCCTGCGGTGCAAACCCGCCCGCGGTGCCACACCCGCCCGCGGGCGAAGCCGGTCAGCACTTCCAGGTGCGGGGGCCCAGGTTGCCGTTGTCGAGCGACTGCGCGATCTGCGTCCCGCCCACGACCAGGCCGTAGTCGGAGACGGCGATCGGTTGGGCCTTCTGGCCGGTGGGGACGGTGAGCTCGGCCGGGCCGTCGTCGCGCAGGACGAAACCGCTCGCGACCACCCAACCGGCGGCGTTGACGCGCTCGCCGGGGCCGATGCCGTCGAGCCCGGACGGGACGTCGGCGGCGGCCGGGGTCTCGAACTCCTTCATCTCGCCGGTGCGCAGGTTCCAGCGGGCCACCGACTGGCGGGGCCAGAAGCCGCCGGTGGCCCAGTCGCCCCGGCCCGCGTAGGCGGCGGCGGTCTGACCCGACGGCGTCGTCAGCTTGCGGCCGTGGCCCTGCTGGTCCCAGGCGTACCCGGCAATCGCCTCGCCGTTCTTGTAGAGGGCCCCGACCAGGGTGCCATCGTCGAGGATGGCCATGACGTTCGCGCCGTCGGGCAGCGGGAGTCGCTTGGCGGTCGTCGAGCCGGCGTTCCAGAGCAGGGCGAAGCTGTCCTTGCCGCCGCTGTTGCCCGAGGGCTCCGCGTTGATGACGACATCGCCGGCCGTGTTGATCGCGGGGACCGGGTAGATGTGCCAGTTGCCGGACGGCGTACGCAACCTTGTGTATTTGCCGTTTTGATAGCGGAAGGCGTATTCCGACGCACCCTCGCTGACCAGGCCCACCACGACGCCGTTGGCGTTGACCGCGGAGAGCTCGACCGACTCGCCGCGCATCGGCAGGGCCTGGGGCTTCCCGTCGGTCCACAGGATCGGATGGAAGTTCTGCCCGACGATGTCGTGGCCGATGATGTAGCGGCCGGTCGGATCGACCGCGGTCACGGAAGCTCTCGTCATGCCCTTCGGCGTTGCCAGGACGGACATCGCGCAGGCCGCGGCGGGCGCCGACGACGGCGCCACCGCCGTCGTCCCGATCGGCGGCGCCTCGGTCGGCTGCCCGGTCGGCTCCTCGGCCGGCTGCTCGGATGATGGTGAGCCGACGGCGACGACCGCGGCATTCCGCGGATGGAACAGGATCGACGGGACCGCGACCAGCACCGCGATGGCCAGCGCGGCGCCGCCCGCCGCCTGCCAGGAGCGACGTCGCGTCACCCGCCGCCGGCCCGCCGCGACGAGCGCACCCACCTCGAGCCGGCTCGGCGGCACACCGACCGCCTCGAACCGCTCGCTCAGCTCTCGCTCGTCCACCGCGAATCCCCTTCCACGCTTCCGACCCGGCCCGCTTCGAGGACACTGCGCAGGGTTGCCAGCCCGCGCGACGACTGGCTCTTGACGTTGCCCACCGAGCAGCCGAGCACCTCGGCCGTGTCCTCGACGGACATGTCGCCCAGGAAGCGCAGCACCAGCACCGCCCGCTGCCCCTTCGGCAGCTCCCGCAGCGCGGCGACCAGCTCGTCCCGCTCCTCGAAGCCGTGCTCGCCGGTGGTGGCCTGCTCCGGGACCGCGTCGCCGAGCAGCACCCTCGCCCATCGACGACGGCGCTCGTCCAGGTAGCGGCGGACGACGATGCGATTGACGTACGCGTCGAGGTTGTCCGCGCCGGAGGCGCGTTTCCATCCCACGTAGAGCGAGGTCAGCGCCGCTTGCACGATGTCGTCGGCCTGGTGCGCGTCCGAGCAGAGCAGGTAGGCGAGGCGGTGCAAGTGAGGCAGCCGCACCGACACGTAGTCGACGTACTCCCGTTCCAGCTCGGTCCGCATCCCGCTCCCCCTGCGTCAGTGTCCACCACCATGTCGCGGCGGGAATGGCGGAAGGTTGCATCGATGACCGTACTGAAGGGTCTTTTAATTTTGCCCGGCCATCGGCAAAGCTGCTTCTCAAGGTCGCATACCGTTCAGATCTTGTCCGCCCGCGGTCGGATGGGGACGCCTAGCGTCCTGTTGTTGATCCACGAAAGCCTTGGAGGTCGGGAGTGTCCCGTGCCCTTGCCCGGCGCTGCGCCATTTCGGCGCTGTCGCTGTCCATAGTGGGTGTTGCCTGTTCGATCAACGGCACACCCGCCCTCGCCAACCCGGCCGGAACCGGCCTGGTGATCAGTGAGGCCTACGTCAACGGTGGCTCGGCCGGCGCGAGCTACACCAACAAGTTCATCGAGCTCCACAACCCCACCGGCGCGGCGATCTCGCTGTCGGGGGACACGTTGCAGTACCGGGCGCCGGCCAGCACGGTCGTGCCCAGCGGGTCGCAGGTCTTCGCGCTGACCGGGTCGGTCGCGGCGCACGACCACTTCCTCATCCAGCTGCCGAGCAACGGGGCGAACGGCGCGGCGCTGCCCGCAGCCGACCTCAGCACCGGGGGAAGCGTCAACCCGGGCGCGGGCGGCGGGACGCTCTACATCGCCGCGAGCGCCACGGGTGTGCTGCCGACCGACGCCGCGGTCGTCGACAAGATCGGGTGGGGGACCAGCAACTCGCCGGAGGGGACCGCGCCCAGCGGGAACTCGGTGGTCCTGAGCTACCAGCGGTCTGCGGATGGCGCGGACACCGACAACAACGCGGCCGACTTCCAGGTCGCCGCCCCCACGCCGACGGCCTCCGCGCCGGCCGGCGTCGAGGTGGTGAATCCCGGCGCGCAGAACGCGACCGCCGGCACCCCGATCACGCCGGTGAGGCTCAGCGCCGGCGGTGGCACGGCGCCCTATGCCTGGACCGCGACCGGATTGCCGAATGGGCTGGATATTTCCGATTCAGGGGTCATTTCGGGCACTCCGACGACCGCGGGCACGTCGTCGGTGACCGTCACGGCGACCGATGCCGCCGGCGCGACCGGCGACGCGACCTTCAGCTTCGTGGTCACGGCGGCCGCGGTGGTGCTGCCGATCGCCGAGATCCAGGGCGCCGACACCGACACCTCCCCGTACGTGAACCAGAACGTCATCACCGAGGGTGTCGTCACCGCCGCCTACCCGACCGGTGGCTTCAGCGGCTTCTTCCTCGAGACCGGCGGCGCCGACACCACGCCCGGCGCCTCCGACGGCGTCTTCGTCTTCGGCTCGATCTCGGCCGCGCAGGTCGCGATCGGCGACAGCGTCCGGGTCGCCGGCAAGGTCGCCGAGTTCCAGGGCGAAACCGAGATCACCGGCCCGTCCGTGACCAAGCTGGACACCGCGCTGCCGGCCGTCCAGCCGCGCACGCTGCCCTGGTCGGAGCTGGACACCAACGCCGAGAAGGAGGCCCACGAGGGCGAGCTGCTCGCGCCGCAGGGCACCTTCACCGTCACCGACAACTACGACACCAACTGGTACGGCTCGTTCACGCTCGCCGCCGGTGACAGCCCGCTGCGGCAGCCGACCGACGCGGGCCGGGCCGGCAGCGCCCAGGCGCAAGCCGTGGCCGCCGACAACGCGGCCCGCACGGTCACCCTGGACGACGGCTCGAGCCTGAACTACTCGAGCGCCGCCAACACCGGCAAGCCGTTGCCGTGGCTGACCTCCACCAACACGGCCAGCGTCGGCTCGAAGGTGACCTTCCGCCAGCCGGTGGTCCTCGAGTACCGCTTCTCGCTCTGGAACTTCCAGCCGCGTCAGCAGGTCACCGACGACGGCACGGCGGTCGCGACGTTCAGCGACACCCGCGCCGGCAACCAGCACCCGCGCTCGTTCGGCGGCGCCAGCCTGGCGACGTTCAACGTCGAGAACTACTTCCCGATGACCGGGGAGAGGTACGAGGCGGCGGGCCTGGGCACCTGCACGTACTACAACGACCGCGACGGCAACCACATCGGGGTCAACACCTGCACCGGCAGCGGGCCGCGCGGCGCCGCGAACGACGTCAGCTTCGCCCGCCAGCAGGCGAAGATCGTCACCGGGATCAACCGTCTCGACGCGAGCGTCGTGTCGCTCGAGGAGGTCGAGAACTCGGCCTGGTTCGGCCAGCCGCGCGACACCGCGCTGGCCGGGCTGGTCGACGCGCTCAACGCCGCGGCGGGCTCGACCGTCTGGGCGTACGTCCCCTCGCCGTCCGCCGACAAGCTGCCGCCGCTCGCCGACCAGGACGTGATCCGTACGGCGTTCATCTACAAGCCGGCCGAGGTCGCCCTGGTCGGCCCGTCGCAGGTGCTCACCACCGCGTCGGGTCCCGGGCAGTCGTTCTCGATCGCCCGTGAGCCGCTGGCGCAGGGCTTCAAGAAGGTGGGCGCCACCGACGCCGACGCGTTCGTGGTGGTCGCCAACCACTGGAAGTCGAAGGGCGCCGGCACCCCGCTGTACCCCGGCGACGAGGAGGACACGTCGTCTCCCGCCGTCGACCAGGGCGCGTTCAACGCCACCCGGGTGCACGAGGCGCAGGACACCATCGCGTTCGCCTCGTCGGTCGCTTCCTCGCTCGGCGTGAACCGCACCTTCCTCGTGGGCGACTTCAACTCGTACACCCACGAGGACCCGATGGAGACGCTCTACGCGGCGGGCTACTCCGACCTGGGCAGCGTCTACGACCCGGCGGAGCAGACCTACTCGTTCAACGGTCTCGAGGGCTCGCTCGACCACATCCTGGCGAACACCGGCGCCCGCGCCATGGTCACCGGGGCCGACGTCTGGCAGATCAACGCCCAAGAAGCCATCGCGTACGCGTACAGCCGCTACAACTACAACGCGACGCTGCTCTTCAACGGCAGCGACCCGTTCGCCGCCTCCGACCACGACCCGGTGATCGCCGGCCTGACCCTCCCTTCGGCGCCCGCCTGGAACAAGTCGAAGATCTACAACAGCGGCGACCTGGTCTACTACAACGGCTCCACCTGGCGTGCCCTGTGGTGGACCCTGAACCAGAAGCCCGGCGACCCGTACGGCCCGTGGGAGGAGATCCTCACCACCCAGGACGGCACGGCGGTCTGGACGGCGTCGCGCGTCTTCGTGGCCGGTGACGTGGTGTCCTACCAGGGCAAGAAGTACAAGGCCCTGTGGTGGACCCGCAACCAGAAGCCCGGCGACCCGTGGGGCCCCTGGAAGCAGGTCGGCTGAGTCATGGGGGCCGCCGACCGCCCTGGTGGGAGGCGGCCCCTGCTCGTCGACCGGCAGCAGGAATGCGCCGTGCTCGACCGGCTTCTCGACGAGGCGCGCGCCGGTCGCGGCGGCGTCCTCGTCGTTCACGGTGACGCCGGAATCGGCAAGACCGCGCTGTTGGATCACGTGGCCGAGGCGGCCGCCGACCTTCATCTCGTACGGGTGGCGGGCATCGAGTCCGAACTGGAGCTCGCGTTCGCCGCCCTCCATCAGCTGTGCGCCCCGCTGCTCCACCGGCTCCCGCGCCTGCCCGCGCCGCAGCGAGACGCGCTCGACACCGCCTTCGGCCTGCGCTCCGGCCCCGCCCCCGACGGGTTCCTCGTCGGCCTGGCCGTGCTCACCCTGCTGTCCGAGGCGTCCGGGGACCGGCCGCTGGTGTGCCTGGTCGACGACGGGCACTGGCTGGACCGCACGTCGAGCCGGGTGCTGGCGTTCGTCGCCCGCCGGCTGGTGGCCGAGCCGGTCGCGCTGGTGATCGCCGCCCGCGAGCCGGGCGACGATCTTCGAGGCCTGCCGGTTCTGAAGGTGGACGGGCTTCCGGACGAGCACGCCCGGGACCTCCTCGCCTCGGTGGTGCGGTCGCCGCTGGACGAGCGGGTCCGGGAGCGGGTGCTGGGCGAGGCGCGGGGAAATCCGCTCGCCCTGCTGGAGCTGCCGCGGGACACCGCGGACGGTCTCTGGCTGTCGGCCGAGCCGTCCCCGGCGGGCCGCGTCGAGAGGGCCTTCCGCCGGCAGATCGACGCCTTGCCGTCCGGGACCCGCCTTCTGTTGCGCATCGCCGCCGCTGACCCGGTGGGCGACCCGGCCCGGGTGTGGCGGGCGGGCCGGCTGCTCGGCGTTCCGGCCGAGGCCGCCACCGCGGCGGTGGCGGCCGATCTGATCGAGTTCTCCACCTGGGTACGGTTCCGGCATCCGCTGGTGCGTTCGGCGGCCTACCGCGCGGCGTCGCTCGCCGAGCGGCAGGAGGCGCACGGCGCCCTGGCCGGGGCCACCGATCCCGACGCGGACCCCGACCGGCACGCCTGGCACCAGGCCCGGGCCGCGCCCGGACCGGACGAGGACATCGCCGCCGCGCTCGCCCGGTCGGCGGGACGGGCGCAGGCCCGGGGCGGGCTGTCCGCGGCGGCCGCGTTCCTCGACCAGGCCGCGACGCTGACGCCCGACCCGGCGCGGCGCGCCCGCCGGCTTCTCGACGCCGCGCGGACCAAGCGGGACGCGGGCGACCTTCAGGCGGCGCTCGACCTGCTGGCCGCGGCCGATGCCGGGCCACCCGACGACCGGCGCGCCGCCGAGGCGCGGCATCTGCGCGGGCAGATCACGCTCGAGCAGCGTCGCAGCCGGGAGGCCGCCGGGCTGCTGTCCGGCGCGGCGCGGCAGCTGGCGCCGTTCGATGCGGGGCTGGCGCGCGAGGCCTACATGCAGGCGCTCGGCGCCGCGATCTGGACCGGCGAGTCGGAGCAGCCCGGCGTGCTGAGGGAGATCGCTACGGCGGCCCGGCAAGCGCCACCCGGCCCACCGGAGCCGCGCGCCGTCGACATGCTGCTCGACGCGTTCGCGATCCGGCTCACCGACGGTCACGCCGCGGCCGCGCCGAGCCTCGCGAACGCGCTGCGGCTGATCCTCGCCCTCGAGCCCGGCGCCGGCCGTGACGTCGGCCGGTTCCTGTGGCTGGCCGGGTACCGTGCCGGCGGGATCGTCGCCGGTGAGCTGTGGGACGACGAGGCCTGGCACACTCTCGCGACCCGGCAGGTCGAGGTGGCGCGCGGCGCGGGGGCGCTCGTGCAGCTTCAGTACGCCCTCAACTTCCTCGCCTGGGCGAACATCGAGGGCGGCGACCTCGCCGCGGCGGGCGAGCTGCTCGACGAGGATCGGCTGATCGGGGAGGCGATCGGCGCGCGGCCGATCGGCTACTGCGCGCCGGCCCTCGCCGCCTGGCGCGGCGACGAGGGCGTGGCCACCGAGCTGATCGAGATGACCAACCGGCTGGCCGCCGCGCAGGGCACCGGCCGGTACCGCACGCTCGCCGATCACGCGAGCGCGGTGCTCCACAACGGGCTCGGCCGGCATGCCGCGGCCCGGGACGCCGCGCGGCGGGCGTTCGAGCGGGACGAGCTCGGGTACGACGCGTTCGTCGCCGCCGAGCTGGCCGAGGCCGCCTCCCGGACCGGCGACCCGGACCTGGTGACCGCGGTGCGTGAGCGGATGGCACGCCGGTGCCGGGCGACGCCGACCGAGTGGGCGCTGGGCACCGAGGCCTGTGTACGCGCCCTGGACGGCGGCGGCGACGAGGCGTTCCGGGAGTCGATCGAGCGGCTCGGCCGTACCCGTCGCCGGGCGCAGCTGGCCCGCGTGCACCTGCTCTACGGGGAGTGGCTGCGGCGGGAACGCCGGCGCGCGGACAGCCGCAAGCATCTGCGGATCGCGTACGCGAAGCTCTCCGCCATGCGCGCCGACGGCTTCGCCGAGCGTGCCCGCCGCGAGCTGGCCGCCACCGGCGAGAGCGTCCGCAAGCGCGCCGCCGACACCGTGGTCCTCGAGTTGACCGCGCAGGAGGCGCAGATCGCCCGGCTGGCCCGGGCCGGGCTGTCCAACCCGGAGATCAGCACCCGCCTGTTCATCAGCCCGCGCACCGTCGAATGGCATCTCGGCAACGTCTTCGCGAAGCTCGACATCAGCTCTCGCCGCCAGCTGCGCACGCTGCCGATCTGAGAACCCCGGGGGTTACCCGGGTACGAGCCCCGGGCCGGCGGCGCGAGGGTGGCTGTCATGGACACGAACCCACTTGCCGTACCGGGTGCTCCGCACCTTCCGCCCGGCTTCGCCGACACGTTCACCAGCCAATTCGTCGACACCCCCGGCGTACGCCTGCACGCTGTCACCGGCGGCGAAGGTCCGCCCCTGCTGCTCGTGCACGGCTGGCCCGAGTTCTGGTACGCCTGGCGCCTGCTGATGCCGGCGCTGGCCCGCGACTTCCGGGTCGTCGCGGTCGACCAGCGCGGCATGGGCCTGTCGGACAAGCCGACGAACGGCTACGACACCGGCACGCAGGCCGCCGACCTGGTCGCGCTGATGGACGCCCTCGGTCATCGGGAGTTCTCCGTCGTCGGCCACGACACCGGCTTCACGATCGCGTACGCCATCGCCACCGACCACCCCGGCCGCGTCGAGAAGCTCGCCCTCCTGGAGATCCCCGGCTCGCCCGGCACGGCGCCGGCGCCGCCGCTGTTCGTCCCCGGGCCGGTCAACGACCGGCTCTGGCACCTGCCCTTCAACCGCATCGAGAAGCTGAACGAGCAGCTGGTCACCGGCCGGGAGGACCTCTTCTTCGGCTGGGAGTTCGAGGCCGCCGCCAAGAAACTGCCCGTCGAGGTGGTCGCGTACTACGTCCGCGCCCTTTCCAACCCGGACTCGCTGCGGTCCAGCTTCGGGTGGTACCGGGCCATCGACACGACCATCGCCCAGGACGAGAAGCGCAAGACCCAGCGCCTGACGATGCCGGTCCTGGCCGTTGGCGGCGCGGCAAGCTTCGGCGACCACGTCGGCGACGCCGTCCGCCTGGTCGCCGACGACGTGCGCAGCGAGGTCATCCCCGGCACCGGCCACTTCCTCGCCGAGGAGTCGCCCGATGAGCTGCTCGCCCTGCTGACGTCGTTCCTGCGCTGAGTGAGGCCGGGCCCGCGGATGGGCCCGGCCGTCCCCGCCGTTACTAGAGGGACCGCTGGTGGACGCGGTAGGCGCGGGCCGCCAGCCACGCCATCAGGACGGCCAGCGCCCCCAGCAAGGCCACCCGGTTGAGCACCAGCCCCCAGTCCGGCGCGACGCTCAGCGCCTCGCGACTGGCCACCGCGGCCCAGTCGACCGGGTTGAACCGGGCCACCTTCGCCACCCAGTCCGGCATGAGCGCGGGAGCGATCATGATGGAGGACAGGAAGGCCAGGGGCAGCACCAGGAACTGCGCGACGGCGATGAGCGCCTCCTGCTGGTGGACCAGCAGCGCGATCGCGTTGGACAGCGCCGCGAACACCGCGGCGATCAGGACCGCGCAGGCGAGCAGGACCAGCAGCCCGGGGGCGCCACCGGGATATCGGGCGCCGGCCAGCAGGCCGGTGGCGAACATGATCAGGGACTGGACGACGGTGACCAGCGCCTGGTGCGTCAGACCCGCGGTGACCAGGGCGGAGCGGCGGATCGGGGAGGTGAGGGTGCGGTCCATCACCCCGCGCTCCATGTCCTGCACGATCGACGTGCCGCTCCACCCGGCCGACATCATGGCGGTCATGACGACGACGCCGGGGGTGAGGTAGTCGAGGTAGTTGCCGCCGAAGCCGGGCAGCTCCGCGACGCGGCGGAAGAGTTGACCGAACAGCAGCAGCCAGAGCAGCGGCTGCACCAGGGTGAACAGCAGATACGCGGGCTGACGGGACAGGGTGCGCAGCGAGCGGCCGGTCAGCAGCCGGGCGTGGGTCAGGGCGAGCGTCACAGCAGCGCCGCCTCACGGTCGTCGAGGCGGTCGGCCTCGCGGAAACTGCGTCCGGCGTGGTGCAGGTACACGTCGTCCAGCGATGGCCGGGCGACGCCGACCGAGGCCAGCTCGATCCCGGCCGCCTCCAACGCGGCCAGCACCGCGGGCAGCACCGCCGCGCCGTCGGCGACGCGGGCGTGCAGGGCCCCGCCCTCGGCGAAGACGGCGCCGGCCCCGGGGATCGCGCCGATCACGTCGCGCGCCCGGCCGGCGTCGGACTGGCGCACCAGACCCGCCCGGATCGTGTCGCCGCCCAGCGCGCTCTTGAGCTGGTCGGGGGTCCCGGCCGCGACCACCCGGCCGGCGTCCACGATGGCCAGTCGCGCGGCCAGGTGGTCGGCCTCCTCCAGGTAGTGGGTGGTGAGCAGCACGGTCAGCCCGTCCTCCCGGGCCAGCCGGGCGATCTCGGCCCACAGCTCCAGGCGCGCCTGCGGGTCGAGGCCGGTGGTGGGCTCGTCCAGGAACAGCACGCGCGGCCGGTGCATGAGGCCCATCGCCACGTCGAGCTTGCGTTGCATGCCGCCGGACCAGGTGCCGGCCAGCCGGCGGCCCGGCCCGGTCAGGTCGAACCGCTCGAGCAGGCCGGCCGCGCGGGACCGGGCGTCCCGGGCCGGCGCGCCGTGAATTCGTCCCTGCAGAATCAGGTTCTCGAGGCCGGTGGCGACGGGATCGAAGCCCGGCTTCTGCGACACGTACCCGATCAATTGCCGGACGTTCGCGGGCTGCTGCACCACGTCGATGCCGTGTACCCGGGCGTGGCCGGCGTCCGGCCGGCTCAGCGTGGTGAGGATCCGGACCGTGGTCGACTTGCCGGCGCCGTTGGGGCCGAGCAGGCCGAAGACGGTGCCGGGCTCGACGGTGAAGCTCAGGTCGGTCAGGGCATGGACCGCTTTCGCGCCCGTGCCGTACGACTTGCCCAACTCCACCGCCTCGATGGCGGGTGCTGGCGTGGACATGGTGCTCTCCTTCCGAAACGGCCGGTGAGCTACCGTGTTGGCTGCGGGCACTGACGGCAGGTCGGCCTCGGTCGATGACTCCGGGGTGTCTTACGTGGTCGTGGTGTTGGCGCACCACGGCCACGGTCTATTTGTCGGTCACGAACAGCATGCGGGCGACCGTGATCATCATGACCACGACGCCTCCGACGATGGCGAGCCACGACCACAGCCAGCCCACCGTCAGGGTCAGCAACACGAACACGGCGATCGCGATCACCCAGATGACCAGCGTGTAGATGCCGAACCGGGCCGCGGCCGAGGGGTCCTCGGTGAAGCGGTTGCCGACCTCGGCCTGCGACTCGGCCATGCGCATCACCCACTGCTTGTGCCGGTTCGTCTGGGTGGCGCCGAGGAAGCTCAGGATCGCGGCGCCGGCCACCGCCAGCGTCGCGCCGGCGAAGACCCAGGCGAGATCGGCGCCGCGCACGTAGAGCCAGCCGCAGCCGAGCCCGGCCAGGACCAGCAGCGCCCCGGCGCCGTATCCCACCGCGCGGCCGGTGGGCATCGGGTGATTGCTGGTGGTCTCCTGGCTCAGGGCGTCGGCGGTGACGGCGCCGAATGCGACCGCGACGACGAGCGCCGCGACGGCCTCGCCGGCCAGCGGAACACCGCCGGCCGTGGCGGCGAGCGCCAGCACGGCGAGCCCGGTGACGCCGACCGCCGACAGGATCACGGTGCGCAGGACGAAGGCCGGGCGGGGCCGGACCCGGAGCACGGTGCTCATGGCGTACGCGGAGGAATTTGTCTCGTCGATGAGCGTGCGAATATCGCCCAGCTCTTCCATCGCGCGGCGCGCGGCGGCGCCACCGGACAGTCCCTCGGCCTGGAGCTCGGTGGTCCGCGCGACCAGGTTGGCGCGCACCTCTTCCTTCAGGTCTTGCCGCTCGGGGGTCATCTCGATGCCCGCGAACGCCTCGTCGAGCAGCCGATGGACGTCGGCGGTGTCGTTGGAGTTGGTCACGATCGCCCTCCGGGGGCCGGGTTCAGGTCGAGCAAGGTATCGATCAGGTCGCGGGTGAGCGCCCATGCCGCGACGTTGCGGCGGTAGACGGCGCGGCCGGCGTCGGTGATCCGGTAGTACTTGCGCCGGCCGCCCTGGCTCTCGTCGCCCCAGTAGGCCTCGATGAGCCCGTCCTTCACCAGCCGCCGGTAGGTGGCGTACAGGGTTGCTTCTTTGATCTCGTGCCGCCCACCCGTGGCATCGCGGATCCGCTTGAAGATCTCGAACCCGTAGCGGTCGTCGTCGCGCAGCACCGCCAGCACGATCGTGTCGGTATGGCCGCGCAGCAGGTCGGCCGCGAGGACGTCTTCCGGCGTCTCCTCAATCACGACAGCTACTGTATCAGATACAGTACTGAACGCGGTATGCCTGTCTATTCGGCCCCGGGAAGATCAAAGCGGACGCCGGTGAGCTCCTCCGCTGCCGCCCAGAGCCGCTTGCCGGCGGCCGGATCGGCGGCCTCCCGGCTGAGCCGCGCCTCGGTGACCCGGCCGCGGGTCTCCCCGAGCCCGGCCGGCCCGAAGAACTGGCCGCCGCGCACCCCGGTGCCGGTGGCGGCGCGCAACTGCGGCAGCGCGCCCTGCTCCACCGGCTGGGTGACCAGCAGGCCGGCCCGCGCGATCACCCGCCCGAGCCGGCCACGGTGCTCCCAGGCGCGCGGCGTCAGGTTGGTGCGGGTGAGGCCGGGGTGGGCCAGCACGCTGACGATCGGCGATCCGGCGGCGCGCAGGCGGCGGTCCAGCTCGACGCCGAAGATCGTGGTGGCGAGCTTGGACCGGCCGTAGGCGGGAGCGGCCCGGTAGCCGCGCTCGGACATCAGGTCGCCGAAGTCGAGGTGCGCGTTCTTGTGGGTGATCGAGCTGAGACTGACGACCCTGGCCTCCCGCGCCGCGGACAGATTGCCCAGCAGCAAGCCGGTCAGCGCGAAGTGGCCCAGCATGTTGGTGGCGAGCTGCAGCTCGAAGCCGTCGGCGGAGGTGCGGCGCGGGCCGAGCAGCACCACGCCGGCGTTGTTGACCAGCAGGTCGATCACCGGGTGGCGGGCGGCCAGGCTCGGCGACTTCCTGCGCGCCCGGCGCGGCCGGCTTCGCCCGCACGACGTGGGCCTGGAGCCGGGCGGCCGGCGCAAGGTCACCGGGCTGCGCCGCGAGGAGCTGGCCCTGCTGGCCGGGCTGAGCACCGATTACTACCAGCGGATGGAGCAGGGCCGGGAGGTACGCCCGTCCGACGACGTCCTGGACGCGCTCGCCGGCGCGCTCGGCCTCGACGACGAGGAGCGCCGTCACCTGTTCGCCCTGGCCCACGCCGCTCGCCGCCCGATGCCCGCCCGGGTGAGCCGCGATGCGGAACGGGTGCCGGACAGCACGCGCCGGCTGCTGCGGGTGATGGACACCCCGGCGGTCGTGCTCGGCCGGCACCTCGACCTGCTCGACTGGAACCCGATGGCGGAGGCGCTGCTCGGCGACCCGACCGGCTACCCGCCCGACCGGCTCAACATGCTCCTGCTGATGTTCGACGACACGTTCACCGGCGAGCGGAGCTGCCCGGACTGGGAGCGGCAGGCCCTGGACTACATCGGCATGATGCGCGCCGCCGTCGCCACCGACCCCACCCATCCCCGCGCCACCGCGATAGTCGGCGAGCTGAGCATCCGCAGCGCGGAGTTTCGGCGGTTGTGGGCGCGCCACGACGTGCGCGAGTCGGTCAGCGGCACCAAGACCTTCCGGGTTCCCGAGGTCGGCGACATCGTCCTGGACTGGGACACCTATCCGCTGCCCGGCAACCCCGGCCCGGTCATGCTGGTCTTCACCGCCGAGCCGGGCAGCGCCGACGCGGACCGGTTGCGGCTGCTGGCGGCCTTGCGTGCCTGACCCACGGCCGGGACGCTAGCCGGCGGCCGGCCGTGCGACCGGCCAAGCGGTCGCGTAGTCAGGGTCCTCGCCCTCCAGCGCGACCGTCAGCCCCCGGAGCCGGCCGACGAGCTCGTCACGACCGCCGCCGGGCAGGACGCCGGCGAGCAGGCTGTCGAGTTCGGCCATCCGGGCGCGCCCATCGGCGACGCCGGCGAGGCCGGTCTCGGTGAGCTCGTGCAGCACCACGCGCCGGTGCACCGGATGCGGCAACCGCCGGACCCAGCCGGCCCGTTCCAGCTGGCCCAGCGCGGTGGTCACGCTCTGCGGCGTGAGGTGGAAGCGGCGGGCCAGGTCGGAGGCCGACATGAGGCCGAGCTCGTCGAGGTGGACCGCGAGCCCGAGCTGGGTCAGCGTGACGCCGAGCCCCTCGAGGGCGTCCTGTGCCTGCCGGTGCACCGCCTGCTGGGCGCGGTAGAGCACGTAGGGCAGCCCGTCCTGCCAGCCCGTCATCCGCGGTCTCCGATCGCCGAGGTCATGAGTGTCAGCAGCCATCTTAAATTATTCCAGGGACTTTAAAAGTTTTCAGACGGCTGATAACTTCACCACATGGTCAGCCTCGAAGAAGAGATCACCCAAGCGGGCGGCGCGCTGCAACTTCTGCGCCAGGGTCGCTCCGGCGCCTACCCGTTCCCCATCAAGGCGGAGTTCACCAACTGGCGCGACGAGCAGGAGGCGTGGCGGAACTCGGCCGCGCTCATGGACCTGTCCCACCACATGACCGACCTGATCCTGCGGGGCCCGGACACCTACCGGCTCCTGGAGCGCATCGGCGCCAACAGCTTCCAGGGCTTCGGCACCGACAGCGCCAAGCAGCTGATCGCGGTCCGTCCGGACGGCTACATGATCGGCGACTGCATCCTGTTCGGCATCGCCGGCGACCACGTACGCATCGTCGGCCGGCCCCCGGCGCTGAACTGGATCGAGTTCAACGCCGTCACCGGTGACTGGGACGTCGAGGTGCGCAAGGATCTGCGTACGGTGCAGAACCCGAAGGGCCGCGAGCTGTTCCGCCTGCAGCTGCAGGGACCGCATGCGGCGGCGATCTTCGAGAAGGTCAACGGCGGCCCGATGCCCGACATCCCGTTCTTCCACATGGGACGGTTCAAGATCGGCACGCACGAGGTGCGGGCGCTCAACCACCGCATGTCCGGCTTTCCCGGGTACGAGTTCACCGGTCGGTACGCCGAGTTCGAGGCCGTTCGCGACACCATCCTCGCGGCCGGGGCGGAGTACGGCGTCCGTCAGGTGGGCTCTCGCGCGTACGCGTCGGTGGCCACCGAGTCCGGCTGGATCGCGAACACGCTGCCCGCCACGTACACCGGCGACGACATGAAGGCCTTCCGGCAGTGGATGCCGGCCCGGTCGTTCGAGGGCAATCTGGCGCTGGGCGGCAGCTGGGTGGCCGACGACATCGAGGACTACTACACGACGCCGTGGGACCTCGGGTACGGCCACATCATCAAGTTCGACCACGACTACATCGGCCGCGAGGGTCTCGAGGCCCGCAAGGACGAGCCGCACCGTCGCAAGGCATGGGTGCTCTGGGACCGCGACGACGTCGCCAAGATCTTCGCCAGCATGTACGAGCCGGGCGACGAGCGCTTCAAGTACCTGGAGATGCCGGCGGCCTTCTACACCGCCTGCCAGTTCGACCGGGTGGAGAAGGACGGCGAGCTGGCCGGCGCCGCGATGCTCACCATCTACTCGTCCAACGTCCGCGGGTGGATCTCGCTCGGCACGCTCGGCACGTCCGCCGCGGTCGGCGACCAGGTCGAGATCGTCTGGGGCGAGCCCGACGGCGGCACGCCGAACCCGGCCGTCGAGCGCCACACCCAGACCCGGGTCAAGGGGACCGTCATGTCCCGGCCGTTCCCGCAAGGTCACTGAGCGGCCGGGCAGCAGGTGACGGCCCGCTTCGACGACCTGACCACCGGCCGGGCGCTCGCCTTTCCGGCGCCCGGCCGGGTGCTCGCCACCGACGATCTCGCGGACGTCGCCGCCGTACTCGATGAGGTTGATCGGGCGACCGCCCAGGGCGCGTGGGCCTACGGCTTTGTCTCCTACGAATCTGCCCCCGCCTTCGATCCGGCCCTGGCGGTGCAGCCGCCGGCCGGCGGCGGCCCACCCCTGATCTGGTTCGGGCTCTGCGACGAGGGCCCTTTCACGCCCCAGACCCTTCCTTCGCGTACGGGGCCGGCAGCGCACTGGGAACTGGACTGGACCGCGGAGGCGCACGCCCATGCCGTGTCCCGCATCCACGAGCACATCGCGGCCGGCGACACATACCAGTGCAACCTGACCACGAGGCTGCGAACCCCGTACCCGTACGATCCGCTCCTTCTGTACGGCGCCCTGGCGCGCGCCCAGCGCGCCGCGCACAACGCCTACCTGGACACCGGGCGTTTCGCCGTCGCGAGCGCGAGCCCGGAGCTGTTCCTGGAGTGGTCGGGCGACCGCCTGCGCACCAGGCCGATGAAGGGCACGGCCCGGCGCTCGGCCGACCCCGTGGCCGACGCGCTGAACGCGCGGGCGTTACGGACGAGCCCCAAGGAACGCGCCGAGAACCTGATGATCGTCGACCTGATCCGCAACGACATCGCGCGCGTGGCCGCGATGGGCACCGTCGACGTGCCGCGGCTGCTGACGCTGGAACGGTATCCGACGGTCTGGACGATGACCTCCGAGGTGACCGCCCGGCTGCGGCCCGGCGTGGGGCTCGCCGACATCTTCCGCGCGATGTTCCCGTGCGGCTCGGTCACCGGCGCGCCCAAGGCCCGCAGCATGCAGATCATCCGCGACGTCGAGGACGGCCCGCGCGATGTCTACTGCGGAGCGATCGGCTGGGTGGCGCCGCCCTCGTCGCCGATCCGGGCCCGCTTCAGCGTGGCCATCCGCACGGCGGTGGTGTGCCGGGCCTCGGCAACGGCGACCTACGGCGCGGGCGGCGGCATCACCTGGGACTCGTCGCCGGCCGGCGAATGGGCCGAGGTGCTCGCCAAGTCCGCGATCCTCGGCCGCGTATCGCAGCCCACCCTCTCGGAGAACATGTCATGACCATGGACCTGGTCGCCGCCGAAAAGGCCGCCCGCGACTTCCTGACCGCGCTCGACGTCCCGACCGACGACGAGACGATGATCGACACCCCGCGCCGGATGGCCAAGGCGTACGCGGAGTTCTTCACCCCGCGCCCCTTCGACCTGACCACCTTCCCCAACGACGACGGCTACGACGAGCTCGTGGTGGCCCGCGACATCCCGTTCCACTCCGTGTGCGAGCACCACCTGCTCCCGTTCCACGGCCGCGCCGCGGTGGGCTACCTGCCGGACGCCCGCATCCTCGGCCTGTCGAAGCTCGCGCGCGTCGTGGAGATGTTCGCGCTGCGCCCCCAGGTTCAGGAGCGCCTGACCAAACAGATCGCGGACTGGCTGAACACCCAGCTGCACCCTCTGGGGGTCGGCGTGCTCATCGAGGCCGAGCACACCTGCATGACCCTGCGCGGCGTCCAGGCCATCGGCGCCACCACGGTCACCTCGACCATGCTCGGCCGGCTGCGCAGCGATCCCCGCTCGCGCCAGGAGTTCCTCTCGGTGGCCCGCGGCTGATCGGTTCCGGACGGGTCAGCGGGAACGGCCGCCCGTCGCCGCTGCCGGCCACCGCAGCGGTCAGGCCACCGGCCGCAGCCACGGTTGCCGGTCCACTCTGCCAGACGCAGCCGGACGGCCCCGTCCCACAAAGCGCGGCATCCGGCCGATGCCGGTCGGCCGGGTGCGCACCGGGCGGATCAGCGACGGACCGTGTAGGTGCTCGATCGGTCCTGGCCGCTCGCGGCCCGGTAGGCCGCAAGCCCGCGCTGTTCGGCGTCGTTCCAGTAGTAGAGCTCCCGCCCGGCGGGCACCTTGCCCACATACGTGTTGTGGTTCAGGACGAGCCGGGCGTTCTTGGCGGCGCCGCCGGCCGGGGCGTTCCGGTAGAGCAGCACGGCTTGGCCAGGGTTCGTCGAGATGACGGTGTTGTGCGTGATCGTGGTGTCGTGGACGTAGTACTGAAGGAGCATCTCGGGGGAACCGTCGTCCAGCGTGTTGTTGCCGCGCAGGACGTTGCCGGTGACGGTGACGTCGTACGCCTCGCCCCGGTCCTGGTCGTATCCGCCGATGGCCAGGCCGGTGTAGCGGCTCCGGGTCACGGTGTTTGCCCTGACCGTGATGTCGTTCGTGCGGCCCTGGCGCCATTCCGAGGCGACCTCGATGCCGATGTCGGAGGCGTCCACCCGGTTGCCGGCGATGGTGATGGCCGCGCCGCCGTCGACGTAGATGCCGTCGGCGCAGTTGCACCAGGAGCCGTCCTCCCAGTACGCCGGGTTGCCCTCGCTGATGATGCGGGACACCCGGTTGTACGCGATGAGCCCGTTGCGTGCCCGGTTGACGTCGGTGAACCGGGCCGCTCCGGAGATGGTCGGCTCGAATCCGATGGCGTCGATGCCGATGTTGTTGTCGTCGTGAATGACGTTGTGGGTCACCGACCAGCCGTCGACGTTGCCGTTGAGCACCAGGGTCTCGCTGGCGCCGAGCACGAGATGGTCGAGCTCGTTGCCGGTGATGCTGACCGCTGAGATGGGCCGGTCCGGCTTCGTCCCGTACACGGCGATGCCGTGCGCGTTCATGTCGAAGCTGCCCAGGGTGCCGTTGTCGTTGCCGAGATGGTGGACGTGGTTGCCGCTGAGCCGGATCGAGTGGCCCGAGCCGGTCACGAGGATGCCGATCGGCACCGCCGACAACGAGCTCGTGCGATAGCCGGTGACGGCGAGGCCCGAGACGGTGACATCCGAACTGTCGCGGATCTCCACCATGCCGCTCTGCCCCGCGCGGGGGTTCAGGCCCGCCCCGTCGAGGACCGGAGCCGCTCCGGCCGCGGCCCGCACCGCGATGTGGGCGCGGCCGTTGATGACGATTCGCTGGCGCGCGTACGTGCCGCCGGCGAGCAGCACTGTCCCGCCGGAGCGTCCGAGGCGGTCTACGGCGGCCTGCGGTGTGCGCAGCGGAGCTCCGGCGGTTCCGGCGGCGGCATCGGATCCCTGGGGTGACACATACAGTGTCGTGTGACGAGCTGCCTGCGCCCCGGTGACGGACAGACCGAGGACGACGGCCGCGGTGGTGGCGATGACCGTGATGCGACGAGCGGTCGACATGCCGCGTACTATCGCGCGGCTTTCTCACCAGCGCAAACGCTCAAAATGGAGTGCTCGTTTGGTAGACGTCGGACTTAGACGTAGCTGAACAACGGAGGAAAGACGAGGACCACGATCCAGGCCCACGCCGCGTACACCGGCAGGTAGCCGGTCTGCCAGCGTTCGAGCGCGGCGAATGGCGTGCGCCGGCGGATGAAGGTCAGCAGGAGCCACGCCGACCACGCGAGGTTGACCAGCAGGATGACGTTCTCGCCGAGCGCGGCCGCCCGGTTGGGCGTGCCTCCGTATTCGTCGGTGATGCGCCCGGTGATCTCCAGCAGCACCAGCACGTCGATGGCCAACGCGCTGACCACGAGCGCGAGTTGGAGCTTGTCGAACGGGCCGGGCGCGGCCAGCGGATCGCGGGCCGAGAGCGAGTAGAGGAGCAGCCCCAGCACCACGACCAGCAGGAGGTTGAACAGGATCAGCGCTTCGCGCTCGACGTCGATGCCGTGGCTGGTCCAGACGACGGCGACCAGGAAGGCGAGGAGGGCGGCCGTGAAGAGCGGGGTGAACAGCCGTGTGAGGACCGGCGCGATGTTCTCGACGACACTCTGCTTGGCCTCGACGAGCCACCCGGCAACGACGACTGCGGCCGCGGCGCCGCAGGGAAGGAGCCATTGCGAGATGAACTCCTCCGGGACGATCCCGATGGCCTTGAAGGTGTTGAACAGGAACGCGGAGAGTACGCCGCCGCCGAGGGCCATGAGTACGAAGTAGATGAACCACTCGCCGGTGAAGCGGATGAAGTCCATGCGCAGGCGGGACGAGAGCCAGTCGTCGGCGACATAGGCCAGACCGACCACGAGCCAGAGCGCGATCGGAAGGTGGATGCTGGTGACGACCACGGACTGCGAATCGTCCGCCAGGGGGTAGGCGTTGGCCGCCACGGCGCCGAGAGCGAACAGCGCCACCAGTATCGCGATCACCGACCGTCGGGCCTGTCGGCGCCAGGCCAGGAACGCCGCCAGCCAGGGCAACGCGAACAGGGTGAAGTTCCGCGCGTAGAACGAGCTGTCGTCCTCGAAGCTCAGCCCGAACAATGCCGGCACCTTGACGGACGCCACCGCGCCCGCCGCGCAGATGGCCATGGCCCAGAGGTCCCGCCGGGAGCGCGTCTCGGTGACCGGGCTGCCGGTGTCGGCGGTCAGCACCAGCTGCTTCCACAGTCGTTCCGAATGCTCCCGGGCGAACTCGCGGGAGAGCTCGTCGAGGCTGCCCATCCGTTTGACCGCGACCAGGAACGCTTCATCCGTGCTCAGGCCGGCCGCGACGAGCTCGTCGACGGACCCGCGGAGGTGGTCTTCGAGTTCGTCGGCGTCGAGCGGTTGCAGCTCCTTGCGGCGGAGCACGTACTGACGCCACTGCGCGAACTGCGCTTCCAACTCCTTCTGTCCGTCCGGCGCCGTCATGCGAGACCCTCCAGCGGGTTCACCGTCAGCGGCACACGGTCATGCCAGATCTCCTTGAGCGCGTCGACGACGGTGTCCCACTGCCGACGCTGCTCGGCCAGCTCAGCCAGGCCCTTTTCCGTGATGCGGTAGTACTTGCGTTTTCGCTCGCCGGTGACCGACTGCCAGCTCGACTCCGCATGACCGAGGCGCTCGAGCCGGTGCAACAGCGGGTACAGCAGCCCCTCGGTCCAGTCCAGCTCGCCCCCGGACAGCTCGTTGATCCGCCGGAGGATGGCGTACCCATAGCTCTCACCCTCGGCCAGGATGCCGAGCACCAACGGTGTCGCCGAGGCGGCCACCAAATCCTTAGCAACCTTCACGAGGCCTCATCCCGCCACCATCCCTAGAAGTACGATGCATAGTACTGGTAGGTATTGTCGGGCGCAACGGCCGTTCACGTGTCCCTTGCCAGCGGTATCCGCGCGCCATCCGTCGCAACACGGGGCGCGCTCGGGCATGGGCTCGGGCGTACAGATCACCGCCAGGGAGGGGCTCCATGCGGCGGTGCGGTTGCCGAAGTGTCCCGGTGTCACCTTCCTATTCGCCGCGCGGGGTCATCGTGCGGACGGAGTTCACGGCTTGCCTGCCGGGAGCAGGTCGGCCAGCAGCGCCTCGATCCGGGTCTTGATCTCGTCGCGGATCGGGCGGACGGCCTCGACAGTCTGGCCGGCGGGGTCGTCGAGCTTCCAGTCCTCGTAGCGCTTGCCAGGGAAGATCGGGCAGGCGTCGCCGCAGCCCATGGTGATGATGACGTCGGAGTCCTGCGCGGTCTCGTATTCGAGGAGCTTGGGGGTCTGGCCGGTGATGTCGATGCCGACCTCGGCCATGGCCTCGACGGCGGCGGGGTTGATGGTCTCGGCCGGTACGGAGCCGGCCGAACGAACCTCTACCCGATCGCCGGCGAGGTGGCGCAGCCAGCCGGCAGCCATCTGGGAGCGGCCGGCGTTGTGCACGCAGACGAACAGGACGCTGGGCTTGTCGCTCATGGGGTGTCTCCTCAACGGGGCGGTGTGGATGGCCGGGTGCTCGATCACGACGCGGGGATACAGGGCGAGAAGAAGGCCGACGCCGATGATCAGGCCCATCGCTTGGGCGATGACGAAGCCGGGAATCGAGGCCGGGGCGATTCCGGCGAAGGTGTCGGTGAAGGCGCGGCCGATCGTGACGGCGGGGTTGGCGAAGCTGGTCGACGAGGTGAACCAGTAGGCGGCGCCGATGTAGGCGCCGACCGCGGCGGGCGCGACCGCCGCGCGGCCGGACCGGGCGAGGGCGAAGATCAGCAGAAGCAGCCCGGCGGTCGCGACGATCTCACCGAGCCACAGATGCCCGGCGGCACGGTCCTTGGTCGAGAAGGTCACGGCGCTCAGGTCGAACATCAGGTTCGCCAGGACGGAGCCGATGATCGCGCCGGCAACTTGCGCGACGGCGTAACCGGCGAGGTCGGTCGCGGTGAGACCGGTGCCCGCGCGGCGGCCGAGAAACCAGTCGGCGGCCGAGACGACAGGGTTGAGGTGGGCGCCGGAGACCGGGCCGAAGGTGAGAATCAGCGCCCCGAGTGCGAACGCGGTGGCGACCGAGTTTTCGAGGAGCTGAAGGCCGACGTCGTTCGGGGACAGGGTGGTGGCCATGATGCCGGAGCCGACGACGGCGGTGACCAGCAGCGCGGTGCCGAGGAACTCGGCGAGCAGGCGCCGCCATGGGGCGATCTTGGGCATAACGGGCAGACTCCGGTCGGGGCGTCGCGAGCGAGGACGGAAACGGGTTGAGCTCAGTGAGGGCTGACGGCGGGTGCGATTCGGTCGATGCGGCCGGCGAGGTCGGTGTATGCGGCCTCGAACGCCTCGTCGGTGTCGACTCGCACCGGGTCGGGAACCGACCAGTGCAGCCGAGGCCGGGCCGGGCCGGTCATGTCTTCGTGGGCGTTGTCGCAGACCGTGATGACCAGGTCGCCGTCGTGGACGACGTCTGCGACGTGCGTGGTGCCGGTGGCGTCGAGCCGGAGCCCATGCCGATGGGCGACCTTGACGGCGCGGGGATGTACCCGGGGTGCCGGCTTGGTGCCGGCCGAGGCGACCGGGCCGCCGACCCGGTCTCGCCACAGCGCGGCAGCCAGTTGGGACCGGGCTGAGTTGTGCGTGCAGACGAACACCACCCGCTCGGCTCCTTCCAGGGCGGGCGGGGTGAGCGAGGCGAGAACGTCGGGCTGCAGCCGCAGGTAGGTGCGGCGCCGGTCGCCCTCGGACCGGGTTCGCACGATCAATCCCGCTTCCTGAAGGGCATTGACGTGGTGCGCGACGAGGTTGGTCGGCATGCCTAGGTCGTGGCCGATCTCGCCGGGGGAGGCGTCGCCCAGGGTCAGGGCGTCGACGATCGCCAGCCGGGCCGGGTCGCCCAGTGCGGCGTGCACTCGCGCCCGGGCCTGCAAAGAAGGCTCGATTTTCATTGAGTCAATGGTGGCTGATGCTGTGGAGCGTGGTCAAGCCGGGGCGTGTCACATCGTTCGTGCTGGTATGCGGGCTGCACGCTGGTGCCCACGGGAAAGTGGCTCGAATCCAGCGGGCTACGGGTGCACCGTGACAGTGCCGTCGGTGCCGTTGACCGTGACGCGCTGGCCGGAATGCAGTCGGCTGGTGGCGTTGCCGGTGCCGACGACGGCGGGGATGCCGTATTCGCGGGCGACCAGCGAGGCGTGCGCGGCGAGGGTGCCGCCGTCGGTGACGACGGCGGCGGCGCGGGCGAACAGCGGGGTCCAGGCGGGTGCGGTCGCGCGGGCGACCAGCACGTCGCCGCCGGCGAAGGTGGGAAAGTCGCGGGGGTCGGTAATGATGCGTACGGGGCCGGTCGCCTGCCCGGCGGAGGCGGGATGCCCCACGATCACCTCGCTACCGTGCTCGGCAGTGGTGCCGGCGGGGCGGGCTCGCTGAACGGTTCGCTCGATGACGTCGCCGATGAGGCGGGGTGGGTGGCCGAGGGTGAGCGGCGCGGCGATCCGCCGCTGCCGTTCCCATTGCTCGCGCCGTTCGGCGACGGCGCTGGTCAGCGCGGCATGGTCGGTGGTCGCGGTGGTGTCGAGTTCGGGGCGGGTGCAGAAGAACACATCGTCGATCGCCGAGATCGCGCCGATTTCGGCGAGGTGCTGGCCGAGGCGGCGGGCGCAGCGGCGCAGGACCGGCCAGGCAAGGGTGAAAGTGCGGGCCTGCTGTTCCCGGATGACCGTGTATCGCTGGGTCACCCGGAGCAGCGTTTCGAACTGGGCGAGCCGGCGCGGCCGGTCGGCCAGGGCGGCGGCACACCGCTGTTCGGCGGCCGTTCGCGCGACGGCGAGCGCGGACTGCCGGTCATCACCGGATTGCGTCACCGCCGTGATCGTGGGGAGTTCGGCGGCGACGGGGTGATACCAGTCGGCACTGAGGACCGCATGCGCGTCGAAGGCCGGTGCGGCGCCGGATAGGCCGCGCAGCAGTATCTGGGCGCCGCCGTCGGCGTCGGGCAGAACCTCGGCCAGATGCCGGCGGGCGAAGCGGGTCAGGCAAGCCTCCATCTTCCACGCCGACCCGCCGACTATCGCCAAGTACCACAACGCGATGCCGGCGTGCCGGCCGAGCTGGTCGACGATCTCGGCAAGGCGACGAGGATCAGCCGCCGGGTCCTCGGCCGCGGCGACCGTGACGAGGCGCCGGTAGCGGGGTAACTCCTGTTCCCGCCACTGCCGATCCAGAGCGGACAGCACGGCGCGGTCGGCGGCGGCCGGATCTCGGCCGACCTGGACCAGCGCGTGGAACAGGATTGTCACCGCCCGGCGACGGCCATCACGCAGCACTCGTACGAGCAACGCGGCTGAGGGCACCGGCGGGGCGTTGTAGTACCAGCCGTTGACCAGCGTCCATCGGAACGGCACGCGGACGCCGACGGTGGCTTGCATGCCGTCGAGGTAGCCGGCTTCGAGCAGCGGTAGCAACCAGGTCGCGAACAGCGGGGTGCCCGGCTCGGGCAGCCACTCGCCGAGCCGGAAGTTGCGCATCCACAGCCCGGGACCGGGCACGGCCCACGACACCGGCGGCGGCAGGGCGGTCATCGGCCGGGCCTGCAACAGCCACAACCGGCCGTCACGGTCGATCGCCCACTCCACATCCTGCGGCCCGTCGTACCGCTCAGCCACGAGGCGAGCCAGGTCAGCGACCTCCTCGGCCTGCCGCGCGGTCAACACCCGGGCCGGACCGCGCCGGGAGAGCGTGGCTCGGTGGCCGGTGCTGAGCCACTCCTCGCCGATCGCCTGGCCGGACACCAGCGCCTCGCCGAACCCTTGCGTCGCGGTGACCACCGTCTGGCGGCGATCGCCGGTGAGCGGGTGGGCGGTGAACGCGACGCCGGCGGCGACCGCGTCCACCATGACCTGTACGAGCACCGCCATCGCCGCCGCATCGCCGCCCCGGTTGCGCCGGTAGTCGGCGACCCTCGGCGAATCGGCCGCGGCGAAGCACTCCCGCACCGCGGCGGCGAGCCGGTCGGCGGGCACGTCGAGCCGCGTTTCATACAGGCCGGCGTACGAGGCGTCCGGCAGGTCCTCGGCCGCCGCCGAGGAGCGCACCGCGAACCGCGGCCCACCCAACCTGGCCGCTTCCTCCGCCATCCAGCCACCCAGCTCTGGATCGTCCGGCGCGGCGCCGGTGACAACGAAGCCCGCCGGCACCGCGAAACCCGCCACCGAGAGCTCGGCCAGGACCGCGGCCTTGCCGCCCACGACCGCCCGGCCGACGCCGGTCGCCTCGGTCAGCCTCACCACCGCACCGGTGTTCACGGCGCCTCCATCTGTAGCCTCGCAAAGTATTGTGATGCTACGGTAGGCGGGTCATCGAGAGTCCCGCAAGCCCGGACCGGGAATGGAGGTGCGGTGGTGGCGATGCGGCCGGAGCTGCTCAAAGGCCACTTGGACGCGCTACTGCTGGCGGTGCTGGAGCCAGGCCCGCAGCACGGGTACGCGGTGATCGAGTCGCTGCGAGCCGGCAGCGACGGGACGCTTGACCTGCCCACCGGAACGGTCTATCCAGCGCTGCACCGCCTGGAACGCGCGGGTCTGATCGGCAGCGACTGGGAGACCGTCGGTGGCCGGCGCCGCCGTACGTATCGTCTGACCGGCGCCGGCCAGGCAGCGCTCGGGGAGCACCGCGCGCTGTGGGACGAGTTCTCCGCGGCAGTAACGGCGCTGCTCGGCAGCGGAATACGACGGGCACCAGCATGAACCCGCCGGTCGGCTCCGTCGCCGAGACCTCGGTC
This sequence comes from Actinoplanes sp. NPDC051513, assembly GCF_044454685.1. Lineage (NCBI taxonomy): Bacteria > Bacillati > Actinomycetota > Actinomycetes > Micromonosporales > Micromonosporaceae > Actinoplanes > Actinoplanes sp. NPDC051513. The sequence goes on from NZ_JBITDW010000003.1 coordinate 717,896, forward strand.
CGGATCTACCTGGACCAGGTCGCTGCCGGCCTGCGCGGGCCTCGCCGCGCGCGGTCGCGGATTCTCGCGGAACTGCGTGACGGCCTCGATCAGGCTGTCGCCGACCGCACCGCTCGCGGCGAGCCGACCGGCCAGGCGGCGGCCACGGCGATTGCCGAGTTCGGCGGCCCGGGGATGGTCGCCGCCGCGTTCTCCGGTGAGCTTGCCACCGCCTACTCCCGCCGGGCGCTCACCATGTTCGTCGTCACCGGGCCGCTGGTCGGCATCTGGTGGTTCCTGCTGTTACGTCCGGATCCTTGGCGTACCGGCGTGGCGGCCCTGATTGCCGCGATCCCGGTCGTCCCCCTGATCGTCGCCGGGCTCGCGACCGCCGCCGGCACCCTCGCGACCACCGGCCGGCTGATGCGCTGGCTACCCGAGACCGGGCCCGGCCGGGCCTTGGCGGCCACAGCCACCGTCGCCGGCCTGACCCTGACCGGAGACCTTGCAGTTATCGGCTCCGCCGCACACTCCGGTGGGCTCACCCGGCTGCTGGCCGTGATCGCCGTTGCTGCCGGCCTGGCCCGGATCGGTGTCAGCCTGCACGTCTTGGTCGAGGCCGGCGCCCTCCGCCGCCGGTTGAGCACCCGGCAATAACCGACGCCGTTGCGCCGGACGCGACGGGGTTACGCGTCAGGGTGTGAGCAAGCCGGCGAGCTGCCGCATCAGACCAGGGCGGGCACGGTAGTACACCCAGCTCGCGCGACGCTCCGCGTCAACCAGGCCGGCATCCTTCAGCGCCTTCAAATGGTGGGAGATCGTCGACCCGGACAGCTCGAACGCCGGCGTCAGGTCACACACGCAGATCTCGCCGCCCGGCGCCGACGCGATCATGGACATCAGCTGCAACCGCACCGGATCACCGAGAGCCTTGAACGCCGGCGCCAGAAACCCGGCCGTCTCCGCGTCGACCCGCTGCTGCGCCATCGGCGGGCAGCACGGCGCCTCCGTCTGCTCGAGCACGGTGACCGACACCGCTGATTTCGACATGCATCGAGGTTGACATACGTCGAAACCGCGTGCAACCCTCGGTTTCGACAAACGTCGAACTCGACAGTTATCGAAACCGCGGATCTGGCAGGCGCAGTCGCTGCTCGATCCCCGCAGAACCACCAAACCCGCCCCATGTCAGTGAGGGAGATCATGATGAGTGACGTCGAGATCCGCGGCGGCTTCGCCGGTGACCCGTCCGAGGCGTTGAGCCCGGCCCCCGGGAGCGGCTGTTGTGGCAGCCCGGCCGCGTCCGCGGTGGTGTTGCCGGACCCGGCCGGTTCCGGCCCGTGTTGTGGCACGCAGACCGAAGCGACCGCGGAGGGTTCGTGCTGTGGTAGCGCGGCGAAGGCCGGCGCGGTCGCTTCCGCTCAGGGTTGCTGCGGATGACCACCGGCCTCGACGATCTGATCGCGGCGGTCGACGAGAGCCGGATGGCGACCACGGTCGCTGCGCTTGCCGGCGATCGTTTCACCGGCCGGCGGGTCGGCACGCCCGGGAGTTCGGCGGCGCGGGACTGGCTCGCCGGCCGGCTTCGCGACTTCGGCGCCCTCGTCCAGATGGGGGAGTTTCCGGTGCGCTCGGTGCCGGAGGTCTACGCCGCCGCGCGGGCTACCTGGCACGACGGGGCCGTGGCGCGACCGCTGGTGTTCGGGCGCGACGTGACGGTGCACCTCGCGTCGGCGGGTCTGCCGGTCGCGGTGCGCGGCGACCTGGCGGTCGCGGGCGCCGAGGATCCGGCGGGCCGGTGGCTGCTGGTTCCGGCGGGGATGTCGTTCTTCGACGCGTACGGGCATGCGGACGGCGCGGCGGGTCTGGTGATCGGGCGGGCCGTGGACGCCGACGGATGGCATTACACGATGCTCGCCGGGCCCGAGCCCGGACCACTGCCCGTGCTCACGGTCGACCTTGCGACGCATGCCGCGATGCTCGACCGGCGCGGGTGGCTCGAAGCCGACGCGCCGATCCGGCGTGCCGACGTGACTGCCGCAAACGTGTACGGGCGGTGGGACGCCGCCGCCGATCTGTTGCTGACGGCGCACTACGACGGGGTGGGCGACCTTCCCGGCCTGCGGCAACCCGCCGCCGCGGACAACGCTTCCGGCGTGGCCGTCGTGCTCGAGGCCGCGCGGATCCTCGGGCCGGCGCTACCGGGCGGGCTGTCGGTGGCGTTGCTGGATGCCGAGGAGGTCGGTGCCCTCGGTTCGGCGCACCACGCCGCCCAGCTGAGGCGCGCCGGAGCCGCGCCGGCGGTGATCAACATCGACGGCGCCGGACGGCTCGGCCGCGCCGCCGCCGTCGAGGCCGGCGGCCCCGCGCACGGGCTGCTCGCCGTCCTCGATCAGGCCGGACGGCATACCGGCCTGCCGCTGGCGCCCGGACCCGTGGCCTCGGACAACCGACGTTATGCCGCCGCCGGATTCGCCGCGGCCGGTATCGGCGCCGGCATGGATGGCTATCACAGTCCGGCCGACATGCCCGACCGCGTTGACCCAGCCACTCTCGCCACGGTCTGCCGCTTCGTCGTGGCGTCGGCCTGGCTCGCGGCCACCGTCTCGCCTAGAATTTCATCGTTGATCGGCGATTGACGATGATGGGACAGGAAGATGACCGACCTGCTCGACCGGGCCACGGCGGAGACGTACGCCTCCTGGTTCCGTGCCCTTGCGGATCCCTCGCGGGTGCAGATCGTGGAGTACCTCGCGCGGCAGGGGCGGCCGATGCCGGTGGGCGAGATCGTCGCCGCCGTGGGGCTGGCGCAGTCGACCGTCTCGCAGCACCTGAAGATCCTCACCGAGGTGCGGTTCGTGCTGGTGGAGGCCGTGGGCAACGCCCGGCACTACCGGATCAACACCAACTGCATCGAGTGCTTCCCGTCCGCCGCCGACGTCGTGATGGGCCGGCCGGCCCCGAGCGCGATCGGAGGCTGCGCGTGAGGATCCGGCCGATGAACCGTGCCGACGCGCCCGCCGTCCTGGCGATCTACCAGGCCGGCATGGACGGCGGAAACGCCAGCTTCGAACACACCGCGCCCTCCTGGGAAGCGTTCGACGTCAGCAAGATGACCGATCATCGCTTCGTTGCCGTCGACACCCACGACACGGTGCTCGGCTGGGTGGCGGTCTCGGCGGTCTCCGGCCGGTCGGTCTATGCGGGCGTTGTCGAGCACTCGGTCTACGTCGACCCGGCCGTGCAGGGCCGGGGTGCCGGCCGGGCCCTGCTCGACGCTCTCATCGCTTCCACCGAGACCGCCGGGATCTGGACGATCCAGTCCGGCGTCTTCCCCGAGAACGCCGCCAGCCTCGCCCTGCACCACGCCGCCGGATTCCGCACCGTCGGCGTCCGCGAGCGGATCGGCCGGCACGTCAGCCACGGCAACCGGTGGCGCGACGTCGTCTTCATCGAACGCCGCAGCCTCGTCATCGAGTAGGAGACCAACATGCAGAGCAACTTGCCGGTCGTCGTCATCGGCGCCGGGCCGGTCGGCCTCGCCGCCGCCGCGCACCTCGCCGACCGGGGCCTGCCGTTCGCCGTCCTGGAAGCCGGCGACTCGCCGGCCGCCGCCGTCCGCGAGTGGGGCCACGTACGGCTCTTCTCGCCCTGGCGGTACAACATCGACGCCACCGCGGGCGCGCTCCTGGCCGAGGCCGGCTGGGTCCGGCCCGACGATGACATCCTGCCCACCGGCGGACAGCTCGCCGCCGACTACCTGCAGCCTCTGGCCGACCTGCCCGCGTTGAAGCCGCACGTCCGCTACGGCGCGCGGGTAGTGGCGGTGACCCGGCTCGGTCTCGACCGGGTCCGCACGGTCGGCCGCGAGGACGCCCCCTTCCTGATCCGCCTCGACGACGGCGAGGACATCCTGGCCCGCGCGGTGATCGACGCCTCCGGCACCTGGGGAGCGCCGAACGTGCTCGGCGCCTCCGGGATCCCCGCACACGGCGAGGCCGCCGCCGCGGCGTACAGGGAAAGCGCTCTGCCGGACGTCTTGGGTCGCGACCGTGACCGGTTCGCCGGACAGCGCACCCTGGTGGTCGGCGCCGGGCATTCGGCCGCCAATACCCTGCTCGCGCTCGCCGAACTCGCCAAGCAGGCACCCGGCACGACTGCGACCTGGGCGATCCGGGCCGCCTCGCCGGCACGCACCTACGGCGGGGAGAGCGCCGACGCCCTGCCCGCCCGCGGCGCGATCGGCAGTCGGCTGCGTGAGCATGTCGAGTCCGGCGCGATCACCCTGCTCACCGGGTTCAGCGTCCAGCGGCTCACCCCGGGCCCGGAAGGCGTAACGGTCTCCGACGGGACTCGCGACATCACCGTCGATCGGATCGTGTCGGCCACCGGCTTCCGGCCCGACCACGGCATCGTGTCGGAGCTGCGGCTCGACCTCGACACGATCCTCAGTTCCACCCGCGCCCTCGCCCCGCTGATCGACCCCAACCAGCACTCCTGCGGAACCGTGCCGCCGCACGGCGTCGACGAGCTCACCCACCCGGAGCCGGGCTACTACGCCATCGGCGTCAAGTCCTACGGGCGGGCGCCGACCTTCCTGATGGCGACCGGGTACGAGCAGGCCCGTTCGGTCGTCGCCGCCCTCGCCGGCGACTGGGAAGCGGCCCGCGACGTGCAACTGGATCTGCCGGAGACCGGCGTGTGCAGCAGCGATGTGTCCCTGGACGCCGACCGGATCGACAGCGCCGCCACCAGTTGCTGCGGCACGCCCGCCGCGGTCGAGGTGGTGCCGGCCGGGCGTGGTCTGGCCACCGGGGTCTCGGGCGGACTGCTGCGCTCGCCGCTGACCGTGATCGACGTCTCGACCACTTCGAGCGAGCAGGCCGGCGGCTGCTGCAACTGACCATGCCGACCACCAGCACGGTGGCCGCCCGCACGGGCGGCCACCGAGGGGTCCCCGCCGGATGGCGAATCGTGATCGTCCTCGCGATCACCCAGACCATCGGGTACGGCTGCCTGTACTACGCCTTCGCCGTCCTGCTCCACCCGATGGCGGCCGGCCTGCACGCCTCGCCGGCCACGATCACCGGCGCCTTCACCGTCGCGGTGCTCACCTGGGCCGCGTGCGCGATGCCGGTCGGCCGGTGGCTCGACCGGCACGGCGGCCGCGCGCTCATGACCGGCGGATCGCTCGCCGGGACTGCTCTGCTGGTCGCCTGGTCGCAGGTCCACGCGGTCTGGCAGCTCTACCTGGTCTTCCTCGGTCTCGGCGCGGCCATGGCGATGGCGCTCTACGACGCGGCCACGGCGGTGGTCGTCTCGTGGTTCGGGCCCGAACAGCGCGCCCGTGCCGTGCTGACGATGATCGTGGTCGCCGGGTTCGCGAGCACCATCTTCATGCCGCTCACCGGCTGGCTCGAGCACCGGCATGGCTGGCGGGTCACGCTCCTGGTCCTCGCCGGCATCTACGGCGCGGTCGCGGTGCCGCTGCACGTGCTTGTACTGCGCCGTCCGACCGTCGGCGGCCCGTCCCATTCGCGGGCCGGCGCCGAGCAAAGGCGCGAGCTGTTGCGGGCCGCGGTGGGCGACAGCCGTTTCTGGTGCTTGGCCGTCGCGTTCGTCGCGCACGCCGCCGCGATGAGCACCATGGCGATCCACCTGGTCGGCTATCTGGCCAGCCGCGGCCACCCCGCCACGCTCGCCGCCACCGTGGCCGGGCTGCTCGGCGCGCTCTCGGTCACCGGCCGGCTCCTGCTCACCGCCACCGCCCGCCGGATCCGGCTGACCACCGCCGTCGCCGCGATCTTCACCGTCCAGGCCGCAGCCGCGCTCAGCCTTGCCGTCGTTGCCGGAACCCGGGTCGGCGCCATCGTCGCCGTCACCTGTTTCGGGCTCGGGTTCGGTGTCGCCAGCCTTGCCGGCCCCGCCCTGCTGGCCGACCGATACGGCACCGCCGCGTACGGAAGCATCGCCGGCACGCTCGCCACGCCCGTCACCCTCGCGAAAGCCGTCGCGCCGTTGGGCGCCGCCGCCCTTTATGCCGCGAGCGGCGGCTACCTGCCGGTCCTCGTCGTCGTCGGCGGGCTGTGCCTGGTTGCGGCCGCCGGCATCCTCGCCCGCGCCTCGACGCCCTCACCCGAGATTCAGGGCGCTGCGCGGCCGAGCCGCACTGCGACGGGCGGTGATCGTGCTCAGCCGCCGGGCTCGAGGGCCTTCCGATCCCACCCGCCGAGGTCGGCGGCGGCCTCGTAGGTCGTCCGCAGGAAGTCGCGGAGGGCGCGGTCCGGGTCCGGCGACTCGGCCACCGCCTCGTACGGCAGCAGGAACTCGCGGATGGCGCGGTCGTAGAAGGCAGCGCTCGGCAGGACGGGCCGATCGGCGTAGCCGGGTGGTTCCGGGTATGCGTATGCGTAGAAGGCGCCCTCCTCGCCGCCGCCCGGCCAGAAACCGAAGCTGGTGAGCTCGTGCGAGTAACCCTCGTGCATCACCGACGGCGGGCAGTTCGGCGCGCCACCCGGGTGGCGCGGGGCGGTCCGGCCGGAGAACCGGGTATACGCCAGGTCCATCGCGCCCCAGAAGAAGTGCACCGGGCTCGCCTTGCCGACGAAACCCGATCGGAACTGGTCGAGGACGCGGGAAGCCTGCAGCAGCTGCCCCCAGAAGCGGCGCGCCGCCTCCCCGTCGTACGCGTGATGCTGTTGATCCTCGGCGAACGGGATGGCCTCTTCGACCTCGTTGGGCACGGCGTGGATCCGCGTCTCGATGCCCAGCCCGGCGAGCGCCGTCATGGTCTCGGCGTAGAACGCAGCGACGGGCTTGGCCTCGAGCGCCACCTCCCGCTGCCGCCCATCCGAGGTGCGCACGCGCAGCCGATGGTGGAGAAAGTCAAATTCCAGATCAAAGACGCCATTCCCGTACGGGATGGCAGAGGTGCCCAGTCCGCGGGCGGTCGGGTAGAGCACGACGTGCCACCAGTGGTTGGCGGCGGGGGTGTGCGCCATCCGGATCTTGCCGACGATCTGGATCCACATGTGCAGCGTGTCCCTTGTGCCGGTCCAGTCGGCGACCCGCAGCCGTGGCCACCCGCCGGTCATGTCAGCCTCCATTGCTCCAGTGTGAAAGTCGCCGCTGTGTGTGACGCGGGATAGTTCACGATCTTGTCATGGTCGGCACGGTTCACGACGTCAAGCTGGCGCGGCGGGCGCAGCTGGCGCCGGCGGGACGGGCGATCGCCGGCGTCGCGGTCGGCGGGCCTCGACGAGAGCGAGCGGCCGACTGCTGTCGGGCTCTGTCGCCATCTTTGGAGCACACATGGATCACACGAACGTCCCCATAGGACATGAATAAGGCTTCGAACTGACGCTAAACGCCAGCTCAGAGCCATGATCAAATTGTGCGCCGCGTAGGACTCGAACCTACAACCGGACCATCACTCTCGACCCCGCCACCGTCAAAGTCCTCGCCGACCACCGGCGGCGGCAACAACGCATGTACGACGAGCACAGAACGACCGCCGACGAAACCGGCTTCGTGTTCGCCTGGCCGGACGGGCGACCGATCCGGCCCGGCTGGCTCACCCATCGGTTCACCGCCCTGGTCGCCGAGCACGGGCTGCCACCGGTCCGGCTGCACGACCTGCGGCACGCAACCGCGATGAACGCGCTGCACGGCTCGGCCAGCCTGCATACCGTGCAGCACCTGCTGGGCCATTCCAGCCACGCCTTCACCGCCGACGTCTACGGCACCGTCCCCGACGCACTTGCCCGAGCCGAAGCGAGAACCACGGCCGAGACCATACTCGCGGCAATACGGCACCCCGAACCCAAGGACATGCCGGAACACCGGGTCGACGTACGTCGACATGGGCCTCATCGAGTCCGACTCGTCCCGCGCAGGGGGTGACCGGTGGGCCAGCTTGTCGGCGCCACATGCCGGCTTACGCGTTGTTGTAGTGCAGAGCCGCGTACGCCACCGGCTACGCAACAGCGGTCGAAACCCCGCAAATTCGTCGGCAGGCTGGTTGTCGAGCCCTCCGCCTGCCTACGGCAGATATTGACTACACAAGGTGAGGTTTGCCGAGCGAAGCGGCACCCGGATTTGCCGATGATAGTGCGTCTACGTCGTGAGCTCCTTCGACAACAATCGACTATTGCACGGTTGAGGCCGATCGGGCGTCGTTGCGTTCGTCAAGAACCACCCGATTCGCGGCGCGCGATCTCGACCGCCTCATTGTCGGCTCGAGGTTCGAGGCCTGCCCTGCCGGTTAAGGCTAATTCAAATCCGCCGCGACTGTTCGACACTAATTCGATCCCTGGGATTCGGGCCTCGTAGTCGCCGCCGATCGGTCAATTACTTGATCCCCATCTACGCCGCACGCTATGCGCCATCGGCGGCTCGGTGGCGTGATCAGCGCCGCATCCGTGGGTCCACTACTCGGTGTCCATATCGACTGCAAACCCATCAGACGCTCGACAGAGTTGTTCCGTATCGTGTGCTGAAGCCGCGATTGGACGACATGTAGTCCCATATGGGCATTGCGCCAGGCCCTCTCTGGCGTCTCCTTCGCGTCGCCACCAAGCGCCCCTTGCGCTTGGTCTCAGACCGCATGATCATGACACTGGAGCGTACGACGGGGCTGAGCGTGAGCGCACAACTTTCACTGGTCGGGCGGGCAACGGAACAGGCGGCTATCGGCGCGCTGCTCGACGGAGCCGGTGCGGGGGGCGCTGCCCTGGTCATCGTCGGTACGCCCGGCGTAGGAAAGTCGGCGCTGCTGGAGTGGGCCGCCGCGACGGTCGGCGACCGGTTCCGCGTGTTGCGGACCGCCGGCACGGTCACCGAGTTCGGCCTGCCGTACGCCGCGCTGCACCAGGTCGTGCGGTCGATCCTGCGCCACACGAACGGGCTGACCGCCCATCACCGGCTCGCCCTGGATGTCGCGTTCGGCGGCACGTCGGGCGCGTCGCCGGACCTCTACACCGTGGCGACGGCGGCTCTCGAGCTGCTGGCCGAGGCCGCGGTCGAGCGGCCGGTATTGCTACTGGCGGACGACGCCCAGTGGATGGACCCGGCCAGCCAGCAGGTGCTGGCCTTCGTCGCGCGCCGGGTGGCGTCCGACCGCATCGTCCTGCTCGCGACGAACCGGGAGAGCGAGCCGGGGTTTCTTCTTGACGCGACAATTCCGTCGATGGGCATCGCCCCGCTCGACCCGGAGTCCGCGGCCAGGCTGCTCGACGTCGTCGCCGGCCGGCTCGACCCTGACATCCGGTCGCTACTGCTCGACGCCGCGTGCGGCAACCCCCTCGCCCTCCTGGAGCTGCCCCGCGCGGTCCACGTGTACGCGAACGCGCGCCCGGGCCAGCTGCCGCTGACCGCGCGCCTGGAGGACTCGTTCCTGGCCCGCATCGGCGAGTTCGGCGCCGTCACCCGGACGCTGCTGGAGGTGGCGGCGCTCAACGACTCCGACGACGTCGCCGAGATCGCCGCGGCCGTCGATCTGCTGTCCGGCGGCGACATCGCCCCGGCTCTCGACCCGGCCGTGTCGGCCGGGTTGATCGCCGTGGACGGCACCGCCGTCCGCTTCCGGCATCCGCTCATCCGGTCGGCGATCCTCCAGCGCCTCGGACCCGACCAGCGGCGGGCCTGCCATGCCGCACTGGCCAGCGTTATCGCCGGCCGGCCCGACCGGGCCGTGTGGCACCGGGCAGCCGCGGCGCTGAGACCGGACGCCACATTGGCGGTCGAGCTCGAGCGGCACGCCGAGCGAGCGATCGAGCGCGGTGCGCCGGCGAACGCCGTCCGAGCCCTGGAACGTGCGGCCCAGCTCTCCGAGAACGGCCGCGACCGGCGCGAACGCACCTACCGGAGCGCGGTCCTCGCGTACGCGGTCGGACGGCCCGAGGACGGCGAGCGGCTCCGCCGCAGCTACCGGGATCTCGTGGACGGCGAACACGACGGCCTTCGCAGCGAGTGGCTCAATGAGCTGGCCGGCGCGGATCGGGGCGGCGACCAGCGCATCACCGCGCTGCTCGACCTCGCCGCCCGGGCCAAGGTGGCCGGCGACGACGAGCTCGCGACCGATTTCCTGCGTGCGTCGGCGTTGCGTTGCTGGAACCTCCGGCCCGGCCGCCCGGTGGGGCGGCAGGTGATCGCCGCTGCGGACCAGCTGGCGGTCGCGGACGTCCCGACGCGCGCCGAGCTGCTGGCCTACGGTTCGCCCTTCGACAGCGCCGAGCTGGTGCGCGCATTGATAGCCCAGGTTCCGGCCGCCAATCGGGACGCGACCACGACCTATCGGCTCGCCCATGCTGCGGCGTGCGCCGGAGCCGTCGACGTCTCCGAGGGCCTGCTCATCGAGGCGGCCGAACGCCTGCGGACCAAGGGCCAGCTGTACACCCTCGGCCGGGCGTTGTCGCTGCTCGCATGGTCCGCCATGCGTCGTGGGCACTGGTCGCACGCGGTGGCCGCCGCCGAGGAGAGCACCCGGTTGTGCGCCGAGACCCGTCAGCCGTTCTGGGAGGCGAGCTCGCTCGTGGCGCACGCCGCGGTGGCGGGGTTCCGCGGCGACTTCGGGTCCGCCCAGGATCTCCTCGCCCGCGCCGACCGCCTGGACTCCCGCAGGCTCGCCACCATCGAGGCGGCGACGCTGGTCGCGCGGGCGGCCATCGCGTCGGGGCAGGGCAACTACGAGCGGGCCTTCGCTTTCCTTGCTCGGCTGCACGACCCGGCCGGCGGCGCCTATCACCCGGCACACGCCCTGTGGTCGCTGGCCAGCATGGCCGAAGCCGCCACGGCCTGTGGCGAGGTCGCTGCCGCTCGCGCGCTCCTCGTCGGGTTACCTCCGGAAGTACGGGGAACGACGTCGCCCACGGGGCGCATGAACCTCGGCATCGCCGGCGCGGTGCTCGCCGATCACGACGAGTCGGAGGCGATGTTCGCCGAGGCCCTGAGGATCGACATGACGATCTGGCCGTACGAGCGCAACCGTCTGCTCTTCACGTACGGAAAATGGTTGCGCCGCGGGCGCCGGGTCCGTGAGTCGCGCGACTATTTGCGCGAGGCCCGGGACGGATTCGACGGCCTGGGCGCACGGCCGCTCGCGGAACGCGCCAGGGAGGAGCTGCGGGCGGCCGGGGAGCGCAGCGACTCGCGCATCGAGGACATCTGGGACGTGCTCTCGCCCCAGGAGATTCAAATCGCGTCGATGGTCGCGCAGGGGCTGTCCAACCGGGACATAGCCAAGGGCCTGTTCATCTCGCACCGGACCGTCGGCAGCCATTTGTACCGTATGTTCCCCAAGCTCGGCATCACCTCGCGCGGGGAACTGCAGCGGATGGCCGCCGAGCACCACCTCTGAGGCGCCGGCCGGAACCAGATCCGCAGTCATCGTACTCACGACCGGGCCGGCCCCGACGCCGTAGCGTCGGCTCAGCGACTCGCCGCCGCAAGCAAGCGCTACCACCGAAAGCCCGCCATCGAGCCCACCGGCACGTGGGCCGATACCCCCTGCCCGCCATCCGGCTTCCGCGAAAGGAACGAGCACCTCATGCCTTCAGCCTCACGACGTACCATCCTGGCCGCATCAGCGGCAGCCCTCTCCGCAGGCGCACTCGCCGCGACGACGGCTTCGCCCGCGACGGCCGGGCCGCCGCGTCGTCCGAAACCCACGATCGTCCTGGTGCACGGCGCCTTCGCCGACGCGTCCGGCTGGAACGAGGTGATCCACCGGCTGTCGGGTGACGGCTATCCGGTGCTCGCTCCGGCCAACCCACTGCGCGGAGTCGCTTCCGACTCGGCCTACCTGGACAGTGTCCTGCGCACCATCACCGGCGCGATCGTTCTCGTCGGCCATTCGTACGGCGGTGTGGTGATCACGAATGCCGCGACCGGCAACCCGAACGTGAAGGCCCTGGTGTACGTCGCCGCGTTCGCCCCGGACGCGGGCGACACCGTGCTTGGTCTGCAGACGAAATTCCCGGGCACCAAGCTTGGCTTGGAGCAGCTGGACGTCCGGCCCTTCCCGCTGCCAGGCGGCGGAACGAGCTTCGACGGATACGTCAAGACCGAGTACTTCCGAGACATCTTCGCCGGCGACCTGCCCCGCTCGACGACCGCCATCATGGCCGCCGCTCAGCGGCCTGGCGACACGCACACCCTCGAGCAGGAGTCCGGCGCGCCCGCGTGGAAGCAGATCCCGTCCTGGTATCTGGTGGCACGCGACGACAACCTGATCCCGGCCGCGGCTCAGCGGTTCATGGCGAAACGGGCGGGCGCTCACAGCGTCGAGGTCCATGCCTCGCACGTCGCGATGATCTCCCAGCCGCGGATCACCGCCGAGCTCATCACCCTCGCCGCCCGCACCACCAGCTGAAAGGAACCACCATGTCCTTCGTCACCACCACCGACGGCACCCAGATCTTCTACAAGGACTGGGGCGCCGGCCGCCCGGTTGTCCTCAGCCACGGCTGGCCCCTCAACTCCGACAGCTGGGAGGCCCAGCAGCTGTTCCTGGCGAACAACGGCTACCGGGTGATCGCCCACGACCGGCGCGGGCACGGCCGGTCCACGCAGACCTGGCACGGCAACGAGATGGACACGTACGCCGACGATCTGGCCGCCCTGATCGAGCACCTGGACCTGCTCGAGGTCACTCTGGTCGGGTTCTCCACCGGCGGCGGCGAGATCACCCGCTACATCGGCCGGCACGGCACCGCCCGCGTCGCCCAGGCGGTGCTGGTCTCGGCGGTGCCGCCGCTGATGGTGCGCCGCGACGACAACCCGCACGGCGTACCCGTCGAGGTGTTCGACGGCATCCGCGCCGGATCCGCAGCGGATCGCTCCCAGCTTTACAAGGACCTCGCGGACGGTCCGTTCTTCGGCAACAACCGGCCCGGCGCGAACGTCTCGCAAGGCATCCGGGACGCGTTCTGGCTGCAGTCCATGGCGGCCGGGCACCGCAACGCGTACGAGAGCATCGCGGCGTTCTCGGCCACCGACTTCCGCGACGACCTCGCGAAGTTCGACGTGCCGACCCTGGTGATCCACGGCGACGACGACCAGGTCGTGCCGTTCGAGGTCGGCGGCAAGGCCTCGGCCGCACTGGTCAAGGGCGCCGAGCTGATCGTCTACCCCGGAGCGCCGCACGGCATCACCGACACCCACAAGCAGCGGCTCGGCGACGACCTGCTGGCCTTCCTCAACACGTACGGAGCCTGATCGTGACCGGAACTCCCGACACCATCGTCCTCGTCCACGGCTTCTGGGTGACCCCGCGCAGCTGGGAACACTGGATCACCCACTACGAGAAGAAAGGCTTCCGCGTCCTCGCCCCCGGCTATCCGGGCTTCGAGGTCGAAGTCGAGGCGCTCAACGCCAACCCGGACATCATCACCGCCGTCACCGTTCCCGGCATCATCGCCAAGTTCGAGGCTCAGATCGCGGCGCTACCGGAACCGCCGATCATCATCGGGCACTCGGCCGGCGGCGCGTTCACCCAGGTTCTGCTCGACCACGGCTACGGCGCCGCCGGCGTGGCCATGAACTCGGCACCCACCGAAGGCGTCCGCGTCGTGCCGCTTTCCCAGGTCAAGTCGACGCTCCCGGTCCTCAAGTCACCGGCCAACCGGCACAAGGCGGTCGGCCTGAGCCTGGACGAGTGGAAGTACGCCTTCACCAACACCTTCAGCGACGAGGAATCAAAGGCGCTGTACGAGCGTTACCACATCCCCGCCAACGGCGGGATCCTGTGGGGCAGCGTGCTCGCCAACTTCCAGCCCGGCCACCAGGACACCTGGGTCGACTACCACAACGACAACCGGGCGCCGCTGCTGTTCATCTCCGGCAGCGAGGACCACATCATGCCCCCGTCGGTACAGCGCTCCAACGCCGGCCACTACAAATCGAACACCATCACCGAGCACATCGAGTACGAGGGCTACGCACACCTGCTCCCCGCCCAGAAGGGCTGGGAGGAGATCGCCGACCACGCCCTCGACTGGGCCCTGCGCCACGCCCGATGAGCCCGGCGCCGCAGGTCCGCATCACGCACATCGGCGGACCCACCACACTGCTCGAGATCGGCGGATGGCGGCTGCTGACCGACCCGACGTTCGACCCGCCCGGCCGCCGGTACGACTTCGGCTGGGGCACCTCGTCGAAGAAGGTGACCGGCCCGGCGGTGCCGCCGGCGGCGCTCGGCCCGATCGACGCCGTGCTGCTCACCCACGACCACCACGGTGACAACCTCGACGACCTCGGCCGTACGCTGCTGCCCAGCGCCCGGAGGGTGCTCACCACCACGGCCGGCGCCCGGCGGCTCGGCGGCGCCGCACGAGGACTCGAACCGTGGGCCACCACCGTCCTCAGCCACAAGGGCCGGCCCACGATCGAGGTCACCGCGACGCCGGCCCGGCACGGCCCGCCCCTGAGCCAGCCGATCGTCGGCGACGTCATCGGCTTCGCGCTGCGGTGGGACGGCCAGCACCACGGCCAGCTGTGGATCTCCGGCGACACGGTCCTGTACCACGGCATCCGCACCATTGCCGAGCGGCTCCGCATCGGCACCGCCATGCTCCATCTCGGCGGCGTCCGATTCCCGATCACCGGACCCATCCGCTACACGATGACCGGCCGCCATGCGGTCCGGATCTGCCAAGCGATCCGGCCACACACCACCATTCCCGTCCACTACGAAGGGTGGAGACACTTCCAGCAACCCCGGGAGGAGATCGAACGCGAGTTCGCCGGCGCTGCCGACGACATCAGAGGCAGCGTCCGGTGGCTCACGATCGGCGCGGCCACCGACGTCACCGTCTGAGTCATCGATCTCGGCCGTCCCGCCGCATCGGCATCGGCGGGGCGGCAGGGGGTTACGGTACGGGCTGCTCGCTTGCCCGCCGCGGGCGAGGAGAATGCTGGTCGTGCAGGCTGCGCCGATGTGATGTCTCGGTGAGCGCCCAGGCACACGAGACGCTGAGGATCGCCAACACCGCCATCATGGCGCCGACGGCCATGGCACCGAACGAGTCCGTCAGCACCGGGGCGAGCAGAGGGGCACGGCGCCGCCGATGATGCCACCGAGATTGAACCCGACTCCCGCTCCCGTGTAGCGATAGCGCGTGGCGAACAGCTCGGGAAGGAAGGCGCCGACCGGCCCGAATGCCAGGCCGTTGAGGGCGAACGCGCCGGCGAGCCCCAGCCCGAACGCGAGCGGACTTCCGGTGGTGAGCAAGGGGAAGAGAGTCAGCGACCAGACGAACGCGAGACCACCGGTCGCGATGATGATCGTGCGCCGGCCGTACCGGTCGGAGAGCCTGGCGCCCAGGAGGACGAAGATTGCCACCACGGCAGCGGCGACGATCCCGAGTGCGAGAACGGTCCGCCGTTCGATCCCCAGGGTCGCGGTGCCGTAGGCCGTCAAGTAGGTGGAGCCGATGTAGAAAAGCGCGAACACGACACCGGTCAGCCCACCGCAGAGCAGCACCTCACGCCACTGCTCGCGAACGACACCGGCGAACGGCGACGTACGAGGGGTGGTGTCCGCCGCGCGGAAGACCGGAGTCTCCGCGATGGTGCCCCGCGCCCATAGGCCTAGCAGCACGAGGAGCGCGCTCGCGATGAAGGGAATGCGCCAGCCGTACGAGAGGAAGGCCTCGTCGCTGTTGTGGATGACGGCGTCGGTGGCCAGGAATGTCGCGCTGGACAGGCCGAAGCCGATCGCGCCGCCCCACTGCGGGAAGACGGCGTAGCGCCCCCGGCGGCCGTTCGGGGCGTACTCCGCTGTCAGCAGGTTGGCACCTGCCCACTCACCGCCGAGGGCGAGGCCCTGCAGAAAGCGCAGGACCACCAGGGCGACCGGGGCAGCGGCGCCGATCGCGGCCGCGGACGGAAGCAACCCGATCGCGACTGTGGACAGGCCCATCATCAGCAGCGTGGTGACGAGGGTGCCCTTGCGTCCCCATCGATCGCCGTAATGCCCGAAGACAACCGCACCCAGCGGCCGGGCGACAAAGGCGACGGCGGACGTGGCGAAGGATGCCACGGTGCCCGTGACTTCCCCGAGAGCCGGAAAGAAGATGTGGGAGAAGACCAGCGCGGCGGCCGTGCCGTAGATGAAGAAGTCGTAGTACTCGATCGTCGTGCCGATGAATCCGGCAATCGCCACTCGCCTCAACGAGCTCCGGTCTGCCTGCGGTGTACGGCTCACGAGAAGCGCACCTTCCTGAACGGGCCTGCCTGTTCCGCCGTCGGCTCGGCATCCGGCCGGCCGCGGGGAGACAGCGGACCGCACGCACCTGGTCACCCCCTCGACGGCGTCAGGGACCGCCTCCATCGCGAAAGTAGCTACGGGCCCGATCATGATCAATACGACGGCCGAACATTCCGAGCCGTCATTCGGCCCTTCGCCGCCGCCGATGTGTTGACCAGCTCGAATGCCGAACGGCCCCGGGCTCCTAGCACTCCAGCCGGGGATTGTGATCACGGCTCGATCAGGGCATGTCTGGAGCGCGAGGTGTTGCGCCCGAATACCGGCCGAATACCCGGTCAGACGAAGAGGAAGACTGACGTACCCGCAGCGAGGAACCGTGAATGCTCGAGTCGCTCGGCGTCGTGCCTGTCGGCGCCGGCAGTTCGGCGATCGGGCCGGCGCTTCAAATGCTCGCCAGGTGCAGCGGGCGGCGAACGTGAACGACGATCGTGTAGTAGTTCGAGCGCGAGGAATCGTGCCAGCCGCGGGTTGCGGCCAGGCGCCGTGACGGCACCCGACCGAAGATCGCGGTCTGGACACCCCAGCAACTGGCCACATTCCTGACCGCGGTCGCCGACGACGAGTTGTACGGCCTGTGGTGGCTGGCCGGCCTGCGCGGGCTACGCCGCGGGGAGCTCGTCGGACTGCGCTGGGTCGACGTCGACCTGGCCAACGCCACCCTCACCGTGACCCGAGCCCTGGTCGAGTTGCCCGGCGTCGTCGCCGAATCCGAACCCAAAACCGCCGCCGGCAACCGAACGATCACCCTCGACCCCGCGACCGTCACGGTCCTCGCCGATCACCGGCGGCGGCAACAGCGCATGTACGACGATCACGGAACAGCCGCCGGGGACACCGGCTTCGTGTTCGCCTGGCCCGACGGGCGACCGATCCGGCCAGGCTGGCTAACTCACCGCTTCACCGCCCGTGCTGGAGTCCGGCTGCTCGTGGCGCAAGCTACCCGCCTCGTTCCCGGTGCACTGGCGTACCACGCACCGCCGGTTCGCTCAGTGGGTTGAGGCCGGGGTGATGACCGCTGTGCACGGGGGGCGTATTCGAGGTCCTCGGGGCGGCCGGGCAGATCGACTGGTCGCGCGCCAGCATCGACAGCATGCACGTACGGGCGGTCAAAAGGGGAAGACCGGCTATCGGCGGTGGTGACGTTGGGTTTACCCGAGTTCGCATCTTGACCTCAACCAAGGTTCAGCTTGAACACTGGCCGGGATGCTGTCTCACGTGAGGGGTGCTACCCATGCGCGCAATCCAGGTGGCTGCGTTCGGCGGTCCGGAGGTGCTGTCGCCCGCAGAACTGCCCGACCCGGTGCCCGGACCCGGCCAGGTTGTCGTAGGCATGGCCGCAGCGGACGTTATTTTCCTCGACACCCTGCTGCGCAGCGGCTGGGGGCAGGACTTCTTCCCACGGACGTTGCCCTACGTGCCCGGTGGTGGCGGAGCGGGCGCGGTGGTGGAGACCGGCGACGGGGTGGACCCGACATGGATCGGTCAGCAGGTGGTCGTACGGACCAGCACCGGTTACGCCGAACGCGTCCTCGCTGACGTCGAGGAGATCACGCCGGTGCCCGATGGCCTAGCTATCGAGGCGGCCGCGGCGCTGGTGCATGACGGCGTGACCGCGCTCAGCCTGGACCGGCTGGGCAAGCCGGAGAAGGGGGAATGGGTGCTGGTTTCGGCGGCTGCCGGGGGAGCCGGATCACTGCTGGTGCAGCTAGCTGTCGATGCCGGAGCGCGGGTAGCGGCCGCCGCGTCCAGCAACGTCAAACTGTCACTGGCCCGCCGGTTGGGCGCGGAGGTCGCCATCGACTACACGCAGCCGGACTGGGTCGGCCGAGTGCGCGAGGCGACCGGTGGCGGGGCCGCGTTGGTCTACGACGGGGCGGGTGGTCCACTCGGCACGCTTACCTTGGACGCGGTGGCCAAGGACGGCCGGTTCGTCACCTACGGCACTTCCGATGGCTTCGCTGCCCCGGACTCCGAGTTGGCCACCCGCCGCGGCATACGGGTGTTCGCACCGCTCCTGGACGGCCCACCGGACCAGGAGACCGTACGCGAACTGTTGGACCTGGCACTGAAACGGGCCGCGGAGGGACGCCTGCACCCGACGATCGGCGCTACCTACCCACTGGAACGGGCCGCTGCCGCCCACCGCGCATTGGCCGCTCGCTCTACGGTCGGAAAGTCACTGCTGCTGGTCGGCCGCCAAACGCCCAGCTGAATTCGCGGCGGATGCCGATGGCACATCGGATCGGCACACCAAATTCTTCGGGCGGGCCTCGACTCCGGCGGCGTTGGCGGGGACCGCTTCGCTCAACGCGCCACCGACCGGGGACGGCAACACCACCGCCGACTTCGCCTGCTGCCCGGTACGGGGTCAGAAGGCCTGGTCGCAGCACGCCTGCGGGCTGGCGGTGGACGTCAACCCATTCCGGAACCCGTAACACAAGGGGAGGGTCGTGCTCCCGGAACTGGCCACGTCCTACCTCGATCGCGGCAACGTCCAGCCCAGCATGATCTTCCCGAGCGGCCCGTGGTGAAGGCGTTCGCCGGCATCGGCTGGAAATGGTGCGGCGACTACCACTCCCTGGAGGACTACATGCACTTCTCCGCCAACGGCGGCTGATCGGACCTTGACACTGTGGACCCGGCGCTGGGAGAGTTCCCCGGCCTTGCTGCCGTCCCGAACGGGAGGACCGCTTGCCGTTCCGCTCCGTGTCGCCGCTGCGCGCCGTCGACACCGCGATCGCGGAAGTTGCCCGCCTGGGTCTGACCGCCCGGGTGCGGTCGGTCGGGCCGCGGCACGCGTCCACCACCGAGGTCGAGCTCGCCCGGCGGGGCCGGCACGTGTCGGTCGGCTGGGGCAAGGGTTCCGGCGACCAGGCCGTGGCGAGCGCCTGGTTCGAGGCCCTCGAGCGCTACCTGATGTCGGCCGCCGAGAACCGCCGCTGGCAGCCCGACGGCCCGATCCTGCGGCCGGCGTGCGAGGTTGCCGCGCAGCCCGCACTTTCCGCCGACCAGGTCGTGCAGCGCTGGGCTGCGGAGTTCCCGTCCGCGGTAGCCGCGTGCGCGACGTTGACGGGCGGCGTGTGCTACCCGGTGTTCCTCCTGGACCCGCGCTACTTCCGGTCGCCGGTCGCCGGCGACGACGTTCGCCCCTACCGCGGCCTGCTGCGCTACTCCTCCAGCCTGGGCACCGCGGCGGGCGCCACCGTCGCCGAGGCCACCTATCACGGGCTCTGCGAGCTGTTCGAGCACGACGGTGTCAGCCATGCACTGCTGCGCTGGTATGTCGCGGTCCGGCCCGACGCCGCCGAGGTGCCGCCGTCCGCGCTGCCGGAAGGCCTGGCCGAACGGCATGCCGCGGCCGAGCGGGCGACCGGCGGGCCGGTCCGCCTGCTGGACGTCACGACCGACCTCGACGTGCCCGTCTACCTCGCGGTCGCCGCCGGCGACGTGCCCCGGGTGGGCGCGGGCTCGTCGGCCTGGGCGAGCGATGCCGCCGCGCGGGCGCTGGACGAGGTGATCCAATCCTGCGCGCAGTCGCCGGAGCGCGTGGCGGGCGCCGCCGCCAGGCTGGCCGGGTGGCCGGCGCTGGCGCGGTGCGTGCGGCTGCCGCTCGATGAGCTGCGGATCCGTTCGGTGTCGCTGCGAGCCGACCCCGGCACCGACTCGGTTGCACACGGCCTCGCGCAGGTGAGCGGCGCACTCGCCGCACACGGTCTGGCGCACCACGTCGGCGAGATCGCGCCGGCCGGGTCTTGATCGCCGTGACCACCACCATCGCTCCCGGCCTGGAGCGCTTCAGCACGGTGCGGCACGGCGACCCGGTTCTGCCGACCGGGCGCGGCTGGCACCTGTGGCCGTCGCCGGTGGCGAGGGCTTGACCAGAACACAGGAGAGGAAAAGACATGCGAAACCTCGCAGTGAAGGCCTCGGGGGCAAGCAGCGTCTCGCCGTGCTTCCGCCCGGTGGACGCCCCGGACGAGATGCGCCACCGTGACCCCAACGTCAACGCCTGCTTCCACCCGGACGACGACACGCAGGAGCTGCGCCACCGCGACCCCAACGTCAACTCGTGCTTCCACCCGGACGACGGCGACGTCAACTCCTGCTTCCACCCCGGTCACGACGGCCTCGACCTCAGGCTGACCGGCCTCGAGGAGCAGCACCTGGCCGCTCTCTCGGTCCGATGATCACGGTCGGCGTCGAACGGCGCCAGCTGTTCGGCGCCGACTTCACCCGCTGGTACGCCAGCCGGTCGATCTCGGTGGCCGGCACCGCCGCGAGCGCGGTCGCCCTTCCCCTGCTCGTCTACCGGACCAGCGCGTCGCCGACCCTCACCGCCGCGGTGGTCGGCCTCGAGGCGCTGCCCTACCTGCTGTTCGGCCTGTTCGCCGGAGCGGCGGCGGACCGGCTCAACCGCCGGCGCATGATGGTCGGCGCCGACCTGGCCTGCGCGCTGATGCTGGCCAGCGTGCCGGTCGCCGACCTGCTCGGCGTGCTCACCGTGTGGCACGTGCTGGCAGTCGCCGCCGGAGTCGGCTGCGGCTTCTGCTGGTTCGACTCGGCGGCCTGGGGCGCGTTCTTCCGGATCGTCGGCAAGTCCGGGGTGACCCGGGCCAACAGCATCGTCTGGACGACCGAGGTGATTCTGGGCATCGCCGCACCGGCCGCCGCCGGCCTGCTCGCCGCGGCGGCCGGCCCGACTACCGTCCTAGCCGTTGACGCCTCCACCTACCTGGTCTCGGCGGCGTTGCTGGCCGGCTTGCGGACCGACCTGGCCACCGCGGCACCGGGCAACCGCCGGCGGCTGTGGGCCGAGATCGCCGAGGGGTGGCGGTTCCTGTGGGGCATGCCGGTCGTGCGGACGCTGGTGCTCGCCGGGTTCGGCCTCAACCTGGCCGTCGGCGGTGTACTCGGCCTGCTCGTGGTGCACGCCGACCGGGCGCTCGGGATAGACCCGGCAGACCGGCGGACCGGTCTGCTCTACGCCGCCGGCGCGGTGGGCTCGCTGATCGCAGCGCTGGCCCTGCCCCGGGCCGCCCGCCGCTTCGGCCAGGGCGCCGTGTCGATCGGCAGCTTCGCGGTCTTCGTGCTGGCCATCGCCTGGCTAGCCGGGACCGCCACGTTCATCGGGGCGCTGGCGGCCTGGACGGTCTGGTCGGTGGCGCGGCTGGCGGTCAACGCGAACGGCATCACCGTGCGGCAGCTCCTGATCCCGGACGAGCTCCAGGGCCGGGTCAACACCACCGGCCGGATGGTGGCGTGGGGCGGGACGCCTTTCGGCGCGCTGCTCGGCGGCATGGCGGCCGGCGCGTACGGGGTCCGAGTCGCCTACCTGCTGCTGGCCGTCCCGGCCGCGATCGGTCTCGTGGCCCTGCTCGCCTCCCCGGTCCGCGGCCTGCGCCTGCCGGTCGACTGATCGGGGGAGTCACCCTACGCGCCGTATTCGAGCCAACCGACTTGGTCGTTCGTGAGCGACACCGACAAGGCCGCGGTTCGGCCGCCCCGAACTGGTCGAGCGGCGAGGTTTCCGGCCAGGAACATCCATCCGGACGCGAATCCGGGCGGGTTGACCATGCCACGCTTTTCTGTTCGGCATGGGGTTCGAGACGCGGTTCTGCATTAGCGGTTGGGAGATTCAGATCCGAACGGCGAGTGGTCCGTCCCCGTTGGGCGCAGATGCACCGACTCATCCATGAAAGCCCTCCCGGAAGCGATCACCCAAGCGAGTGCGACAGCGCACGAACGGCGGCAGATCGGTGCGCCGCAAGGTGCAGGCAACGCCGTGCGAGCGCCGACCGACCTACGCCTTGGAGTCGGGCGACTTGCGCAGCCAAAGGTAGACGCCGGCCAGGGCGCTTACCGCTCCGAGGAGGACGATGGCTGTCTCCATGACGCCGGGGATGTCGTCCATGAAGGGGAAGGCACGGGAACCGGCCAGCGCGAGGAAGGCGACCAGAAGCAGGACGACGGCAACCGAGCGATGCGGAGTCACGAACACCATTGGATCATCCCGAGTCGAACGGGCCGATGGCCAAGCGCCTCCGACGCCCCCGGCCACTCGCCGTCGCGAACGCTCGGCGGCAGATCCGGATGCGCGGCGTCGCCCGATCTTCCCGGGCGAGGCGGTCGCCGTGGTGCTGTTCGACCGGCTCGTGGCCGCCGCGGGAGGCGAACCGACCGCCGCCGACATCGTCGGCCTCGGCCCGGACCGGCTGCACTCGCTGGGCCTTTCCGGCGCCAAGTCGGCGGCCATGGTCGACGTCGCCCGCCGCCAGGTCTCGGGGCACTTCGACATCGAGAACCTCGACGCCCTCGACGACGAGGCGGTCGTCGCCGCGCTGACGGCGGCACGCGGCGTGGGACGGTGGACCGCCGAGATGTTCCTGCTGCACCAACTGCGCCGGCCCGACATCCTCCCGGCCGGCGACCTCGGCATTCGCCACGCGATACAACAGGGGTGGCCGCAACCCAGGGTGCCGGCGGAGGAGCAGGCGCGCCAGTTCGGGGCCAGATGGTCACCGCGGCGGTCGTACGCCACAGCGCTGCTCTGGGCCTCCCTGCCACCCCGGCATCCCTCCAAGCCGTGACCGCAACCGGCAAGCCTCCGTACCGGGTCACCCCGAACGCGTTCGGGATGCCCTTCGGCCTCTGTGGCCTCGCGCAATGCTGGTCCACCGCGCACGCGACGACCGGGATACCCCGATGGCCGGCGGACACGCCGTGGATCATCTCGGCGTGCGTTTGGCTTGCCACCCTGATCTGGTACGCCGGGAACGTCCTGCGCGCTGGACGGCTGCGCACCGAACTGAAGGATCGGGCGCTGGCCGATCCGACATTCGTCCAAGACCACCTCGACGCGATCCTGGCCGCCAACCGAGCCGTACAGTGGTTTGGGCTCAAGACGCCCTGAGACGGGCCGACTTGCACATCCGGTGGGCCGTTACCGCAGACCTCCCAGCGGCCGTGGCCCTTGAACGAGCCGTTCTCGACGCCCTGGCAGTATCACCGCTTTGGAACCGCGCCCGATAGTGACCCTCAGCGCGGCCATGAGAGTAAGCCGAGCTGCGGCCCGATGAGCAGGTCGCCGCCGAGCACGCGGGCTTGGTTGGGCTGACCTCGGCGCTGACGTGAGCCGCTACGCCGGTTTGGCGGCTTTGGCGCCGCCCCACAGGGCGCCCGGGTTGGCGCGGCGCGGGTAAAGCGCGAGCATCCGGTCGTATAGGTCCTGCGCGGTCCGGGAGTCGTCCGCGACCGCGGTGAAGCTGCGCAGATAGGCGGCTGTCTCAGCCAAGATCTTCGGGTCGTCGGCCGCGTCGGGCTTCTTGTGCCCCGCGACGACCGCGACCGGGTCGAGGCCGGCGAGCCGCTCGGCGGTCTGCGCCCACTGTTCGCGAGTCTCCCGCGTCGTTTCGGCCGTGTACTGGTGGGTGTCGTTGTAGGCGACATCGCCGGCGACGACCAGGCGGAGGTCGGGAACCCACAGCGACGTGGAGTCGGCGGTGTCGGTGAACCCGGTCTCGATCACCTGCAGCTGGTGGCCCTCGAGCTCGAACTGGTGGCCGTCGAGTGCCTCCGGGTAGACGATTTCCGGGATCTGGCCGGGGAACAGCTTTCCCCAGAACCCGTCGCGCCACTTGGGCTCACCCTGGGTGAGCGCTCTCGCCGCGGATCCCGCTGCGGCGATCGCCTTCGCGGCCGGGAACGCCGCCAAGAGTTGACCGATCCCGAAGAAGTGGTCACCGTGGCCGTGGGTGATGAAGATGTACGTCAAATTGCGGTCGAACGACTTCACCCAGTCCACCAGTTCGGCGTTCTGGTCTATTGATGTGTAGGTGTCGACCAGGGCCGCGTCGTGTTCGCCGTAGATCAGCGTGGCGCTGTTGACCACCCATTGCAGGTCCTCCGGCCCGTGGGGCAGATCCCTGGTGAGGCCCTGCCGGGTTGCGGTGCGCACGGCGTATGTGAAATTGCTGTTGTTGGTCATCGATATCTCCTTGTCGTGTCGCCGAGTCAGGCGCCGCTGACGGTGAGCGTGTCCCGGAGGACGTCGGCGAGGCGAGTGCCGGCCAGCTCGCGACGGATCGCGTCGTCCACTCGGGCATAGATGGGTGTGAGCGCTGGGCGGATGCCGCGGGCGATGGGGCAGGAGGCGCTGGGTTCGTTGCGGTGCAGCGCGAACGCCGCCTCCGGACCGAGCGCCTCGTTGATGTCCCACAGGCTGATGTCCTCCGGGGTCCTTGCCAGACGCCATCCGGCGCTCGGGCCGCGCTGCGTCTCGATCAGGCCGGCCTTGGCCATCTCGCTCATCAGCCGCCGGATCACTACCGGGTTGGTCGCCACGCTGTTCGCGATCTGGTCCGATGTTGCGAACTTGCCGCCCAGGCGCTCGTTGAGGGCCATCCACGCGAGGGCGTGGGTGGCGATCGTCAACTTGCTGTTGGCACTCACGGCAACAACTGTAACTAAGTCAGTTACATTGCCAAACCCGATCTTGGAGCCGCGCTGTGACCGGAACACCGCCAGGCCGCAGCAGGGGCAACGCCCTCGGCGGCGCAGGCGATAGGCGAGGGCGACCGCGCCGAGGGCTCCTCCCCACACCGCTCAGAGGAGCCCGGAGACGAACACTCTCCAGGTGCCGGCCGTGAGATCCGTCCGTCCGTGGCCGGACTCGTTTCCCGCGCAGGCAGAGGATCTAAGGTGGGTTCTGAACGCCCGCGCAAGACTCGCGCTGGAACTTCTGCCGGCTGCCGAGGGCATCACCCAACCGGCGGCAAACGACCAGTGAGCCGCCGCGAGCGCATCGCGGCATGTTAGTGCGCCGGGCACCGCAGCAAGTGGGTGCCTTGCAGCCAGTATCTCGTCTCCTTGGTTGTCGCGAGAACGGTCCTGGTGTGCCGGTCGTCGACGGGGTAGGGAGTCGTTCCCGGGGCGGGTTTTGTGTGGGATGCGGCTGGCGCCGAGTAACGGCCTACGGCCCGTGCCGGGTAATGCGGTCAGCTCTGGGCTACCGGAGGGGTGACCGCCTTCGCGATGACCAACCTCCAGGAGCGCGGCCAGCTGTGTGCCTCCGGCGGGAGTAGCCAGGTGAGCCCGTCAGTCGTATCGATCATGCGTCTCAGACTGCCCGGCCGAGTTCGTCGAACACGATTGCGAGACGCAGAGTCAGCTGCATCTTCGCGGTGGGCGGCGGTGCGCTCCGAAACGCAGGTCGTGCCGCGCTATAGGTCTATCGTGCAGGTGAACACGGGGTGGTTTGAGCAAGGTGAGCGCATGATGATCGGCAACAGACCAGCGTGGGGAGGTGCCGGCCGTGACCGTGCGCGACCATTTCGAGCGGGTAGCCGCCGATTACGATTCGCTGCGCACCACCGACGAGGCGCCGGTGCGCGCGATCCGCCAGTTCCTGGCGGACCGCCCCGTCACCGGCCTCGACATCGGCTGTGGGACGGGACGGTACTCGCGGCTGCTGCGCGGGCTGCTGCCGGACGGCTCGCTGCTCGTCGCGGGCGACGTTTCGGCGGCGATGCTGGCAGAGCTCAAGGCCGGCGACCACGGCCACGCCGTTCGGATGGTGCCGCTGCGGTCAACCGCCGAGGAGCTGCCGGTGCGGGCCGCCAGCCTTGACCTGGTCACCGCGTTCAACTGCGTTCACCACTTCGACCTCCGTCGCTTCCTGACCGCCGTCGCCCGGGTGCTGCAGCCCGACGGCCAGCTGTTCATCTATACCCGCACCCCGCAGCAGAACGCGCGCACGGTGTGGGGCCGCTACTTCCCGGGCTTCACCGAGCACGAGCAGCGCCTGCACAGCGGGGCCGTGTTCCGGGACGCCGTCCGGCGGACCGCCGGGCTCACGGTGGTCGCAACACAGACCTTCAAGCATCCCCGCTCGAGCACCGTCGAGCGGCTTAGGGCCCAGGCCGAGGGGCGGCACTACTCGACGTTCTCCCTCTACCCGCCGGACGAGTTGCGCGCGTCCATCGCGACGTTCCTGGCCCGCCTGCCCAGCCCCGAGGTCACCTGGATTGACGAGCACCTCCTGATCGTCATCAGCGTTAGCCACCGCAACCAGGTGCAGCCTGATCATTCGAGCAAGGCTGCGGCGCGGGCGATGACGGATCAGGCCTTTCAGATCAGCGCCGAACGCGGGTGAGGCTGCCAGCGCGTAGCTGTTCGCGTACCAGGTCGGTGAACTCCTCGGTGGTGATTTCCCTGCACCGCTCAGCTTCCTCGGCGGTGTCGGCGTCGAACGCCGGATCTTGGCCCGCACGGGCGAGTTCTTCGTTGGCGTACTCGGAGTACAGCAGATGGCAGGACGCGATTCCGGCGAGCAGATGCTGCAGCAAGTCACGGGCCGGGCGGCGCGGATCAAGCACCGTGGCGCGCACCGGCACGGCCACCAGCATCGCCGCCCGCTGATCGGCAGGAAGCCGCTGTACCAACTCCTCGAAACGGGCGCGCTCGGCCACCACCGCCGGTAGATTGGCGATCTCGCCAGTGCTGGCCGCGACCGCTACCCGCAGCAGGTCCATCACCGCCCGCCGCGCAGGAACACCAGGGTCTTCGATCTTTTCCACCATCAACGCTGGTACCGCCACGGACACGGCCTGGATGTCGTCGGCCTCCGCGAACACCCTGGCCGGCGTGCAGCCCGCGACCTGCGCCGCCACGACCGCCGCGGCTGTCAGCCAATGCGCGGCGGCAACACGCCGCCGCCGGATCGACGGTGGCGGACAACAGCCCGCTACCCAGCGGATCCGCCCGCAACATCTCGTCGGCAACAGCCACCTGCAGCGGCGAGACGTCCAGCCGGTCCAGCGCCACGGCCTGCACCGCCCGCCCGTCGCCGAAGTGGCCGTCCCCGTCACCGCAAACACTTGCCGCGACGCGGTGGGGCTACCGGGAGGCCGGGTGCTCGGTCTGCTCGGCAAGCAGTTCGCGGGTAAGGGCCTCGGTCCACCATTGCTCGACGCGGTTGGGTGACCAGCCACGCTCGGTCGTGAGGGTGGTGTAGACGTCGATGTTGCACAGGCCCGCATAGATGTCGGCAGCGCACTGTATGTCCACGCCGCGCCGGAGGATGCCGGCCGACCAGGAGGAGAATACCTGGAGGCGGGTTTCGTCGGCTCGTCGGCGCGCACCGTGATAGGCCGCGGACAGTTGGGGTTCGGTGCGGCCGGCCTCACGCATCAGCATGATGACGTCGCTGGCGCGTTCGAACAGTCGGCGGTCGAAAGCCGTCAGCGCCGCCAACTGCCGCGCCGGACCGGCCAACGCCTCCAGATCGGCGATCAGTTGGGGCACGTCGGCGGACAGGTCGGCCGCGTCGGCCAGCGCCAGCGCGAGCCCGGTCTTGTTCTGGTACGCCGCGTAGACGGTGGGCACGGAGACGCCGGCCTCGCGCGCCACGTCCCGGATGCTCGTCGCCGCCCAGCCATGGGAGATGAAGAGCCGGCGGGCGGTGCGGGCGATCTCGGCCCGCGTCTCCTGCGCCTGCGCGGTGCGGCGTAGCGAGTCGTAGCGGCGTCGGCCTGCCTCTGCGCTCATGCCTTGCCCTTTCTGTTTTCCGGAGCCTATATTAAATATAGACTCCGGAAAGCGGAAGCAGACGGGAGGTTCACCCGGGTCCGCGGGCTCGCGGCCGGGCTCTGGGCAACGCACGATGCGCTGTTCACGCTCAACGGAACGTTCCTGGCACTTGGTCTTGTCGGCCTGTCTACGGCCTGGTATTGATCCGCCGCCCACTTGCCTGCGACCGCCCGCTTGCCGCAGGGGGGAGTGCTTGAAGGACAAGCGGCGGCCGGAGCGCCCGCCCCACCACACAGAGGAGGCCACGAGTGGTGCAGCCAGTGACATGGATCAACATCTTCGAGGTCCCCGCGGACCGAGCGGAGGAGTTCTCCGCCATCTGGCGTGACGTCTTCGCCCCACACTTCAGCGCGAAGCCAGGCTTTGTGAGCTACCGGATGCATCAGGCGACCTCGCCCGATGCGCGCTTCCGCTTCGTCAACGTCACGCTATGGGAATCGGCCGAGCACATCGCCGCGGCGCACGACGAGCGATTCCGCGAGCTCTTGTCCCATCCGGCGCTGAACGAGATCACCGCACATCCTGGAATCTACGAGGTCATTTCCGAGGGCTAAGGCGGTCCACATTGGACCTCGGCGCAGCCGTCAAGGTTCTCTGTAGCGTGGCGGCCGGCCACTCGGCGAACTGCTGTGGCATTGGAGGTCGAGATGGAGTGGCTGCTGCTCGCGGTAGTTGTATTCAACGGGATACTGGCGGGGCTGTCGGTAGACAAGGTGGTGGTGCAGTTGCCCGCCCGGCGCCGTATGGGCGTGGTCGCCTATGCGCACTACGCGCGGGCGGCCGACCTCGGCAACGGCACAGCGCTGTACTCGGTGACCGGCGTCGGCGCCGCCCTGTTGACCATTGTGACGGGCGTGGCCGCATCCGCCAATGACGCATCCACGACCGTGCGGTTCCTGCTGATCAGCGCAGCCGCCCTGTCGGTCCTGCACAGCGCCGCGACTGCGGTCGCGGCGCCGGCGATGTTTCGGGTCGGGGAAAGCCCGGACACCGAAGCTGACCTCGCGCCACTGTTGTCCCGGTTCACGTACGCCTCCGCAGTGCGCACCGTACTGCAGGTCGCCACGTTCGCCCTGGTTGCGTTCGCCGCCACGGTCGGCTGAAACGACGTCGGCCGACGAGGCGGACACCCGGGGCCAACGGCACACCAGGAACCCTCGGCCGCGAGTTGAGGGTTCGTACGCAGTCGATTTGTCCGCCGTATAGGACTCGAACCTGCAACCCGCGGATTAAGAGGTGGTCGATGCGACGAGTCGAAGATCAAGCCGTCTCACCAACTTGAGGCACCGCAGGCCACGGACCTGCTGATGCCTCGTGATCGACGAGACAGGACACGAACGTCCGCACGGAGCGGCCAAGGCTGGAGTTGATGGCCAGAGTACGGCTGCTGCATCTGGAGAACGCGGTGCTGCGTTCGATTCTGTCGGGCTGCGCGAAGCAGCGCTGGCGTGCGGCGGCTGGAGCGCCGAACGGTCGCGGCTCGCGAGCGGGTCCTCAACGGGTTCGTCGCGTAATCCAACGGGTAACCCTGACGGTGGAGCGCGGGCTTCGTGGACGAAAGGTCCGCGGCCCCGCTCAGGCGGGCGCACCGAGGGCGGTCAGGGTGCCGTCGAATGACAGCACGATCAGGTGGCCGGCGGCGATGCCGAAGGTCCTTATGGTGGGCAGCGTCGTCGCGAGTTCGGGGCGCTCCGGGCGGTCCGGGTGCACGACGAAGATCTGGCCGCGGTCGTCGGCGAACAGCAGGCGGCCGTCGGCGCTGCGCAGGGTGCGGTTCGCGTAGACCGTACCGCAGCCGGGCGCGGCGAAACGGACGTCCGTGGTTACTCGGCCCTGCGTGAGATCAACCGTGGACCAGCCGTGCTCATCGCCGATGTGCAGCGTCCCGCTCGCGTCCAAGGCGAACGCGTCGCGGGACTCGCGCGGCAATGCCACGGCGCCCACCGAGCGCCCGTCCTCGGTGGCGAAGCCGAGGAGGCGGTTGTCCATCCATCCGGCCTGTACCCACAGCACGCCATTCACCACCGCGAGCATGTGCGAGCCGCGCGGCAGGGCGTGCGGGCGGCTCCAGCGATCCTCGCCCGTCTTCACGTCCAGCGACGCCAGCTCGCCCTTCAGGCCGGTCAGGCCCTCGTACGAGCCCTCGCTGATCAACTGGTCGCCGACGGGCATCGGCACGCTCAGGGTGCGCCCGCTGGTCCACACGACCGCGCCGGTGCTCTTGTCGATCAGCTCGGTTCGGCCCCAGGCCTCGCCGTCGTCCTCCGACGACACCAGCTGGCCGCCGGGCAGCGACACCACGCTGACGTCGCGCTGTGATCGCTGGCTGGGCCAGACCGGCGTGGGCTCGGCGCCAGGGACCAGGCGGTACACCGTGCCGGCCGTGTCGACGGCCAGCAGGCCGCCGGGCACCGATCCGCCGCAGACGCGGACCGGTACCGGCCACAGGTCCGCGCCGGGCTCCAGCCGCGGTGCGTCCGCGCCGACGCTCAGCACGCCGTGTGCCGGCGCCGTGACCAGCGCGCCGCCGCCCACCGTGTCCAAGCGGATGTCCGGCGTGTTGAACCCGGTCAGACGCGCCTGCCACGCCACGCCGAGCGTCGCGGCCAGCGGCCGGTCGACAACCGTCCTGTCCATGGCGAACTTCGGTACCGCGATGATGTCGGCCTGCATCAATGCATATTAGAGCTGGACGGCTACCCCCGGAAGATCGATCCCGCAGGCGCACAAGAGCCCGACGCTGGCTGCGGGAACTGATCTGCCGATGACAATGCGTGTGATCTTGGCGACGAGCACATGGAGCGGGCTCAGCGGAATCCCAGGCTCGCACGCCGCCGGCAGATCCGGGTCAGCGCCCAGGATTGCGGAGAGCCTTGGGGCAGTCGCCCGGCGACTCGCCGGGGAGCGTGTGCACCTCGACGACCTCGCGGGATTCGCTTCGGCCCGGATTGCATACCTCGTCGAGCGGGCCCATCAAGGGACCGCCGATGCCGCTGCGCTGAATTCCGTGCCGGCCACGCGTTCTGGCCTGGCGTAGCCGCCGTCTCATCGGGCGTGGGCTTTCGCCGCCTCGATCGGCAGCGACGGTACCTCGCCGGCCCGTGTGCCGTTCCACAGCGTGGCCGGCTTGCGGCGGTAGCGACCAGCCAGGAGCTTGATCAGGATGAAGTCCGCGGCCACGTCGGCGAACGCGCCGAGGTGGATCGTCGTCACGGCGATCCCGCAGCGCCGGAAGATGTCGTGGCCGCTTCCGCTTGCGGCGGATCGTGCGGCGGCGAGCAGGCCACGCCGGGCCTGGCTTCCCGGGAGCGTGAGCCATGCTTACCGTCCTCGCCCAATACCGCACAACTGAGACCGATGGCCGCTCGGTGCCCGACGTCCTGAGCCGGCACGCTGCGGCGAGCTCAGCCGAGCCCGGATGCAGTAGTGGTCCGATGGCCTCATCGCGCTTCCACAGTGCGTGCCGTATTGCGCGGCCACGCGGTGGCACGTCGCGGCGAACGGCGGCGGTTGGCTGACCAGCCAACATCACACGATGGACCCTGAACCAGCCATCATCGGCAACATGAAGCCTGATACGCCTGCCAGATTCGATGGATCGCGTCAGAAGAGTTGTCGAAGGTGGGATTTCGCCCGTTCAGCAAGGCGTTGAAGCAGTCCGCGTACTCGTCGACGTACCAAATGCCCTCGGCGCGTCGGGTCCTGATAAAGCCGTGTGCCGGGCTCGGTCGGCACGTGCTGTCGCCTTGTTCTCTGATCCGTTGCTCGAAAGATTGTTACCGGTTGGTGAGTAGGTTCTTTGCGGCTGTGGTGATGTGGTTGGCGTCGATGCCGGCCCAGGCGAGGAGTTCGTCGCCGGTTCCGGAGCCGGGCATGTCGCGGACGGCGAGGTGGGTGATGTGCAGCCCGGTGATGCCGTCGGTGGTGAGGCTGTCGATGACGGCGGAGCCGAGGCCGCCTTCAGGGTGGTGGTCTTCGGCGATGACGATCCGTCCTGCGGTGGCGTCGGCCGCGGCGGCGAGTGTGGTGCTGTCGATGGGTTTGATGGAGTAGGCGTCGATGACGCGGGCGGTGATGCCTTGGTGGGCGAGGGTGTCGGCGGCGGCTAGTGCGGCGTGCAGGGTGACACCGGCGCCGATGAGCGTGACCTGGTCGTGGTCGGTTTCGCGGAGGGTTTTGGAGCTGCCGATGGCGAAGGTTTCGCCGTCGGGGTAGAGGACGGGGTAGCTGCCGCGGGTGGTGCGGAGATAGCTGATGCCGGGCGTGGTGGCCATGGCGCTGGTGAGGGCGACGGTGCAGGTGGCATCGGCGGGGTAGAGCACGGTGGAGCCGTGCACGGCTCGGATCATAGCGAGATCTTCAAGGGCCATCTGTGAGGGGCCGTCAGCGCCGATCTCGATGCCGGCGTGGGAGCCGACTAGGCGTAGGCCGACGCCGCTGATGGCGCCCATGCGGATGAAATCGTAGGCGCGGGTGAGGAACGCAGCGAAGGTGGAGGCGTACGGGCGGTAGCCGCGTACGGCCAGGCCGGTGGCGGCGGCGACCATCTGCTGTTCGGCGATGAACATTTCGAAGTAGCGGTCGGGGTACGCCTTGGCGAATTCGGACGCGTAGGTGGAGTTGCTGACCTCGCCGTCGAGGGCAACCACTTTCGGGTCGCGGGCGCCGAGGACGACCAAGGCGTCGCCGTAGGCTTTGCGGGTGGCGACCTTCGCACCTACCTCGTAGGTGGCTGGAGTCGCCGGCGCAACAGTCTGGGTGGTGTGCGGCTGTGCCGCCCGGTCGTCGGCCGGTGCGGCGCGGTGGCCGTCGCCGCCGTCGTGCGGGAGTAGTCCGCGCAGGGTGAGATGGCGTTCGCCGCCGAGCCCGGCGATCGCGCGTTCGGCCATGTCGGGCGGGAGGGGCTTGCCGTGCCAGTCGGGGCTGTCCTCAACCTCCGAGAAGCCCTTGCCCTTGACGGTCTTGGCCAGGATCACGGTGGGCTTGTCGTCGCTTTGCGCGGCGGCGGTGAAGGCGTGGTCGATCGCCGTGAGGTCGTGGCCGTCGACGGTCAGCACACGGGCGCCGAAGGCTTCGGCGCGGGCCTTGTATGCGTCGAGGTTCCAGCCGAGTTCGGTCTCGCCGCGCTGTCCGAGCCGGTTGACGTCGACGATCGCGACCAGGTTGGACAGCTGATAGTAGGACGCCTTGTCCAGGGCTTCCCAGATCGAGCCCTCCGCGAACTCGCTGTCACCGCAGAGCACCCAGACGTGGTAGGGCTTCTTGTCGAGGTATTTGCCGGCCAGGGCCACGCCGACACCGTCGGGCAGTCCCTGGCCGAGGGAACCGGTGGCCACGTCGACCCACGGCAGCACCGGGGTGGGGTGGCCTTGCAGCCGCTGGCCGAAGCGGCGGTAGCCGGTCATCAGCTCCTCGTCGGAGATCACGCCGACGGCCCTGAACACCGAGTACACCAGCGGGGATGCGTGCCCTTTGGAGTAGATCAAGTGGTCGTTGCGGGCGTCGTGCGGGTTGTCCCAGTCGTAGCGCAGGTGCCGGGTAACGAGCACGGCGAGCAGGTCAGCGGCGGACATGCTGGAGGTGGGGTGCCCGGAGCCGACGCTGGTGGACGAGCGAATGGAGTCGACCCGTAGCTGGGCGGCGAGCTGCGCGATGGTTGCCAGGTCGACGTCCGCAGAGGTGGTCGTGGTCATCACATCTTCCTTCGCGACGGAGATGGGGATCGTTGGTGGGGTTACCCGCCTGGGCGGGCGGGTAACGGCCGGGGCCGGGCTGTAGGCCGTAGACACCTCTCGCTGGTGGTGATGGCGTCGGCTGCGGCCCGGGTTGCGGCCATGGTCGGATCGGGTGACGCTGGCGACGTGAACGACCTCGATCTGCGTATCGCCGCCGGCGAGTACGACACCACTCGGGCCTTGTTCGACGGCTCGGTCACCGTCAACGGAGTCCGTTCGGTACACGTATCGACGGCAGCGACGCTGCCGGAGATCTTCCAGGCTCTGCTTCGAGGTGACGTGGACGTGTGCGAGTTCGGGCTGACGTTTTACCTACGCACCTTGGACATCGACGCGTCGTTCGTCGCGATTCCGGCGTTCCCGAACCGGGTATTCCGACACTCGTGTGTCTTCGTCCACGCCGACAGCGGCATCACCCAGCCGAGCGACCTGACCGGCCGGAGCATCGGTGAGTTCGGCATCTACGGGCAAGACTCCGGCGTGTGGGCCAAGGGCATCCTGATGGACGAGTACGGGTTCCGGCCCGAGCAGGACCGCTGGGTGATCGGCGGTCTCGACCACCCCATGCCACCATTCGAGTTCACCACGCATCCGCACCCGGACAACGTCGAGGTGACCGCCGTACCGGCCGGCAAGACACTCAGCGGCATGCTGGAAACGGGCGAGATCGACGCGTTGTTCACCGCCAACGTCCCGCAGCCTGTCCTCGACGGCTCGCCGGCCATCCGCCGGCTGTTCCCCGACCACGAACCAATCGAGCGCGACTACTACCGGCGCACCGGGATCTTCCCCATGATGCACGTCATCGCCGCGCCACGTGACGTGCTCGCGGCCAACCCCGGGCTCGATCGCGCCGTGTACCGCGCGTTTCTCCAGGCCAAGGACGCCGCCGCCCAGCAATACTGTGACAGCCGCCGGCTCTACCAGGTGCACCACATGCTGCCGTGGACAAACGCACTTTTCGACCGCAACGACCGGCTGCTGCCGCACGACTGGTGGCCCTACGGGGTATCCGCCAACCACAAGGCTCTGGACACCTACCTGCGCTACCACCACGAGCAGGGCCTGTCCACCCGCCGCTGGACGATCGAGAAAATCTTCGCCCCGGACCTGCTCGAGACATGATCCGGCCAGCAGCCAACCGAACACCCGCAGCGCTGGCCGCCGCGGGCACCCCGATCTCCGCGCAGAGCGTCTGGCGGATCCTCGAGGCCGAGGGCCTGCCCCGCCTGCCGCACCGTGACGACACCAGCCGAGGCAGTCCCACCGCCTGGAAACCATCCAGGCCGCACCGCTGGCGAGCTGGCCCGAGCAGGGCACTGATCTTCCCTGCGACCACGCAGGTCTGCTCCTGCTGACCCCGGCATCGTCGACCTCAACCTCCACCACCTGATCGACTCCTGCGGCTACCCGGCCACGAGCAGCCTGTCGGCCTGGCACTCGATCGGAACACTGCTGCTGGCCAAATGCGCCCGCCGCCCCGGGCCCACCACATCGACGCGCTGACCGACGACCAGGGCCTGGCGTTCACCCTCGGCCTGACCACGCTGCCGAAGGCCACCCACCTGGCACCTACTCCTACTGGGTGCACTGTGCCTCGAATCAGCGCCTGATGTCCGGATTCATCGCCGCGCTGCGGCCCCTTCGGCCTGGCCAGCGGACCGCCGGGTTCAACGTGGACTTCCACGCCATCCGCCACCACGGCACCAACGCGATCCTGGAAAGCCACTACGTGCGCAAACGCTCACAGCGCACCCGGGCCGTGCTGACCTTCTTCGCCCAGGACCACGCCTCGGCCGAGATGGTCTACGCCAACGCCGACATCACCAAAGCCCAACAGTCCCGCGAGATCCTCGCCTTCGCCGATTACTGGCACCAGGCCACCGGCGCCCACCCCGGGCTGCTGGTCTTCGACTCCCAACGGACCACCTATACGGTGCTCGACGAACTGACCGGTCAGGGCATCACCTGGCTCACCCTGCGCATGCGAGGCAAAGCCGAACTCGCCCGGCTGGCCGCGCTGCCCGCCTGCGACTGGCGCACCGTGCGCATCGAACGCCCCGGCCGCTACCGCCACCCACCTCGACGCCCTGTCCTGCGGCCTACCCCTGAACGTCGACCTGGACACCACCCTGACCGTCATCGCCGGCAACCTCTACCGGCTCCTGGCCAGACGCCTGCCTCGCTACGACACGGCCACCCCGGACAAGATCTGGCGGCACTTCCTCGACGCGATGGGCACCTTGCACATCACCACCGGCACCGTCACCTGCGCCCTGAATCTGCGCAGCTACCACCGAGTCCTCATCGACGCCGGCTTCGACGAACTGGAAATCCCGATCCCGTGGTGGGACGACCGCAAACTCCGCTTCACGTTCCCACCACGCTGATCCCCTCAACGAAGATCAAACCTCAACCCAAATCTGTTACGGGGAATCGAGGCCAACACGTAGGGGGTGCGGGATCTTCAGCTCCCGCAGCCGCAGCTGCCTCGACAGACGAGCTCGCCGCGTAGCCGGAAATGGCGCGCGTGCGGAAAGGGGCGTCCAGCTCTGCGATCACCGGTCCTCGCCGGCCGCCGACGTAACTGGTGGATGCCGGCATGTGCGCGTGGCCACAGCGTCCAGCCCAGGTCGCCGCCATGCTGTTGATCGTTCGGTCAAATCAAGCTCGGCGGCTACAACGTCTGGCTGCGTGGCTACAACCCGCTAGTCGCGGTGCTGTCCACACACTGCTGTCGGGGCCAGTGATCCCGCCACGAGGCTTGCGCGCGGGGTAACGCTGGCTTCGCCCGGCGCGGCGGGCATGATCGCCGAGGCGATCACCACCGCTAGTGCCTGCGAATCGGCGGCGGTTGTCAGGGGCCGCGGACCCGTCCGCTACTCAATTTGGTGGAGCCGGTCGCTGGCGGATACCCAATGGTGGGGTTTCGAGTATGTTCCGGACGTCGAACCGTAGCCGGGTCAGGAGCCCTAGCAGTTTGGCCAGGTCGGCGATTTCTGACTGGCATGTGGGACAGATTTGCACGTGGCGGTGCACCTCGCGCCATTCCGATGGCTCGAGGGCCGCGAGCAGGTAGGCCGGGACGGAGATTTCGTACGGGCAAGGCGGCGGTGTGATCATTTGCGGGGTCCCTCGTTACGGTCCAGCCAGCCGGGCCACAGCCGGCGGGCGACGTGGGCGGGGAGCCGGCCGCCGAGGTGCATTGCACGCCATGCACCGCGGTAGCCGGGCAGCACGCCGGAGGCGACGAGGATGTGGCCGAGCAGAATCGGGGTGATCGCGTACGTGGCCCACTTGTGCACCTGGTCGAGCCAGACGAAGGTGGCTCCGCCGTCGATCTGGGTCAGCCACACGCCGGTGCCGGCCAGGATCAGCAGCAGGACCAGCACGGCGAGGTTCATGATGCGTTGTCCCGGGTCGAAGTGCCCGTCGTGACGCGGGAAGCGGCCGGTGAACACGGCGACTGGCCAGCGGGCGAACCAGCGCATGTCGCGGCGGCCGAGCCGGACTGAGTCGGTGAGCAGGGTGCGCACCGCCCGACGGCCGAGGGCAGCGCCGAGGGCGGCCAGGCCCAGCAATGCCCAGCCGGCGTACTGGTGCAGGCTTGTGTCGGCCTGGCCGGTGATTCTCGCGAGCGGGCTGGGCTGTCCCTCGCGGCCGGCGAGCAGCCACCAGCCGGTTGCGAGGAGCAGCAGCACGAGTAGGTAGGTCCCTGCGTGGAACCACCGGGTCCGGCGGTTGTTGCGCTCGACATAGCGCCCGGTGCCGGTGTCGGTCTCGGGGTCAGTAGCCATAGCCGCCTCCGTCGTCGGGCGGGTTCGACGAGGCCGCCGGCGCCGGTGCGCCGGGGCTGGTCACCGCGATCGTCTCCTGCGCCTCGGCGCCGGCCGCGGAGTGGTTGGCGTTGCGGAGGGAGGCGTGGATCACGTGCTGGCCTGGGGGGAGCCGGCCGGACTCGACCTGCACGTGGTCGGCCTCCACCACCTGGTAGTCGTTGGCGTTGTCGTCGAACCACACGTGGATGTGGTGTTTGCCGGAAGCTTGGGTACCGAGGGACTCGCTGGCCTCCACCCGTACCGTGAACGAGGCGCCGACGGAGGCGCCGTCGGCCGGTTCGACGATCTTCAGGCTTGGGCCGCTATCACCTCCGCCTGTGCCTGACGCGCTGCCTGCGCTGCAGCCGGCAGCCATGAAGAGGATTGCGGACACAACCGCGATCAATTTGTTACGCATACCGGTTCTACGGGATCGTGGCGGCGATGAGATTGCGGCCGCCGCAATCCCGTGGGCGCTCGGCACCGTAGTACTTGGTATGAGCCTGTCCGACGATGCGTTGCTCGCCGGTTTGGTGGCGGGCGACCCGGAGGCCGCTGCCGCGTTCGTGCGCCGGTTCCAGGCGCGTGTCTACGGGATGGCGTTGGTCGTCGTCGGCGTGCCCGCGCAGGCGGAGGAGATCGCTCAGGAAACGTTCGTCCGTGCCTGGCGCCATGGCGGCACGTACGATCCGCGGCGCGCGCGGGTGGCCACCTGGCTGCTCACCATCGCCCGCAACGCAGCGGTGGATGTGTTACGGCTGCGCCGTGACGTGCCGGTGGAACCGGATGCGCTGGTCGCGGTGTTGTCCACGGCCGGCGACGCGGATGGGGATGCCGAGGACGACCGGGTGGCGGACGCGATTCGGGTCCGGCGCGCGCTGCGGCAGCTGCCTCGCGACCAGGCGACCGCGGTGGTGATGTCGGTCTTCTACGGGCTGACCGCCGCGGAGATCGCGGCTCACGATCAAATCCCGCTCGGTACCGCAAAGACCCGCATCCGCGCCGGGTTGGCGAGGCTACGCGATCAGTTGGGGGTGGACCATGGTTGACCGGGATGCCTGCGCGGAGGTGGCCGACCTGTTGCCGGAGGTGGCCACCGGCGCGGTTTCCGGCACCGACCGTGCCCGGGTGTTGCGCCACCTGGCCGGCTGCACGCGATGCCGGGGCGAGCTGTCCGAGCTGGCCCGCACCGCGGACGAATTACTGCCGTTGATTCCCGAGCGCGAGCCGCCGGCCAGCTTCGAGGCAGCTGTGCTGGCTCGGCTGGCTCCGCCCGCGCCGGCGGCAACCGTTCACCGCCGCAGGCCGGTGTGGCGCCGGGCCGCGATACAGGTCGCCGCGGTCTTGCTTGCCGCCGTGGTTGCGGCGGGCCTGACATGGTGGCGCACCTCGCCCAACCGGCACCTGGCCGACGAGTACCGCCGGACACTGGCGATCGGTGACGGCAGCTACCTTCGCGCCGCACCGGTCACGAATGGAACCGAAGTCGTCGGGCACCTGTATGCGTATCAAGGCCGCCCGTCATGGATCTACGTCACCATCACGAATGCGCCGGCACCAGGGACCTACCAAGCTCGGCTGACTGCAAAAGACGGCCGGCAATGGGACATGGGGCAGTGCGTGGTCGCCAAACGATACTGCGGCACCGGTAACACCATCACCATTCCCGTCGATCAGATCAGCGCGGTGCGGATGGAACTGTCCGGTGGACACGAAATGGTGGCCCAACTCCCGTGAATTCCGAACCGGAAGGTATCGGGGCTTACCCCCGGATCTTGGACACGGGGTTTATGCGGCTTGGGCCAGCGTAGCTGGTGCCGTTCGGATGCTGTTCTCGTAGGCGTTCGGGGATTGCTGTCCGAGCCGGGAATGGCGCCGGACGGTGTTGTAGCGGTGCAGCCACCGGAACGAGGCCAGCCGTGCCTCCCGCTCGTCGGTGAACGCGCGGCGGCCGCGAGCCGCGCCGGTTTGGCCTCGTGCACACGCAGGTTGGTGATCGCGTAGACCGTCTCGGTGGTGAGGCGTTTCGGCTGGTCCAAGCGATGTCTTCGGCGGCGGACCTGTAAGGCAGGTCGCGCCGCTGGTCTTCGACGGCAGCCGCTACCGCCGGCTGCACGGTGGCGACGACTGAGCGAACCTATCGCAGATCCAGGTGTTCGCGCAGGGTGCGGCCGGTGTACTCGGTTAGAGGCCGCGTTCCTGCAGTTCTGGCACCAGCTTGTCGACGATGTCCTCGATCGTGCCGGGCAGCCGCTGCGGCAGGATGTTGAAGCCGTCCACCACCCGGTTCTGGTCGTAGCGAGCCCACTCGTCGGCGACCTGGCCGGGCGTGCCGACGAACGAGTTGTGCCGCGGGTTGACTTCGGTCACCAGCTCGCGGATCGACCAGCCACGCTCGGCGGCCAGCCGCCTCCAGCTGGCGATGCGTTCCAGCTTGCCGGTGCGGAACTCGATCGGGATCGTGCCGCGGGACGGGTCGAGCGCGCCCTCTGCGGGCTCGATGTCCGGCAGCGGACGGTCCGGGTCGTACCCGGAGAGATCCTTGCCCCAGAACTGCTCGAGGTAGGCGATGGCGCGCGGCCCGGTGGTCTGTTCGCGCTGGATCCACGCGGCCTTCTCGGCCGCCTCGGCCGGGGTGTCGCCGAGCACCACCGAAGCTTCCGGCAGGATGCGCAGCGAATCGGGGGAGCGGCCGTACGCGGCGAGCCGCTCGCGCAGGTCGGCGGCGTACGCGACGGCCTTGTCGTAATCGGTGTTGGCCGAGAAGACCACGTCGGCGTGGCGGGCGGCCAGGTCGCGTCCGCCGGGGGAGTCGCCGGCCTGGAAGATCACCGGACGGCCCTGCGGGCTGGGCTGGGCGGTCGGCGCGGCGGTCAGGTCGACCAGATCGGTGTGCCGGTGTGCGAGGCGAAGTCGTCGGCGGTCCAGATGAGCTGCGGCCCGACGCCGGTGAAGAAAACTCCCAGGTGCAGCATGGCTCTCCTATCGGGTGGTAGCGAACCGGTTGGCGGGCCGGGGCAGCCCGAGCGTCTCGCGCAGCGTCGGGCCTACCGGTGGCAGCGGCCCGGCCGAGGCGGCGATGCGGGGGAGGTCGGCGACCGAGGCCCGCAGCCGGACGCCGTCGACAACGCCGGCCAGTTCGGGGAACCCGTTATCGGGCAGGGTGTCGAGGTCGGCGAAGACCAGCGGCGCGCCGTCCACGCCTTCTACGAGAGCCTGGACCCGCTCGCCGGGCTTGTCACCGATTGGCTCCGTGCGTGAGGCCATGCGGCAGGCCAGCCTCGCGCTGATCGCCGCCGACCATACGCTGGCCCGGCAGGTGACCGAGCGCGACGCCGAGATCGATGTGGCGGCCCGGCTGGAACGCGACGACGAGCGACGGACCAGCTGCACCGCCAGCTGTTCACGGTCATGCTCAGCCCGGAGCGGCCGCTGGGGGTTGAGGGCACCGTCGACGGTGCCCTGCTCGGCCGCTGCTATTACCGGTACGCGGACCACGCCGTGGACGTCGGCCACCACGTCGTTTTCCTGGTCACCGGCAAACCGTCGATCCGCTGACCTACTCGCCGCGGTTCGTCAGAACGGCGCGGCCGTTGTCGTCGACCCAGCGGATGAGCCCGTCGATCGGCCCGAGCAGGCTGCGGCCGAGCGGGGTGAGCGCGTACTCGACCCGGGGCGGCACCTCGGCGTAGACGTTGCGCGAGACCAGGCCGTCGCGTTCCAGGTCGCGCAGGGTCTTGGTGAGCAGGCGGTGCGAGATGCCGTCGATGCGCCGCTGGATCGTGGTGAACCGCTGCTCCTTCTCGACGAGGGCGGCGATGACCACCAGGGTCCATTTGTCGCCGATGGTGGTGAGCAGGCCGCGCAACACCGCTCGCAGGGCGTCGTCGGCGCACGTGTTGGTCATTCCGGGCTCCTTCGCCACACGCACGTTTTGGTGCGTACCGCATTCCATAGTGCGCATTGCCGATAGGGAATCAAGGGATCGGACGGGTCGCTCTCGGAGGCGAGGGACGCCGTCCCGATCCTGAAGGAGTATGACCATGACCAAAATCGCTGTCATCGTCGGCAGTGTCCGGCCGGGCCGGTACGGCCGAAGGGTCGCGGACTGGGTGCTGGCCCAGGCCGTACCGCGCGGGGACGCCGATTTCGAGATCGTCGACCTCGCCGACTACCCGCTTCCGCACCTCGACGAGCCGATCCCGGCGTCGGGCGGCCAATACGCCAACGAGCACACCAAGGCCTGGTCGCAGGCCATCGACGGGTTCGACGGGTTCGTGTTCGTCACCCCGGAGTACAACCACTCGACCTCGGGCGTGCTGAAGAACGCGATCGACTATCTCTACGCCGAGTGGAACAACAAGGCGGCCGGGTTCGTCAGCTACGGCGTCGTCGGCGGGGCCCGCGCGGTCGAACATCTCCGGCTGATCGCGGCCGAGTTGCAGCTGGCGACCGTACGCTCGCAGGTCGCGTTGTCGTTCTACACGGACTTCGAGAACTTCCAGACCCTGGTACCGGAAGCCCGCCAGGTCGCGGCGCTGACCGACACACTCGATCAGGTGGTCGCCTGGTCGGATGCCCTCGCGACACTGCGGAAATGAGATGCTGCCCGGTGGCGTCCCGCCGCCGGGCAGCACGACCCGCCGTGAATCGCCGCGTTGCCCCGCCGGATCTTGAGGCGCTGCTGCCGTTCTCGAGCCGACCGCCGAGTCGCTCGGCTGCGCGCTGGAGCTGGAGAACCTGCGGGATAGCTTTGTCGGCAGCGCGAGCTTTCGGCGCCAGCTACGGGTTGCCGCCGCCCACGATGGCAGCCTCAAGGCGGTGGTGTCGTCGCTCGGGCGGGAGCTGCGCGAGGGCCGCCCTCACTAGCTC
The DNA here is from genome assembly GCF_044454685.1 of Actinoplanes sp. NPDC051513. Classification (NCBI taxonomy): domain Bacteria; kingdom Bacillati; phylum Actinomycetota; class Actinomycetes; order Micromonosporales; family Micromonosporaceae; genus Actinoplanes; species Actinoplanes sp. NPDC051513. The sequence goes on from NZ_JBITDW010000003.1 coordinate 760,153, forward strand.
TGAGCGGCGAACAACCGCTCGAATCGGATCCTGCCGTCACGCTCCAGCCAGGCGGGAAAGGTGAGCAGGCCGGGATGCAGGGCGCGGAGGGCCGGGATGTCGGCGTGCCAGCCACCGAAGTTCTTCGCCCGGTCCAGATCGTCGAGGTTGGCACCCATTTTCTCCAGAGCCTCGCGGGGGATCGGCGGTAGCTGGATTTCGTGGCCGGTGGCCCGTTCGATGGCGGTCACCGCTTCCTCGCGGGTGAGTTCGTCGCCGGCGAGTTCCAGGGCGCGGCCGAGGTAGCGGTCGGGATCGGCGAAGGCCAGAGCGGCGAACTCGCCGATGTCGGCGGCGGCAATCATCTGGACGCGCGTGCCCGGCGCCACCATCCTGAGCACCGAGAACTCGCCGGTGACGCCGTAATGGGCGTCCGCGTGGTTCTCCATGAACATCACCGGTCGCAGAACGGTGACCGGTAGGTCCAGCTTCGCGATGTGCTGCTCGATCTCCCACTTCGTGTTCCAATGCGAGATGCCGCTGTCGCGGTCGGCGCCGCCCACCGAGGCGTAGACGAGGTGGCCGACGCCGGCGGTCCGTGCTGCCTCGGCGACGTTGATACCCATGCGCACCTCGCCGCCGTCGAAATGCGGGGCGCCGTTGGCCGGCTGGATGCTGAACACGCCGTACGCGTCCCGCATGGCGGAGGTCATGCCGTCGCGGTCGGTCATGTCGCGCTGGACGAGCTCGGCGCCGGCCTCGTGCAGAGCGCGTGCGGCCGGCGCCGCCAGGTCCCGTACCAGGGCGCGGACGTGCCAGCCGTCGCGCAGAAGGCTGCGGGCCGTGGCGCCGCCCTGGTTGCCGGTGGCGCCGGTGACGACAATGGTTCGACTCATGGGGATCTCCTCGGAGAGGGCTACGCTTGACGGCGGAGCACTGCTCCGATAGTGGCGGAGCGGTGCTCCGATTGTCAATGAGAGGCTCTTGGTGTGCCTGCCGAATCCCGGGCGGATGCCCGTCGCAACTACGCCCTGCTGCTGGACGAAGCCCGGTCCGCGTTCGCGGAGTACGGCACCGAGGCGTCGTTGCGGGATGTCGCGCGCCGGGCCGGTGTCGGGATCGGCACCCTCTACCGGCACTTCCCGAACCGCGACGCGTTGCTGGCCGCGTTGCTGAGCAGCAACTTCGACGAGTTGCGCGAGCAAGCCGAGGCACTGCTGGCCGCCGACGGCGCGCGGGAAGCGCTCCTGACATGGCTCACCCGGCTCGCCATCGGCTCGACCGCCTACCGGGGCCTGCCGGAATCGGTGATGGCCGCGCTGCACGACGAAGGCTCGCAGCTGCACACCTCCTGCGTGGCGATGCACGAGGCGGGCGGCCGGTTGCTCAGCCGCGCCCAGGAGGCGGGCGAGGTGCGCGACGACGTCACCGCCGGCGAGCTGCTCGCGTTGGCGGCCGGTGTGGCGTGGGCCGGTGAGCGGTCCGGCGGTTCGCCCGATCTGATCGGCCGCTTGTTGTCGTACACGATGGAGGGCCTGACGGCAGGCTGAGGACGATCAGGTCAGGGCGGCGCGGCGGAGCACGCCGGTGATCCGGCCCTCGGTGAGGCCAGCGAGCCAGGTGGCGTCTGCCGGTGTGCTGGCCAGGGCGTCCGCGGCCGCCTCGTGTACGCCGACCGTCGGCAGGGCCGGGCTGCGACCACGGCGGTGCCGGTGGAGGCGCCGACGAGGATGCCTTCCTCGCGGACGAGCCGGCGGGTCATCTCGATCATTCGCGGTTGGTTCGTGGGCCACGACACTGGCCACCTTCCGTGCGTGCCGGATGACAGGGTGCAGGATGACCATGGCTCTCGAGCTGCTGCCCAGGACGTTCGCGGTGGGGTGTCCGGTGTGTTCGATCAGGCGCATGGCGTCGTCGGCGTCGGTGTCCAGGCGGTGCTGGTCGTCCTGCGGGCCGTGCAGGGGGCTTGCGGGAGAAGCCGCGCCGGTCGTAGGTGGTGTAGCGGGCGGTGAGGTGGTCGGTGAGGGGCATTGAACACGCGGCCGTCACCGCCGGCGCCGGGGATCAGGACGATCAGTGGACCGCTGCCGCGGATGTCGTAGTGCAGTCGGGCGCCGGGAACCTCGACGCTCGTCATTGAGGGCTGGTCTGGGTGGCCGGCCCGTCGGTGTGTGGGTCGTGCGGCGGGAGGCTGGGGTCGTCGGGGGTGGTGGCGGGTCCGCGATGCTGGCTGCCCCTTGCCTGAAGGTGCCCGTGCAGTTGTCGGAAGTGCGTGTGGCGCAGTGCCCGGCGGCCCACCGTTAACAGCAGGATCTTCCCGACGACGATGGCCAGGACGATGTCGATGGATAGGTTGGTCCACCGCGAGTTGGGCAGTAGCGCCGCGCCCAGGCCGAGATGGACGGCAACAGCCGCTGCGATCAGGACAGCGGCCAGGATGGTGGTGCGGCGGCGGGTCCGCGTCTCGGTGCCGGGATCGGGTGAGGTGCTCGCGGGGCCTTGCGTGATGGCGCCGGCTACGTCGGTGTCGGTGGTTTGGGGTGGTGGCCAGGTCACCGTCAGTTGGTCGCGCCGCCCGAACCGTTGCAGGTCTTGGGCGAGGATGGCCTGGATCTGCTGTAACGCTTCCAGGTCGGTTGCGTTCACGCGCACGGTTAGGCTGTTTCCGGCCGCGTGCAGGGTGGCCTTTCCCAGCGGGCTGATGGTGATGGTGCCGTCGGTGTCGGAGCAGTCCGCCCGGATCTGCAACTCGCCGCGGGCAAGCGCGGCGCCGGTGGCGTGGTTCCGGGGCCGGTGCCCGCCGCCGGTGGCGCCCATCGCGGTGGCGTGGCGGCACAGTTGCGTCAGGTAGCGGCTGGGACGGTCGATATCGATCGTGGTTTCGCAGGTCAACATGGCAGTCCTTGGTGTCGAGGTCAGATTCGGGTGGCAGCGGCGAACCAGGCCGCGACGGCGTACGGCGCGGCGGTGATGTCGATGCTCGCCGGTTCGATCGTGTCCAGCCGCCATCGGTCCGCGAAGGCGGCGGTGATGTCCTGGCGGGTCAGCCGGTGCCGCCCGAAGGGGCCATGATGTTGATCGCTGAACCCGAGTAGGTAGTACTGCCCGCCTGGTGACAGCGCCGAGTGCAGGCTCGTGACATACGCCGCCCGCTGTTCACCAGCAAGAATGTGGAACAGCCCGCAGTCCAGGATCGTGTCGAACGATTCGCCCAGTTCGGCCAGCTTCAGCGCGTCGAATTGCAGGAATCGCGCGTGCAGCCCCCGGTCGCCGGCTTTGTGCTCGGCGGTCCGCAGGGCGTTGCCCGCCAGGTCGACACCGGTGGCCTGCAGGCCGAGTTGGGCGGCCAGCAGGGCGTGTTCGCCGGTACCGCAGCCGACATCCAGTACCCGTCCCCGAAGGCGTCCGGCCTCGGCCAGAGTGAGAAAAGCCGGCTGAGGTCGACCGATGTCCCACGGCGGCGGGCTTGCGTACAGCCCGTCGGGCGTCGCCGGGCCGGTGTGGCCTGCCAGGTCTTCCACCACTTCGTCCCCTCTACGTGGTCGCCAGCGACTGCAATTTATCGAGACATCTGTCTACGGTCAAGGGCAACTGTGTCATGGGTGGTCACCGTGTAGAGTTTGGTGGGTGCCGAAGTTGTGGGACGAAACGATCGAGGGGCACCGCCACCACGTGCGCCAGGCGATCCTGGACACGACCGCGGCACTGGTTTCGCAGCACGGCCTACGGTCGGTGACGATGTCGCAGATCGCCGAACAGGCCGGAATCGGCCGGGCGACGCTGTACAAGTACTTCCCGGATATCGAGGCGATCCTGCACGCCTGGCATGCCCTGCAGATCACCGGCCACCTGCAACATCTGGCTGAGCTCCGCGACCAGGTAAGCGATCCATACCAGCGGCTGGCGGCCGTCTTGCAGGCGTACGCCCTCATCTCCCACCAGACCCGCGGACATCAGGACCTGGGCTTCGTTACGTTCCTGCACCAAGACGAGCACCTGGCCCACGCGCAGCGGCAACTCCACGATCTGGTCCGTGAGCTGATCGCCGACGGTGCAGAAGGAGGCCACCTGCGCGGCGACGTCACCCCCGACGAACTGGCTGGCTTCTGCCTGCACGCGCTCAACGCCGCCGCCACCCTGCCCTCTCCTGACGCCGTCCGGCGCCTCGTCCAGGTCACCATGGCCGGACTTCGTGTCCAATAGCTCGGCCCGCGGGCCTGTGCGCCCGCAGAATCTGCCGTGCTTCGTGTGGTGACCATCTCGTGACTGCTGACCGGGCGTAGCCCGATCGACGCCGCTGGCAACTCGCCACCGGCGACAGGAAGGTCTGACGACAGGAAACCGCATTCCTGTCGTTCCGACGCGCCGCCTGGGCCGCCGCCCTCTCGAAGGCAGTCGTCCGGCCGGCCTTCACGCCTACGGCCGATGGTGGTCATCGTGAACGCTGTGCAGCCACCAGCATGTCGCCAGGTCGCGGTGCTCGACCTCCGTGCGGATCGGGGTGGTCTTGGCGAGGCGAGGCGCCGCCCGTAACAGGGTTCTCGCGAGGGCGTTGTTCACCGTGTTCCGCGACATCCGCAACCGCCGGGCTATGGCCTGGATCCCCATCCCTTCCGACCGCCGCAGCCGCCTGATCTCCGCCCAGTCCTCCACGCTCAGCACCTACCGATATTTCAGGAAGTGGTCCCGATGGGGCCGGAACCACGTGATCAGTTTGACGGTCGACGGTGCGCAGGCTGTCACACCGCTCGAGGATGCGGGCTGGATCGGCGTGTACGCGGTCGGTGCGTTCGGCCGTGGGCCGGATGATCCAGCCAGTTACCTCCCGCGGCTTCGGCGCGACTGCGGTCACGGCGGCCGCCCGCGCGGGTCGAGCGCGCCCGCCGACTCCAGCAGCGCGGTGCTCTGCAGCGCCCGTGCCTCCAGCAGCGCGACCAGCAGCTCCTCCTTGCGGGGGAAGTGGCGCAGCAGCCCGGTGTAGCTGATCCCGGCCCGCTTGGCGGTGTCCTTCAGCTGGTTCTATGCGACTGACAGGGTGGTGTGGAGCCCTTCATATTCGTTGGGCGTGAGCACGCCGAGGGAGCTGTGGCGGCGTTGCCGGTCGCGGAAGATCTCGAGGTAGTCGAAGATCGCGTTGGCCAGTTCGATGCGGGTCTTTCCACTTCTTGCGATCGAGTAGCTCGGTCTGCATTCGACCCCAGAACGATTCCATCATCCCGTTGTCGAAACAGTCCCCGATCGTGCCCATCGACGGCACCAGCCCGGACGCGCGGGCGCGTTCGGTGAAGGCCTAGGACGCGAACTGCCTGGATTCAATCGGTCGTCACAACATCAGCCTGTTGAAGAGATCGTAGATGTTCGTCGAGGGCTTCGGCGGGTGTCCTCCAGCCGAGAGTTTTCCGGGGTCGGCTGTTGAGTGTGTGGGCGACGGCGTTGATCTCCTCGGCGGTCCATCCGGATAGGTCGGTGCCCTTCGTGAAGTACCCGGAGCCGCTGCCCGAAATCCCAGAAGGTATATTGGCGGCTGTTCATTCTGCGCGCCCAGTTCACCAGCTGGATAGACAGTCGCTGATAATCCGCTTCCGGCGCTGCGTATCCATTGTCCTGGGTCAGGAAATCGTTGTCATCGCTGATTGGCTCTGCAAATGAGCGAGGATGCCGATCCAGGTCGAATGATGCCGCTGACGAACTGCGACACCCTCGCTGACACCGTTAAGCCGCAATGTAGACGATGTTGAGGTGCGGGCGATAGAAGCCCTGCGCTGCTCTTCCATAGCGTGAAACGAGCCGATCGTACTCCTCGACCAACGCGCCTTCGGCTCTGAGGAGCACGTCGCACCGTGGCGATGAACAACCCGTCCACCACGTTGTCGCCGTGCAGAAGCCGGAAGAACTGGTCGCGACCACGCTGCACGCCTCGACCCGCCAGCCTCCGTCCGGTGTCTCGTACGCGCCGACCACGTTGCCCTGCGGCGGGTAGGCGATCGGTTGGAGGCTCAGCGGACGGACGCGTCGCTGCGGTCTGTCCCTCACCCTAGAGTCCCACCGCGAAGAAAGGTCAGCACGGCGAGAACCCGCCGGTGCTCGCGCTCGTCCGCGACCAAGCCGAGCTTCGTGAAGATCGACGTCACGTGCGCCTCGACCGTCTTCACCGCGAGATGCAGCTCGCCGGCCACCGCGACGTTGGACCGGCCTTGCGCCATCAGCCGCAGCACGGCTCGCTCCCGGCCGGTCAATTCCCGCAACGGATCCCGCTCACGGCGCCTGGCGACCAGCCGGGTGACGAGCTCGGGGTCGATGACGGTATCCCCGCGCGCCACCGACCGGATCTGTGATCCGAACAAGGTCAGGTCCGACACCCGGTCCTTGAGCAGGTAGCCGACCCCGCCCTCGAACTCGGTCATCAGCCGTAGCGCGTGGTGGACCTCGACGTATTGGGAAAGGATCATGAGGCCGACGCCCGGGACTAGGGCGCGGACCGCCGCGGCCGTCTCGAGGCCCTCAGCCGCGTACCCGGGCGGCATACGCAGATCGAGCACCGCGACATCCGGCGGGTCGGCCCGCACCAGCGCGAGCAGGGACGGGCCATCGCCGGTCCGGCCGGTGACCGTGAAACCGGCGTCGGTCAGGATCCGGGCCATGCCCTCGCGGAACAGCACCGCGTCGTCGGCCAGCATCACCCGCACGGGATCACCGTCGCCAGGCGCGTACCGGACGGGCCGCTCGTCACGGTCAGCCGTGCGTCCAATGCGGCCAACCGGTCGGCAAGCCCCTCGAGGCCGGCGCCGGGCTGCACCACCGCTCCACCGGTCCCGTCGTCGGCCACCTCGACGGCCAGTCCCGTGGCGGTGAGCTCAGCCCGGACAGCGGCATGCCGGGCGCCGGCGTGCTTGGCGGCGTTCGTCAGCCCCTCACTCACCAGGAAATAGGCCGTAGCCTCGATCTCCGCAGCGAGCCGGCGGTCGACGGCCACGCTGAGCCGGACGGGCACCGCCGAGCGATCAGCCAAGAACTCCAGCGCGGCTTCCAGGCCGTCCTGAGTCAGCACAGCCGGATGCAGGCCGCGGGCCATCTCACGCAGCTCAGCCGTGGCTTCGAGCAGTTGCATCCGGACTATGTCCGCCCGCGCGGCCACACCGGTGGATCCGGCGGCGGACGCCAGCTGCACCACGGCCCCGAGCTCCATCGCCACCGTTACCAGCCGCTGCTGTGCCCCGTCGTGCAGGTCGCGTTCCAGGCGCCGGCGTGCGGCATCACCGGCGGCGATCAGGCGCTTCGCGGTCGCCCGGAGTTCGAGGACCAGACCGGCCTGCGCGGCCAGGTCGGCGATCAGCTTCCGCTCCGCGGTGGTCAGGCTTTCACCAGGCGCTTTCCGTACGGCGAGCGCACCGCGCACCCGTCCGTCATGCATGATCGGTACGGCGTCCAGGTCGTCGCGTGACGGGGGCACCGCCGAGGCCGGCCATATCGCCTCGGTGCGGAGCTCATCGGCTGGTCCCGAGTAGAGCACGACCTCGCGAGCGCCGACCCCGTCGGCCGCCGTGGCGCAGATGCCGGCGAGCAGTCCACCCGCCGGGCCGGCCAGATGGTCCGACAGCCGCGACAACGCCTCGTACGGGCTGGCCCGGTGTCCGTAGACGAGCCGGTCTGCCAGCCGTTGCACCCGGCTGCGCAGCGGCTCGAACACGACCGCCACGATCGCCGTGGCCAGTAACGGCAGCAGGGTTCCGTGCCCGCGTACCAGCGAGCCCGCGCCCGTCACGACAGCGACGTACCCGACCGCCACGAGCGCCGCCATCGCCGTCCACACCAGCGACTTGTTGATGACCGGGTCGATGTCGTAGAGCCGGTACTTGAGGATCGCCGCCCCGGCGGCCACGGCAACCAGTGGCACGGTCAGCGTGCCGGGCACCGGCGTCCGGAGCACCGTCAGCCCGAGCACCATGACCGCGGCGGACACGGCTACCGCGTACACGAACCATCGCAGCTGCCGCGCCTCGTCGCCGCGCGCCCGCCCCAGCCGAACCACGACGCAGGCTGCGGGGATCAGCTGGAACAGCAGGTAGGCGATCGGCCGCGCGACCCGGTAGGCGGCTGCGGCCGGCCCGGCACCGGGCAGGTCGAACGGGGGCGAGAGTCCCGTCCGGGCGGCCTCGACCGGCCACAGCGCCGAAACTCCGGCTAGCACGACGGCGACCGCGGCGAGGGCGGCGACCACCGGACGCCAGCCGGGCGACGGCAGCCGGCCGGTCGGGAAACACATCACGGTGACGCCGATGACAACCAGCATGATCGGCAACGGCCACACGCCCAGCCAGCCGATCCACGTCGCGCCGGGCAGCAGCCCGGGGTGCAGGGCGTACTGGCGCCCGGCGAACATGACCGCGTGCCCGGCGCCGGTCGCGACGAACAACCATCCTTCGCGATTGCCGGGCCTGCGGCGGACGACGAACAGCCCGACCGCGGTGAACGACGCCGCGATCAGCCCGTTGTGGAGGTTGGCGACGTGCAGTCCGAGGGCGAAGCCGCCCGCAACGAGCACGGCGACCAGAGCGCCGATCGCCGCGCTTCGCCTCATGCACGTATCGTGCCAGCACCGGCCGCCGGTGTGACCAGGGTTAACCCTGCGAAACCGCCGGGTCCGCCCCGATGCTGTCCCGGGCGCGATGCGATTTCGTCAGCACCATGACAACGCAACCGGGATCACCCGTCGACCGCTTGCTCACCGCATCGCTGATCTTCGCCCCACTGGTCTACCTGCTCGTCGACTGCCTTTACGCGGCCCGCGGGTGGGACGATGGGGCGGCCGGTTTCACTCACGTCCTGGGCGCCACCGCGTACGCCTTCGTCTTCCTCCGCCTCGTGACCTGGAGCGACCGGGTCATGGCCGCGGTCCTGCTGGTTGTCGCCGTGCTCGGTACAGCCGGCAACGTCGGATACGGCTTCAACACCATCCATGTCTCGCTCGGCGACACCGACCTGGTCGACGCGTCCGGTGCGGCCGTGCTGATCAAGCCGCTGGGCCTGCTCTTCCCGCTGTCGATTCTGCTGGCCGCGTGGGCCCTGCGCCGGATCGCGCCGCCGTGGCGGACCGTGACACTCGCCGTCGCCGCGGTCGCCTGGCCGGTCGCCCACATCGCCAACATCGCCTGGCTCGCCGTCCTGGTCAACGTGGCGCTGGTCGTGGCCTTCGGCGCCATTGCGATCCGTGAGATGCAACCAGCGCACAGCCGGCCCGGCAACCCGCGTGACGTCCGGGAAGCCGCTCAACGGCCCGCGTGACATCACGATCGCGTTTTCGTTCGAGTGGGCCGGGCCGCCGCCCCAGCAGCGCAGCGCACGACGGCCGGCACCGCCGGTACGCATCGCTCGTCGCGGCGCCCAACCCGCTCGTTCGCGCGACCTCACTCATCGCTGGCCGGCGCCGCCGGGCCGAGGGCGGTGAGGTGGACCGACGAGCACGTGGCGGCTTGGAAAGAGAACCGGCGAGAGCGTGACGTTGTCGCCCTCGACCTTGACGCGGCACGGGAACGTCGTGATCACTCTCTGATCGCACGGCTGGAGGCGCAGCTCGACAGGCTCGACGGCGCGGAACGTCCGTCTCCTGTAATGGTCTGGACGCCAGAGCGGACCGGGCAATTCCTCGACGGCATCGAGAACGACCGCCTCTATCCGCTGTACCACCTGATCGCCTACCGGGGAACCCGGCGTGGTGAGACGTGCGGTGCACGCTGGGTCGACCTCAACAAGGTCGCCTCCTCCCTCAAGGTCAGCGAGCAACTCGTCCAGCTCGGATGGAAGGTCGAAGCAGGCAAACCCAAGAGCGAGGCCGGCGATCGCACCATCGGCCTGGACGACGTCACCAACAACGTGCTCGAAGTGTGGCGCGGTACTTCAACCAGCTCGTCGCTGCTCTCGGCCTGCCCCCCGATCCGGCTTCATGATCTGCGGCACGGCGCCGCCACCCGCGCTCTCGAGGCGGAGGTCGACATCAAAGTCGTCCAAGAACTGCTGGGTCACTCCACCAGCGTCCTCACGCGCGACACCTACACCAGCGTGTCTCCGCGGCTGGCAAAAGAAGCCGCCGAGAAGGCCGCAAAGATGGTGCCTCGAAGGGCCGGCTGACGGCAGTGCGGGACTGGAACTGCTCCCAACGTGCTCCCAAAGCCCCAAAATGATCATGGACACCCTTCAAATTATCAAAGGATGCCCAGGTCAAGCATGGTGCGCCGCGTAGGACTCGAACCTACAACCCGCGGATTAAGAGTCCGCTGCTCTGCCAGTTGAGCTAGCGGCGCTCACCGGCAACGACGGAAACGTTAGCACGCACCCCCATGATCCTTGAAATCGGCCCACCTCACATGACCTTCACAGCGTGAATCAACCTCAGGGTGGTCCCGGACCCTTGCATTCATGGGGCAGGATGTGCCCGCAAACTTCAGAACGTGATCCAAGGGATGGTCGGCATGCGGCGCTCGCTGGTGACGGCAGTGGTGGCGGTGGTGATCGCGCCTCTCGCGCTGTCCGGTTGTGGTGACAAGAAGCCGGCTGCCGCCTCCTTCAAGGAGGGCATCAGCGCGAGCGCGAGCGCGGCGCCCAGCGGCGCTCCCACGACAGAGGCCGCCGCCGTCCCGATCGAGCTCTCCATCACCCCCGCCGCCGGCAAGAAAGACGTGCCGGTCAGCGCCGAGATCGGTTTCAAGGTCTCGGGCGCCAAGGTCACGTCGGTCACGCTGACCGACAGTGCCGGCAAGGCCGTCGCGGGCACGCTGCGCGATGACGGTTCCAGCTGGGTGCCGGGCAAGACCCTCAAGACCAAGCAGACGTACGCGGCGAGCGTCGTGGCCACTTCCGACAGCGGCCTCACCAAGACCGTCACGACCAACTTCACCACGATAGGCGCGCCAGCCCGCAAGACCGGCACCGGCCTCTACCTGTTCGACGACCACACGTACGGCGTCGCCATGCCGGTCGTGGCCGAGTTCAACCCGGGTATCAAGAAGGCCGACCGTGCCGCCGTCGAGAAGCGCATGTTCGTGCAGACCTCCCCGGCGCAGCCGGGCGTCTGGTCGTGGACGTCGTCCGGCAACCAGGCGTATTACCGCGCCAAGGAGTACTGGCAGCCGGGCACCACGCTGACCGTGCGGATCGCGGTGGGCGGCGTGCCGACCGGCGGGGGCCGCTACGGCGACCGGGACCGCGCAGCGACTGCCAAGATCGGCCGCGATCTCGAGATGACCGTCGACAACAAGACCAAGAAGATGACGGTCACCCAGGGCGGCAAGGTGGTCAGGACGGCGCCGGTGAGCCTGGGCCGGCCGAGCAAGCCCTCGGTGAGCGGCACGCTCGTGGTGATGGACAAGTTGCCGCAGACCGTCTTCGACACCACCGACACCGATGGCGCCAGGGGCTACCGCACCGAGATCGAGTTCGCGCAGCGCATCACCTGGAGCGGTCAGTACATCCACTCGGCGCCCTGGTCGGTGGGTTCGCAGGGGCACACCAACGTCTCGCACGGCTGTATCAACGTCTCCCCGTCGAACGCGCGCTGGCTGTTCGACAAGACGCTGATCGGTGACCCGGTGACGGTGAAGGGCACGGGGGTCAAGGCTGACTACGGGGACGGCTGGACGCCCTGGAACGTGAGTTGGGACGAGTTCGTGAAGGGCAGTGCTCTACCCGTACCCGAGTCTTTGAAGTGAAAAAGCAACGAGGGAGTGGGCCGGGTGCGTCTGATGGGTAGGGAAACGCGAAGCCCCCCGGCTCTTGCGACGCGAAAGTGGACGACCAGCTGCTAGACCGCCCGAATCGGGCGACTTTGCCGCTATGGCCTGTGCGACGGTTCGTCCGCGGCACGAATCCGGGATTGGTCTCCCGGCTTTCATAGAGCAATATTGGGCGCCGGGGACGAACGACGCCGTGAGGGGACCATGAACATCAGTCGAGTTCGCCGGCCGTGGCGGATAGCCGCGGTCGCGCTGATCGCAGGCACCGTCCTGCTCAGCTCGGGCTGCGGTCACGGCGACAAGTCGCCGACCTGGCAGGGCGGCGGCGAGAGCCAGGCCGCCGACGGCGGCACCGGTGCTGACGCCGCCACGCCGTCCCCGACGCCGACGCTGAGCACCGTCGCGGTCGTCTCGCCCGCGGCCGAGGCGACGAACGTGACCGCCGTGACCGAGGTCAAGTACACGAGCGAAGACCCCGAGAACACCACGGTCACCGTGACCGACGCCAAGGGCGAAGAGGTCGAGGGCACCCTCGACAAGGACGACAAGGTCTGGCGCCCCGAGAAGGCCCTCGCCTACGGCACGAAGTACACGGTGACCGTCAACGGCACCGCCTCCGAGGGCAAGGGCGGCTCGACCACCAGCGCGTTCACCACGATGGCCAAGCCGTCGAAGATCGTCCGGGTGACCAGCTTCCTGGCCGACGGTCAGACCGTCGGCGTCGGCATGCCGCTGATCATCAAGTTCAGCCGCGCGATCCCGGCGAGCTACCGCGACGACGTCGAGCGCCGCATGACCGTGACCGCGACGCCGGCGCAGGAAGGCTCCTGGGGCTGGATCAGCCCGACCGAGGTGCACTACCGGCCCAAGGTGTTCTGGAAGGCCAACTCCAAGGTCTTCGCCAACGTGCGGCTGGGCGGCCTCCCGCTGGGCAGCGGCTACTACGGCAAAACCGACCTCACGGTCGACGTCAAGATCGGCCGTTCGTTCGTCATGACGGTCTCCAACAAGACCAAGCAGATGACGGTCAAGCAGAACGGCAAGGTCATCAAGACGCTCCCGGTGAGCCTCGGCAAGGCGAGCACGCCGTCGTCGAGCGGCACGATGATCGTGATGGAGAAGGCCAGGCACACCGTCTTCGACACCACCGACACCGACCCGGTCAATGGCTACAAGACCCCGATCGACTTCGCCCAGCGCATCACCTGGAGCGGCCAGTTCATCCACGCCGCGCCCTGGTCAGAGGGCAAGCAGGGCCGCGTCAACGTCTCGCACGGCTGTGTCAACGTCTCCGAGGCGATGGGCGCCTGGTTGTTCGGCCGCACGATGATGGGCGACCCCATCACGGTCAGCGGCACCGAAGAGAAGTTGAAGCAGGGCAACGGCTGGACCGACTTCAACGTCAGCTACGCCCAGTGGAAGAAGCTCAGCTATCTCAAGTAACGGGTAACGCTTGGCGGAAAGGGCGCGGTCGGTGACGGCCGCGCTTTTTTCATATCGTACGTCGTGAGCATGCCTAATCTGGACATATGCGACTCGCGCTTGTCCTCGCCTGCTGTCTGCTCGCCGGGTGCGGTGGCGGTGGGGAGCGGGCCGGGCGGCCCGTGTCGGCTTCCGTGGGGCCCGCGCCGGCCTCCGTGGGGTCGGCCATAGCGTCACCGAGCGTGGTCCCCTCGACGACCTCCGCGGTGGTCGGCGACCCGCCGCGATCGCTCGCCTGCGCCCGTCTGGCCGCCGCCGTCGACGCGGGTTCGTTCATGACGCCCGGGGTGGTCGACGAGATCGTCGCGGCGAGCATCACCGCCGATGCTCCGCTCACCGATGCGGCGTCCCGGCTCGGGGACGCGTATCGGGCGGCGATCGCGGCGAAGGGTAAAGCGGAGGAACCGGACAGGATTGCGGCGGTTGGTGCCGCCGCTTCCGACATGTCCGGCGTGTGCGCGGCCAGCGGCCTTCGAACTGTGGGTTGATCTCGAGCGAAAAGATCAATGCCCAACGTGAGCTGCGGGTTTGCCGCCTAGGAGAGCTTCGTGCGTTGTTTCGACATCTGTAGCCGGAACGTGACGCAACCTGCGTCACAATCCTTCACAAGGTGGCGATCAAGCAGGCAATATGCAGCGCGGACTCGGGCTTGAGGAAGGGACCGGCAATGGCGCAGATCCATCACTTCGATCATGGGTGGATCACTCCCACGATCAGTTACACACTGTCCGTGTTGGGGTCGCTGCTCGGTCTCACGCTGGCGGCCCGGTTCCGGTCGGCCCGCTCGAACGGTGAGCGCGTCTGGTGGCTGATCCTCGCGGCGGTCGCGATCGGCGGCACCGCGATCTGGAGCATGCACTTCGTCGCGATGATGGGCTTCAGCGTCACCGGCACGCCGATCCGGTACGACGTGGGCATCACCGCGGCCAGCGCCATCCTGGCCGTCGTCGCCGTCGCGCTCGGCCTTGTGATCGCGTTGTTCGGCAGCAAGGCGCAGAACTTCCGGATCGTGGCCGGAGGCGTCTTCGCCGGGCTCGGCGTCGCCGCGATGCACTACACCGGCATGGCCGCGATGCACCTCAACGGCGAGATCTCCTACTCGGCCACCCGGGTCGGCATGTCCATCGGCATCGCCGTGGTGGCCGCCTCGGTCGCGCTCTGGCTGGCGGTCACGGTGCACAAGCCGCTCGCCATCTTCGTCTCGGCCCTGGTCATGGGCATCGCCGTCAACGCCATGCACTTCACGGGCATGTCGGCCATGTCGGTGCGCACCGACGCGCCGGGCACGCTCTCCGGCGCCACCGCGACCAGCCTGATCGTTCCGATCGGCGCGTCCGTGGTCTTCGGCATCCTCGGCCTCGCGTACGCCCTGATGGCCGCGCCCACCGAGGAGGACCGCGCCGCGGCGGCCTACCTGGCCGCTCGCCGCGAGAGCGGCCACACCGGAACCATCCCGCGCCAGGCGGCCGCTCCGATGGCCGAGCAGCAGCAGCCGTCGCGCGGCGCCTCCGCCCTCGGTGGCGGCTCGTGGACCTACCGGGACCGCTCCCGCTGACCGCTCCCGCTGACCGCTTGACTCTCCCCATGGGGAAGACACCAAGCTTCCTCGTGCCGGCCACACCGTCACGAGGAGGCCCCGATGCGGGAATCAGCGCGGCTGCACCAGCCAGTCCCACGCCTTCTTGAGGCTGTGGCCCAGGCTCTCGTCCTCCTCCGCGAGGCGGGCCGAGGGGTCCGCGCTCGGCTCGGGAAGGTCGGCGGCCGGCGCCGCGATGATCACGCCGTGCTCGTAGAGGCCATCGACCAGGCTCGCGCGGGCGAAACGGTGGCCCGCGGCCGTCTTGACCAGCAGCCCGTGGAAGACGTCGGCGCCTTCGTCGGCGAGCACGTGCTCGACTTCGCCGACCCGGTTGCCCGAGCGGTCATAGACGAGCGTGCCGTCCGCGAGCACGAGGTAAGACACCGGCGCGCCGAGGTCCTCGGGAGGTTCCTTGTCGGTCATGCCCGGGGGTTACCCCGCGGGCAAAGCCGGTACACGGAATTGAGGGTTATTCAGGGCCCACCTTGAGCCCCACCTCGCCGCACGTCAGCGGCTTGGTCTCCACCGCCCTGAATAACCCTCATCGTCAGGACCGTACGTCGGGCAGGCTCGCCACTTCGCGGTAGAAGCGGTCGATCTGGCGCACGGTCGACTCGAAGTCGTCGAGGCCGAAGGGCTTCGTGACGTACGCGTTGGCCCGCTGCTGGTAACTCGCCACGATGTCCGGCGCCGCGCCCGAGGTGGTCAGGATGACCACCGGAATCGCCTTGAGCCGGTCGTCCGTCTTGATGGCGGCGAGGGTCTCGCGCCCATCCATCCGCGGCATGTTGAGGTCCAGCAGAATCAGGTCGGGGCGCCGCGCTTCGGCGTACGGCCCCTCGCGCCGCAGGTAGTCGAGTGCCTCGCGGCCGTCGGTCACCCGATCGACCGTGGCCTGCGTCTCGGCCGTCGCGAGCGCCTCCTCGATCATGAGGGCGTCCGCATCGTCGTCGTCGACGACGAGGATCTGCAGGCTCCGCACGACGTCCCCCTTTATTTGCAGTGCCGCAAGCATAGGGGCAGGTCTCGATTCCAACTACCGCTGGGCCGTATGAATTCGCTCGTCGGTCGTGGCCTTCGATTCGAGCTCGGCGAACCAGCGCAGCACCTGGCCCGGCGTGAGGTCGTAACCGGTGGCGCGTGCCCCCGACCAGTTGACCCCGACGAGCAGGTTGTCGTGCTCCAAACCCACCATCCAGTGCGAGAGCCAGTCCTCGATCGAGATCGGCACGACCTCGAATCCGCTGTACGCGGTGACGTGTTTGACGACCAACTGGGCGCGGGTGGGCTTCGACCAGAAGGGCACCGCGCGCCGGCCTTCGTCGTCGGCGGGCGCCGGGAATCCGTCCGTGTCGCGGATCGCGAAGACCTGGCCCTCCAACGTCACCTCCCGGCGGAACGCCGCCTTGTGGGCACCGCTGAGCGACATGCCTTCTCCCTTCTGGCGTACGCCTTCCATCGTGGCCGATCGGCGCGCGCCGCGATTGCTGTTTCGTTGGCGTGCCGGCCGTCCTGCCTGCGAGTCTTCCAACATCATCTTTTCGGCCGAGCCACCACTAAGCATTTTGTACAGGAAAGAGTAGATAAGTCCGAAACACGGCGTAAAAGCCACCCCCGGCGGCTGATTGCCCATAGTGTCCGGTTTGCCCGTCGCGACGTCCATGCGGCGAGTGCCAGAACAGCCTCCGGAGGAATCGATGAACAACAGTCGGCGTATCGGCGCGATGGTCGCCATGGCCACCGCGACCGTCGGAATGGCCGCGTTGACCACGGCCGCGCCCGCCGCGGCCGCCGCTCGTGGCCCGCAGCCGGTCTCCAGTGTGTTGCGTCCGGTGCGCGCATACACCGACAGCTGGGTCAACATCAGCTGGCGTACCGACCGCCGGATCTGCGACGTCGAGGTTCGTGTCCTCGGTGGCCGCGACGTCGACGTCGACTACCTCGGCCGTCGCAACTACGCGACGTTCTTCCGCAACGACACCCTCCGCCCGGGCCGCGCGGACGCCACCCCCATCGAGGTGCGGGCCGACTTCGCGCGTGGCGGCATCGCCAAGCTCCGCGCGGTCATCTCCTACGACAGCTGCGGCTTCAAGGCCCGCACCGAGCACCGGGCGTTCACGCTGGCCCTCCCCATCCTCCGCAACCCGACCTGGCCGGGCCACGGCATCCCCGGCGGCCCGGGCGGCCTGGGTGGGCCGGGCGGTCACGGCAACGGCCACGGCCCTGGGAACGGTCACGGCCAGGGCAACGGGAACGGTCAGGGCAGCGGCAATGGCAACGGGCAGGGCCAGGGCAGCGGCAATGGCCAGGGCAGCGGCAACGGTAACGGGCAGGGCCAGGGCAGCGGCAACGGCCAGGGCCAGGGCAGCGGCAACGGGCAGGGCCAGGGCAACGGCCAGGGCCAGGGCAACGGCAATGGCCAGGGCAGCGACAACGGGCAAGGCCAGGGCAGCGGCAACGGCAATGGTCAGGGCCAGGGCAGCGGTAACGGTCAGGGCAGCGGCAGCGGCAGCGGCAGCGGCAACGGGCAGGGCCAGGGCAGCGGCAACGGGCAGGGCCAGGGCAGCGGCAACGGGCAGGGCCAGGGCAGCGGCAACGGGCAGGGCCAGGGCAGCGGCAACGGGCAGGACCAGGGCAGCGGCAACGGGCAGGGCCAGGGCAGCGGTCAGGGCAACGGCAATGGCCAGGGCAGCGGCAACGGGCAGGGCAGCGGCCAGGGGAACGGCAATGGTCAGGGAAACGGCGGGGGCAACTCCCACAGCAACCACTGATCGCGGTCCCGGAGGGCGTCGTCCTTGTTGCGGGGGCGAGCTCCACGGGAGAGGTGAAGGGGCCAACGGGCGGTGCTGGTCCGCCCGCCCGTTGGCCCGTGGCGCCGGCCGGAAAACCTCGCGGAATTGGCGGAATTGGCGCATTCGCTCGGAGCGGCTTCTAGTGTCTTCGGGGGGTCCCGGCGACAACGGGCCGCGCGACGCGAGCGGACAACGTGTGCCGCTGCTGTTCGTACACGGCGAACCCTGTTCGCCGAACATATAAAGGGATGCGCCCGGCCGGCTGGGGGGCAGTACCGGCCGGGCGCAGGTCCTCGTGTCGACGTGCGGGCGTCGATGTAAACAAAGCTAATGATCTGGTGATATGGCGGGCTACGGGAGAGCGGGCGACCCGGGGGCTGCTGTCCGGAGTGGACGTGGCAGCGGGTGGCGGCCGGGCGTGGCCGTTCGGGTGATCTTTGTTGCTGTGGGGGAAGTTGATCCGGTCACAGCCAGCCCGCGCGCTTGAACCGCCAGTAAAGGCCGGCGCAGATCACGACTATCAGGCCGACCACTCCGTAGAAGCCGTAGTGCGCGTCCAGGAACGGCATCCAGGTGAAGTTCATGCCGTAGACCCCGGCGATGACCGTGGGGACAGCGGCGATCGCGGCCCAGGCGGCGATCATGCGCATGTCGTTGTTCTGGCCGACCGAGACCTGGGCCAGCCGCGCCTGCAGGATCGAGTTGAGCAGGTCGTCGAAGCCGGCCACCCGGTCGACTGCCCTGGCCAGGCGGCCGCGCACGTCGACGAAGTAGGGGCGTAAGCCGGCGGGCGGCCCGGCCTGCTCGAGGAGTGTGTCGAGCGGCTCCTGCAGCGGCAGCACGGCCCGCTTGAACTCCACCATCTCGCGTTTCAGCTGGTAGAAGTGGGCGATCTCGGGGGAGATCTGCGCCAAGAACGTCTCCTCCTCGAGGCGCTCCAGGTCGCGCTCCACGGCCGCGGCGACGTTCAGATAGTCGTCGACCAAGCGGCTGCCGATCGCGTAGGCCACCGCCCACGGGCCCTGCCGCAGCACCGGCTGGCGTTGCTCGAGGTCGCGGCGCACCTGCCAGAGGGCGCCGGCCGCGCCGTGCCGGATGCTGATCACGAACCACTGGCCGATCAGCACCGTGACGTCGCCGGTGTCGACGACCTCCGAGGTGGCGGTGAGCTCCTCGTGCTCGACGTAGCGGGCGGTGCGCAGCACGAGGCGGGTCACGTCGCCGATGCTCTCCAGCGCCGGGCGGTGGCCGCCCTCGACGCTTTGCTCGACGAGCAGCTCGTGCAGGTCGAAGGCCTCGGCGATCGAGCGCATCGTCGCCCGGTCGGGCTCGTGCAGGCCCAGCCAGACGTACGTGCCGCGGCGGCGCCGGGCGACCCGGGCCGCCTCCGTGTAGTGGACGGCGCCGGGCCGTCGCACGCCGGCCGCGTAGATCGCGCAGTCGACGACGGCGTCGGGGTTGTGCCGGCGTTGCTGCGGGGCTTGTCGGTCGGGGCGCGGCGCGAGGCCCTCGATGATCCGCCCGATCGCCCGCGGAAGACGCTCCGAGACCGGCGCCGCCCCGCGCTTACGCAACCCGAACATCCGTCGACCCCTGTCCGCACGTGAACGTTGCCGGACCGACGGTATCGGTCAGGCGGAACGTCGCATCGCATGCACGCCGATGAACAGGCCGAGCGCCGCCACGATCGCGGCCGCGGCGAGCCCGGCCAGCGCGGTCGAGGCCCAGATGTCTCCGGTGAACAGCGCCCGCTCGGCGTCCACCACGTAGCGCAGCGGGTTCCACGCGGCGAGCGCGCGCAGCCAGCCGGGGCCGCCGTCGAGCGGCAGCAGCACGCCCGCGAGCAGCAGAATCGGGAAGAGCAGCGTTTGCTGCACGGTCCAGAACAACCATTCCTGATGCTTCGAGGCGAGCGCGAGCGTGTAGGAGAGCGCGCCGATGCCGACGCAGAACCCGGCCAGGATGAACAGCCCGATCAGCGCGCCGCCGACGTCGAGCCGGTAACCGAACGGCAGGCAGACGACCACGATCACGGCGGCCTGCGCGATCATCGGGACGATCTCCTTGAGCGCGCGGCCGATCAGCAGGGCCGGGCGCGACAGCGGGGTGACCAGCATCCGCTCGTGCGAGCCGGTCTGGATCTCGAAGAGCAGGTTGGACCCGGTCATCGACGCCGCGAACAGGCACGACATGACGACGATGCCGGGCACGAACCAGCGCAGCGAGTCGGTGCCGGGCAGCAGCGGCGCGAACAGCGCCAGGAACACCAGTGGCTGCACCATAGAGATGATGATCGTGAACGGGTTGCGCAGAGTCGGCCGCAGCTCGCGGCTGAACACGGTCACGGTATCGGTGAACATTTCAGACCTCCACGAGTTCCTTGATCGGCTCGCCCGCGCCGCCCTCGCGCAGGCTACGGCCGGTGAGCTGCAAAAACACGTCGTCGAGCGTCGGTCGGATGACCTCGATCGAGTCCGCCGGCACACCGGCGGAGCGCAGATCCTCGAGCATCCCGGGCACCTGCCGCGGCCCACTCTGCGTGCGGATCTTCACTTCTTTCCCGTACGCGACCAGATCGCGACCACGCAGCACGGCAGCCGCCCGCGACGCCGCGCCGGCGGAGTCGAACCCGAGCAGGATGGTGTCCCCGACGTGCTCGGCCTTGAGTCGCGCCGGCGAGTCGTCCGCGATGATCCGCCCGTGGTCGACGACGATCACCCGCTCGGCCATCGAGTCGGCCTCGTCGAGATAGTGGGTGGTCAGCACGATCGTCGTGCCGTGCTCGGCGCGCAGCCGGAGGATGTGCTCCTGCAGGTTGGCCCGGTTCTGCGGGTCCAGACCGGTGGACGGCTCGTCGAGGAAGAGCAGGTCGGGCGCGTGGATCAGGCCCATCGCGATGTCGAGCCGCCGCCGCTGCCCGCCGGAGAGGGTCGCCACGGTCCGGTCGGCGACCTCGGCCAGCCCGAGCGAGTCGATCAGCTCGGCGGCCCGCTGCCGGGCGGCGCGCACGCTCATGCCGTACGCGCGGCCCTGGCTGATCAGTTCGTCGCGTCCGCGCTGGCTGTGCCCGGCGCCGTTGCCCTGCCCGATGTAGCCGATCCGCTGCCGCACTTGCCGCTGCTGGCGGACCACGTCGAAGCCGGCCACGCTCGCGGTGCCGGAGGTGGGCGGGATCAGCGTGGTCAGCATCCGCAGCGTGGTCGACTTGCCGGCCCCGTTCGGGCCGAGCAGCGCCACGAGCTCGCCCCGCGCCACCTTGAGATCGATGCCGTCGACGGCCCGCACGTCCTTGAAGTGCTTGGTCAGTCCTCGTGTCTCAATCATGTCTACGACGCTAGGGTTCGTTGCGGACAGTTTCTGACCTCAATACGGCGGAGTCTGGATTCATGGCGAACACGAGTGCTCGGATGCTGCGGCTGCTCTCCCTCCTCCAGACACATCGCTACTGGCCCGGCGCGGAGCTGGCGGATCGCCTGGAGGTGAGCCCGCGCACCCTCCGCCGCGACGTCGACCGCCTGCGCGACCTCGGCTACCCGGTGGACGCCAACCGCGGCGCCGCCGGCGGCTACCAGTTACAAGCAGGCGCCGCCGTGCCCCCGCTGCTGCTCGACGATGACGAGGCCGTGGCTATCGCCGTGGGCCTGCGCACGGCCGCGGCCGGCGCGGTCACCGGCTTCGAGGAGACCTCGGTGCGCGCCCTCGCCAAGGTCATCCAGCTCCTCCCGCCCCGACTGCGTAAGCGCATCGACGCCCTGCGCGCCGTCACCACCCCCGGCGTCTTCGGCGGCGGCCCGGCGCTGGACGCCACCGCGCTGACCACCGTCGCCCTCGCCTGCCGGAGCGAGGAGCGCCTGCGTTTCACCTACGCCCCCCGCGAGCGCGACGCCTCCGACCGCCACGTAGAGCCCCACCGCCTGGTCTCGCTGGGCCGCCGCTGGTACCTGATCGCCTGGGACCTGGACCGCGCCGACTGGCGCAGCTTCCGCCTGGACCGCCTCTCCGCCCCCACGGCCACCGGCGCCCGCTTCCGCCCACGCGACATCCCCGGCGGCGACCCGGTCGGCTGGCTCCGCTCCCGAATAGCCGCCATCCCCACCCGCCACGACGTCTCGGTCGTGCTCCAGGCGCCACCCGCCCAGGTCCAGGCCGTCGTAGGCCACTGGGGCACGGTCGAGCCCCTCCACGCCGACGCCACCGCCGCGCTCACCCCCGCACCGGCCACCGCCCCCGCACCGGCCACCGCCCCCGCACCGGCCACCGCCCCCGCACCGGCCACCGCCCCCGCACCGGCCACCGCCCCCGCACCGGCCACCGCGCCGGCACTTCCCGCGGGCGCTGCACCGGCCTCCGAGCCTCCCGCGCCGGAGCCGGCCTCCGCGCCTCCCGAGGCCGCCACCGCCGAGGCGGCTGCGCCCGCCTGTCGCCTCCGGATGAATGTGGACGACCTCTCCTGGCCGATCATGGTCCTCGGCGTGATGGGCGTCCCCTTCACGATCGAATCCCCGCCCGAGCTGCGCGACCGCGTCCGCGCCACCGGCGAGACCCTGCTGCGCGGCGCCGCCTGACCACATCTCCCCAGTCCGCGACGTCCCTGGCCGGCGTCTCCCGAACCGGTCTTTGGGCGGATCGGCGCCCCCGTGGCGCCGATCCGTGAGGAGAAAGCTATCGGCGCCCTCTGACATTTTCCGGCAGCGTAGAAGCCGCCACTTATATAAGAATTACTGGATATCATGACGGCCTGAAAAACCGGAGTGCGGCCGCCCGGTGCCCTCGGCAGAATCGACGCCGTGACCACGCCTCCCGCTTCGGTGGCGGACCTTCTTGCCCTCCCGGCAACCCCCAAGTTCCTGCTCTTCTGGGGCCACCGCCCCCAGCGAGACGGCAGCATGGCCAACTTCGACGACCAGACCTGGTCCGAGCACCGCTTCGAGATCGTCACCGACGCGAGTCGCCACAAGTTCGGCCGGCACGACGACCTGCGCGCCTGGCTCGTCGGCACGGGCGACCGGGTGCTGGTCGAGGCGAGCCCGACCGACCGGGTCTGGGGCATCGGCCTGGCCGCCACCGACGAGCGCGCCACCGACCCCGCGCGGTGGCGCGGCCTCAACCTGCTCGGCTTCGCCCTGATGCGAGCCCGCAACGAATGGCGCGTCGGCGGCAACTAGCGCGCCCGCGGCAACTAGCGCGTCCGCGGCGAGTAGCGCCCCGCGGCGAACACTGCCCCCGCGATGCCCGCCGTGAATGGCAGAGTGGGCAGTCATGACGATCATCGGTGCCATCTCGCTGCCGCAGAATCCGCCCGAGAACCTGCGCGCCATCGCCCGCGCCGCCGACGAGGCCGGTCTCGAGGAGCTTTGGCTATGGGAGGACTGTTTCCTGAACGGCGGCGTCTCCGCGGCCGCGGCCGCGCTGGCCTGGACCGAAAACCTGAAGGTCGGCATCGGCATCATGCCGGTGCCGTTCCGCAACGTCGCGCTTGCCGCCATGGAGATCGCGACCCTGAGCCGCCTCTCCGGCGGCCGCGCACTGCCGGGCATCGGCCACGGCGTGCAGGAGTGGATGGGCCAGGTCGGCAATCGCGCGGCGTCGCCGCTCACCCTTCTCCGTGAGTACGCGACCGCGCTGCGCGCCCTGCTCAGCGGCGAGGAGGTCACCACCAAGGGCCGCTACGTGAATCTCGACGCCGTCAAGCTGGACTGGCCGCCGACCACGGTTCCGCCCCTGTACGTCGGCTCGACCGGTCCCAAGACTCTGGCGCTCGGTGGCGAGGTCGGCGACGGCACGATCCTCACCGGCGGCACCTCCCCGTCCGGCGTGGTCGCGGCCCTCGGCCACATCCACGCCGACATCTCGCCCGAGCGCGAGCACGAGCCGGGGCACGGGCACGGGCACGGGCACGGGCACGAGATGGTCGTCTTCGTCCCCGCCGCGTTCGGCCCCGGCGCCGCCGACCGCCTGCTGGCGCAGCAACAGCAGTGGGGCACTGACCACCCCGGCGTCTCCGGCACCCCCGAGGAGATGGCGGCCGGCCTGCGCGAGTTCGTCGAGGCCGGCGCCACCAGCCTGATCCTCCAGCCGACCCCCGACGACTCCGACCCGGTGGCGTTCGTCCGCTCGATCGCCGAGGAGATCCGTCCGCTGATCGACTGATCGGGCTATCTTGTCCGATATGCCGATATCCCCGTACCTCAAGAGCCTTCGCGCGGACCTCGGCCGGCGGTGCCTGCTGCTGCCCGGGGTCAGTGCGGTCGTCTTCGACGATCGGAGCCGTCTGCTACTGGCCCAGCGCTCCGACAACCACGAGTGGTCGCTGATCTCCGGGGTGATGGACCCGGGCGAGCAGCCGGCCGAGACGGCGGTCCGTGAGGTGTACGAGGAGACCGCCGTACACGCCGTCGCCGAGCGGCTGACCAGCGTTTTCACCCAGGTGCCGTATACGTATCCGAACGGGGACGAGTGCGAGTTCGTGGACATCTCGTTCCGCTGCCGGGCGGTCGGCGGTGAGGCGCGGGTCAACGACGACGAGTCGCTGAGTGTGGGCTGGTTCGGGCTGGACGCCCTGCCGCCGATCTCGGAGACGACCCGCCACCGCATCGAGCTGGCCCTCCGGCCCGGCGACGCCGCGTGGTTCGCGCCACCGGGCGACATCGGTCACGACCCGGCCTTCCCGAACGGCGCCGTTCGGTAATCTCGCGCGGGACAGGCCGAACCCCAGGGCAGGCCGGAGCGAGGAAGGAACCTCAGTGACGCGGTACGTGGCGATCGGGGACAGCTTCACGGAAGGCCTCGGCGACACGTTGCCGGACGGGTCGCAGCGTGGCTGGGCCGATCTCGTCGCCGCCGGCTTGGCGGCGGCCGAGAAGCAGACCATCCAGTACGCGAACCTCGCCATCCGCGGTCGCCTGCTCGAGCCGATCGTGACCGAGCAACTGGACGCGGCCCTGGCGCTGGACCCGCTGCCGACCCTGCTGTCGTTGAACGGCGGCGGCAACGACATGATGCGGCCGGGCAGCGACATGTCGCGCCTGGTCGGGCTCACCGAGCGGGCGCTGCGCCGGTGCGCCGAGGCGGGCGTGCGCGTGCTGCTGCTCAGCGGCGCCGACCCGTCCGAGCGGCTGCCGTTCGGCAGCATGATGCGCCGCCGCGGCGAGGTCCTCACCGAGGCCATCCGGCCGTTCGCCGACCGCTTCGACCTCACGTTCGTCGACGTCTTCCACGACCGCGAGATCCGCCGCGCCGGGTACTGGTCGGCCGACCGCCTGCACCTCAACGCGGCCGGCCACCGCCGGGTCGGCGGCCTGGTGCTCACCGCGCTCGGCCACCCCATCGAGGCGCACGTCGTCGACCCCGGCCCCGACGAGCCGCGCCGGGTCCTGGCCGAGGCCCGCTACTACCGCGAACACGTCATGCCGTGGGTCACCCGCCGCCTGCGCGGCCAATCTTCCGGCGACGCCCGCACCGGCAAGTACCTCACCTGGGTGCCGATCTCCGCCACCGAGGTGCCGGCGACCTAGAGAACCGAAGTGCCGGCGACCTGGAGAAGGGCCCGCACCCGTACGTGGTCGTCGTGCCAGACGTCGCCGACCAGGAAGCGCTTGACCCCGACCACCTCGAACCCGTGCTTCGCGTAGAACTTCGCGGCCCGCACGTTGTGCTGGTTGACCCCCAGCCAGCAGAACTTCGCCCCGGTCTCCGCCGCCTCGGCCAGCGTGTCCGCCATCAGCCTGGCCGCCACGCCCGACCCGTGCCGGTCGGACAACACGTAGAACTTGCTCAGCTCGATGCTCGTCCCCGAGTCGACCACAGCCGCCACGTCCGGGTCGGCGATCGGGCCCTCGATCAGCATCGTGTAGCCCAGCGCCACCCCGTCGTCCTCGGCGATCAGCAGGATCCGCCGCGGATCGGCCAGGTACTGCCGGAAGCTCTCCCGGGAAAGGTGCCGCGCGATGAACGCGTCGATGTCGGGCTGCAGTGTTCCGGGCGGGCACGCAAGCCCGAACGTACGAGCCGCCAGCTCATGCAGCAGGTCGGCATCGGAAAGATCGGCGCGACGGGTCGTGATCGACATGGAAAGACAGTTTAAGGTTTCTCGCGTGCAGGCACTCACCAGGCAACTCGGCGATGTGATCCCCCTTCCGGTCTCGGTGCGGCCCGATCCGGCCGCCAATTTCCGCATCTCGTCCGATCTGTCCGTGAGCGCCGCCCCGGAGGCCGCGGACATCGCCGAGCAGTTGGCCGAACTGCTGCGGCGCACCACGGGTCGCTCGGTCTCCATCAAGAGCGGCGGCTCGTTCCGGATCCTCCTCGAGGGGTACGACAAGAACGGCAAGCCTCCCGAGGCGTACGGATTGGACATCACGCCGGAAAGCGTGACCCTCCGCGCCCCCAGTGACCAAGGTCTCTTCGCGGCGTTGCAAACGCTGCGGCAGCTGCTGCCGGAGGGGCCGGAAGACGAGATCATCCTGCCCGGCGGCCGGATCGAGGACGAGCCCCGCTTCGCCTACCGCGGCACGATGCTCGACGTCGCCCGGCACTTCTTCGGCTCGGCCGACATCAAGTCCTACATCGACGCGATCGCCCAGTTCAAGATCAACCATCTGCATCTGCACCTCACGGACGACCAGGGCTGGCGCCTCGAGATCCCCGGCTGGCCGCTCCTCACCGAGATCGGCGCCGGTCCCGGCACCGGCGTGGACGGCGCGGGACCGGGCTTTCTCACCGCTGCCGAGTACGCCGACCTGGTCGCCTATGCGGCCGCGCGCTACGTCACGATCGTTCCCGAGATAGACATGCCCGGGCACGTGAACGCCGTGCAGGTCGCCTATCCCGAGCTCACCGCCGACGGGCAGCCGGTCGGGCCGCGCACCGATGCCGAGGTCGGCTACAGCTCGCTGGTGGCCGGCAAGGAGGAGACGTACGCGTTTGTCGAGGACGTCATCCGCGAGGTCGCCGCGCTCACTCCCGGCCCGTACTTGCACATCGGCGGCGACGAGGCGTTCTCGACGCCGCCCGAGGACTACCGCACGTTCCTGCGGCGGGTGCTGCCGCTGGCCGGCAAGTACGGCAAGCGCGCGATCGGCTGGCACGAGATCGCCGCCGTCGAGCTGCCGCCGACCGCGATCCCGCAGTACTGGCGGATCGAGCCGGCCGACGACGGCGTGGCCCGCGCGGCCCTCGCCGGCCATCAGGTGATCATGTCGCCGGCCGACCGCAGCTACCTCGACATGAAGTACGACAAGGACACGCCGCTCGGCCTCGACTGGGCCGGCGTGGTCGGCGTCGAGCGCTCGTACGACTGGGATCCGGCCGACCGGCTGCCCGGCGTCGGCGAGGAGTCGCTGCTCGGCGTGGAGGCGCCGCTCTGGTCCGAGACCCTGCGCTCGCTCGCGGACGTGCAGTTCCTCGCGTTCCCGCGACTCGCGGCGATCGCCGAGATCGGCTGGACCCCGCGCGCCGACCGCGACTGGCGCTCGTTCCGCCGCCGGATCGGCGCGTTCGGCCCGCGCTGGACCGCCCAGGGCATCAACTACCACCGCTCCCCGGAGATCGATTGGAGTTAGGGGACGACGATCCGCGGCCCGCCGCGCACCCGCGCCGGAATCCGTGCGAGGTCGATCGTCAGGTCCTGCGGCGGCAGGTAGTACTCGAGCCGGGCCAGCCGCTGCGCGAGCGTGCCGAGCACCGCGATGGTGATCTGCTCGCCCGGGCAGCGGTGCCCGGTGCGCGGGTCGCCGCCGCCCTGTGGGATCAGCTCGAACTCGCCGATCGGCCGCCGCAGGAACCGCTCCGGCCGGAACTCGTAGGGCTCCGGCCACACCCGCGGGTCGTGGTGCTGCCCGTACACGTCGAGCAGGACCAGCGTGCCACGCGGGATGTCGACCCGCTGGAAGAACAGGTCACGTACGGCCCGTCCGCCGAGGAACGGGGTGAACGGATAGAACCGGCGCACCTCGTGGGTGAACGCGGTCGCGTACTCGTCGGAGTCGGCGATCTTGGGCCGGATGCCGGGCCGGCGCTCCATGGCGTGCGCGGCGAAGGCCACCAGCCAGGTCACGGCCGTCGCCGGGCGGATGACGTTGATGAGCTCGACGGCGGCGGTGCGGGCGTCCATCGGGTGGCTGTCGGCCGTGTGGTGGGCGATCGCGGACACCGCGGTCGGGGACGGCTCCTCCCGCCGTACCTCGTCGATCAGCCGGGACAGCCGATGCTCCTGCCGCCGTCGCGCCAGCCTGGCCCACGCATGGCGTGGGCCGGCCGTCGCGAATCCATCGACCATGGCGACGAGGTCCAAGGCCAGGCCGTGTGGGTCGCGCTCATTTTCCCGTACGCCGTTGTCCGGTACGCCGCACCAGCGGGCCACCGCGTCGGTGATGACCAGGGCCGTCTCGTGGAAGAGCGAGATCTCCCCGGCGCCCCGCCACCGATCGGCCGCCTCGTCGAACGCCATGCCGACGAGCTTGGCCAGCGTCTCGACGCCGTCGCCCATCAGCAGCGCCACGAACAGCGCCTTGCGCAGCTCGTGCTCGTGGCCGTCGAGCGTGTGCACCGCGCCCCGCCCGAACAGCGTGTCGATCACCGGCTGGGGGATCGCCGTCTGCCGCTCGAGGTTGCCGTCGTCGTAGAAGAACCTCGCCGCGGTCGGGCCGCCGATCGCGACCGCGCGCCGTCCGAACGCGCGCATCGCCACCGGCTGCCCGTAGCTGCGCCGTCGCAGGTCGGGCAACCAGGCGTAACCCTTGATCGGGATGGCGAGGGTCTGGTCGAGCCGATCCATGGCCATCCGTATTCCCTCCCGTGACTGCCCGGCGCCGCCGGAACAAGACTTCCTTAATTCTTGCCGCCGCCGGACTCGGCGTCTGGGTTTTCTGTCGGTGGCCCGCTCTAGGCTGTGCCCGTCCTGTTCCCCTCGGGTCCGGAGGTTCGGGTGCGCCACGGCAACCGCGCTGCGCTCTCTGCCGCCAGCTTCGCCGGCTTCCTGCTGGTCGCCTGGTTCCAGGTGGTCGCGGCGCTGCTCGTCGTGGCGCTGGTGCTGTCGGTGCTGCCCGGCTCGGCCGCCGTCCGCATCGCCGTCCCGCTCGTGATCGCCACCGCCGGCCTGCTCTGGTGGGCGACGATCCGTGCCCTCCGGCTGCCCCGCCCTTCCCCGGCCGGTGTGCCCGTGACCAGGCAAGATGCCCCCGCGCTCTGGCAGATGATCGACGCCGCCGCGGCCGCGGCCGGCGTGCGCCCGCCCGACGCGGTGACCGTGGTCGCCGGCGCGCTCGTCACGCTCGCCGAGCGGGTACGCCTGACCGGCCTGCGCGGCGGCCGGCGCGAGCTGTTCCTCGGCCTGCCGCTGCTGCTGGCCTGGGACGAGCCGCGCCTCCGTGCCGCGGTGGCGCACGAGCTCGCCCACGGCACGCCCCAGCTCGGCCGCTTCGCCCCGATGGCGCATCGCGGCCGGGTCGCGCTGTCCCGCATCGTGCCGCGCATCCCGCGGCGCAGCCCGGCCGGCCCGCTGCTCCGCGCCTACGCGGCCTGGTATCGCCGGGTCGACGCCCCCTTCGCCCGCGAGCAGGAACTGGCCGCCGATCGGGTCGCGGCCGGGTTCGCCGGCGGGCGGCCCGCCGCCGAGGTGCTGCGCGACGCCCCCGCGCTCGAGGGCATGCAGCAGCTGTTCCACGCCGAATACCTCAGCCCCGGCTGGCAGGCCGGCCACGTGCCCGACGACGTGTTCGGCGGCTTCCTGCGGGTGCTGGCCGCCCGGCCCGACGACATGGCCCTGCTGCGCGCCCGCGAGCCCGAGCCGCCGGGGGAGTGTGATCCCCACCCGCCGTTCGCCGAGCGGGCCGCTGCCCTGGTGGCGCTGACCGACGAGGGGCCCGAGACCGGGTTCCGGCCGGCCGCCGCCGATCTGGTGCCCGACCTGCCGGCCCTCGGCCGCGCGCTGCAGGCGGTGGCGTTCCCGCCGGCCGGGCGCACGGTGCTGACCTGGGACGAGTTCTTCGACGCGGCCCGGGCCGGCGAGATGGAACGCGAGGCCGACGCGTCGCTGCGGGCGATCTCCCGTGTCGCCGGCTCGCCGGTCACCGGCGCGGCCGACGTGCTCGACCTCGCCGCCGACGGCCGCCTCCGCAAGGCCGCCGAGACGGTCTTCGACGACCTGCCCGCCCACGAGGTGGCGGGCCGCATCACCGACCTGATCGCCCTGCTGCTGGCGCTGGCCGCGCTGCACGGCGGGGCGGCCCGCTGGCGGCACAGCTGGGCGGGCACGGCCGAGCTCGTCGCCATCGACGGCGCCCACCTCGACCTGGTCGGTCCGGCCGGGCTCGCCTCCGACCCGGCCACGGTCGGCGAGGCCTGCGAGCGCCTCGCCGCCGCGGGCATCGACCTCACCGCGGCCGGCCCCGCCGCCGCGGGCCGCGCGCCGGCCCGGGTGCCGGTGATCGGTGGGGTGGTGAATGTGCTGGTCGACGGCGTGCGCACCGACCTGCTGGTGGTCGAGACCGGCCTGTTCCTGGTGCCCGGCCTGCCCCGCTCGCGCACCGCCGAGGCGAAACGCCGCCTGACCCGTCTCGCCGCCGACGGCGTCCTGGCCGACGGCACCCCAGCGTCCCTGAGGGGCGCCACCTCAACGGCCGAGCGCGGCGGCATCCCGGCGGCCGAGCGCGGCGGCATCCCGGCGGCCGAGCGCGGCGGCTCCCCGGTGGCCCAGCGCGGCGGCACCCGGGCGGCCCAGCACGGCGGCACCCCGGCGGCCGAACGCGGCGGCACCCCCGCAGCTCTGCGTGGCGGCGGCCTGCCCGGCGCCGCGGCCTCGGGCGCGGATGCCTCGGGCGCGGGTTTCTCGGGCGGCGTGCCATCGGCCCGGCAACCGCTCGAAGACCGGGCGTCGGCCGACGCGGGCGATCAGGTCTCGGGCAACGCGGGTGGTCTGGCGTCGGGCAACGCGGGTGATCAAGCCACGGGTGGCGCGGGTGGTCAGGCCACGGGTGGCGAAGGTGGTCAGGCCACGGGTGGCGAAGGTGGTCTGGGCGCTGGTGGCGCGGGTGGTCTGGGCACGGGTGGCGCGGGTGGTCAGGCCTCGGGTGGCGAGATGGCCGCCTGGCTCGATGGCAGCCGGTTCGTTCCGTTCGCCGATGTGGCGGGGGCGTCGGCGAGCCGCAACGGCCGGCGATCGTGGGAGATGAGCCTGCGCGGGGGCGGCACGCTGAGCGTCCGCACGGCCCTCGACTCGGACGAGCTTCCCGGCGGCTGGACGGCTCTCGACGACGCGGTGTCGTTCCTCACCAGCACCCGCTGACCCGCCCGTCCCACGGGTCCGCGCGGCGTGGCCGAAGCGGGCCCAAACCCGACATCCATGCAGACTCCGCGGAAACCGGCACGACCGGCGGTGAACTTCGTGACCTGCGAATCCGTGACCGGAAGCAGTGCGTCTCATCCACGACGAATGAGCAACCGGCTGATCACCTTGGGTCACAATAGCCTCAGTGGTTGTTCGCTTGGCGTTTCCCGAAATGGGTAGTGAAGTGCGGGGGCGTGGTCGGATGATCGCCTTATACGGGGGAGGTCACTCATGGATCGGGGGCCTGCGGCGCTCTTCGGGGCGATCGTCGCGGTCGGACTGGGTCCGGCCATGTGGCTGGGGGTACGGATCGGAGCGGTCGAGGTCACGCCGGCGGCTCCGCCGGCGGTCGTCGGCGAGCGCACGGCCGGGCCGGAGCAGTTGGTCGGCGGCGCGGGGGCCGGCGACAGCCCGCTCGGCGGCGATCCGACCGTCCGGGCCACGCCGCGCGCCAAGGTCCTGCGGCTGACCGCCTCGGCGTCGCCCACGCCGTCCGCCACCACGACGACCTCGCCCACCGCCACGACCGAGTCGCCCAGCGCGTCCCCCACGTCGAGCGACACCGGCGAGCCGTCCACTCCGCCCACCGAGTCGACCACCGGGCCCGCCACCACCCCGCCGACCGGTGAGACCACCGAGCCGACCCTGCCGCCCGACCCGCCCACCGAGACCAGCACGGGCGCCCCGGCCGGCGCCGGCAACCGTCAGTCCGGCACCGGCGGGATCGCCGCCGGTGGCCCGGTCGGCAACCACGCGGGCAACTGAGGGGTCGGCGCCCATACCCGGCGCCGGGCCGGGCGCTGCCCTCACCTGGGCGGTGCTCAGGCCGGGCGGGGTGCGGCCTTCACCTGGCGGTGCTCAGGCCGGGTGGGGCGCGGCCTTCACCTGGCGGTGCTCAGGCCGGGGGTGCAGCCTTCACCTGGCGGTGCTCAGGCCGGGCGGGGTGCAGCCTTCACCTGGCGGTGCTCAGGCCGGGCCGGGCGCAGCCGGCGCTCAGGCCGGGCCGGTCAGGGCGTCGGTGGACAGATATGTCCGCGCCATGGCCCGGGCTGTCTCGGCCAGGCGCTCGCGCAGCTCGGGCGGCTCCAGGACCTCGGCCTCGGCGCCGAGTTTCAGCAGCTCGATGTGGCCCTGCTTGATCGACTCGATGGGGACCGTGGTGATCAGCCAGCCGTCCTCGCCGGGCTCGCCGGCCAGCTCGCGGGCCGTCCGCGACATCTCCGGCGGGAAGACGAATGCCATCATCCGCAGCGCCGCCTCGGTCATCCGTACGGTCGCCGTCATCCGGTAGACGCTGC
The DNA here is from genome assembly GCF_044454685.1 of Actinoplanes sp. NPDC051513. Lineage (NCBI taxonomy): Bacteria > Bacillati > Actinomycetota > Actinomycetes > Micromonosporales > Micromonosporaceae > Actinoplanes > Actinoplanes sp. NPDC051513. The sequence continues at coordinate 792,333 of NZ_JBITDW010000003.1, forward strand.
TCTCGTACCGCTCGGCCCACTCCCGCCAGAACGCCGCCAGGTCGAAGCCCCCGGGCCGCTCCGCCGGCGCGTCCAGCACCTCGGCCTCGAGGATGTTCGACACCCGGTAGCCCGTCGTGCGCTCCCGCCCTTTGGCCACCAGGTACCACCGCCCGGCCTTGAGCACCACGCCCAGCGGGCTCAGCGTGCGGGTCACCTCGCGGGGCGCCTTCCACCGCCGGTAGCGGATCTCCAGCAGCCGGGAGCTCCACACCGCCTCGGCCACCGTGGACAGGTGCGGCGTCGGCTCGTCTCCGCGGAACCAGCCGGGAGCGTCGAGGTGGAAGCGTTCCCGTACCCGATCGGCGCGATCTGCCAGCTCGCCCGGCAGTGACGCGCGCAGCTTGAGCTCGGCCGCCGCCAGCACCGACCCGAGCCCCAGCTCGGCCGCCGGCCCCGGCATCCCGGCGAGGAACAGCGTGCCCGCCTCGTCGCCGGTCATCCCGGTGAGCCGGGTGCGATAGCCGTCGAGCAGCTGGTACCCGCCGGCCGGCCCGCGGTCGGCGTAGATCGGCACCCCGGCCGAGCCGAGCGACTCCACGTCGCGGTACACGGTGCGGATCGATACCTCGAGCTCGTCGGCCAGCTCGCGTGCCGTCATCCGCCCCCGCGTCTGCAGCAGCAGAAGGAGGGATACGAGACGGCCGGCACGCATGCCCGCACGTTAGGCCCTGCTTCACGATTCGACCAGCTGCCAACCGCCGGACACGACGAAGGGGGAGCCGAGGACCGGCTCCCCCTCGAAGACGCGAGAGATCAGAGTGCCGACAGGCGGTTGAGCAGGTCGCGGTAGCTGCGCAGCTGGACCCGCAACTGCTCGGTGTCGTCCGAGTCGCCGCCCAGGGCTTCCTTCTGCGCCTTCAGCGCGTCCGTCAGCCTGTCGACCGCCTCGCCGACCAGGGTGGCGGCGTCCGCGGTCGCCTCCTTGGGGCTGTCCACGAAGCGCAGCTGGATGTCGCGGAACCGCTCGGCGAACGAGTCGCCGTCGGTGAAGAGCCGGTCGAGAGCCGAGGCGGGGGAGCTGCCGGGGGTCGAGGCGGCGGCGCCGACGGGGACCGGCTCGGGCACGATGGCCACGGGCTCGCCGTCGATCTCGGCCTTCCGCTCGTCGGCCCGTTCCTCCTCGACGGTCTCCTCGGCTTCCGCCTCGGCCTCGGCCCGGTCCCGGGCGGTCTCTTCCTCGGCCTCGGTCACCGCCACCGGCTCGTCGTCATCCGACTTGTCCGACTCGTCGGACAGGGTCTCCCCGGTCGCCGGCTCGACGGCCTGCGGGCTGTCGAAGGTGCCCTCGTCCTTGATGGCCGCGTCGTCGGAGTCCTCGTCCGCGCGGGCCGAGCCGGACTCGAGGTCCAGATCGACGTCGTCGTCCGCGTCGTGCTCGGTCACCGTTCCGTCCGGCCCGTACGTCGTCACGGTGCCGTTCTCGTCGCGCCGCGCCGCCGGTTCCTCCTCGGTGCCGTCCCGCCGCTCCTGCTCGGCAAGCTCGTCGTCCGGGCTGCCGGCTTCGGCGTCGATGGTCTGCGAGTCGGCGTTGGCGGTCTGCGAGTCGGTGTCGGTGGACGGGGAGTCGGTGTCCGTGGACCGGGAATCGGCGTCCGCGAACCGGGGAGTGTCGGTGGAGTCGGAGCTCGCCTCGGAGCTGCCCGGGGCGTCGCTCCACGGCGACCCGGCCCGCTGCTGCGGCACCGCGACCGGATCGGAGGTCACCACATCGCCGTGCTGCTCACGGCCGTACTCGGGTTCGTCGGCGTTTTCTTTGGCATCGTTGGAGAAGAACTTCATGGTCGATGGCTCCCTCAGCGGCGGTTGTCGGTGGCGGCGTCGGTGTCGGCGTCCCGGCGGGGAGCGGGCGCCGGCTCATCGTCGGGACTGGAAGTAGTAGTACCAGGAGTCGTCGACGGGGGCGTCGGCACCGCGTCGATGCCCAGCAGATCCGTGAAGAGGGCCCGGTAGTGCACGAGCGCCTGGCGCAGGTCCTCAGTGGTGGCCGACCCGGCCGTATTGCGCTCGCTGATCTCGTGCGCGTCGCGGTAGTGCTGGAGCGTGCTGGCGTGCTCGACGGAGAGATCGGCGAGCCGCTCGTCGTACTCGCCGGTGGGGTAACCGCGCTCGGCGATCAGGCTGGTGACCAGCTCGTCGGCGGTGCCGACGGCCTCGGACGGATTGTCCACGAACTGGATCTGCACCTCTTCCCAGGCGGCGCGGTACCGCTGCTGGGATTCGGGCGGCAGCTCCTTGAGCTCCAGGTCCGCGTGCCGCTTCTCGCGCTCGCGCAGTTCCTTCTCGGCCTCGGTACGGTTCCCGGTGTCGGCCACCGCGCGGTCGTACTCGGGCCCGAAAGTGCTCTGCAGCTTCTTGCGCCGCCCAGCCTGCACGCCGTACACGATCGCGGCGATGACCACCAGGACGACGATGATCAGGACGATGGTGATAACGGGGGACATCGGCCTCCTCCTTCTTCACCCCCCGTATTCCCACTCAGTGCCGGTCGTCAATCCCCTTCGCCGTCAACGGTCCAAAAGCCACCCGCCTGGGGTCTGTCGCAAGGTCGACTGCGGGAGCGCGCTCTCCCACATGCCAATCCCCAGGGTCAATCAGGACAGACCGGGCATATATCGTACGGTCGGATGGTGGCTCCGGTTGAAGGTTTTACGTATTCTCCGTGAGGCGTACGCGGACGGTGACGGCCCGCGCCGGCAAGGCGGCGGCCGTCTCCGGGGGGAGCCTGATGAGAACCCGCAACTGGTCGATCCGTTCGAAGATCATCACCATGGTCACGGTGCCGCTCGCGGCCCTGCTCGCGGTGTGGCTGTTCGCGACCGCGCTGACCGCCGGCCCGGCGCTCAGCCTGCTTTCGGCGCGCACGCTCGCCGACAACGTGGGCAACCCGGGCGAGGTCGTGGTCGGCGAGCTCCAGCGCGAGCGCCGCCTCTCGGTGCAGTACCTGTCGGACACGAGCGCGACCCTTGGCCTGCTCACCGAGCAGCGCGCGGCCACCGACCGCGCCATTGACGACTTCCGCAAGGCGGCCCGCGGCGGGGACGCATGGCGCTCGGCCAGCGACAACCTCCGCAGCCGGATCAACCAGTTCTTCACCGAGCTCAACGTGCTGCCGTCGCAGCGCGCGCACATCGACCAGCGCGAGCTCGACCCGATCGGCGCGCAGAACATCTACAACAGCATGGTCTCGTCCGGCTTCGACATGTTCGCGGCCACCGCCACCTTCCCCGACGACGAGATCGACCGGCAGGTCCGTGCGCTGGCCACGCTGGGCCGCGGCCAGGAATACCTGAGCCGCGTCGACTCGCTGCTGGCCGGCGTCACGGTCGCCGGCAAGTTCACCGACGACATGCGCTCGGCGATGGTGCAGGACATCGGCACGGCTCGCTTCCTGCTCGCCACCGGCGTCGACGAGATGCCCGCCGAGAACCGCGCGGCGTACCAGCAGCTCATCGCCGCTCCGGCGTTCGTACAGATCGACGGCATGATGAACCGGCTGATCTCGCAGAGCCGGTCCGGGCAGATCTCCCCGGTCGGCGCCGACAGCTGGCACGCGCCCTACACCCAGTCCGCCCAGCAGCTGCGCGACTTCGAGAACGTCGCGATCGACGGCCTCGCCGACCGCGGCCAGTCGCTGGCCGTCACGATCCTGCTGCGCCTGGCCCTCGCCGCGATCCTCGGCCTGATCGCGTTCGCCGTCTCGGTCGCCATCTCGGTCAAGGTGGGCCGCTCGATGGTCGGCCGGCTGCGCCGCCTGCGCGCCGAGGCCCTCGAGATGGCCACCGAGCGACTGCCCAACGTGGTCCGCCGCCTGCAGCGCGGCGAGAAGGTGGACGTCGAGGTCGAGACGCCGCCGCTGCGGTACGGCCGGGACGAGATCGGGCAGCTCGGTCACGCGTTCAACGACGTGCAGCGCACGGCCGTGCAGTCGGCGGTCGAGGAGGCCAACGTCCGGCGCGGCCTCAACGAGGTGTTCCTCAACATCGCCCGGCGCAGCCAGACGTTGCTGCACCGCCAGCTCGCCCTGCTCGACCGCATGGAGCGCCGCGAGACCGAGCCGCAGGAGCTCGAAGACCTCTACCGCGTCGACCACCTCGCCACCCGTATGCGCCGCCACGCGGAAGACCTGGTGATCCTCGCCGGCGCCGCGCCCGGCCGCGGCTGGCGCAACCCGGTCCCGGTGATCGACGTGATCCGCGGCGCGATCAGCGAGGTCGAGGACTACAAGCGCATCGACATCCGGGCGATCGAGTCCTCGGCGATCCTCGGCCGCGCGGTCGGCGACGTGATCCACCTGCTCGCCGAGCTCCTCGAGAACGCGACCTCGTTCTCCCCGCCGCACACCCGGGTGCAGGTCGCCGGCCAGGTGCTGCCCAACGGGTACGCGATCGAGATCGAGGACCGCGGCCTCGGTATGACCCACGAGGCGATCGACCTGGCCAACCGCCGCCTGGTCGAGCCGCCCGACTTCGACCCGGCCGACAGCGCCCGCCTCGGCCTGTTCGTGGTCGCCCAGCTCGCCAACCGGCACGGCATCCGGGTCTCGCTGCGCCAGTCCGCGTACGCCGGCGTCACCGCGATCGTGCTGATCCCGGGCGAGCTGGTGGTCGCCGGGCCCGATCAGGCCGCGTTGCCCGGCGGGTCCTCGCCGGACGGGGTCTGGGAGCGCCCGCTGGTCGGCTCCGGTACCGAGGACCGGCGCTCGCTCGGGTCGCTGCAATGGCAGGGCGCCGAGAAGCTGCGCGAGATCACGGTCACCGGCCGCCCGGTCACCCTCATTCATCCCGAGATCGAGATCACGACGTCGGCCGAAGCGGAGGAAGCCGAAACTGAGGCAGGCAAGGCCGGGGCAGGCAAGGCCGGGGCAGGCAAGGCCGGGGCAGGCAAGGCCGGGGCAGGCAAGGCCGGGGCAGGCAAGGCCGGGGCAGGCAAGGCCGGGGCCGAAGAAGAGGAGTTGCCGGCCCTCCGCGGCCCGGCGCCGTCCTCGGTTGCGGGCGGACTCAACGCGGACGGCCTGGTGCAGCGCCGGCGCGTACGCCGCCCGATCGACCTCGCGACCGCGGAGCCCACGCGGGCCCTTCCCACGGCGGAGATCACGCGGGCCCTGTCCGTCGCCCCGGCGGAGCCCGTGCCGGTAGAGCTCCCGCCGGCCCAGCCCGCGCCGGCCCAGCCCGCGCCGGCCCAGCCCGCGCCGGCAGAGCCCGCGCCGGCAGAGCTCCCGCCGGTAGAGCTCCCGCCGGCAGAGCTCCCGCCAGAAGAGCTCCCGACGGTGGAGACCACCTTCGCCGCGTCGGCCCCGGTGCCCGCCGCGGAGCAGACCACCGAGGACGGTCTTCCCAAGCGGGTCCGTCAGGCCAACCTGGCGCCCCAGCTGCGCCGCCCCGCGGGCACGTTGCCCGACGAGCCGACGATCCCGCTACGCTCGCCCGAGCAGGTGCGCAGCATCATGAGCGCGCTTCAGTCCGGCACCACCCGCGGCCGCATCGACGCGGCCCGGCTCGGCATCCCGAAGCAGCGCAACGGCTCTCCATCTGAAGATCACCCGAAGCCGGAGAAAAACGGCAACGGGGGATCACCCGGGGGCGCATCCTTCGCCGATGCGGCTACCGTCAGCTTTCCGGCGATCGTGGCGGTCGCCGACAACACGACGGGAGAGAACGCGGTCGCCGACAACGGGGCCGAGCCCACGGGCACGAAGAACACCAGGCCGGAAAAGGACGCATAGTGACCCAGACGACCAAGCAGAGCGCGAACCTCACGTGGCTGCTCGACGATCTCGTCGAGCGGGTGCCCACCGCGCGCCAGGCCGTGGTGCTCTCGGCCGACGGGCTGATGATGGGCGCCTCGGCCGGGCTCAAGCGGGAGGACGCGGAACACCTGTCGGCCATGGCGGCCGGCTTCCAGAGTCTGGCCAAGGGGGCGAGCCGGCACTTCAAAGCCGGCCCGGTGCGGCAGACGGTGGTCGAGATGGAATCGGCCTTCCTCTTCGTCACCGCCGCCGGCGCGGGCGCCTGCCTGGCGGTCCTCGCCGCCAGCGACGCCGACCTGGGCCTGATCGCGTACGAGATGGCAATGCTTGTCACCCGGGTGGGCCAGACCATGAGCGCCCCGGAACGCCCCGCGGTGACTCCTTCCGATGCCGGCTGACCCGATGGGCGTCGCGCACGACTGGCTCGACCACGACGCCGGTCCGGTCGTCCGTCCCTACACGATGACGCAGGGCCGAGTGGCCCCGACGGGCGGTGAGTTCGACATGATGGCGTTCGTCGTGGCGACCACCGCCGAGGCGCAACCGGCTGGCCGCCTCCAGCCGGAGCACCACGCGATCGTCGCGACCGCGCGGGAGCCGATCCCCGTGGTGGAGCTCGCCTCCAGCCTCGACCTGTCCATCGGTGTGGTCCGGGTTTTGCTCGGTGATCTACGCTCGGCAGGTCTCATCTCGATGTACGAACCCCCGGCGGCTTCCAGGTCGCACGACGTCGACGTACTCAAGGCGGTTGTCAATGGACTCCGTGCGCTCTGACCGCAACGGCGCGTCGTCGCGCATCCCGGTCGCGCTCAAGATCCTGATAGCGGGCGGCTTCGGCGCCGGCAAGACCACGATGGTCGGCGCGGTCAGCGAGATCCGCCCGCTGCAGACCGAGGAGATCCTCACCGGCGTCGAGGGCGCCGACGAGGTGGACGGTGTGGAGGGCAAGACCACCACGACCGTGACGATGGACTTCGGCCGCATCACGATCACCGAGGACCTTCAGCTCTACCTGTTCGGCACGCCCGGCCAGGACCGCTTCTGGTTCCTCTGGGACGAGCTCTCCCAGGGCGCGCTCGGCGCCGTGGTGCTCGCCGACACCCGCCGGCTCGCCGACTGCTTCCCGTCGATCGACTATTTCGAGCAGCGCGGCACCCCGTTCGTGGTGGCGGTCAACTGCTTCGAGACCGAGCAGCGCTTCGCCGCCGACGCGGTGGGCCGGGCGCTCGACCTCGACCCCGGCGTCCCGGTGGTGCTGTTCGACGCGCGCGAGCCGCTGGGCGCCCGCAACGTCCTGATCGAACTGGTGGAGTACGTCGCCCGGCGTCAGCTACTGGCCGCCGGCTCCCGCTGAGCCGTCGGCGGAGCCGACCGGGCCATTCGCGGAACCGAGCGCCGGTTCCCGCTGCGCGGCGGGCGGGATGCAGATCAGCCGGTAGGCGTTGCGCCGCACCACCCGCTCGCTCACCAGCCCGCGGCTGATCAGCTCGCCGGGCTGGGCGAACGGCCCGCGGAGGGCCCGGTCGGCCGCGATCTGCTGCGCCTGGGCCAACGGCATCTTGAGGGCCTGGGCCAGTTCGTACGCGCCCAGGTGGTTGAGGTCGACCAGCCCGCCGTCGTCGAAGGGCCGGCTCAGGATGTCGGGCCGCCCGATGCCGACCTCGATGGCCCGGCCCGGGTCGAACACCGCGAACTGCCGGGCCTGCTCGCGCAGCGTCCTGGCCCGCTCGTAGTCGCCGGTGCGCACGGCCACCACCGCGCCGTGGATGGCCGCGCCGATGGCGAGCGGGAGCACGATGAAGACCCCGAGCGTCTCGGCGCCCGTCGCCTCCTCGTCCAGGCCGCTCGGGTCGATCAGGAACATGACGACGCCGAACACGAGCAGCAGGAAGTAGACGGCCGCGGTGATGAACTGGGCCCGGTCGCGGCGGCGGACGGCCGTGTAGAGGAAGTAGATCCAGCTGCCCATCGTGCAGGTCGCCAGCGGCACGACCGCCGCGAACAGCACCTCCGCCACCGAGGCACGCTGGTTCGACGGCCGCCAATAGGCGGGCGGCAGGCCCGGCGCCGTACCCGGCGCCAGGACCGGCGCAAGGACCGGCGGCGGCGCCGCGGGTGAGATCTGAGCGGGACCTGGCTGCGCGGGAATCACCGGGTCGGGCGGCGGCGCCGGCTCGCTCCGCAGGATCTTGCGGTGGGCCTCCTGCATCCGCTCGCCCGGCTCGGCGCCGAACTCGTCGAGGAAGTACTCCCGGGCGTCGCGGAACACCGCCAGCGCCTCGGCCTGCCGCCCGGCCTGGTGCAGCGCGAGCATCAGCTGCGCCCGGAGCCCCTCGCGCAGCGGGAACTCGGCGGCGAGCCGGGTCAGCTCCGGGATGATCATTGCCGCGCGTCCCTGCGCCAGCCCGATCTCGGCCCACGTCTCCCACGCCGAGGCCCGCGCGTCGGCCAGCCGGATGCGCGCCGCCTCGAAGACCGAGCCGCCGAGCCCGGCCAGCGCGTCGCCGCGCCAGAGCCCCATCGCGCCGCGCAACGTGCTCGCCGCCTCGAGCGGGCGGTTCGCGGCGCGCTCGGCCGCGGCCCGCTTGACCGCCGCCTGGAACTGGTCGGCGTCGACCACGGCGTCGGTGGTGCGCAGCACGTACCCGCTGCCGGTGAGCGCGAGCAACTCCCCCGGCGTGCGTGGCGCCCGGTCGGGGTCGAGGGCGCGGCGCAGACCGGCCACGTACTTCTGCACGACGTTGGCGCCGTTCTCCGGAGGGTCGTCGCCCCACACCGCGTCGACGATCTGGTGGGTCGGCACCGGGCGACCGGCCTGCAACAGCAGGACGGCGAGGACCGCACGTTGCTTCGCCGGGCCGAGATCGACCGGAAGACCTCCGCGGAATGCTCGGACCTCCCCGAGGACCTCGAACCGCAAGCGGTCGTCGACCGCCACCAGACACCCCCTGAGCAGCACTTATCTGGAACCGCAGCGAAACGGCAGCGGGCAGCAGCATAACCGCAGCGCGACGGCGGCGGAGGTCCGCAGTCTTCGATCCGTCGGTGGCGACAGCCACTTCAGGCACGATCCGAACCCCACCTGAGAAAGACGATGACGATGACCGCACGTAAGGCACAGCTTGCTGGACTCGCTGCCATCCTGGCCCTCTCCACCGCCGGCTGCGGGGCCCTGTCGGACACGGCCGACGCCCCCGGCGCGGCGCCGACGTCGACCAAGCCCCTCGACCCGCAGATCGTGCTCGTCGACGCCGTCCCCGATGACGAGGACGGCGCCTACCACTTCGACGTGAAGGGCGCCGAGGTGCCGACCTCCGGTGTGCTGGACGCGCCGAAGAAGGCCGCCGAGATCAAGGCGGTCCAGACCGAGCCGGACGCCGGCTTCACGCTCACCATGACGACCCGCATGATCGGGGAGCAGACCTGGGTGAAGATGGCCTTCAAGCCGGCGATCATTCCCGGCCTCCCCAAGATTCCGAAGAACTGGCAACTCCTCGACGGGTCGAAGGTCAAGGACAAGGACATCATCGGGTACGACGGGTCGCTCGATCCCGGCTACACGAAGCTGCTCGTGCAGAAGGCGTCCGGGATCAAGGAGACCAGCCCCGGCCACTTCGCCGGCACGACCGACCTGACCCAGGCGACCGAGGCCGAGATCGTCGACGAGAAGACCCTCAAGGCGATGGGCGAGAAGGCCAAGAAGGTGCCGTTCGAGGCGGCCGTCGACGCCGACGGCAACCTGACCAGCCTGGTCGCCAAGATCCCGGCGGCCGGCAAGACCAAGGCGAAGACGTACTCGGTCAAGTACGACGGCTTCGGCACGACCGCCACCCCGGCCGCGCCGGCCGCGGGTGAGCAGCAGAAGGCCACGAGCGTCATCTACGAGATGCTGGCTGGCTGATCAACCGGCGGTCGCGCAGGTCTACGGGGGTCTGCGCGGCCGCCCCAGCATGTCCGAAGACGGGAACCACCTTGATCCACGACACGGCGAGCCGGTGCACACTGTGCGACCGGCTGGTGTTGGGTCTGGCCGGACACGACTGGACCGTTCTGCCCTGGATGGTGGCCCCCGGCTCGGGAGCGCTTCCCGGGCCGTGCCACGTCCGCTGCCTCGCCGACCTGGAATGCGCGAGCGCCTGGGCGAGCGCCGTCGAGGCGTACCACTGCAAGCGCTGGCCGCTCTGGCTGGCCGGGGTGGACGCCGGCGTCCATTGGCGCCTGCACAGCAGCCGCTCCGCGCGGCAGTTTCATCTGTGGCGGTCCGATGGCCGGCTGATCTCCTTCCCGTACGCGGTCCTTACCGCCGGCCCGGTGCGCCTGACCACCGACCTCGCCGAGGTCGGCACCGCGCACGCCGCGACCCTGCTGAGGGCCATGGGCACCGACGCGGACGGCGTGGACGTGCCCCTCGCGTACGTCATCACCGCTCTTGATCTGAGCGATCGCTATCCGCGGCTGTCCGGCACGGTGACCCGTGACCTGCGAGGCGAAAGCCCCGACGCGGCCGACGTCGTGACGGCCCGCCACCCGCTCCCGCTGCCGCCGGCCTGCCGCCGCGCCGCCGGTCACCTGATGCGAACCCCCTGGTAGCAAAGCGGCCACCACCGCGCGCCCCGGATGTGATGGGATTTGGGCATGGGTGCGAACGGTGAGCTGGTCTATGTCGGTGGCTACACGGGTGACAAAGGCGGTGAGGGCGAGGGCATCGCCCTGCTGCGGCGCGATCCGGCCTCGGGCGTGCTGACCCGCCTCGGTGTGGCGGCGCGCACCCCCTCGCCCTCCTTCCTCGCGCAGCACCCGACGCTGCCGATTCTCTACGCGGTCAACGAGCTCGAGTCCGACGGCACGGTCAGCGCGTTCACCGTCGCCGACGACGGCGAGCTCACCCCGCTCGCGGTCCAGCCAACCGGCGGCTCCGAGCCGGCGCACCTCTCGGTCACCCCGGACGGGCGGTTCCTGCTGGCCGCCAACTACTCGAGCGGGTCGGTGGCCGTGCACCCGCTCGACCCGGAAGGCGCTCCGGGGGAGCGGTCCGACCTGCTCGACCTCGAGGGCGGCGGGCCCGACGCCGAGCGTCAGCGAGGGCCGCACGCGCACATGGTGATCGCCGACCGGGGCAGCGTGCTCGTCGCCGACCTGGGCGCCGACCGGGTGTGGCGGTGCCGGCTCGACCCGGTGAGCGGCCGGCTGACCATGCTGCCGCCCGCCATCACCGCCAAGCCCGGCACCGGGCCGCGCCACCTGCGCCTCGCCCCGGACGGCACGCTGCTGCTGGTCGGCGAGCTGGCGGCGAACCTGACCTGGTACCGCCCGGCCGCCGACGGCTCGCTCGAGCTGGCCGGCGAGGTGGCGGCCAGCGTCGAGGACGGCCCGAACTTCCCCTCCGAGATCACCTGCGGCCGGGACGGGCGCTTCATCTACGTGGCGAACCGCGGGCCGAACACCGTCTCGGCGTTCGCGTGGGACGGCGAGCGGGCTACCCCGGTCGCCGAGGTGCCTACCGGCGGTGACTGGCCGCGGCACATGACCCTGCTCGGGGATCACCTCTACGTAGCCAATCAGCTGTCACAGAGTGTTACAACGTTCAGGATCGATCGAGAGACCGGCGTACCGGAGGCCGACGGGGAGCCAACCGCCGAGGCCAGCCCCACGTGCCTGTTGCGCTGGACATCGATGATGGTGAGATGATGCGCGAGATGGGGCACATACCGACAAGTCTAAAAAACCGGCCCAAGCCGGACACTGCCCCGTACTGATCGAGATGGAAGCATCACCGAAAGTTACTTTGTCTGCCAGATGACCTAATCCGAGTAACTTTCCGCCGAACGTATATGGCATTCGGCTTCTGTGATGCGCACTATAGAGCGCGTGTCAGGCCGCCATCGTCGAAACTTCAATTTCCGAGGAGCGGGCGTCGTCGGAGCCGCGATGGCAGTTGTCGTCGTGTTCGCCGGGTCCTACGTGGGCTATCAACGACTGTCCGACTCCAAATGCACCGGCTCGATCCGGTTGACCGTCGCTGCTGCGACGGAGATTGCGCCTGCCATCGAGCAGACGGCGCAGAAATGGATCCAGGACGGTGCGAACGTCAACGGAACCTGTGTAGCAGTCACCGTCAACGCCGTGAACCCGGCGATCATGGCGGCGGCCGTGGCCAGCGAGCACAAGGTGTCGCTGGCCGGGCTCGGCTCCGCCCCCGAGTCGGTGAAGGTGCCCGACGTCTGGGTCGCCGACTCGTCGACCTGGCTGCTGCGCCTCAAGCAGGAGGCGCCGGGCTTCGTGCCGACCGACGGCAAGCCGATCGCGCAGAGCCCGGTCGTCGTGGCCATGCCGCAGCCGGTCGCGGAGACCGTCGGCTGGCCCAACAAGAAGCTCGGCTGGAAAGACCTGCTTGCGCAGCTGACCACCAGCACCCAGTTGCGCACCGGCATGGTCGACCCGACCCGTGACGCCGCGGGCCTCTCCGGCCTGCTCGCGCTCGGTCAGGCGGCGGGCACCGGTCAGCAGGCCCAGGCGGCGAAGGTGGGCGCGATCAAGGCGCTGGCCAACAGCTCCTCGGCGCTCCGCGACGACCTGCTGCAGAAGTTCCCGCACTCGGCCGACGCCAACGACATCGCGACCAGCCTGAGCGCGGCGCCGCTGTCCGAGGAGGACGTGGTCGCGTACAACGCGGAGAAGCCGCCGGTGCCGCTCGTGGCGCTCTACCTCGACCCGAGCCCGCTGCCGCTGGACTACCCGTACGCGATCATGCCGGAGGTCGACCTGCAGAAGTCGGCCGCGGCGACCGGGCTGCGCCAGCAGCTGCAGACCGCGTCGTTCAAGAACGCGCTGGCCTCGGCGGGCCTGCGTTCCCCGGACGGCTCGGCGGGCGCGGGCTTCGCGGCCCCGCTCGGCGCTCCGGACGCCTCCCCGGCCGTCTCGGCCAGCAGCAAGGACGGCAAGTCGGCCGGCGGCACGGCCGCGGCCGGGCTCGACGCGAGCGTGCTCGCCCAGGCGCTGGGCAGCTGGGCGGCGGTCACGCTGCCGGGCCGGGTGCTCGCCGTCTTCGACGTGTCCGGCTCGATGCTGGAGCCGGTGCCGACCGCGGGCGGCGTCGACCGGGCCACGGTCACCCGGGGCGCGGCGCGAGGTGGTCTGGCGCTCTTCGACGACAAGTGGGCCGTCGGCGTATGGCTGTTCTCGACCGAGATGGACGGGAAGAAACCGTACAAGCAGATCGTCCCGATCAGTCCGCTCTCCTCGGCGCGGCAGAAGCTGCAGGACTCGATCGGCAAGATCGTGCCGAAGAAGAGCGGCGACACGGGCCTCTACGACACGCTGCTCGCCGCGTACCAGAACGTGCAGAACTCGTGGCAGCCCGGCAAGATCAATTCGGTCATCCTGTTCACCGACGGCGTGAACGAGAACCCGGACGGCATCAGCCAGCAGACGCTGGTCGCCAAGCTCAAGGCGCTCAACGACCCCAAGCGCCCGGTCCGCGTGGTCATCGTCGGCATCGGCACCGGCGTCAACCGCCAGGAGCTCGAGACGATCGTGAAGCCGACGGCCGCGGGCGGCGTGTTCATCGCGCCCGACCCCGCGAAGATCGGCGACATCTTCCTCGAGGCGATCGCGACCCGCACCGGGGCGAATTAAAACCCCCATATCGTACGAGGCAACGGCCGTCACCAACCTCGGTGGCGGCCGTTGCCGTCTCCGTGGCGCCGCCGGGCCGCGACCACGGCGTGCCAGAATGCCGACCGCCCCGGCGCCGCAGGGTAGTCTCTGCTGCACCATGGCGGTTCACGATGGGCCGGACCCGATGCACACCGCGGCGATCGACGACGCCGCGCAAGCCCTGCTGTTCGCCTGGGACCAGGCGCGCGAGCAGGTCACCCCGCGACTCTCCTGGCCTCAGCTGAACGCCCTGCTCGCCGTCGAGCGCGCCGAGGGCGTCAATCTGGGCGGCCTCGCCGCCGAGCTCAACATGCTGCTCTCCTCGGCGAGCCGGCTGTGCGACCGGCTGGTCGCCAATGGCATGGTCGAGCGGGTCCCCGGGCGGGCCGACCGCCGCGAGATCGCGCTCTACCTGACGCCGTCGTCGCGGGCACTGCTGGCCGAGCTGCGGCGGATACGCCGGCGCGCGCTGACCGAGACGCTGGAGCGGATGTCCGTGGCCGGGCGGGCGGCCCTGCTGCGCGGCCTCACCGAGTTCGCCGCGGCCGCCGACGACGCCAGCGGTGACGCCGCCTCAGCCCGCTCCGCCTGACCGCCCTTTGCTGCGGGGCGGGGTCAGCGGCTCAGCCACTCTGCGGGGTTGTCGCGCACCGACTGGAGGACAGCGTCGGCGGCGCCGCGCATCGCGGCGTCCGGGCCCAGCGTGGCCGCCCGCAGCGTGACCGGCGCCAGCCCCGAGGTCAGCACCCGGCGCGTCAGCTCGGCCTCGATGCCGGCCCGCAGCTGGGGGAACTCCGGCGCGTAGGCGCCACCCAGCACGATCACCCCGATGTCGAGCAGGTTGACGACCGCGGCCAGCGCGATCCCCAGCGCCGAGGCGGCCAGCGCCGCGTCGGCCGCCACCTGCTCCTGGCCCGCGTACTGCTCGAGGCATCCGTTCGCCCCGCAACGGCAGGGCCGCCCGTCGGGGTAGACCGTCACGTGCCCGATCTCGCCGCTCCAGCCCCGTCCGCCCCGGTAGAGCTCGCCGTCGAGCACGATCCCGGCGCCGATGCCGATCTCGCCCGACACGTACAGAAAGGTCCGCTCTCCCTCGGCCGAGGCCAGCGCCGCGAGGTTCGCCTCGTTGTCGACGATCAGCGGCAGGCCGGCCAGCCCGGGCAGCAGCGCCGGCACGTCCACGTCCTGCCAGCCGAGGTTGGGCGCCACCCGCACCAGCCCGTCCGCCGCGACCAGGCCCGGCACCGCGAGCGCCGCTCCGGCCAGCGTCAGTCCGTCCGCCGCGGCCGCCACGCGCGCCTGCCCGGCCAGCGCGTCGAGGGCGCCCAGCGCCGCCGCCGGAGAGAGCGTCCGCTGGTCGCTGTGCGCGACGATCCGGTGCCGCACCTCACCGGTGAGCGAGACCACGCAAGCGGCCAGATAATCGACGTTGATCTCCAGCCCCAGCCCGGCGGGCCCGTCGGAGGAGAGGGCCAGCCCGGCGGCCGGCCGCCCTGCCCCGGTGCGCGGCGCCGGGTCGTGCTCGGTCAGCAATCCGCCCGCGATCAGGTCGTCCACCAGGGCGGACACGGTGGCGCGGGTCAGCCCGGTCAGGGCGGCGATCGCCGCCCGGGATGGCCGATCTGCGCTGTTCGCCACGGTTTGCAGCACCAGCGCGAGATTATGAGCCCGCACGCTCGATTGCCGCACGGGAGCGTGGGAGGCAGTCATGATCCGGGCCGTCATGCCCTTGACATTGCCACACCGCCTCCAAATAATTCAACCAATAAACAAATCCGAACCGTTTCGTGGAGGTAACCGTGCCGGTCCAACCCACTCGCGAAGACAAGTTCTCCTTCGGCCTCTGGACCGTCGGATGGCAGGCCCGTGACCCGTTCGGTGACGCGACCCGGGCCCCCCTCGACCCGGTCGAGGCCGTGCACAAGCTCGCCGAGGTCGGCGCCTACGGCATCACGTTCCACGACGACGACCTGGTCCCGTTCGGCGCCGACGCGCAGACCCGCGACGGCATCATCGCCGGCTTCAAGAAGGCGCTCGACGAGACCGGCCTGATCGTCCCGATGGTCACCACCAACCTGTTCACCCACCCGGTGTTCAAGGACGGCGGCTTCACCAGCAACGACCGCTCGGTCCGGCGCTACGCGCTGCGCAAGGTCATGCGCCAGATGGACCTCGGCGCCGAGCTGGGCGCCAAGACCCTGGTGCTCTGGGGCGGCCGTGAGGGCGCCGAGTACGACGTGGCCAAGGACATCCGCGCCGCCCTCGATCGCTACGCCGAGGGTCTCAACATGCTCGCGCAGTACTCCGAGGACCGCGGCTACGGCCTGCGCTTCGCCATCGAGCCCAAGCCCAACGAGCCCCGCGGCGACATCCTGCTCCCGACCGCCGGCCACGCCATCGCGTTCGTGAACGACCTGGAGCGCCCCGAGCTGTTCGGCATCAACCCCGAGGTCGGCCACGAGCAGATGTCCAACCTCAACTTCGCCCAGGGCATCGCCCAGGCCCTGTGGCACAAGAAGCTGTTCCACATCGACCTGAACGGCCAGCACGGCCCCAAGTTCGACCAGGACCTGGTCTTCGGCCACGGCGACCTGCTCAACGCGTTCGCGCTGGTCGACCTGCTCGAGTTCGGCGGACCGAACGGCGCCCCGGCGTACGACGGCCCCCGCCACTTCGACTACAAGCCGTCCCGCACCGAGAACTACGACGGCGTCTGGGAGTCGGCCCGCGCCAACATCCGGATGTACCTGCTGCTCAAGGAGCGCGCGCAGGCGTTCCGGGCCGACCCGGCCGTGCAGGAGGCGCTCGCCGCCAGCGGCGTGGCCGAGCTCAACACGCCGACGCTGAACGAGGGCGAGACCTACCAGGACCTTCTCGCCGACCGCAGCGCCTTCGAGGACTTCAACCCGGACGCCGCCGGTGAGCGGGGCTACGGTTTCGTCAAGCTCCACCAGCTGGCCATCGACCACGTTCTCAAAGCCAACTGAGCCTGAAGGCGAACTGACGACATGACTCTGGTAGCCGGGATCGACAGCTCCACCCAGTCCTGCAAAGTGGTCATCCGCGACGCGGAGACCGGCAAGCTGGTCCGCCAGGGCCGGGCGAGTCATCCGGACGGCACCGAGGTGCATCCGGACGCCTGGTGGGCCGCGCTGCAGGAGGCGATCGACCAGGCCGGTGGCCTGGACGACGTGGCCGCGGCCTCGGTCGCGGGCCAGCAGCACGGCATGGTGGTGCTGGACGAGAACGGCGAGGTGGTCCGCCCGGCGCTGCTGTGGAACGACACGCGCAGCGCCGGGGCGGCCGCCGACCTCATCGCCGAGCTCGGCGGTGGGGAGAAGTGGGCCGAGGCCGTGGGCATCGTCCCGGTCGCCAGCTTCACGCTCACCAAGCTGCGCTGGCTGGCCCGCAACGAGCCGCAGAACGCGGCTCGGGTGGCCGCGGTCTGCCTGCCGCACGACTGGCTCACGTGGAAGCTCTCCGGGTCGACCGACATCTCGACCATCAAGACCGACCGCAGCGACGCCAGCGGCACGCTGTACTGGTCGGCGAAGACCAATCAGTACCGCCCCGACCTGCTCGAGCTGGGCTTCGGCCGGATCATCGGGACGCCCGAGGTGCTCGGCCCGACCGGCATCGCGGGCCATCTCGCCAACGGCGCCCCGCTCGGCCCGGGCGCGGGCGACAACGCGGCGGCGGCCTTCGGGACCGGCGCGGGCCCCGGCGACGTGGTCGTCTCGATCGGCACCTCGGGCACGGTCTTCGTGAGCTCCGACGTGTCGCCCGACGACCCGAGCGGCACGGTGGCCGGCTTTGCCGACGTCACCGGCCGGTTCCTGCCGATCGTGGTGACGCTCAACGCGGCCCGGGTGCTCGACGCCGCGGCCAAGCTGCTGAGCGTCGACCACGACACGCTCTCCAAGCTCGCCCTGTCAGCCCCGGCCGGCGCCGACGGCCTGGTCCTGGTGCCCTACCTGGAGGGCGAGCGCACCCCCAACCGGCCCGACGCCACGGGCGCGATCCATGGCCTCACCCTCAAGACCTCCGACCCGGCACACTTGGCCCGGGCCGCGGTCGAGGGCATGCTCTGCGCGCTGGCCGACGGGCTCGACGCGCTCAAACGGCACGGCGCGACCGCGAACCGCATCGTGCTGGTCGGCGGCGGTGCCCGCAGCGAGGCCGTCCGCCGCATCGCCCCCGAGCTGTTCGGCCTGCCGGTGATCGTTCCGCCGCCGGGCGAGTATGTCGCGGACGGCGCCGCGCGCCAGGCCGCGTGGGTCGCCCTGGGTGCCGCGGAGCCGCCCGTGTGGTCGGCCGACACCCCCGAGACGTACGAGGCCACGCCCGTTCCCGTCATCCGGGAGCAGTACGCGGCTGCTCAGGACGCGGTCATCGACCGTCCCCGCTAACCTTTCCCGCGTGAAGAAGGGCGGCAGCGCGCACCGCGTCTACAGCGTCGTGGTCTTCGTGATCCTCGCGTCGCTGGACAACGTGGCGATCGGCCTGGTGCCGCCCCTCTACGGCAGCATCGCCGACACCTTCGGGGTGGGCGAGGGGCACATCGCGCTGGCCACCACGATCATGTTCCTGATCAGCGCGGTGGCGGCGATCGGGTTCGCGTACGCCGGCGACCGCACCGACCGCAAGCCGGTGCTGATCCTCGGCACCGCCATCTGGGTCGCCGGCACCGCCTGGTCCGGCCTCTCGGGCGGGTACGGGTCGTTCCTGCTCGCCCAGGTGGTCGCCGCGTTCGGCCTGGGCGCCGTGGCGTCGGTGAGCTTCGCCGTGGTCAGCGACCTCATCACGCCCAAGCGCCGCGGCCTGGTGATGAGCTTCTGGGGCCTCTCCCAGGGCGTCGGCACGCTGGCCGGCACGCTGCTGGGCGGCCTGCTCGGCCACGCGAACTGGCGGGAGCCGTTCCTGGTCGCCGCGGCCGCCGGCGTGGTCGCCACGGTGGCGTACCTGTTCACCTACAACGTGCCCCGAGGCGAGAGCCAGCCCGAGCTGGCCGGCGTCGAGTACGACGAGCGGATCCACGTCAGCGACCTGCCGGTGATCCTCGGCCGGCGCACCAACATCTGGCTGATCTTCCAGGGCTTCACCGCGCAGATCGCGCTGGGCTCGCTGGTCTGGCTGCCGATCCTGTTCCGGTCCCGGGCCGAGGACCAGGGGTACTCGTCGGGCACGGCGGTGCTGGTCGGCAGCGTCTTCGCCACGCTGTTCCAGCTGGGCGGCGCGTTGAGCATCCTCGGCGGCCTGGTCGGAGACAGGTTGCAGCGCCGTACGCCGAGGGGCCGTGCGCTCGTGGCCGCGGTCGGCGTGCTGGCCGCCGTACCCTTCTACCTGGTCTTGTTCTTCGTGCCGATGACCATCGACGTGCCCGACGGCGCCGGCGCCGGGACGGTCATCCGGGCCGTGCTGTCCGACGTCTTCACCGAGCCGACGGTCGGATTCTGCCTGGCCACGGCGGTCTTCGCGCTGATGCTCACCTCGGCCAACTCGCCGAACTGGTTCGCGCTGATCGCCGACGTGAACCCGCCCGAGCACCGCGGCACCGTCTACAGCCTCGGCAATCTCGTCAACGGCTTCGGCCGGGCCGGCGGCAACGCGATGGTGGCGGTGGCCTTCCGCGGGCTGGCCGGCGCGTTCCCGCCGCCGCTGAACTACGCGCTCGGGCTGGCCGGCTTCCAGCTGTTCTGGGTGCCGACCGGCATCATGTTCTGGCTGGCCAGCAGGACGGTGGCGAAGGACATGGCCGACACGCACGCCGCCCTGCTGGACGCGGCCTCAGAGAATCGCCCAGACGGTGACGTCGGTGGGGACCCGCCCGTCGGCGTCGAGCGGCTCGCTCGAGAGTAGGACGGTCGCCTTCCCCGGGAGCGGCAGGGGAGCGTCGCCGAAGTTCGTCAGCACCAGCACGTCGCCGTTGCGGAACGCGAGCGCCTCGTCCGGGGCCTGCTGCCACGCGATCGTGCCGCTGCCCAGGCCGTGCTCCTTGCGGGCGGCCAGGGCAGCCCGGTAGAGCTCCCACGTCGAGCCGGGCACCCCCTGCTGACGGTCGAGCGCGTACTCGGCCCAGACGGCCGGCTGCGGCAGCCAGCTGGCGTCCGAGGGGCCGAAGCCGTACGAGGGAGCGTCGGCCTCCCACGGGATCGGCACCCGGCAGCCGTCCCGGCCCACCACGGTGTGCCCCGAGCGCGGCCGGGCCGGGTCCTGCCGGTGCTCGTGGGGCATCGTGGTGTGCTCCGGCAGTCCCAGCTCCTCGCCCTGGTAGAGGTAGGCCGAGCCGGGCAGCGCCAGCATCTGCAGCGTGGCCGCGCGGGCCCGGCGCAGCCCGAGCGCCGTGTCGGGCTGCGGGTCGTCCGGCCCGATGCCGTGCAGCCGGACCGGGCCGGCCGGGAAGCCGAGCCGGGTGGCGTGCCGGATGACGTCGTGGTTGGACAGCACCCAGGTGGTGGGCGCGCCGACCTCGTCGTTCGCCGCCAGCGACGTGTTGATCACCGCGCGCAGGTCGGCCGGGCGCCACGGCGCGCTCAGGTACATGAAGTTGAACGCCTGGTGCATCTCGTCGGGCCGCACGTACCGGGCGAGCCGCTCAGCGGGCTGCACCCAGGCCTCGGCCACCAGGATCCGGTCGCCCTCGTACTCGTCGAGGACCCGCCGCCACTCCCGGTAGATCTCGTGCACGCCCTCCTGGTCCCACATCGGCGGCGGCGAGCCCACGGGCTCGAGGCCGCCCAGGATCACCGCCGGCATGTCCCAGTCGCTCAGGTTCTCCTCCTTGACCAGCCCGTGCGCCACGTCCACCCGGAACCCGTCCACGCCGCGGTCGAGCCAGAACCGCAGGATGTCCACGAACTCGGCGCGCACCTGCGGGTTGCCCCAATCGAGGTCGGGCTGCGAGACGTCGAACAGGTGCAGGTACCACTGCCCGTCGGGCACCCGCTGCCAGGCGCTGCCGCCGAACATGCTCGTCCACGAATTGGGCGGGAGCGCGCCGTCGGGCCCGCGCCCCTCCCGGAAGATGTAGCGCGCCCGCTCCGGGCTCCCCGGCGGCGAGGCGAGCGCCGCCCGGAACCACTCGTGCTCGCTGGAGGTGTGGTTCGGCACCAGGTCGACGATGACCTTCAACCCCAGGTTGTGCGCCTCGCCGATGAGCTTGTCGGCGTCGCCGAGGTCGCCGAAGCGCGTGTCGACCCCCCGGTAGTCGGCCACGTCGTACCCGGCGTCGTTCTGCGGCGAGGGGTAGAACGGGGAGAGCCAGACGGCGTCGACGCCGAGTTCCTTGAGGCGGGGCAGGCGCCCGGTGATCCCGGGCAAGTCACCCATGCCGTCGCCGTCGCTGTCGGCGAACGACCGCGGATAGACCTGATAGATGACGGCGTCACGCCACCACTGGTTGAGCATGCGCCAAGGCTAATCGGATGTCAGCCGTCCAGGATGGCGGCGAACCTCTCCTCGGCGAGGTCGAGCTGGTCGAGGATGTGGTCCTTTGCCGCCAGCGACAGCGGGGTGTCCGGGCGCCCGACCAGCTCGCGCAGCTTGGGCACGAGCGGGCGGTACTTGGTCGCCGAGGAGAAGGCCTTGTCGGCCGTGGTGTGGATGACGCCCACCCCGTTGTCGGTGAAGTCGGACACCTTGATCACCCGGGCCCAGGGGTCGCGGTCGAGGCTGGCCGCCACGTGCTCGCGGTACTGCTCGTGGCGGTCGCGGTCGGGGTCGTACTCGGGGTTGGTGACCGAGCGGACCAGCTCGGACACCCGCGGGTTGAAGCGGCGCGCCAGCTCGGCGATGGCCGCGTCGGTGAGCTCCTGGTGGGTGCCGGTGGCGAGCATGCCCAGCTCGGCCGGGTGGTCCTCGACGGCGTCGTGCAGCAGCGCGGCGGTGAGCACGTCGACGTCGCGGACCCCGTAGTACTTGATGATGCGGATGGCGACGCGCAGCAGGTGGTTGAGGTAGGGCTCGCGGACCCGCCGGTCGTCGGCGTGCAGGCGGGTGGCCAGGTCGAGCGCGGCGTAGAGCTGGGCTCGCTCGTCGGGCGGGAAGGTGCCGACCTCCAGCAGGAACCGTTCCCGCAGCCCCTCCTCACCGTAGACCTCGGTGATCGCATGTAGTGGCATCGACAGGAGCATCCGCGCGGCCATGCCGTCACAATAGCGATCAATTTTGGCTTGTCGACCTCATCGGAACGGGACGGGGGGACGGCCGGCGGGTGGTCGGGGCGAGCGACGCCTGTTTGAGGGACCACGGGTTGGCGTTCTCGGCGTGCACGCCACGCTTCGGGGTGCCGGCCCCGTCGGTGAACTCCTCCTCGGTCATCGCCTGGAGCGCGCTCAGCGCCACCCCCAGGATCGTGGCCGCGGTGATCACTGTGATCGGCACGATCATCGTGAGCGGCCGGATGCCGTGCACCTGCTCGATCATTCGTGGGTCGAGGTGCACCGACATGGCCGCCATGCCGGTGTAATGCATGCCGCACACCGCGACCGCCATGATCCCCGCGGCGATGCTGACCCGGGCCCAGCCGCGCACCGAGATGGCGAACCAGTGCGCGACGGTGGACGCCACTACCGCGATGATCGCCGAGGCGACGACGAGGGAGAGGTTGTAGCGCATCGCGCCGGCCACGTGCATGCCCTCCATCCCCGTGTAGTGCATGGCGAGCACCCCGCCGCCGGTCAGCAGGCCGGCGGCCAGCACCTTGGGGAAGCTGCGCCGGCCGTGCCCGACGATCATCAGGCCGAGCCCGACCGCGATCACCGCGACGACCAGGCTGATCAGCGTCATCGGGCCGTCGAAGCGCACCGGGCTGGCCGGCACGTCGAAGCCGAGCATGGCGGCGAAGTGCATCAGCCAGATCGCACCGCCGCCGATGGAGAACGCGGCGATCCCGAGCCACCGGTTGCGCCGGCCGCGGGTGCGGGCGTTGCGGGCCCGGGCCGTGCAGAGCAGCCCGAAGAACGAGCCGAGGAATGCCAGGAGGTAGGCGGCGATCGGGTTGAAGATCCCGTACGTGAAGTGATGGACCTGTGTCACTGCGCAAACGTCGTGGACGACCGTGCGCCCCCATCGCACCGCGTGTGCGGGCCCATCACAAAGAGAACCGGGGCCACCGAATCGGTGGCCCCGGTCGAAACAGGGTTCGGGGGGAGGAGGGATCAGGTGAAGATGCTGACGCCACCCGGGCCTACGAGCAGGCCAATGATGATCAGCACGATGCCCCAGAGGAGCTGCCGCCGGAACAGCGCGAGGATGCCGGCGACCACCAGGATGACTGCGAGGATCCAGAGGAGAACGTCCATGCAGTCCGATTACCCGACGTCCCCGAAAAGAAAACCCACTTATGTGGCGACCAATTGAAGATCGACATCTTCGGAAAGCAACTGGTAGACGTTGTACGCCTGCTTGATGACCGGGTGCGCCACGTTGCGCACCGGCACCCCGCCCGGGGTGCGCCCACGCTCGGAGCCGTGGTGCGCGTGCCCGTGCAGCGCCAGCGCGGTCGGCGCCGAGTCGATCGCCCGCCCGAGCTGGTAGCAGCCGAGGAACGGATAGATCTCCAGCGGCTCGCCGAGCAGCGTGTCCGGCACGGGGGAGTAGTGGGTGAGCGCCACTAGGGCGTCCACCTGCACCGAGTGGAGCGCCTCCTGAAGGCGCTGCGAGACGACCTCGGTGGTCCCCACGAAGTCCTTCATCTCCCGCTCGCCGAAGTTGCTCGCGCAGGCGCCCGCGAAGCCGCCGCCGAACCCCTTCACCCCGGCCACGCCGAGCCGGTGCCCGTGCAGTTCGAGCACGGTCGCCTCGCCCTCGAGCACGGTGATGTCCGCCTCGGTGAGCACCTCGGCGACCCGGGACTGCTGGTCGCTCTGGTGGTCGTGGTTGCCGAGCACCACGATGACCGGCACTCCCAGGCCGCCGAACTCCTCGGCGAAGCAGCGTGCCTCGTCGACCGTGCCGTGCCGGGTCAGGTCGCCGGCCACGAGCAGCACGTCGGCCTGCTTCGGCAGTTCCTCGAGGGCGGGCCGGAACCGGCCGAGAACGTCCTTGTCCACGTGCACGTCACCCACGGCGGCGATCCGGATCATGAAATTTCCTCCACCTCGCTGGGCGCCTGGGCCCGGATGATG
This sequence comes from Actinoplanes sp. NPDC051513, assembly GCF_044454685.1. Classification (NCBI taxonomy): domain Bacteria; kingdom Bacillati; phylum Actinomycetota; class Actinomycetes; order Micromonosporales; family Micromonosporaceae; genus Actinoplanes; species Actinoplanes sp. NPDC051513. Next base: position 815,904 of record NZ_JBITDW010000003.1, read on the forward strand.
CCGATGTCGCAGGCGATCTCCACGTCGGGGAACCGCTCGTTGATCTGGCGGCAGATCTCGTCCCGCCGCAGCGTGCTCTCCACCTCGCCGCCGAGCACGAGCAGCTGCTCACGGCGCTGCACGGTGATGCCGAGCTCGGCGATCCGCCCGTCGGTGAGCAGGCTCTGGATCTCGGCTTCCAGGTATTCATCGAGTTGAGTGCTCATCTCATCCCCCTTCCCCAAACGGCGCGTCCCTACCGGCGGGGACGACGTCCAACCGGTCGAGCAGGATCAGGAAGGCCTCCGCGTACGGCGAATCGGCGGTCTCCCGCCGTACGCGTGGCCAGTCGATCTGCTCGCGCAGCGAGCGCGCCACCGGGAAGCCGGTGGCGAAGTCGCAGTAGTGCTGGCTGTAGCTGAGCAGCTTGTGGATCATCAGTTGGGTCGCCGAGATCACCGGCATGCTGATCGCCTCGACCGAGATCACCTCGGTGTCGCGCAGCGTCTCGTCGGTCACCGGCGTCTCGACCGGTCGATGGATCAGGTCCACCATCCGGTCCTCGTCGTAGACCTTGACCAGCCAGTCCTCGGGTGGTTGCTCCGTGCGGAAGCCGACCGCGGCGAGCGCCTTGAGCGCCTGTTCCTTGTCCTGCTCGCGCAGCAGGAAGTCGACGTCGTGGTCGCTGGAGTGGCCACCGTGCGCGTACACGGCGAAGCTGCCGCCGAGCGCGAACGGGATGTCGGCCGTCTTGAGTGTGGAGGCCACCCGCTTGAGCGTGGTGGCCAGGCCGGCGTCCACGTGGTGCGGCATGGGGCATTCTCCCTGTTCGACTCCGGTCCGTGCCGGTAACCCGTACCCGACCCGCCCCGCCTTGAATCACCGCAAAATCAACTGCTTGGCCCCATTTTGGTACGGACTGAGCATCGTTTCCTGTGAAACGCTCTGGGCAGCCCCCGTTACCGTTGGTGGGCATGACCCTCAAGCCACGCACGATTGCCCTCGTCGGGATCGACGGAAGTGGCAAGACGACGCAGGCGCACCGGCTCGCCGATGACCTGGCCGCCGAGGGATTGAAGGCCGCCTACCGCCGCAACGCGGGTGGCCGTCGCTGGTTCGGACGGCTCGCCGCCAGGCTCGGGCGCGGCGACGACGCCGAAGACCTGCTGGGCCGGCGCGGGATGCTTTTCGTCGAGTCGGTCCTGCGGTGGCTCGCCATCCTGCGCACCCTGCTGCGCCGCGCGCTGACCGGCGAGATCACGGTCATGGACCGCTACGCCGTCTGCCAGTACGCGAGCCTGCGCGCCCGCGCGGCCGGCCCCCGCGCCGAGCGTCGCGCCCGCTGGGCCTACCGCCTGTTCCCGAAGCCCGGCGTGACCTTCCTGCTGGTGGTCGACCCGCAGATCGCCCACGACCGCATCGAGGCCCGCGGCTACGACCACGAGAGCACCGAATACCTCGCGGGCGCCGCGGCCGCCTACCGCTCGCTCCCCGAGTACGACAGCTTCGTCGTCATCGACGCGAACGGCACCCCCGGCCAGGTCGCCGCCGCGATCCGCGCCCGCCTGCCGCTGCCCGCCCCGGTCACCCCGGCCGGTTCCCGGGCGCGCGCGATGATCCTGGCCGGCGCCCCGCTGCTGGCCGGCGCGACCGCCCTCGGCTACCAACTCGTCGAGGCTCTGTGAGCCACCCGGGAAACGCAGGCCGGAGCCACCCGGAGAAGGCAGGACCGAGTCGCCCGGAGAACTCAGGCCTGGCCGTAGACCGGAATCTGCGCGCCCGTCGTCGGCGCCGAGGCGTCCGAGGCCAGGAAGAGGATGGTCGGCGCGATCTCCTCGGGCCTGACCCACTTCGAGAAGTCGGCGCCGGCCATGTCACGCCGGTTGGCCGGGGTGTCGATGACGCTGGGCAGGATCGTGTTGCAGCGCACGTTCTGCTTCTTGTACTCGACGGCGACCGCCCCCGCGAACGCCAGCACCGCCGCCTTCGCGGTGATGTAGCCGGCCGCGCCCGGCCACGGCGCCACCGCGGCCCGCGACGACACGCACACGATCCCGCCACCACCGGCCGCTACCAGGTAGGGCAGCGCGGCCCGGGTGACCAGATAGGTCGGCCGGAGGTTGCGCGCCAGCAGCCCCTCGAACTCGGCGACGGGGGCGTCCGCGACGAGCCCGCTCCCGCCGTACGCGCCGGCCAGATTGACCACCGCCCGCAGCGGCGCCCCCGGATCGCCCGCCGCGACGGACATCGCGGCAGTGATGTCCGTCTCATCGGTCAGGTCGGCCTCGACCGTGATCGCGCCCTCCGGAAGCCCCTTCCGGCCCGGCCGCACGGGCGCGACAACCCGCCACCCGTCCGCCAGGAAGGCACTCACCGTGGCCGTTCCCAGCCCGCCCGCGCCGCCCGTAACGAAGACCGTGCGCCCGTTCGTCATGGGGATCATGCTGCCCGTTCATCCGCCCGGGACGGTGTGGTTTTCGTCACGCTCACCGGAGGATGGCCAGGTGGTCGCCAATAGTTACCAAATACGCCGTCACCTGCACGGGCGTCACCCGTGCGGGCGAGTGAACTACGGCGGGTCGTGCCGCATTGTGGCAGGTGGTCCCGTTCGGCACCGCGCCTCGGGATCTTTTTGATGAGGCTTTTGGTTCAAGCCGGTCGCGAAGCTGTCGATGCTGCACGTGAACCCAGGAAGCCGGACGGCCGTACTGGGTAGTGATGGACGTCCCAAGGTCGGTGGTGATGCCCGTCGCTGCGACAGGTGGGGGGCCGATGGTGTCATTGAGACCAACGCGGGTAAGCGTTCTGCTGCGCGACCGACAGCGGCGGCGGCGCGCGAATGCTGTGCCACGAGCCCCCTTCAGGAACATCGCATGCGGCTCTCAGCAATCACCCAGGCGTTCGTGACACTTTCGATCCACCAGCCGGAATCAGTGCGAGCAGTCATTTGTTGTGTAGATGCCAGTAACCGCAAGGTACGAACTGCGGACGTTACGGGGAGGAACTGATGAACACAGGGTTTGCCCGTAACGGGGTAAGTAGTGAACGCAATGAGGGGACCGTGGGCAACGTGGAGAAGAACACCGTGATGCGGACCGACCAGGTCGCCGAGGAGCGTGACCTTGTCGGCGTCTACCTGCACGAAATCTCCCGGACGCCACTGCTGAGCGCAGCCGAGGAAGTCGATCTTTCCAAGCAGATCGAAGCGGGCCTCTACGCGGAGTTCCTGCTCGACGAGGGCGAGACGCCGCGTGGCGTGAGCCGCGAGGAGCTCGAGCGGATCGTCCACGAAGGTCAGCGGGCGAAGGACCTGTTCATCCGGGCCAACCTGCGACTGGTCGTGTCGATCGCCCGGCGCTACGTGCGCTCCGGCATGCCGATGCTCGACCTGATCCAGGAGGGCAACACCGGCCTGGTCCGCGCGGTCGAGAAGTTCGATTACGAGCGCGGCTACAAGTTCTCGACGTACGCGACGTGGTGGGTGCGCCAGGCGATCAGCCGGGCCATCGCCCAGCAGGAGCGCACCGTGCGCCTCCCCGTGCACCTGGTCGAAGACGTCAACCGGATGCGCAACGTCACCCGCCAGCTCGTCCGCGAGCTCGGCGCCGACCCCGAGCCCGACCAGATCGCGAAGGCGCTCGGCGTGACGGTCGAGCGGGTCAACGAGCTCACCCGCTGGGCTCAGGACACCGTCTCCCTCGACACGCCCGTCGGCGACGACGGCGACACCAACCTCGGCGACCTGGTGGCCGACAGCGACGCACCCTCGCCGGAAGAGATCGTGCTGACTGCCCTGGAGCGCCAGCGCATCGAGGGTCTGCTCAACCACCTCGACGACCGGTCGGCCGGCATCATGCGGGCGCGGTACGGCCTCGAGGACGGCCGGGAGCACTCGCTGACCGAGGTGGCCTCGCGCTTCTCGCTCAGCCGCGAGCGCATCCGCCAGCTCGAGATCCAGGCGCTCGGCCGGCTGCGCGAGCTGGCCCGGGCCGAGGGCCTGCAGGCCGCCTGATCTTCGCACTTCCCCCGGATTTCCCTACGCGAAAGGCCGGTACCCCATTGGGTACCGGCCTTCTTGGTTCCGCGGTTGTTACTTGACCCGTCCGTAGCCGTACGGGGTCATGATGTTGATCGTCCTCTTCTTGACCGGCTCGCCCTCGCGTGACGCGTCGATGATCATGCCGCCGCCGACGTACAGGCCGACGTGCCCGAGGCTGCGGTAGAACACCAGGTCGCCCGGCTGCAGTTGCGACTTGCTGATCCGGGCGGTGGCGCTGTACTGCGCGGCCGCGTTGTGCGGCAGCGACTTGCCGGCCTTGGACCAGGCGGCCATGGTCAGGCCCGAGCAGTCGAACGTGTTGGGGCCCGCGTCGCCGTACCCGTAGTAGGCCGGCTTGTTCGCCTGCGTGTACGCGAAGTCGACGGCGATGCCCGCCTTGCCGGAGATGGCGGGCGCCGGGCCGGCCGCTCCCGCGACGCCGGTCTCGGTCGCGCTGCCGTACGCCTGCACACGCATGGCGCGCAGCTTCTTGATGTTCGCCTCGATCGTCTTCTTCCGGGCGTCCATCGCCTTGAGCTGCGCCGCCTGCTTGGCCTGAGTGGTCTTCAGGGCCGCCTGCCGGTCGGCGAAGTTCTGCGTGGTCTCGGTGAAGTCGTTGATGTCCCGCTGATTGGCGCGGTTGATCATCTCGAGGAGGCTCATCTTCTCGACCAGGCCGCCCTGCTCGTTGCCCAGCAGCGCGCTCATCGGCCCCACCCGGCCCTGCATGTAGGCCTGGGAGGCGATGGTCTCGACCTGTGCCTCGGCCACCACGAGCTTCGCCTTGGCGGGCGCGAGCGAGGCCTGGAGGGTCTTCTGGTCGTTCGCCGTCTTGGTCAGGTCGATCTTGAGCTTGTTGTACGACTCGGTGATGTCCTCGAGCTGGTTCGAGGCGGTCTCGATCTGCTTCTTGAGCTCGGTCTCGGACGGCGCCGCGTGTGCCGCGGTCGCCACGGATCCGGTGATCGCGATCGCCATCGCCGCGACCATGAGTGCCCGAAGCCTGGTGCGGGGGGTTGGCACCGGTTGCTGACCTTTCTTCCGCTGCGGCCGCCTACCGGGTTAGCTGACGCCAAATCCGGGCGGTTCAGTGGGCGGGAAGAAGGCCCTGCTGCTCCGCAGATTCAGCCCAGAAACGCGGTTCCCCGGCTCAACTCGGGCCCGCGCTCGCTCCGGGGGAGGGCGTGCGAGGACACCGCGCCGATTGGGCGGCGTTGGCCGGCGCCACCGAGGGATGTGGCTGCGGACCGAACCAACCGCATTAACTTATCGATGCGCGAAACAAAATCAAGGTCTCTACGCGGGATTTAAGGAAAAGGCCAGATATGCGTGATTGATCCCGATAACGCATTGTCATTCGACGAAGACGGCGCGTCATTCTCGCGATCAAATGGGACTTTTCACCGGTTCCACGGGAACCCACGCGTGGCTGACCTTACGCTCGGCCCAGAACGAGAGGAAGGGGATGGTTCCGGCCGCCATCACCAGGATCATGCGGAGGAAGGGCCACCCCGCCCGGCGCGCCAGGTCGAAGGTCAGCACCAGATAGACCATGAAGAGGAAGCCGTGCGCGGGGCCGACGATCGCCACCACGGTGTCGTTGTCGGCGAGGTACTTCAGCGGCATGCCGACCAGGACGAGCGTGAGCAGGCAGACGCCGACGATCCACGCGATGATCCGATAGCGGGTGAGCGCTCCCTGCACGTTCCACGTCCTATTTCGTCGAGGTGTAACCGGGGTAGTCGGCCGGTCCGGCGCCGGGATGGGCTGCGAGCCAGGCGAGGTAGTCGTTGTAGGCGGCCAGCTCGGGGTCGTCTTCGGCGGGCGCCCTGCTGACCGCGACCCGCACGGGCCGGCCGACCGTAACAGGCGAGCCTGGGAGCTTCTCGGGCTCTTCGTCCCTTTCCTCCGGCGCCTCGGCGGGAGGCTCGCGGGCCAGCTGGACCTCGCGGTACCAGAGGAAGGCGAAGAAGGCCGCGAACACCGGCCATTCGAAGGTGTAGCCCCAACTGAGCGTGTTGCCGCCACTGGCCCGGCTGAACTGCCACCACCCCAGCCCGAGGCAGCCCGCGATCGCGACCAGCGCCAGGACATGCCGCACGATCCACGCCGGCGTCCACAGCCCCTTCATGCACACGAGGGTACCGGCGGCACGTTTGCCCGCCGTCGGCGCGGGCAACCGTTCTGCCAGGTGATGACCACGACGGAGGTGCACGATGGCGGACGCCGAGACCGGGACCGGCGTGGACCCGGCCACGCTTGACGACGAGGACCTGTTCCGGGAGTTGTCCAGCCTCTATCGCGCGCGGATGTCCACGCTCCGGCACGGCCCCGGCGCGGCCCTCGACAACCACTTCCGGCGCACTGCCGAGCTGGAGACCGAGTACCTGACCCGCTTCCCGGGCCGCGAGGTGGACCCCGCCCGACTGACGCAGGACTTCTGACCGCCCGCTCGCCCGCCCGCTTGCAGGAGGACCCCCATGACCGACACCCTGCGCGACCGGATGGCGCACGTCGCTGACGCCTATGCCCCACACGAACACCGGCCGCTCGACGGATACCTGGTCGCGATGGGCGCCTTCGGCGCCCTCGCCGCGTCGTTGGCCGGTGCCGCGAAGCTCACCGGCCGGTCGGCGCCGCAGCGACCCGGGATCGCGGACGTGGCGCTGATCTCAATCGCCACGCACAAGCTGAGCCGCCTGCTCGCCAAGGACGCTGTGGCCAGCCCGCTGCGGGCGCCGTTCGCCCGGTACGCCGAGCCGGCCGGCGCCGCCGAGCTCAACGAGGAGGTACGCGATCAGGGCAGCTCGGTCCGGCACGGGATCGGCGAGCTGATCACGTGTCCCTTCTGCCTCGCCCTCTGGGTCGCCACCGGGCTCACCGGCGGCCTGGTCCTGGCTCCGCGGCTGACCCGGCTGGCGGCCACCGCGCTCACCGCCACGGCCGTCTCGGACTTCCTCCAGATGGCCTATGACCGCGCCAAGAAGGCGGCCGAAGCCGACTGAGCGTTCCTGTGGCGCGGGTCACACCCGCTAACGGAATCATGGGGTGCGACCGACAGTTGTGAACGGATGTCGGTGTGTCCAGTGTCCCCGGGCCTCACCCTTTGCCTTTACGGAATACCGTTCGGCTGGAGCCGTATCGTGCCTTTCGCCGCGAGGCGACATGCACACCGACATCTCGTACGCCGCCCCCGGGTTCGCCCGGGGGCGGCGACGTGTTTCAGGGGCTCGCTCCGCGGGGTACTTGATCATTCATGACTGACCGGATCGAGCAACGGGCCGCCGAGCTGCTTCCCGAGGAGCGTGCGGCCGGCAGCGCCGACCCGCGGGCGCAGGCCGAGGCCATCCTGGACGACTCCGACCAGCGCGAAGATACCCCGGAAGCGGTGGAGAACCGCCGCTCCGACGAGGCGGCCACCTCCGCCGAGACCACCCGGTAGAGGCACCGAACTTCCGTGTTCGTCGATGGTCATGGCAATATTCCCCGCGTGTCTGCCCAGAATCGCCGGATTTCTGCGCCGGCGCGTGGCCCCGCTCGTTTGCTGAGCCGTCCCGCGCGCACCCGCAGCACGCGCTCCGCCGCCCTCAGCGGCCCGCACGCGGTCGAACTGGCCGGGCTGCTGCACGAGCTGTCGGTGCGCCTGCTCGGCGCCGAGAGCTTCGCCTCGGCGCTCGAGCGCCTCGCGGCCTGGGTGGTGGGCGCGGTGCCGGGCACGGTGCGTTGCTCGGTCACGCTGATCGGCGAGGGCGGCCCGCTCACCTGCACCGCCGCCGGGCCGTCCGGCGAGGGCGTCGACGAGCTCCAGTACGCGTTGAGCACCGGCCCCGGACTCCACGCGGCCCGCACGCGGGCCCTGGTCACCGTCGCCGACCTGACCACCGACGAGCGCTGGCCCGAGCTGGCCGAGCCGGCCCGCGCCGAGGGGGTCCGCGCGGTGGTCGCCGTGCCGCTGGACGTGCCCCGGGCCGAGGTGGGCGCGGTCAGCCTCTATCTGGACGGGGCCGGCGCGCTCGGGCCCGACCTGCTGCTGACCGCGATGGCCCTGGTCAACCAGGCCGAGGTGCTGCTGGGCGAGCTGCGCCGACGCGACGAGACCAGCACGGACGCCGCCGTCGACCGCGCGGTCGGCGTGATCATCGCGCAGCGCGGCTGCGGCGTCCGCGAGGCCTACGACCTGCTCGGCGAGACCGCCCAGCGCCTCGGTCTCGACCGCCGGGCGGTGGCCGACCGCCTGATCGCCGCGGCGGCCCGGAACGCGTAGGTCTCAGTCTTTCGACAGGTGTTGGACGACTTCGAACTCCAGCAGGGAGGCGCCGGTGGCGACCGGCCGGGCGCGCTCGCCCGAGTGCGCCTCGCGGGCCGAGCCGGACGACCAGGCCTGGAACGCCTCCTCGGACTCCCAGCGCGTATAGACGAAGTAGCGGTTCTCGCCCTTGACCGGGCGCAGCAGCTCGAAGGCGAGGAAGCCGGGCGCGTTCTCGACCGCGCCCTGCCGGGCGGCGAAGCGCTTCTCCAACTCGGGGCCGGCGCCCTCGGGCACCTCGATGGCGTTGATCTTCACAACAGACATGGTGGAAACGCTACCGAGCCGGGCCGCGTGTGCGGCCCGGCCCCTTTGGTGACGGTGCTCCCGGCGTACCGGAAGACGGTTTGATCTTGTTAGTGCGGGACCTTGTCGGGCAGGGGACCCGCGCCGACCTCGCCGGGGACGCCGTCGCTGTTCTCGGCGGCCAGGATGTCGGCCTCGCGCTGCTGCTGGGCCGAGCGCTGGGAGAGCGGGACCTCGGGCAGGAAGAAGACCACGATCAGGCCGATCACCATGACCGCGGCGGCCAGGATGAAGACGACCTGGATGCCGTCCGAGAAGCCGACCTTGAACGGGTGCGAGACGACGGCCGAGAGCTTCTCGAGGAACGACGTGTCGTTCAGCGCGTTGCTGCCCTGCGCCTGCTGGAGCGTCTGCATCTGGCTCGGGTCGGCGGCCACCGACTGCTGGAAGGCCGCGGTGCCCTGCGCCTTCTGGTATGCCGACGCGATCTTGCCGCCGACGACGTTGAACAGCACCGACAGGAAGATCGCCGTGCCGAGCGTGCCGCCCATCGAGCGGAAGAAGGTTACCGAGCTGGTGGCCACGCCGATCTCCCGCGGTGAGACCGCGTTCTGCACGGCGGTGATCATCGGCTGCATGTTGCCGCCGAGGCCGAGGCCCATCAGCACCATGATCAGCATGGTCTTCCACAGCGGCGTGTCGGCGCCGATCATCGCGAACAGCGCCAGGGCCGAGACCATGAGGATGCTGCCGATGATCGGGAAGATCCGGTAGCGGCCGGTGCGGGCGATGAGCTGGCCGGCGGCGATCGAGCCGGCCATGATGCCGATCACGAACGGGATCATCTGGAGGCCGGCCTCGGTGGCCGAGGAGCCCTTGACGATCTGCAGGTACAGCGGAACGGTCAGCAGGCCGCCGAACATGGCCATACCGATGATCGTGCTGGAGATCGAGCCGACCGCGACCGTCCGGTTGCGGAACAGGCGCAGCGGCAGCAGCGCCTCGTCGCCGTACGCCCGCTCGGCGAAGATGAACGCGGCGATGCCGAGCGCGCCGACGATGTAGCAGGCGAACGCGCGAGGCGAGTCCCAGCCCCAGTCGCGGCCCTGCTCGGCCACGGTCAGCAGCGGCACCAGGCCGACGATCAGGGCGACCGCGCCGGGCCAGTCGATGCGGTGGTCGGTGCGGTGGTGCGGCAGGTGCAGCACGCGGGCCACCACGGCCATCGCGGCGATGCCGACCGGCACGTTCAGGTAGAAGATCCAGCGCCAGCCGGTGATGCCGGCGATCGAGTCCTGGCCGGCGAAGAAGCCGCCCAGCAGCGGGCCGATGACGCTGGCGGTGCCGAACACCGCGAGGAAGAAGCCCTGGTAACGGGCTCGCTCGCGGGGCGGGACGATGTCGCCGATGATCGCCAGCGCCATCGACATCAGGCCGCCGGCGCCGATGCCCTGGATCGCGCGGAACGCGGCCAGCTCGTACATGTTCTGCGAGAGGCCGCAGAGCATCGAGCCGATCACGAAGATGCCGATCGCGAACAGGAAGAAGGGCCGCCGCCCGTAGATGTCGGAGAGCTTGCCGTACAGCGGCGTGGAGATCGTCGACGTGATCAGGAACGCCGTCGTGGCCCAGGCCTGGAGGTTGAAGCCGTGCAGGTCGTCGGCGATCGTCCGGGTGGCGGTGGCCATGATCGTCTGGTCGAGGGCGGCCAGGAACATGCCCATCATCAGGCCGGCGAGAACCGTGAGGATCTGTCGATGGGTGAAGTCCGCGGAGCCGGCGGCGGGCGGCGCGGTGGTCTGGGGGTTGCTCACGCGTTCTCCCGTTGAGGTGGCGCGGCCGAGATGCGCAGACGGGCTTCGACCGCGGTGTTGAATTCGATGAAGAGCTCGACGAAGGCCTCGACGCGCTCGGCCGGCCAGCTGCTGAGCACCTCGGCGAGGAAGGCCTCGCGGGCGTCGTGCAGCTGCCGGCAGGCGTCCAGCCCGGCCTCGGTGATGGCCAGGCGCGATACCCGCCCGTCCTCCGGGTCGGCCTCGCGGCGGGCCAGGCCCGCCTTCACCAGTTGGGCGGCCTGCCGGCTGACCGTGGAAGGGTCGGCCTGCTTGGCCTCGGCAAGGTCGGTCACGCGCATCGGGCCGAGGAACCGCAGCGGGAAGAGCAGCATCAGCGCGGAGAACTCCGCACCCAGGTCTCCGCTGTTGAGCATGCCCTTGGCTCGCGCGCCGAGCCGGAAGAACCGCATGATCTGGTCGGCCAGCCGCGCTTCGGCTCTTTCATGCATGGTGGTTTCCCTGCAGCCTTGATTGATGCATGCATCGTACAACTTGTTGCGTGGTGAAAGCATTCTCATCGGGCACCGGCGGAACGTGACGCTTATCGCATGCGCCAGACCGTCGTCGCGAGTGCCTCGGTCTCCTCGAGCGCGGCGGGGACCGGCACGGTGTACTCCGCCAGCGGCTCGAACAGCCGCTCCGGGAAATACCCCCGACCGGGGTCGCCAACCAGGACCTGCCGGTCTTTTCGCCGCTCGGCCCGGAGTCGCTTGATCATCTGTTCGGCGACGGTGGGACTGTAGAAGACGTCGCCGGCCAAGATCACATCGGGGTCGCCGACATCGTCGCTCAGGGTGACGCGATTGGCGGCGGCGTTGCGGTGCGCCGCGGCGATCGCCTCGGGGTTGATGTCGGTGATACCGACCTGCGCGGCCCGCGCTTTCGCGGCGGCGATCGCGGCCACGCCGGAGCCGGTCGCGAGGTCGATGACCGTTTTGTTCAGGACGGTCTCGGGGTGGTCGAGAACATATCGGGCCAAGGCCTGCCCGCCGGCCCAGACGAAGGCCCAGAACGGCAGCGGCTGGTCACTGCGGAACTCGCCGCCGGCCTGGTCGAAGAGGCCGACATCGCTGCCCGCGAGATGGAGCGAGATCTCCGGCGCGAGAGGCACCGGGAGCAGCGTGGTCAGCACCCGGCGATTCTGCGCCTCCCACCGGGGCGGCGCGCGCTATTTAACCGATACCTCGGCCGGTGGCCGCCGGGCCATCACCAGCTTCGCGCGGTACTCGTTGCGCAACTCGGCGGCCCACGGCTCGTCCTCGTCCTCGAGCAGCGGGCGGGTGGCGAGGAAGGCGGCCGCGGTCAGCGGTTTCACGGCGCGCTCGGGAGTGCGGCCGGCCGCCAGCGCGATGAGCTCGTCGAAACGGGCCACGTCGACCCGGACCCGCTCGGGGTCGAGGCGCAGGCGGCCGCGGTGCGCGACGATGACCGATTCGCGGGGATTGATCCCCGGCTCCAGGTGCGCCCGAAGAACCGACAAGTCGGCCTCGACGGACTTCTTGCCCGTGCCCAGCAGCTCGGCCAGCTCCGAGATGGACGCCTCGCCGCGCAGCGCGAGGAGCGCGAGCAGGTGGCGTGGCCGGTCACCGCCGAAGTCGGCGCCCGAGAGGCGCTCGCCCCGGGTACGGACCTCGATGCGACCGAAGAGCTGGATGTCGAACATGAATCGAAACTTTGCTTCTGGCAAAGTTGACCGGCAAGGCCCAATGCTAGGGGTCCCATCAACCGAAAGACTGGTGATCGCGACCGCTTGGCCTCATCCTGCTGTCGGGTGTACCGGCGGAACGGATCCGGCCCGTCGCCGCGGCAGGCTGTTGGTAGGGCAAAGTTGAGTGCTGGTACTCCTTAGACTTCCGAGGTCCGTTCGGTTTGAAAGGTGGCGCATGAAACACGGCGAAGCGATCAGCGTCCTCGTCGTCGACGGCCACCAGACGTTCGCCGAGCTGCTCGGACACGCTCTGGCCGGCCAGCCCGACCTCGAGTACGTGGGGCACGCGCGCACCGGCGCCGAGGCCCTACAGCTCGCACAGCAGCTGCAACCCGACGTGATTCTGCTCGACCCGGAACTGTCCGATGCGGACGGTATAGCCATCGCGGAACTGATCCGGGTGCGCCAGCCGGACAGCCGTGTGGTGATCCTCACTGCCAGCGACGAGGGCGCGCTCGTCGGGCGGGCCACCGCGGCCGGCGCCGCCGGATTCCTCTCCAAGAACGGCGCGCTCGGTGACGTGCTGAACGCGTTGCGCACGGCGCACGGCGGCGGCATGACCGTCTCGACCGACATCCTCGCGCGGTTGCTCCGCAGCCAGTCGCCGGTCGTCGCGCCGCGTAGCAGCGGCCTGACCGTACGGGAAGACGAAGTTCTGCATCTGATGGCGGCCGGATTGGACGCTCGTGCGATCGCCCGCCGGCTCGGCATCAGCCTGCACACGTGCCGTGGCTATGTGAAGGCTGTGCTGGCGAAACTCGGGGCGCACAGCCAGCTCGAGGCGGTCGCGATCGCCACCCGGCGGGGGCTCATTCGGCCCGGCCGGCAGTAACTCCAAGTAGTTGTCGCCAGCACTCATCCGGGAGAAGTTCAAATACGTACCACTGTCGGGGACGCCGGGTGGCCGGCATTGCGACAGGGGAGACTCGTGGACCGACCAGCTGACGACGCGTCGTCCGATGTGGCTGTGGCCGACTCGCGTGGTGACACTCTTTATCGTCGGCCGCCCGCTCATCCGCCGGCCGAGTCCACCACCGGTGGCTCCTGGTTCACCGAGGGCACCGAGATCCCCGATCCTTTCTCGGCTCCGGTCCCGCCGTCGTCGGCCGTGAACTCGCGGGCCTCGTTCGGCTTCTCCGACGATCCGATCTCGCCCGTGCGGCACGGTCCTACGTCGGCGCCGCCGTTCTCCTCGTCGGGGCAGACGTTCGCGCCACCGGCCCAGACGTTCGCTTCGCCCGCGCAGACGTTCGCTTCGCCGGCGCCGGCGCCGGTGTCGCCCAGCTGGCCGCCTTCGCCCCGGCTCGACCCCGAGCCGCTCGAGCGGGTGTCCGGCGCCCTGCGATCGCCGTCGGGGGAGCACGCCGCGCGGCGTGCTCCCGCGTCGCTGCCTCCCGTGTCCCTGCCCCCCGAGCCGCGGCAGTCGCGCATCGTGACCATGGGCATCGTCGTGCTCAGCGCGATCGTGCTGGTGCTCGGCTCGATCGCCGGCGTCATGTACTTCACCGGCTCCGACACTTCCCTGCCGCTCGGTAACGGCAACGCGACCGCCGGGCGCACGGTGAGCGCCCCCCTCGACAACCGCACCAAGGCGAGCTTCGAGCTGCTGGCCGGCGTCAACTCCGTGCGCGTGACCATCGGCGAGCTCGGCGACGACCTCTACCGCATCTCCACACCGGACGATGCGGGCATCCTGCCCGATCCGACGATCCGCAACGACGACGTCAAGCTCCAGGTCAGCAAGGACGGTGACGGCACGGGCGGCGAGATCGAGGTGGTGCTGGCTGCGAAGGTGCGCTGGCAGCTGCGCTTCTCCGGGTACGCCCAGAAGCAGGTCATCGACGTGAGCGGCGGCCAGGTCAGCGGGATCGAGATGGTCGCGGCCATGAAGCAGGCCGAGGTGACGCTCTCCCGCCCGTCCGGCACCGTGCCCCTGAAGATCAATGGCGCCGTCGACAAGTTGGTCCTCAAGTCCCCGGCGGACAACCCGGTCCGCATCAAGGTCGGCGGCGGCGCCCAGAGCGTGGTGGCCGGGACGAAGACCCTCAAAGACTTGGCGGCCGGCTCGACCCTCACCCCGAAGGGATGGGCCACCACCGACCGCTACGACGTCACTGCCGGCGCCCGGATCAACGCGCTGACGATCGAGAACGCCTAGGGTTCCTCAGGAGAGGACCCGCAGGCGGACCGTCTGCTCCATGCCGCGCAGCTGGTCGAGCACCTCGTCGCTGTACCCGCCGCTGATGTCGGTGATCAGGTAGCCGTACTCGCCGCGGGTGCTCAGCAGCTGACCCTCCACGTTCACGTGGTGCTGGGCCAGGATGCTGTTGACCTTGGCGAGGACCCCGGGCGTGTTGACGTGGACGTGGACGATCCGGCTCATCCCGGACTGCTCGGGCAACGCCACCGACGGCAGGTTGACGCTCAGCGTCGTGTTGCCGTCCTTGATGAAGTGGGTCAGCTTGTTGGCGACGAAGTCGCCGATGTCGGACTGCGCCTCCTCGGTCGAGCCGCCGATGTGCGGGGTGAGGATGACGTTGGGCAGCCCGCGCAGCTCGGAGACGAACTCGTCGCCGCGGCCCTTCGGCTCGGTGGGGAAGACATCGACCGCGGCGCCGGACAGGTGGCCGCTGGTCAGCGCGTCCCGCAGCGCCACGTGGTCGACCACGATGCCGCGCGACAGGTTGAGGAACAGCGCGCCCGGGCGCATCCGCTTGAACTGCTCGGCGCCGAAGAAGCCGGCGTTGCCGGGCCGGCCGTCGACGTGCAGGGTCACCACGTCGGACGTCTCGAGCAGTTCCTCGATCGAGGCGCAGCGGTGCGCGTTGCTCAGCGCCAGTTTGTCGGCGGTGTCGTAGAAGGACACGTGCATGCCGAGGTTCTCGGCCAGCACCGAGAGCTGGGTGCCGATGTTGCCGTAGCCGATGATGCCGAGGCGGCGGCCGCGGATCTCGTGCGCGCCGTCGGCCGATTTGTCCCAGACGCCCTGGTGCATCAGCGCGTTCTTCTCGGTGAGCCGGCGCGTCATCGAGATGATCTCGGCGATCGCGAGCTCGACCACCGAGCGCGTGTTGGAGAACGGCGCGTTGAAGACCGCCACGCCGGCGGCGGTCGCCGCGGTGAGGTCGATCTGGTCGGTGCCGATGCAGAACGCCCCGACCGCGACCAGGCTGTCGGCCGACTCGATCACCTTGGCGGTCACCTTGGTCTTGGACCGGATGCCGAGCAGGTGGACGCCCTGGATGCGCTCGATGAGCTCGGCCTCGTCCAGAGCGTTGCGGACGGACTCGACGTGGTACCCCTCGGCCTCGAGCCGGGACACCGCGTCGCGGTGAATGCTCTCCAACAGAAGGACACGTACCTTGGCCTGGTCGATCATCATGTTCCGTTCCGTGAGACATTTGTTGGCCGGTCGGGCCGCCACGCCGAAGCCCAGATCTCCCAGCCTAGTGCGCGGCCGGGCCCGGCCCGGCCGGGTGTGCCGGACCTCCCATCTGGTGCGATGGCAGTAACCACCCGCCGTTGAATACGGCTGGGCGCCGCGCTCAGATCAGAGACGCTCGCGCAGCCACGGGCGGATCGCGTCGGCGTGGGCGCGCTGGAAGGCCCGCACGGTCGGGATGCCGGGCGGCGGCGGCTGGCGGCAGACATGCTCGAACATGCCTGCGATGGACGCGGTGATGTCGGTGACCGCGCCGGCGTCGATGCCCTCGAAGACCCGGGACGGGTCGCCGCCGTTGGTCAGCACGTCGAGCCCCAGCAGCAGCCGGTCGAGCCATTCCGGCCCGACACAGCCCCACGGCCAGTCGATCACCATGATTCGCCCGCCGCGCCGGATCAGCAGGTTGTCGGCGCGGATGTCGCAGTGCACGAGCGTCTCGCCGGTCGCGATGGCGGCGACCGCCCGCTCGGACGCGGACCGCAGCTCGGGCAGGCGCGCGGCGCACCAGGGGTCGAGGTCGGCCGGGGGATCGGCGGCGATCTTCGCCCACGCGGCGAAGTCGCCGGCGAGGTTGTCGGCCGCCGAGGGCACGCCGTGCACCGGCGAAGGGGTGACGGCCGCGGCGAGCTCGGCGAGAGCGGTCATGGCCGCGTCGATCTCGCTTTCCACCCACGGGGTACGAGGGTGGGCGCCGTCGATGTCCTCGAGGACCAGCACGACCCACCCGCCCTCGTCGAAGCCGCCCAGCATGCGGGGAACCGGGGCGTTGCCGGGCATCGCCGAGGTGATTCGCATCTCTTGCCGGGCGAGCTCGGCCGAGCGCTCGTTGACCGCCGGGGTGACGGCCTTGACGAAGGCACGGCGGCCGGAGTCGGTGACGACCCGGTCGGCGCTGCCGGGCGAGAACCCGCCCGGCTGGGAATGCGCGGCCACCACCCGGCCCCCGATGATGCGCTCGGACCGGGAGCGCACGGCCTCGGGCAGGTCGCTCCAGCCGATCCGGACCCTCGCCGCCTGCGTCATGCGCCTGATCGTGGCAGAGCCCCCGGAGATCGGCGACCCGAATTTAGCTATGGCCGGGTGGCCTCGTCGTGAGGTACTACATCTGCCGTAGGGATCTTTACCTCGGGGATGACGCGAACAATCTGCGTTTTCGCCAGGCTGACAGCCGGGTCGGTGAGGCAAGCTCGAAGAGGGGTGTCCATGGGGTCACTGGCGTGGGCTGTCGCACTGTCGATCCTGTCCGCCGCGAGTTACGCGGGCGCGGCCGTCGCTCAGGAGCGGCTGGCCGAGCACCGCAACCGCGGCGTGCGGCGCTGGGCGGTGGCGCTGCTGCTCACCGGGGGCGGCGTTGGCCTGCACGTTCTGGCGCTCAACTTCGGCACGGTGGCCGTGGTGCAGGCGCTGGGCACGCTGACGCTGTTGTTCGCCCTGCCGATCTCGGCGCTGCGGTATCGGGTGCGCATCAGCATCCCCGCGTGGATCGACGCCGCCCTCACCGTCCTCGGCCTGTCCCTGATCATGTCGCTCTCGGTCGAGTCGTCGGCCCCGGCCCTGCTCACCGAGACGTCCGGTCGCTATGTCGCATTTTTGACACTGGCCGTGGTCGGCGTCCTCACCACGGTCGCCGCGATCGCCCATTCGGCCCGCTGGCGTGCCGTGCTGCTCGCCGCCGCCGCCGGCGTGGCCTTCGGCATCGCCTCGGTGCTGTCGAAGGCCCTGCTGGCGTCCTTCACCGAGCATGGGGCGGGCTCCGTGTCCATGTTCATCACGGGGATGGTGGTGGTGCTGTCCACGGGCGGCTATCTGCTCGGGCAGCTTTCGTACAAGGGCGCGGGGCTGGCCACGCCGCTGGCGACGGTGAGCGTCTCCAACCCGCTGGTCGCCGCCGTCGCCGGGGTGGTCCTGTTCGACGAGAGCTTCCGCTTCGGCGCGGCGGGGCAGGTCGTGGTCGCGCTCGCGGCGATCGTCATGACGCTGGGCGTGATCGGGCTGGCCCGCCGCACCACGGTGCCGCCGGAGGCTTTCGAGGACGAATCGCTCGATCTTCCGGTCGGCGAGCGCCCGCAAGAGGTCTCGGATCACGGCTAGAGGCGCGTTCCACCCAGGTTGTAGTCGAGCCAGATGGCGTGGGTGCCGTCGTCGGCGATGGACATGCCACCGGCGCCTTCGATGCCGGCCAGCGCGCCGGTTCCGCTGCCGGGGACGATGACGAAGAACTCGGCGTCGCGGCCCTCGCCCAGCGTGGTTGCGGAATGCGCGAAATTGAAGGCGCCCTCGGCGCCGGCGACGCTGCCCTCGAAGGATTCCATCGCCACGTAGGTGCCGGTGCCGGTGGCGGGGTCGTAGGCCGCGGTGAACAGGGTCGCGGATCGGCCGGAGATCTCGCCGGTGAAGGTCTTGGTCATCGTGGCCACGCCCGTCGGGAGGGCCGTCTTGACGTCGGACGGCGGCACGGGGGCGGGGGTGAAGTTGGCTACCTCGAAGGTTCCGGTGGCTCGCATGGGATGAACGCTAGCGGCAATGGCTGACAACTTCCGTCAGGAATGGCGAGGGCTCGGGAAGCCCCCGTGGCGCTTCCCGAGCCGGCCCGGTCAGGCCGCCGCCAGTGCCTCCGTGGGGGCCAGGCGCGCCGCCCGGATCGCGGGATAGAGGCCGGCGATCGCGCCGATCACGACCGTTGCCGCGACGCCGCCGCCGAGCGCCCACAGGGGGACGACCGTGGGCCAGTCCTGGGTGGCCGAGTAGAAGCCGGTCACCAGATAGCCGAGCAGGACACCCGCGGCGCCGCCGAGCAGCGACAGGAGCAGCGACTCGGCGACGAACTGGGTTCGGACCTGCCCCTTCGTGGCGCCGAGCGACCGGCGCAGGCCGATCTCGGCCCGTCGCTCCAGCACCGAGATGACCATCGTGTTGGCCACCCCGATCCCGCCCACGAGCAGCGCCACGGCGCCGAGCCCGAGGAGCAGTGCGGTGAATGTCGCATTGGTGGCGCGCTGGGCCGCGAGGGCGTCGGACGGCCGGGACACCTTGACCTCGTTCGGGTTCTGCGGATTCGCCGTCGGCCCCAGCACGGCCCGCACGGCCTCCACCTGAGCGTCGACCGCCCGGGCGTAGACGGTCGTCGGATGCCCGTCGAACCCGAGATAGGCGCCGGCGGCCTGCCACCCGACCAGCGCGGCCGAGTCGAGCTCCGGCGCGAGCGGCACGTGGTTGAGCACGCCGACCACGGTCCACCACCGCCCGAGCATGTAGACGGCGGGCACGTTGCCCAACCGCCGGGCCGCGTCCCAGCCCAGCACCACGGCCGGATACCGCGCGGTGGCCGCGTTCAGCCACGTCCCGTCGGCCAGCGACGCGCCCACGGTCTTGAGCAGGCCCAGCTCGGCCGCCATCACCGCGAGGCCCCCGGTCTGCGCCTGCGGGATCTTGTCGGTCCGGTAGACGTGGGCGTCGTCGACCGCCCCGGTGGCCGTGGCCGACAGCACCGGCGCGACCCGCCGGATCATCGACACCGACGTGTCGGGCAACGTGGCCGACTTGCCCATCATGGTCTCGCCAGGCGTGACCGTGAGCATGTTGGTGCCGAGAGCCGCCAGCGCCCGATCGAGATCCGCCTGGCTGGACGAGCTGATCCCCACGACCGCGGTCATCGCCGCAATCCCGATCGCGATCCCGAGCGACGACAGCACCGCGCGCAGCGGACGCGCCCGCAGGCCGGTCCCGCCGAGTCGCAGCAGGTCCGACGATCGCAGCCGGGCCGGGCTAAGAGGCGAGGCCATGAACGACCACCGCCCCGTCGCGCATCGGGACCTGCCGCGGCAGACTGTCGGCGATCTCGTGGTCGTGGGTGATGACCAGCACCGTGGTGCCGCTCGCGTTCAGCTCCCGCAGCAGCTCGACCACGCCGGAGCCGGACACCGAGTCGAGGTTTCCGGTCGGTTCGTCGGCCAGCAGCACGGCGGGATCTCCGGCCACCGCGCGGGCGATGGCGACCCGCTGCCGCTCGCCGCCGGAGAGCTCGTGCGGGCGGTGGGTCAGGCGGTCACCCAGGCCGACACGGATGAGGGCGGCCTCCGCGCGCCACTCACGCTCCTTTTTCGGTACGCCTGCGTAAAGCAGCCCGTCGGCGACATTGGCCACGGCGTTCCGCCCCGGCGCCAGGTGGAACTGCTGGAACACGAAGCCGATCCGGCGCGCCCGCAGCGCCGAGAGCTGCCGGTCGGAGAGCGTCGCGATGTCGTGCCCGTCGATCTTGACGGAGCCCTGGGAAGGGCGGTCCAGCGTGCCGATGAGGTGCAGCATCGTGGACTTGCCCGACCCCGACGGGCCGACGATCGCGACGAGCTCGCCGTACTCGACGGCCAGGTCGACCGAGCGGACGGCGGTGACCCCGCCGGCGTAGGTCTTGGTGACGCCGGTGAGCTCGATGACCCGGCTCCCGGACTCGCCGACGATCTCCATCACCGGGTTCATACCGGCATCCCGACCTTCGTGCCGGCGGCCAGGCCGTCGCCGGTGATCTCGACCTTGCCGTCGGCGAACAGCCCGGTCTCCACGGCAACGATCTTCGTGGTGGCGCCGTCGACGACCTGGACGCCGTACCCGCCCTCGGCGAGCGCCAGCAGCGCCGCGACCGGAACGGTGAGCACGTCCTTGCGCTCGGAGGCGACGAAGTCGACCGAGACGGCCGCGTCGTCCATGCCCTTGGGCGCGCCCGAGAAGCTGATCGTCACCTCGATCAGCGTGGTGTCCTCCTGGTCGCCCTGACCCTCCTGCACGGTGGTGCCGACCTTGACGATCTTGCCGGGCAGGTCCTTGCCGTCGGGCATGCCGACCCGCACGGCGGCGCCCTGCTTGGCGAGCCGCTGAGAGTCCATCGTCAGGTCGACGGTGGCGACCAGCGCGGTGCCGGTGTATTTGAGCAGTTCCGCGCCGGGCTGGACGACCGCGCCGTTCTCGGCGCTCCGCGAATCGATGCGGACGGCCGTCGGGGCGTACCAGATCTGGCTGGTCTCGACCGTGCCCGTCTCACTCAGGCCGAGATCGTCCTGCCATTCCTCCACCGCGTCGGCGGTGGCCGCGGTGTACCTCTCGTCGACCGTGAAGCCGCGATAGCCCAGCGCCCAGAGGTTCTTCTCGAACTGCCTGACGTCGGCGCCCTTCACCCCGCTCCGCAGCGTGCGGTAGGCGGGAAGCGTGCCGTAGAGCAGCACGACGGCCTTGTTGTCCAGTTTGTAGAGCGTCTTGCCCCGGCCGACCGTCGCGCCGGCCGTGGGCAGCCAGGTGACCGTGCCGCTGCCGCGCGCGGCGAGCGTGGTGGTGGCGCCGTGCCCGAGCGTCCCGTCGTGGGTCTCCCGGTCGACCAGCGTCTCCTTCTGGATGTCGGCCGTGCCGGCCACCGCCGAGTCCTTCGGGGTGGTGCTGCTGCTCTGCGCGTCCGGCAGGTTGAACACGGTGACCGCCGCGGCGACCGCCCCGACCGTCACGACTCCGGCGACCACGCCGGCGGTGCGTCGCGCGCTCATGCGACCCGTCCCTGGTTCGTGGTGCCGGCGCCGTTCTTGTTCGCGGAGCCGCCGCCGTCCGAGTGCTGCTCGGTGTGCTTGCCGCCCTTGGGCTCGTACTTCGCGCACGCCTTCTCGGCCTTGTCCCAGGTCGGGTCGCCCGGGCCGGTGCCCAGCTTCCCCGAGTCGATCATCATCCCGCCGTCCGGGTTGGGGTCGGGGAAGTTCGGGACGCCGTTCTCCCGCATGCACTTGGCCATGTCGCGGGCCTGCTGGAGCTCCTCGGCGCTGGGCTTCGGCGCGTTGCCGCCGTTGGGCATGTACTGCTTGCAGGCCTCCTGGGCGGCCTCGACCTTCTTCATATCGGTGCCCTGGGGGATCGCGACCGACATCTTTCCGTTGCTCGGGTCCGGGAACCACGAGAGGCCGTGCTCCCGCATGCACCTCGAGAACTTCAGCGGGGCGTCCGGGTCGTCCGAGGGGGTGGCGCTCGCGCTCGGGCTCGCCGTCGTGGTGCCGCCCTGGGCGCTGGCCACTTGCGGGTCGTTCGTCCCGGTGCGCGCGCACGCGGCCGGCCCGAGGGCCAGCATCAGCGCGAGCACCGCGACGTTCCGGGTTCGCATGATCGTCTCCTTCATCCTTCTTGCCGTGCCGTGGGAGGAAGTAGAGCGATCGGGAGGTTTCCCCGCCGTCACGGAAAAACGTGACGCCGAAGTGACGCCGCGGCACGGCACCATGGAGGGCATGCGGATCCTGGTGGTCGAGGACGAGCCGCTGCTCGCGGACGCGGTGGCGCAGGGGTTGCGCCACGAGGCCCATGCGGTCGACGTCGCGTACGACGGCGGGGCCGCCCTGGAGCGCATCGACGTCAACGACTACGACGTGGTGGTGCTCGACCGCGACCTGCCGGTCGTGCACGGCGACGACGTCTGCACCGCCCTGGCCGCCCGCGGTGGCGAGACCCGGGTGCTGATGCTGACCGCCGCGGCCGGCATCGACGACCGGGTCAACGGCCTGTCCCTCGGCGCCGACGACTACCTGCCGAAGCCGTTCGCCTTCCGCGAGCTGTCCGCCCGGGTCGCCGCCCTCGGCCGGCGCGCCCGGCCCGCCGCGCCCCCGATCCTGCGCCGTGCTGGGATCAGCCTCGATCCCCATCGTCGCGAGGTGCACCGCGACGGGCGGTACGTGCCGCTGTCCCGCAAGGAGTTCGCCGTGCTGACCGAGTTGCTGCGCGCCGACGGGACCGCGGTGTCGGCCGAGACGCTGCTCGAGAAGGCGTGGGACGAGAACGCGGATCCGTTCACGCACGCCGTACGGATGACGATTTTGAAGTTGCGCCGCAAGCTGGGCGACCCGCCCGTGGTGCTCACCGAGCCCGGAGTGGGGTATCGCATTCCATGAGACTCACCGTCCGCACCCGGCTCACCCTCATCTACGGCGGCCTGTTCGTGCTGGCCGGCATGGTGTTGCTCGGCGTCACCTACATCCTGGTGCAGCAGCGGCTCCCGATGGTGGCCGGCGAGGCGTCCTACTACTCGGCCCCGCCGGCGGACGCGCCGCTCAACTCGCCCGAGAACAAGTTCGTCCAGAGGGTCATCGACGGCACCCAGACCAGCGCGCTGCACGCCATGCTCACCCAGGGCCTGATCGCCCTGGCCGTGGTCAGCGCCGCCGCGATCGCCCTCGGCTGGCTGATCGCCGGCCGCATGCTCCAGCCCCTGCACCAGATCACCGCGACGGCCCGCCGCATCGCCGAGGCCCCGCCCGACGCCGACCGCGGCCTGCACGAGCGGATCGCCCTGACCGGCCCTTCGGACGAGATCAAGGAGCTGGCCGACACGTTCGACGTCATGCTCACCCGCCTCGACCATTCCTTCGACGGCCAGCGCCGCTTCATCGCGAGCGCCTCGCACGAGCTGCGCACCCCGCTGACGCTCAACCGCACGCTGCTGGAGGTCGCGCTCGCCGCCGAGTCGCCCTCCGAGGAGGTACGCCAACTGGGCGCCACCCTGCTGGCGATCAACGACCGCCACGGCCGCCTCATCGACGGCCTGCTGCTGCTCGCTCAGTCGGATCGCCCCGTGAGCGAGCGCTCCTTCGTCGACCTGGCCGACATCGTCGACCACGTGGCGGTTTCCGACACGGTCAAGGTGGTGGCCGAGCCGCTCGAGGCGCCCGTCGCCGGCAATCCGGTCCTGCTGGAACGCCTGGTGCAGAACCTGGTGGAGAACGGCGAACGCCACAACCTGCCGGTCAACGGCTGGGTGCGGGTCCGCAGCCTCTCCCGCCCCGACGGCTGGGTCGTCCTCGAGGTGAGCAACTCGGGCCCGGTGATCCCTCGCTACGAGGTGGCCGGCCTGTTCGAGCCGTTCCGCCGCTACAACGCCGAACGCGTTCACTCGCCCGGCGCGGGGCTCGGGCTCTCGATCGTCCGGGCGATCGCCCGCGCCCACGGCGGCGACGTGCACGCGGAGGCCCGCGACGAAGGCGGCCTGATCGTGACCGTGACGTTGCCCCGAGCCGTCTAGGGACCATCTGGGGTCGTCGGCCGCCGCCTGTGGACCAGACCCCACCCAAACAGCTAGGCGGTCAGGCCGAGGCCGCGGCGGCCGATCTCGTTGAGGTCTTCCTCTCGGAAGCGGTTCGGCCACGCCCGCTCGTAGTGCTCGGCGGGGAAGTCGGAGGGGCTCTCGCCCGTGCGGAAGGCGTCCCGCACAGAAGCCGCGTACGCCTCGTTGCGCGGGCACCACGGTGCGGCCGGGATGTACATGACGTTGCCCCAACCCTTCTGCGCCTCGACCGGGGCCACGCTGTGGATCATGTCGCAATGCCACCAGACCGAGTCGCCGGCCCGGACGTCGGGGATGCCGGAGAGAGCCTCCATCAGCGGGGCGTGCCACTTGTGGCCCGCGGGGAAGACCTGGTTGACCGTGACGCCGCACATGTCGTCGTCGGGGACGTCGGGCAGCAGCGGGCGCAGCATCAGGTAGGCCATCGCCTCGGGGATCGGGACGGTGTGCAGCACGCCCTGGTCGTGGTCCATGTCGGACAGTGCGGTCCAGCCCTGGAAGGTGCGGAACGCCGAGCACATGGTGGAGCCGGGGTACTGCGGGCCCGCGGTGCGGTGGGCGGCGTCCCACGGGTCGTACCGCTCGACGTCGCCGTCGAAGAGGTGGCGGAACGCCTGTTGGTAGGCGCGGGTCATCCAGAGGTCGAGGGTGCCGGGGTCGAGGTGGGCGTCGAGGCCGGCCGAGTCGGCGCCCTCGGGGCGGCGGCGGATGCGGTCGGGATAGAGCGAGTCGCGGTCGGGGTCGAACCACCGGGTGTTTGAGGATTCGAACTTCCACTGGTGGTTGAGGAAGGACTGGACCTTGGCCATGCGGTCGCTCTGCCGGGCCTGCATCTGCGCGGGCGACCAGTAGATCGGGTAGATCTCGGGCTTCGAGCCGACGCTGCCGAAGAAGTCGTCGCCGGGGCCGCGGTAGTTCTCGAAGAAGCGGTTGCTCTCGACGTAGTCGACGATGTCGCCGTCCCACTGCAGGGCCTGGGAACGGTCGAAGTGGCCGCGCACCACCAGGCAGCCCCGGCGTCGCAGCAGCTTGACCTGCGATGGGGAAACGGTGCCGGCGGCGATGTCGGCGTACTCGATCTCGGGCCACACCGACCCTTGCTTGCGGGCTGCGGCGATCTCGTCGACGGCCTCTTCCACCCGGCGCTCGACGACCGCGAAGACTTCCTCGACGGTGCGGCCGGAGGCGGTGATCCGCTCGCGCAGCGCGGTCTTGATCTCGCGGGTCGCGGCCTTCGGGTCGGTGGGCGTCTCTTCCCAATGCGGCAGCACGGCGTCTCCTTCTAGTCAGCTCTCCTTACTTGAAAGACTGTAGGCGGGCCGGAAGTTCAAGGCAAGGGCCCTGACTAGAATCGGCACGTGGATTCCCTGGTGCGGGCGCAGACCGACGAGCACGTGCTGCGGGCGCTGATGCGACGCCCGCGGCTGACCCGGGCCGAGCTCGCGGCCGAGATCGGCATCTCCAAGCCGACCGCGGGGGAAAGCGTCCGCCGGCTCACCGAGCGCGGCCTGGTCGCCGACACGGGGGAGCGCACGCCGGGCGGCCGGGGGCGCGGCCGGGTGGGCTCGTACTACGCGCTGACGCCGGAGGTCGGTGTGGCCCTGGCGGTGACGATCGCGCCGGCCGGCGTCACGGCCGAGACCATTGACGTGTACGGCGACACGACGGCGCGTGCGGTCCGGCGAATCGATCGGCCCGCCCGGCCGAGCCAGGTCGCCGCGGCGCTGCGGGACGCGGCGGCGGAGGTGTGCGCCGCGGCGGGACGGCCTGCCCGCCTGGCCGTCGTCGGCGCGGCCGACCCGGTCGATCGAGCCACGGGCCGGCTGGTCCATCTGCCCGACTCGCCGTTCCTCGTGGGCGAGCTGGACCCGGTCGCGATCCTCGCGCCGCTGGAGGTCGTCGTCGACAACGACGTGAACTGGGCGGCCCTGGCCGAGCCCGCGCGGCCGCGCGACTTCGCCTACCTCTACCTGGGCGAGGGGCTCGGCTGCGCGATCGTCAACGACGGCGAGGTCCGGCGCGGCCACGGCGGCCTGGCCGGCGAGATCGCGCACGTGCTGACGGCCGGGCCGGGTGGGCGCGCGGCGCCGTTCATCGAGATCTTCGGCGAGCTGGGGCTGCGCCGGGAGGGCTCCACGGCGATCGACGTCGAGCGGGTGCTCGCGAGCGACGGCGCGACCCGCGAGGCGATCGTCGCGGCCGTCGCGGGGGTCGTCGCGGCCGTCGTCGCGCTCGCCGACCCGCGGGAGGTCGTCGTCGGTGGATCGTGGGGGCCGGGGCTGATCGACGGCATCCGCGCGGCGACCGGACGGATGCCGCGGCAGGTTCCCCTCCGGGCCGCGGCGGCCGGAGGCGAGCCGGTTCTGGCGGGAGTGCGGGCCGAGGCGCTCGACCGGCTGCGGGCCGCGGTGATCAAGGCGTATTCATAGGCGGAACAACAGAAAGACGACGATCGCCGTCGCCAGCAGGCTTCCCGCCAGAATGACCTTGACGCGTACGGCGACCGCGTCGGCCGCTAGCCGAGGCCGTCGTCCCACCCGGTGTCGCAGACCGCGCGGCCGAGGACGAGCAGCTCGTCGAGCACCTGGCGGAGTACGTGGTCGGCCAGCTGGTCGGACAAGCGCAGGCATTGCTCGAGCTGCTGCCCCACCGCGCCTCGCTTCGCATCGGACGGTCGTGTCCGATCAGGGGCATTCGTTGTTCAGTGGTCATTCAGGCGTGGGCGCCGGTGCTGATCGAGCCGATGGTGAGGGCCGGCCGCGCCTGAAGGATGGCGCCGATCCTTTCCACCTGCTCGTCCAGCTCGTTTCGCCCGCGCGCGGTCAAGGCCCGCAACGGCTCGACGGTGATGGCGACCTTGCCGGCGGACTTCTTCTGGTGCCAGACGCCGGCGACGACACCGTCCACGAGCACCACGGGGAAGTTGCCGGCCTGGCCGCGGGCGAGCGCCCGGTCCCAGGCCGCGCCGGGGAAGAGCTGTTCCCGCGGTTGCGAACCGACCACGAAGGCGTCGAAGTGGGGGAGCAGCAGCACACCGGCGGCGGGATCACCGGGTTCGACGTCACCGCCGGCAACCCACGCCTTCGTCCCTTGCAGAGAGACCTCGGTCAGGTCGTGGGCGTCGAACACGGCTCGCGCCCAGCCGGGCGGCGCGGCCAGCCAGCGGGCGAAGTGCTGCGGCGTCGCCGGCCCGTAGGAACGCAGATAGGAGTCGAGCAGCCAGGCGGTCGCCTCCGCCTCCGGCGCGGGTGCGAACCCGGGCAGCCACCGGGACGGGTTGGTGTAGGTGACGTTGCGACCCTTGTTCGGCCCGAAACAGAGCACACCCCGGTGGGCGGCGATCTCGGTCATCTGCCGCCACCGCGGCCACATCGTCTGGAAAGCCGGCATCACCGGGTCGACCGCCCACGGCCCGACCCGGTCGGCCAGCGCCTCGGTGAGCTCGTCGACGGTCAGCTCGGCGCCGGCCAGGATCTCGCCGATCGCCACCACGAGCTCATCGGTCTGTCCGGGCGTCAGGCGCATCGCGGGCGGGCGCCGGCTGAGCGGGGGTGTCGCGCTCAGGGCGCCGCACCAGAGGGCGAGATCGGCGGCGGGCAGCAGGTGGATCGTGCCGCGCGGGCCGAACGTCTTGATCAGGCTGTGGCCGGACCACAGCGCCTCCTGCACCGTTGCCCGGGTCGATCCGGGCGCGCGCAGGCCGATCGAGACCTCGGCGGCCGACAGCACCTGGGCGTGTGCGCCGCACATCGCCGCCGCCGCCTCGGCCGGAGCGCGCAGCGGCGAGTCCGGCGTCAGACCGTGCCGCTCCAGACGCCGGCCGCAGATGTCGCTCCAGGCCACGTTCACCGTTCGGTCAGGGTTGGTACTGGACCAGGACCTGGAACTCGCTCGTCAGGTCGACGGGCAAGGGGCCGCCGGCCCGGCTCCACCCACGGTTCCACTGCGCCTTCGCCCGTACCGCCGCCGTCGACTTGGAGTCGCCCAGCGCCACGCAGCGCTCCTTCACGCCCCAGGCCCCGAAGGTGGGGGAGGCGAAGCCGCGGCTGCCCAGCAGCGCCGTCAGCGAGTCGCGCGTGAACATGGAGATGTGGTCCTGGCGCTCGAAGTTGATGGTGCGCCCGCCGAGGGAGAGCGTCCGGGCCAGCATCGACTGGAAGCGCCAGTTGGGGGTGGTGAGGAAGAGCCAGCCGCCCGGCCGCAGCGCCGCCCGCACCTCGTCGAGGAAGGCCCCCGGGTCGGGGGTGTGACCGATCACGCACCACAGGGTGACCACGTCGGCAGGCGCCATCCCCGCCACCGAGGTGTGCACCCGTGCCGCCCCGATGCGATCCCGGGCCTTGGCGCAGGCCACCTCGGAGAGCTCGACGTTGTGCGCGTCGAACCCGGCCTCGAGGGCCAGTTCGCTGAAGTAGCCGATGCCCCCGCCGACGTCGTAGATGGTCGCGCCGGCCGGTACCCGTCCGCCGATCTCGTTGAGCACTGTGGTGAAGAGGGTGTCCTGCGTGTCGGCCCAGACGTGGTTGACCGCGTCGTCGTCACGCCCCTCCCAGTAGTTGTCGATCTTGCCCGAGGCCTGCAGGCGGGCGAAGCCGCATGCGCACTGGGCGAACGTGGCTTGGCCAACGGCCCGCTCGAAGGTCGTCTTGCCGCACACCAGGCAGTTCATCGCCGTTCCTCGTCCTCATCCTCGCGCGGCTGTGCGCGCTCCTCGGGTGTTCATTGCTGATGCTCGGTGCTAGGCGGTGCCCCGGCGGTGCCGGCCGGACTCGGATCGGGCCGGCAGCGCGGTCTCCAGCGGCAGCGCAAGCTCGAGCGTCGGCGGGTCCTCGGGCGGGGGCGACTTTTGACCACGTCTGGCGATCTTCGACCAGAGGCCGGTCACGAAGGCGGCACGGAGGCTCGGCACAAGCATCACGTAGGCCAGCCAGACCAGGCCGACGACCGTACACGACGCGACTAGCCGTAGCAGCCCGTCGCCGGCCAGGAACCATCCGGCGGCGACCGCGCCGAGGATGCCGGGCGCCAGCTTCGCCAGCAGGCCCAGGCAATGCCGCATGATCCTCAGCGACAGCGCCGCGCCCACGAACATCACCACGCCACCGATGGCCGAGGCGAGGCCGAGCGTGAACGGTCCCGTGTATCGCCACATGACGAGGTTGACCGTGGCGGCGATGCCGAACGACAGACCGTTGGCGACCGCGGCCCGCTTGTTCTCGCCGCGCGCGTTGAGCACCTTGACCAGGGTGTGGCCGAGCACGTTCGCCCAGATGCCCAGGGAGAAGCCGAGCAGCATGATCGACGTGACGTCGACGGCGGTCTGGTCGAACTCGCCGCGCGCGTACAGGACCGTGATGATGCCCCGGCTGTTGACGCCGAGCACGATCGACAGCGGCACGGTGACCAGCAGAATCGGCGCGATCATGCGCCGGAGGCCGTCGTGGATCTCGTGCGTCCGCATCCGGGCGAACGCGGCGAGCCCGGCGAGGCCGAGCGGTGCGGCGATCAGCGCCATCAGCGAGTCGACGACGAAGCGCGAGTACTCGGTCGCGGCGACGACCTCGATGCCGAGCAGCGAGCCGACGGCCCGCTCGATGCTGATGGAACCCTGCAGCAGCACCGGGATGAGCAGCAGCGGGCGCAGCCGGCGCCAGAACATCCCGAGCACCATCTTGTAGTGCGCGCGCTCGATCGGAGGGTGCTGCGCCCCGGCCTCCCCGACGTTGAGGTACTGCTTGCGCCGGAGCCAGTACGTGCCCCAGCACCACAGCAGGAAGTACGGCACGGTGAAGCCCCAGGCGAGCAGCACCGCGTGGCCGGTCAGGTAGGCCGCGACCGTGGCCGCGATGAGCCCGATGCTCTGGAACGACGCCCGCAGATTGATCAGGCGCACGTCGTCCTTCTCCAGGGCGACCAGCGTGTCGAGGCTGTACAGCAACAGGAACGGCATGCCCAGGGCCGCGATCGACAGCATCGACGCGGCCAGCGTCGCGGTGGGCTGGTCGAGACCCGGGCCGAGCACGTCGATCCAGAAGCCCCGGGCCAGCTGAAGGACGATGAGCAGGGCCACGGACAGCCCGATGAACAGCGTCCGGACCGAGCGGTAGAGCGCCAGCGCCATCGCCGGGTTTTCCTGGCGGTAGCGCACGTACAGCGGCAGGAAGCCGGCCGACAGCGCGTCGGCGGTGAAGAAGTTGAGCGGGACCATGGTGGCGGTGAGCGCCACCCGGTTGGCGCCCATCGCACGTCCGGCGCCGAACAACGCCGCGAGCAGGACCTCGCGGACGACGCCGAGCACCTTCCCGACGATGCCCCCGAACAACAGCCGGAAGAAGGTGCTAGACATGGCGCTCCGCGGCGCCGGGATCCGGGATCAGGCTCCGGTACAACGCCTCGAGCTTCGCGGTCTGCGTCCGCAGGTCGTAACGGCTTTCCACCATCGCCCGTCCGGCGGCGCCGAGGCGCTCGCCCAGACCGGGGTCGGTGAGCACCGCGAGCAGCCGCTCGGCGAGCGCGGCCGGGTCGCGCTCCGGCGCCAGATAACCGGTGACGCCGTCCACGACCGCCTCGGGGATGCCGCCGTGATCGGTGCCGATCACCGGCCGCCCCGATGCCGCCGCCTCCAGCAGCACCAGGCCCAGGCCCTCCTGGGCGCCGTTGGCCGCCGTGGCGCTCGGCAGGCACAGCACCTGCGCGGCGCCGATCTGCGTCAGCACCTCGGTGTGGGGCAGCGCGCCGAGGAACCGCACCGCGTCGGCCACGCCCAGCTGCGCCGCCAGCTCGCCGAGCTGCGCCCGCAGCGGGCCGTCACCGACGATGACCAGCTCGGCCGAGGCCAGCGCCCGGCGCACGGTCGCGAACGCCCGCAACAGATCCGCCGTGCCCTTCACCTCCACCAGGCGGGCGACGTGCACGATCCGGGGCGTCTCGACGAACGGCGCCGGCTTGATGACGTCGGTGTCGACGCCGATCGGCAGCACCACGGCGCGCTCGGCGGGATAGCCCCATTCGATTGCGCGACGCCGGATGTATTCGGAGACGCACACAAACGAGGCGCCGGCCTCGAAAAGCGAATTCCGCCACGTGACGTAGTTGATCCACGACGGTTTCTTCGATGCGATCAGCTGCTTTTTCGTGATGGTCACGTCGAAGCCGTGCAGCGTCGTCACCAACGGCACGCCGAGCGCCTTCGCGGTCGGGGTGATATAGACGCCCTCGACGCCGAAGTGGGCGTGCAGAATGGTCACGCCGCGCTCGGCAAGCGCCTTGACCAGTGGTTCCGACCGCCGAGTCAGCAGGTACGAGGTGGTGGCACGCTTGCCGAAGTCGGCAATGCTAACGCTGTCGATGCTGGCCGGGGCCCGGACGATCGTGTCCCGTGCCAAGAACAGCGGTCGGAAAGTCCGCATAGTCAGGGCCTGGTTGGGGATGAACGTCTCGGACGGCTGGAATAATTGATGTCTCACGATTCCAGATATCGGCGTCTTCGACACGTTCCGGCTCCTGTCGCAACGGTTGGATCAAATAGCAGAGGAGCAACGCGAGCACGGGGATCAGGTGAATCTCCCCGAACACGTCGGTGTTCTCCCCCATCGCCTGGACGATCACCCAGACGAACGCCGCGCCCGCCCACGCGACGAAGAGCGAATCCCGCGCGAACGCCTTGACGACGTGCCTCAGCAGCAATCCGAAGATCAGGATGGTCAGCGCGAGTCCCACCAGGCCGGTTGCGGCCCACGCGGCGAGCAGGATGTTGTGCGGCGGGAAGTTCGGGTTGTAGATGCCGTTCTCGGCGGCGTACGAGGCGAATCCCTTCTGCCACCCACCCCAGCCGAGGCCGAGCACCGGACTGTCGGCGAACGCCTCGGTGGCATAGCCCCAGATCTCGGTCCGTTGCCCGAAGGCCACCCGGACGGCGGCGCCGAACCCACCGCCCGCCGCGCCGAGCAGCACACCGGCGGCGACCCCCGCCGCGCCCCCGCCGATCAGCACGTACCGGCGCAGGGCCGGCTTCAGCCTCCGGCAGAAGTACGCGGCCAGCGCGGCCAGCGGCAGCACGATCGAGAACATCCGCCCGGACTTGGAGCCGGTGAACCAGACGCCGGTCAATGCGACGAAGCCCGCCACCAGCACCAGCCGCTGCCGTGTGCGCGACCAGACGGCGAAGGCGGCCATCGCGCTGACGCCGAGGAACAGCCCGGCGACGTTCGCGTTGATGAACACCCCACCCGATTTGGTGGGATCCAGCACATTGTTCCGGTTGACGTCGAAGAGCCCGTCGACCGTGTTCTGACCCGCGAACAGCCCGGCGATCGAATGGAAGTACCCGTCCTCCACCCCGGGGAAGATGCGGAACAACGCGACCAGGAGCGCTTCCAGCATGACGAGAGGCCAGTAGACGAACTGGATCTGGCGCAGGAGGTCCGGCTCCTCGCTCGCGGCGCCGTACAGCAGCACCAGCGTCACGATGAACTGGGCGAGCAGAACCATCGGCAGCCGGCCGTACCCCGTGTCGGGAGACCAGAGCAGCGCGATGAACCGGGTCGCGAGGAGCCCGAGCACGCTGTACATCAGCGCGGTGCGCAGCAGCCGCCGGACGTCCGGGTTGCCCCACGTCCGGACCAGGACCGTGGGCACGAGCAGGACGGCGGCGATGGTCGACAGCGCGATGTCGATGGTGCCACCGGGCAGCGGATAGATCTGCGGCACCGCCAGGGCGAAGACCACCAGGACACCGACCCGGAGGGGAACTCCGGCGACGATGGATAGGAGGCGGTTCATGACCGGGCGGCCTCCACGGTCCCGCCGGCCGAAGCCCTGGTCATCGAACCGGCAGTTGCGCGAGCTCGGCCGCCAGAAGGTCGCGGAGCACCTGCCCGCGCTCACCCCAGCCATGCCGACCGGCGCTGTCCACCCGGTCGGCGATCACGTCGTCGGTGACGGGCGCCAGCATCCGGGAGAGGTGGTCGAGCACGTCGGCGCCCTCGGCCGCGACGACGTGCGGATTGGTCTGCGCGAGTGCCCGGACCGAGGGCAGTGGGGTGCTGAGCACCGACAGGCCGGACGACAGGTACTCGAAGCACTTGAGCGGGCTCACGCCCGTCGTGTAGTCGTTGATCGCGTACGGGATGAGCCCGACCGCGCAGGTGCCGGCCGCCGCGGCGAGCTCCTTCGGCGTGAGCAGGCCCAGATAGCGAGCGCCCAGCTCCTCCAGCTGCTGCAGTTCGGCGGTGAAGCTTCCACCGCCCGCGGCCAGCGGGCCGGCGAGGAGCAGCTCGCCGCGGCCGTGCAATGCTTTGGCGAGGGACACGAGCAGCGGCATGTCGAGCTTCGCGGTGGTGAGATTGCCCGAGAAGATCACCGACGGCCGGCGTTCGGCGGCCGGGCGGCTGCCTTCGGCGAACACGGACACGTCCGCGACGTTCTGCAGCAGCTCGACGCGGGGGAAGCCGGTGCCGACGAGGTGCTCGTGCACCGCCTGGCTGGTGGCGATGGCGACCATGCCGGGCCGGGCCGCGAGGTTCCGCTCGCCCCGGCCGACGGCGACGCCGTCGATGCCGGGAAACTTCGCGAGCAGGTCGACGCAGTGGTAGATGACGACGTCGGCGGCGTTCTCCAGACCGTACGTCACGGGTGTGAAGGTCCATAGAACCCGCGGACGGCTGCTTTCCAGCCACTCGGCGGTGGAGCGGCGCAGCAGCGTGCGGTTCAGCAGGCGGGTGGGCGCGCGGTGCACGGGCACGACGATCGGCGAGACGATGCGCGTGTGGTCCGGCCGGGCCCGTCCCGGGGCGCTCGATCCGGCGGCGGGAGCCGCGGAGGCGAACGCCCGGCGGCCCCGCGCCGCCATGCGGGCCACGTCGGCGCGTCGCAGGGTCGGTCGCCGCAGGCCGAGGGATTCCACGAACGTCACGTCCGCCGCCGCGGCGAGCTCGCGGGTCACATAGTGCTGGTTGGTGGCAATTGCCGAATCCCACTCCGCGGTGCCCAGGATCAACACGTTGGTCACAGAGCCAGGCTCATTGCGGGCCTTGTCCGGCATTGGTTCCATCCCGAGTGAATTGCCGGCCCCCGAGCCGACGAGCGGCATCATGCTACGCGAACGCCTCTCACGAACCAACACCCGAGCCCGCGCCCCCGTATCGTCCAGCCTGCGCGCCTGCGCCATCATTGGCGCCAGCCAACTCCCGGATCCGATGGAGGTAATCGATGCCGAGTCGTCGCGCCGTGCTCGCCGCCGCCGCTGTCGCCGCCGAGTCCGCGCTCGGGACACAGGGCGGATGCGCGCCGCGGAGCAGCGTGGCAGCGCCGGCCCGGTTCGTGCCCAGTACGGCCGGCCGGCCATGGATCCTGGTCGTGCCGCACCCCGACGACGAGACCCTTGGGGCGGGCGTGCTGGTCGCCGAGCATTTCGCCGCCGGCCGCGACGTGCACATCCTGCTGCTGACCCGCGGCACGTCCAGCGTCGCCCGGCTCCAGATCAACGGCTCACGCGCGTCGCGCTGGTGGGGTGTCACCCACAACCCGGCCGCCGAGGGCTACGCCCCGCTCACCCCGGAAACGTTCGGGCAGGCCCGCTACGGCGAGCTGACGACGGCCGTCCATGCGCTCGGCGGTGGCCAGGTGCACGAGGCCGGGCTGATCGACGGAGAGGTCACCGTGGGCCAGGCGAAGGCCGCGATCGTCGCGCTGGTCACGTCGATCGGCCGGGACGCGGGTGTGTACGCGCCGAGCTGGCTGGTCGACGACAACCCGGATCACCGCGCGGCGGGACAGGCGTTGCGTGAGCTGGCCGCCGAGCATCCGGCGGTGTACGGGGACGTCAGCTGGTACATCCTGCCGCCGTACTGGTCCGACCGCCGCCTGAAGCAGGTTTCCCCGTACTGGGACACGCCGTCGAACGGCCAGATCAAGAACCGCGTCCGCAACGCCTGTCGTGCCTACGCGGCGTGGCATCCGCCGCACTCGTACGCGATCGGCTACCACTCGGTCGACGACATGTTCGCCGTGATCGAACCCAACCCGCGGTCAATGCTGCACAAATAGGCGCTCACCCATGCCGTTGCCAGATGTCGCGCAGCGGCTCCCAATTCTGATTGAGGCCCTTGGCCCACGGCACCTCGATCCTTGCGGCCACCAGCGGAGCGCCGTCGCGATCCCACCAAATTCCCGCGTAGGTCTCCGCGCCCGCCGCCTGGGGCTTGAAGGCGAACTCGACGTAGTTGCCGATGTTGCTGCCGGACGCGCCGGCCTTGTGGGTGGGCGGCACCGCCCCCGGCGCCAGCTGCTGCGTGTCGATGTTCTGCTGCTGCCGGGTGAGGTACTCCTTGTTGCGGTCCCCCGGAGTCTTGTACTCGACGAAGAAGACCGTCATGTTGCCGAGCTGACAGGTGACGCGAGTGATCTCGCTCTTCGGCGCCTTCGGCGCACCGGGATCGATGTTGCTGATGCACCGCGACAGATACGGCAGCCACGGCTCGGCCATCGCCGCCAGGTCGCCATCGAACTTCGCCCGGTTCAGCTCGGCCTGCCTCGCCTCGTAGGGCGGCAGTGCCGTGCTCACCGGGGCCGGCTCGCCGGTCGTGCCGCCGGCCTTCGGCTCGTCGCCGAACAGCAGGTCGCCGACGAAGTACCCGGCCGGCGCCAGGACCACCAAGCCCACGAGCAGACCGACGAGCAGCCCCGGCAGGAACCGGCCACGGCTCGGCGGCGACGGCTCGATCCGCGGCCGCCAGGACGGCCCCTCGTCACCGACGGCCGCTTGCGGCGGCGGCCACTGGCCGATGGGCTCCGTCGGCGGGGCCACCGACTCGGACCACGAAGCGGATCCCGATATGGGCTGGGAGCTCGGGCCGGGCTGGCCGCTCACCGGCTGATAGGGCGTCCAGCCCTGCTGCGGAGGACCGTATTGTCCCGGTTGCGGCGTGCCGTACTGGGCCGGCTGGCCGCTCACCGGCGCCTGTCCATGCCACACCCCCGGCGCGGGCGACCCCGGCTCGGCCGGCCAGGCCGGCGCCGCGCTCGGGCCGGCCTGCTGCGGCGCGTTCCACCCCGGCGCGGGCTGCGGCGGAACCTCGGCAGACCCATTCCCCCACGGACCGGCGCCGGGCTCCTGCACGGGACCGTTCGAGTCGTTGCTCACGAGCACGGAGATTAGCTCACCGCCGTCATTACGGTGAGCCCCCCAACCCCGACGGCCAGTGACGCGGCGGCGAGACTTGGCGCGCCCGGCAGGATTCGAACCTGCGACCGACGGATTAGAAGTCCGTTGCTCTATCCGCTGAGCTACGAGCGCTGGCTGGCAGCCACATACTAAGCGGTCGCCTGGGACTTGTCGTCCGCCTTGTCCTCGGGCGCCGGCGGCACGTCGATCTCGGGCGTCCCCGGCGGCGGCACGAAGGCGTCCACCCAGCGTGCCAGCTCCCGGAACACCTCCGCGCGCACCTCCGGGCCCGAGAGGGTGAGGTCGTGGATGCCGCCGTCGAAGCGGGCGATCGTCACGCGCGGGCCGAGCCGTGGCGCCCACCGCACGATGTGATCGACATCGAGCACGACGTCGGTGAGGCGGACGTCCTCGTGCCAGGCGCGGCCCTTGTACGTACGCGTCGAGCACGCCACCATGATCGGCGCGTCGATCGCGAGCCCGGCGCGCAGTCGCCGCTGGCCGCGGCGGATGGCGTTCAGCCAGCCGGCCGTCACCGGGAAGCCCAGGATCGGTTTCCAGGCCAGGTCGTATGTCCACTCGCCACGGTGATCGGTGTGCAGGCTCTCGCCGTAGAAGCCCAGCGACGCCGTCGGAATCTTGCGGTAGGGGGTTCGGCCGCTGACGCCGACCACCGCGGCCATCAGCGGCCGTTTCACCAGCCAGGGCACGTTGAAGTCGAAGAACGGGCTGTTCAGGAACAGTCCGTCGACGAGGCCGCGGCCCTGCCGGGAGTGCGACCAGAGCGCGGTGATCAAACCGCCGGTGGAGTGGCCGCTGACCAGCATCTGGTCGTGGCCGTCCTCCTCGCGGATGATCCGCGCGGCCTCGTCGAGCTCGGGGTAGTAGTCGGTGAGGCTGCGTGCGAAGTTCGGCGTCTGGTGCGGCAGCAGGCTGCGGCCGTACTTGCGCAGGTCCAGGGCGTAGAAGTCCCAGCCGCGCTCGGCGAAGAAGTCGGCGAGGTGGGTCTGGAAGAAGTAGTCCACGAAGCCGTGCACGTACAGGACGGCGCGGCGGGTGGGGCGGTCGGCGCGGCGGCGCACCAGAGTCGCCACGACCGAGCCCTCGTCGTCGCTGCCCAGGTCGATGGTGTGCCGCTCGTACGGCGGCCCCAGAAGGTCGATCTCCACACGATCAGGCATATCAGATCAACAGGCCCTCATGGCGAAATCCACATGTCGGCTCTCGTCCCCAAAAATCAAGATCAAGCCCTCCGTCGCGTACGGGTCGGAGCGCATGCTCGCCGCCTCACCCGCTCCCGACTCAGGAGGACACCCGTGTTCGACACCACCATCACTCTCGTGGGCAACGTGCTCGCCACCCCGGAGTGGCGTCGCATCCCGACCACCGGCGCGCTGGTCGCCAACTTCAAGGTCGCCTCGACCGCCCGCCGCTTCGACAAGGAGAACAGTCAATGGATCGATGGCCACAACCTGCGGATCCGTGTCGTCGCCTGGCGGCGGCTGGCCGAGGGGGTCGCCTCGTCGGTCGCCGTGGGCGATCCGGTGATGGTCCAGGGCCGGCTCTACACCCGTGACTGGAAGGACGAGAACGGCAACCACCGCGTCTCGTACGAGATGGAGGCGTTCGCGATCGGCCACGATCTGTCCCGCGGCCGTGCCCGCTTCTTCCGCAACCGGACCGGCATGAGCGCCACGCAGCTCGAGGACGCCGAAGGCGAGACTCTGATCGCGGGTGAGGCGTCGCTCGCGCTCGCCGCCGACGAGACTCCGATCGGGTACGGCGACGGCGTGCCCGACGTGCCCGAGCCGGCCTTCGCGGAGCCGCAGCTGGCCCTCGCGGAGCCGGAGCCCGAGCCCGAGCCGGAGCCCGCTCCCGAGCCCGAACCCGCTCCCGAGCCCGGATCCGGGACGGACGAGGAACTCGCCCTCGAGGTGGAGCGCCTGGTCGCCGAGGAGCCGCCGGCGACCCGTCGCACCCGCCGGACGAAGCGGGAGCCGGTCGCGGCCTGACCGCTGGTCAACCCCTGTTCGGATTAGGTCGTCCGAACAGGGGTGGCCCGCCCGGTTGGCCCGGCCCGGGGTGGGCCGGGCACACTGGGGCCCGTGCTGTTGAAGGAGATCCGCGCGATCGCGGGCGAGACACTGGTGCTTTCGCCGCACGACCAGGACGCCGAGCACGCCAACACCAGCTGGTTGGGCGCCCCGCCGCATGAGCGCATGGGCATGTCGGCCGATGAGGTGGTCACCGCCTTCGAGGAGACCGCCGAGCTGCTGCGCGACCAGGTGGCCACCATGCGGTACGACGGGCCGGCCACGTTCTATGTCTGGCACGACGGGGAGGCCGGGCAGCTGCGCTGCTCGACCGGCTCCTGCGGGCAGGACGACCTGCCGTTCGAAGCGCCCTACCGCGCGACGAGCGACCTGCTCGCCATCGTCGCCGAGTTCCTGGAAGATCGCGCTCCCGGCGTGCTCGTCTGGGGCGTGGCACAGCCCGTGCCGTTCTCGTCCATGGGCGCGGAACGGCCGGTCTGGGTGTGCAATCTGTGCCCATAGGGCACTTTCCGTAAAACGGGGGGTTTACGACATGGCGGGTGCGGACGCCGCGGGGCTGGTGGCCGGCTATCTGCTCGACGCCGTGTTCGGCGATCCACGACGGTTCCACCCGGTCGCCGGCTTCGGCACGGCGGCCGGCGCGCTCGAGCGCCGCCTCTACCAGCCCGACCGCCGGTCGGGCGCGGCGTTCACCGCGCTGGCGGTGGCCGGGCCCGCGGTGGCCGGGCTCGCCGCCGCGCGGGCGACACGACGACACCCGGTCGCGCGGGCGACCCTGGTGGCCGCGGCCACCTGGGCGGTCCTGGGCGGCCGCACGCTCCGCCGCGAGTCCCGGATCATGGCGGGACACCTCGACAACGGCGACCTGCCGTCCGCCCGCGGGCGGCTCAACCACCTGTGCGGGCGCGATCCGTCGACCTTGGACGCTCCCGAGCTGGCCCGGGCCACGGTCGAGTCGGTGGCCGAGAACACATCGGACGCGGTCGTCGCGCCCCTGGTCTGGGGTGGCCTGCTCGGTCTGCCCGGCCTGCTGGCGTACCGCGCGGCCAACACGCTGGACGCCATGGTCGGCCACCGGTCGCCGCGCTACGAGCGGTTCGGAACGGCCGCGGCCCGCCTCGACGACGCGCTCAACCTGCTTCCGTCCCGGCTGACCGGGCTGCTCACGATCGCTTTCGCGCCGGTTGCCGGCGGCTCGCCGCGCGAGACGCTGCGGGTGTGGCGGCGCGACCGTGACGACCACCCGTCGCCGAACGCGGGGCAGTGCGAGTCGGCGATGGCCGGCGCGCTCGGCGTGCGGCTCGGCGGCCGCAATGTCTATTTCGGACGCAGCGAGGTGCGGCCGTTCCTCGGCGACGGCCCGCGCCCGTCGGCCGTGCACCTGCGCCGGGCGGCGCGCATCTCGGGCGCCGTGGGAATGGCGGCGACGCTGATCGCCGCCGGCCTGGCCATGGGCCGGCGGAGCAGGCGATGAGCGGCGGCCTGCCCGCCGCGGGCGCCACCTGGCGCCGGGGTGAGCGATGAGCGGCGGCCTGCCCGCCGCGGGCGCCATCTGGCGCCGGGGTGAGCGATGAGCGGCGGCCTGCTCGTCGCCGGCACGACCTCCGACGCCGGCAAGAGCGTGGTCACCGCCGGCATCTGCCGGTGGCTGCACCGCCGCGGCGTCAAGGTCGCGCCGTTCAAGGCGCAGAACATGTCGAACAACTCGGCGGTCGTGGTCGGCCCCGACGGCCGCGGCGGCGAGCTCGGCCGCGCGCAGGCCATGCAGGCCGCGGCGTGCGGACTGGCGCCCGACATCCGGTTCAACCCGGTGCTGCTCAAGCCCGGCAGCGACCGGTCCAGCCAGGTGGTGCTGCTCGGCGAGGCGGTCGGCACGGTCACCGGCGGAAGCTACCGCTCGATGCGTGAGCGGCTCGCCGCAACGGCGTGGGCGTCCCTCGACGAGCTGCGTGCCGAGTACGACGCGGTGATCTGTGAGGGCGCCGGCAGCCCCACCGAGATCAATCTGCGCGACGGCGACTTCGTGAACATGGGCCTGGCCCGGCACGCCGGCCTGCCCACGATCGTGGTCGGCGACATCGACCGCGGCGGCGTCCTCGCCGCGTTCCACGGCACGCTCGCGCTGCTCAGCCCGGAAGACCAGGCGCTGGTCAGCGGCTTCGTGATCAACAAGTTCCGCGGCGACCCCGGCCTGCTACGCCCCGGGCTCGACATGATCACGTCGGCGACCGGGCGGCCCGTGCACGGCGTCCTCCCGTTCCACCTCGACGTCTGGCTCGACGCGGAAGACTCGCTCGCCTACGGCCGCACGCTGGGCCGGCCCGGGCCGCCGCGCGGCGAGCAGTGGCTGCGGGTCGCGGTGATCCGGCTGCCGCGCGTCTCCAACGCCACCGACGCCGAGGCGCTCGCCACCGAGCCGGGCGTCCGGGTACAGCTGACCATCGAGCCGGGCGACATCGCCGACGCCGACCTGGTCGTGCTGCCGGGCTCCAAGGCCACGGTCAGCGACCTCCACTGGCTGCGCGAAACAGGGCTCGACGAGGCGGTCCGGCGGCACGTGGCGCAGGGCAAGCCACTGCTGGGCATCTGCGGAGGTTTCCAGATGCTCGCCGAGAGCATTCATGACGAGGTGGAAAGCGGGCGCGGCGAGGTCGAAGGGCTCGGCCTGCTGCCGGTCGGCATCACCTTCGCGGCGCGCAAGACCCTGGCCCGGCCCGCGGGGGAGGGTCTCGGCGCGCCCGTGCGCGGCTACGAGATCCATCACGGGGTCGTGTCCCGGGGCGCGCCGCCACCGCTGCTGCGGTACGACGACGGGCGGCCGGAGGGCGCGGCGCTGGGGAACGTCTACGGCACCCACTGGCACGGCGCCTTCGAGAACGACGAGTTCCGGCGGCGCTTCCTCACCGCGGTGGCGTCGCAGGCCGGGCGGCACGGCTTCACGGTCGCGCCCGACACCCGGTTCGCGGCGGTTCGCGAGAAGGCGCTCGACGTGCTGGGCGACCTCGTCGAGGAGCATCTCGACACGTCCGCGCTGTGGCGGTTGATCTTCGACGGCCCGCCGGGAAACCTGCCGTTCGTGCCGCCCGGAGCGCCGCGATGAGATACGCCGATCTGGCCGAACAAATCCGGCATATCGCTCCGAAGCTCGGCGGCACCAGGCTGATCGCGGTCGACGGCCCGAGCGGCGCGGGCAAGACGACCTTCGCGCTGCGGCTGGCCAAGCAGCTCGACGCCCCGGTCGTGCACACCGACGATCTGCTCGACGGCTGGAACGACCAGTTCACCTTCTGGCGGCGGCTCGAACGCCAGGTGCTCGGCCCGCTGCGGCGCGGCGAGACCGCCACCTACCAGCGCTACCAGTGGCACCTCGGCGCGTTCGCGGGCCCACCGGTCCGCGTCGGCCCTGCTCCCGCCGTACTCCTGGAAGGAGTGAGCGCCGCGAGGCGTGAGATTCGGCCCGAGCTGAGCCTTTCCGTTTTCGTCGTGGCCCCGCCCGACCTGCGCTGGCGCCGGGCCGTGGCCCGCGACGGCGACGACAGCGTTGCTTTCCGGGCGTACCTTGAGCGGTGGCGTGCTGCCGAGGACCGGCACTTCGCCCAGGACGAGACCGCCGCTGCCGCCGACCTGATCGTCGACGGCGAAGCGACGACCGGCGACGACCGGTTCGCGCTGCTGCGCGACCGGGGAGACGGGGTTGGATCATGACCGACGAGGAGAACCGCCCGGTACGCCGGCGGGTCACGCTGACCGGAATCAGCTCCCGCGCCTGGGAGCACCCCGCCGACCGGGGCGCGCTGACCGCCCTGCGCGAACTGCGCGGCTTCGACGACATGATCAAGGCATTCTTCGGGATGTGGAACGAGCGCGGCTTCCGCCTGGCGTTCCTGTCCAGCGCGATCCGCGTCGACCACCGGCAGTACCCGCGCGTCTACCAGCGCTTCACCGAGGCCGCCACGACCCTCGACGTGGCCGAGCTCCCCGAGCTGTACGTGACGCAGGACCCCATCATCAACGGCCAGGCAATCGGCCTCGACAAGCCGTTCATCGTGATCACCACGGGTGCGGTGGAGAGGCTCGACGACGACGAGCTGCGCGCCGTGCTCGGGCACGAGCTGGGCCATGTGCGCAGTGGCCACTCGGTCTACCGCACGATCATGATGATCCTCACCCGGTGGACGATCTCGCTGGCCTGGCTGCCGATCGGGGCGATCGCGCTGCGCGGCATCATCGCGGCGATGCTCGAGTGGTGGCGCAAGGCGGAGCTCTCCGCCGACCGCGCCGGCCTGCTGGCGGGGCAAGATCCGGCGGCCTCCACCCGCCTGCTGATGAAGCTGGCCGGCGGCGGCGACCTCTCCCAGATCGACACGGCCGCGTTCCTCGAGCAGGCCGCCGAGTACGAGAGCGGCGGCGACCTCCGCGACAGCCTCCACAAGATCGGGCTGACCCTCTGGAACACCCACCCGGTCCCGGTCGCGCGCGCCGCCGAGCTGCGCAAGTGGATCGACTCGGGGGAGTACGCGCGGATCCTGGGCGGCGACTACCCGCGTCGCGACTCGGACGGCGACGCGTCGGTCGCCGACGATGTGAAGGCCGCCGCCTCGTCGTACCGGGAAACCTTCACCACCTCCCAGGACCCGCTGGTCAACCTGCTGCGCAAGGTCGGCGACGGCGCCGGCGACCTGACCGGGTCCGCCGTGCGCGGCGCCCGCGGTTGGGCCTCCGGCCGAGGCCGCCGCGAAGGGGAAACCGACAGCTGAACACCATAGGATCGGTTCATGAGCTTGAACGAAACCGATCTGCGCGCCGCGATCGCGCGGGAGATGCCCGGAGTCCGCGCCGACCTCGGGCGGCTGATCCGGATCCCCGGTATCGCCTTCGAGGGCTTCGACCACACCCAGGTCGACCGGTCCGCCGAGGCCGTGGCCGAGCTGCTGCGCGGCTGCGGTCTCGAGGTGCAGATCGTGCGGCACGGCGGCCAGCCCGCCGTGATCGGCCGCAAGGCCGCGCCACCCGGCGCCCCGACCGTGCTGCTCTACGCGCACCACGACGTGCAGCCGGTCGGCGACGTCTCGCTCTGGGCGAGCGACCCGTTCGAGCCGGTCGAGCGCGACGGCCGCCTCTACGGCCGCGGCGCCGCCGACGACAAGGCCGGCGTGATGGCGCACGTGGCGGCGCTGCGCGCCCTCGGCGACCAGCTGCCGGTCGGCGTGGTCGTCTTCGTCGAGGGCGAGGAGGAGTACGGCTCCGACTCGCTCAACGACATCATCGCCGCACACACCGAAGAATTGCGCTCCGACGTCATCGTGATCGCCGACTCCGGCAACTGGGACATCGGCCGGCCCGCGCTGACCACCTCGCTGCGCGGCCTGGTGAACCTGTTCGCCGAGGTCAGGGTGCTCAAGAGCGCCGTGCACAGCGGCATGTTCGGCGGCCCGGTCCCGGACGCGTTGATGGTCCTCTCCCGGCTGCTCACCAGCCTGCACGACGACAACGGCGAGGTCGCCGTCGACGGCCTGGTCGGCCGCGAGGGCGCGAGCGTCGACTACCCCGAAGACCGGTACCGCCACGAGGGCGGCGTGCTCGACAGCGTCAAGCTGATCGGCCACGGCACGATCACCGACCGCATCTGGACCAAGCCGGCCATCTCGGTGCTCGGCATCGACGCCCCGCGCACGCTCGAGGCGGCGAACGCGCTGCAGCCCACCGCGAAAGCCAAGATCAGCGTGCGGCTGGCGCCCGGCGACGACCCCAAGTCGGCGTACGCGGCGATCC
Organism: Actinoplanes sp. NPDC051513; assembly: GCF_044454685.1. NCBI lineage: Bacteria > Bacillati > Actinomycetota > Actinomycetes > Micromonosporales > Micromonosporaceae > Actinoplanes > Actinoplanes sp. NPDC051513. The sequence continues at coordinate 859,525 of NZ_JBITDW010000003.1, forward strand.
GCTCCCACCTGGAGAAGTACGTCCCCTGGGGCGCTCAGGTCGAGGTCACGCTGGAGAGCGACGGCTCGCCCTGCGTCATCGACGCGACCGGCCCGGCGTTCGAGGCGGCCCGCGCCGCCTTCACCGCGGCCTGGGACGGCGCGAAGCCGGTCGACATGGGCGTCGGCGGCTCCATCCCGTTCATCGCCACCTTCCAGGAGCTTTTCCCGCAGGCATCGATCCTCGTCACCGGAGTCGAGGATCCTTACTCGGGCGCCCACGGCCCCGACGAGAGCCTGCACCTGGGCGAGTTCGAGCGGGCGTGCCTCGCCGAGGCCCTGCTTCTCCAGAACGTGGCGGAGGCGCTCACGACCTAAGGAGGCGGGTCGCCGATGGCCGACCTGACGTGCGACGTGCTGGTGGTGGGCGCCGGCCCGACCGGGCTGATGCTCGCCAACTGGCTGGTCAAGCTCGGGGTCGACGTGATCCTGGTGGACGGCAAGGACGGCCCGACCCGGGAGTCCCGGGCGCTGGTGGTCCAGGCCCGCAGCCTCGAGATCTACGACCAGCTGGGCCTCGGCGATCTCGTCCTGGCCGCGGCGCAGCGGGCCGACGCGCTCGCGCCCGGGTATCTCGATCGCGCGTTCGGGCGCATCCCGCTCGGGCCGCTCGGGCGGGGCGTGACGCCGTACCCGTATCTTCAGGTCCTCGAGCAGAGCCGTAACGAGGAAATCCTCTACGAGAACCTGCAGAAGCTCGGCGTCGGCGTGCGGTGGGAGACCGCGGTCACCGCGGTCGCCCAGACCGATCACGGCGTCGAGGCCAAGGTCGGCAACGACACGGTCCGCGCCCGGTTCTGCGTCGGCTGCGACGGGTCGAACTCCGCGATCCGCAAGTACCGCCGCATCGCCTTCGAGGGCACGACCAACCCGCACCACTTCTACGTGCTCGACGCGCTCGCGGTGGGTGGCCTGGTCGAGGGCGCGGTCAACGTCCGCCCCGGCAGCGACGACTTCCTGCTGGCCTTCCCGATGAAGCGCCGCGGCTCGTGGCGCCTGATCGGCCTGGTCCGCGACGAGGACGGCAACGGCGACCTCGCCGAGGAAGACGTGCGCCCGCGCCTGCGCAAGTTCGCCGTCACCTATGACCGTTCCCATTGGTTCGCGACATATCGGGTGCACCACCGCATAGCCGCCGCCTTCCGCGACGGGCCGTTCTTCCTCGCCGGCGATGCCGCGCACGTGCACTCTCCGGTCGGCGCGCAGGGCATGAACACGGGCCTGCAGGACGCGCACAACCTGGCCTTCAAGCTCGCCGACGTCCTGCAGGGCCGCCGCCGCGACACCTGGCTCGACCGCTACGAGGCCGAGCGCCGCCCGGTGGCGAAACGCCTGGTGACCACGACCGACCGCATCTTCGCCGGCGTGACCTCGCAGACCCCGTTGTCGCGCGTGATTCGCCGGGTGATCGTCCCGCTCGTGGCGCCCATCGGCATCCGGACCCTCCCGAACACCCGCGGCGGCTCGCGTCTCTTCCAATACGTCTCCCAGATCCGCATCCACTACTGGATGACGCCGGGCGCCGAGCGCGCCTCCGGGGGCCGCCGCGATCCGGTCGTGGGGCGCCGGCTTCCGTGGGCGGGCGACAATTTCGGCGCGTTGCGCTCGCTGCATTGGCAGATTCACGCGTACGGCGGGATCACCGCGCCCGCGGTGCCCGACCTGGGTGTGCCCGTCCACGTCTTCCCCGAGGCGCCCGCGACACCCCTGCGTCCGGGCCGCCTCTACCTGGTCCGGCCCGACGGTTTCGTGGCCGCCGAGGCCGACCCCACCGAGGCGGTACGGGTGTTTCCTCCGCTGATGACCGGCTGATTCGGGCCTATCCACTGTGGCGGCCGGAACGGGTGAACATGGTGCGACGGGCTCGCGGATCCTGTTAGGATCTCGAACATGCGTTCGAATGATGTGCCTGCCTCGGTAACCCTCCTGGTGCGGCCGATGCCCGTCGGGCCGCGCAACGCCATCGACCGGCTTCGCTCTCATGATCGGCTCGAGTCCATCGTCCGTATGCGTGCGGCGGTGCGTGCGCTCGATGACGTCGACGTCTCCCACTGGGACGATTCGTCCCTTACCGAACACCTCGAGGAGATCTCCGCAACGCTCTGCGCGCTCGACGCGCAGGTCTCCCGGGTAGCCGACGCCGTGCGCGCCCGCGGCTTCCGTATCGACGAGCCGCTCGCGGCCTGATGTCCCCCGCTCTACGACCCGGGGGTCGGGCCGAGAGAGCATCACAAAATTGTCGTAGGCGGCTGCCAGGATAGGGCCGTGCGGTTCCTTGACCTGGCGGCCACCTCGGCCGCGGTGAGTGCTACGTCCGGGCGCAAGGCCAAGATCGAGCTCCTGGCCGACGCCCTGCGCCGGCTCGATCCCGACGAGATCGCGGCCGGCTCGGCGTTCCTGGCCGGCGAGCTACGCCAGCGACAGACCGGCGTGGGCTACGCCGGCCTGCGCGACCGGCCGCCGCCCGCGGCCGAGGCCACGCTCACCGTCGGCGCGGTCGATTCCGCGATCGCCGAGATCGCGGTCGTGGCCGGCGCCGGCTCCCAGGCCCGCCGGCGCGACCTGCTGGCCGCGCTGTTTGGCGCCGCGACCGCCGACGAGCAGCGCCTGCTGGTCGGGCTGTTCGGCGGCGAGCTCCGCCAGGGCGCCCAGGCCGGGCTGCTCGCCGACGCGATCGCCAAGGCCGCCGAGGTGCCGCTCACCGCGGTCCGGCGCGCCCTGCTGCTCTCCGGCGACCTCAAACAGGTCGCAACGGAAGCGCTGACCCGCGGCGCCGCCGCGCTCGCCGAGATCCACCTGCGGGTCGGCACCCCGCTGACCCCGATGCTCGCCCAGAGCGCCCCCGACGTCGGCGCCGCGCTGCTCGCTACGGGCACGCCCGCCACGGTCGACGTGAAGCTCGACGGCATTCGCATCCAGGTGCACCGCTCGGGCGACGAGGTCGCCGTCTTCACCCGCAGCCTCGACGACATCACCGCCCGGATGCCCGAGGTGGTGGCCGCCGTCCGCAAGCTCCCGATCCGCGAGGCGGTCCTCGACGGCGAGGCCATGACGCTCGACGCGTCGGGCCGGCCCCGCCCGTTCCAGGAGACGTCGAGCCGCGCCGCCACCCGCAGGTCGGCCGCCGCAGCTCCATCCGCCACCTTCACCGGGGGCGCCGCAATTCCCTCTGCTTCCGCCACCCCTTCCGCGCCGCCCCTGGTGCCGTATTTCTTCGATCTCCTCCACCTCGACGGCGCCGATCTGCTCGACGAGCCCGGCCGCGTGCGCTGGGCTGCCCTGGCCGACGCCCTGCCCGCCGAGCTGATCGTCGGCCGCTCGACCGTCACGACCGAAGAAGAGGCGGCCGCCGCCTTCGCCGCGGCCCTGGCGGCCGGGCAGGAGGGCGTGGTCGTCAAGGCCACTGACGCGCCGTACGACGTGGGCCGCCGCGGATCCGCGTGGGTCAAGGTGAAACCCCGGCACACGCTCGACCTGGTCGTCCTCGCCGTCGAGTGGGGTCACGGCCGTCGCAAGGGGTGGCTGTCCAACCTTCACCTGGGCGCGCTCGACCCCGAGACCGGCGGTTACGTGATGCTCGGCAAGACCTTCAAAGGCCTCACCGACGAGCTCCTCCGCTGGCAGACGGCCCGCTTCCAAGAGCTGGCGGTCAGCGACAACGGCTGGGTGGTGCAGGTCCGCCCCGAGCAGGTGGTCGAGATCGCCTTCGACGGCGTCCAGACGTCCCCGCGCTACCCCGGCGGCGTGGCCTTGCGCTTCGCGAGGGTCCTCCGCTACCGCGACGACAAGCCCGCCGCGGAAGCCGACACCATCGAGACGGTCCGCACGATCGGCGGCTATCCGACCCCGGGAAACGACTGATCGGCCGGCGGCCGGGTTGCGGGCCGGCCGCCGGTAGGGGCCGGCACGTGATGGGGCGGGCGGGCTGGCTACAGGGCGGCCAAGGTGCGGACGTAGTTGACCTGCTGGTTGATGCCGGTCACGGCGGCCTGGTCGGTCACCGGGATGCGGGCGACGTACTGCCGGGTGCCGTTGGTCACCGTCACCTGCACGGTGCCCTGCATCACCGTCTCCTTCACCAGCAGGAACAGCAGGCTGAAGATGGTCAGGACGCAGAAGCCGACGATCGCCAGCACGATCGCCCACCGGGGAATGCGCTGCTGGCTGAACCAGTAGTCGTTGACCTGCCATTGCGAACCGGCCAGCGGGATGTCGCCGGTCGGCGTGAAGACCGTCGTCGAGGTGACCGAGATCTCGGCGATCTGCACGATCACCGGGCCGGGATCTGGAGCGGGCGGAGCGTACGGCTGCGGCGTCATCGACGCCGACGGCAGGGGCGCGGTCGGCGGGTAGGACTGCGACTCCGCGGCCGGCGGGAAGGGCTGCGACTCCGCCGGCGGCGTGTGCGGCTGCGGCTGAGCCGGCGGCGTGTAGGGCTGCGGCTGAGTCGGCTGTTGCGCCGGGTCGGGCACGCCCGGCGTTTGCGGCGCCGAGTATGGCGCGGGCGGCGTCGATTTGGGCGGAACGCTCCACGGATCGTCCGGCTGCGGGGAGGACATGCCCCACGGGTCGCTCGGCGAGGAGGTCATGCCGGAACCCTAGTCGGGCCCGCCCACCGCCGCGAGCCGCCGTCGCTCAGGTGGGGTCACCGCCGGCGGCCTGGCGGGCGGCCTCGCGCTTGCGGTCGGCCTCTTCCACGCGGTCCACGGGCGTGCGCAGCGATGCGAGGCGCGCGGCCTCGCGCTTGCGGTCGGCCTCTTCCACGCGGTCCACGGGCGTGCGCAGCGATGCGAGGCGCGCGGCCTCGCGTTTACGGTCGGCCTCTTCCACGCGGTCCTTCAGCGTCACGCGTGGCTTCGCGGGAACGTCGGCCGCACCCGAGCCGGCGCGCGTCTGGGCTTCCGTGCGCGTCTGGGCTTCCGTGAGCGTCTGGGCCTCTGTGCGCATCTGGGCCTCCTTGCGCGCCTGCCAGCCGAACGCGATCAGCGCCATCCCCGCGAACAGCCACCATTGCACGGCGTACCCGCCGTTCTGCCACGAGTCCTCGTGGTCGATCGGGATGCGGGTGAAGGCCGGATCGTTCGCCGGCGTCTGCTGCGTGAGCAGGACGTACGCGCCGTACACGGGGTAGGGCATTTCGCCCGCGAGGCGCGGGACCGAGACGCGGCGGGTGTCCAGGCGGCCGTCCCGGTGCTCGATGGCGGTGGGTCGGCTTTCCGACAGGTGGACCTGTCCCACGACCGTGACATCGCCGCTCGGAGCGGCCGGGACCGTCGGCGCGGCGCCCGCCCCGCTCGGCGGCGCCGGCACCCAGCCGCGGTCGACCAGGACCGCCGTGCCGTCCGCCAGCAGCAAGGGCGTGATGATCTCGAATCCGACGTCGACGTCGACCGTGCGGCCGCGCGCCTGGATCTCGTGTGTCGCGTCGTACCGGCCACTGACCGTGACCTTTGTCCAGGCCAGGCTCTTGCCCGGGGACGAGCCCGCCTTCCCGGCGGTGGCCGGCGCGGCCAGCACCGAGGTCAGCGGGACCGCCTGCACCGAATCAGCGGCGTCGATGCGGTCGTTGATGGCGCTGCGCTCCTCGTACCGGTGCAGCTGCCAGTTGCCGAGCATGACCATGATCACGGCGGCGACGACGGCCAGCGCGGCCGCACCGAGCCAGCGCGGCGTCAGCAGAAACCGGTACACGCCCTGAGGCTACCCGGCTACCGGGCGGCAGCCGCCGAGGCCGGGTACTGTGCCTGACCGGCGGCCCTGTTCACGTGCACGGCCGCCTGGGGGGAAAGACACCGGAGCGTGGGGGGAACAAAGATGAGCGCGCAGCCTCGTCTGGTCGTGAGCGCGCCCTCCTCGGGGCACGGAAAGACCGCGATCGCCGTGGGGCTGCTCGCCGCGTGCGTGGCGCGTGGCATCCCGGTCGCGGGCTTCAAGGTCGGACCGGATCACACGGACGCCGCGTACCTCGGTCTGGCTGCCGGGCGTCCCGGCCGCAACCTGGACCCCCGCCTGGTGGGCGCGCAGCGCATCGCCCCGCTCTTCCAGCACGGCGCCTCGGGCACGCAACTCTCGGTCATCGAGGGCGCGATGGGCCTGTTCGACTCGCTGACCGGCCAGCCCGAGATCGACGGGACGGCCGCGGTCGCCGCGAGCCTGCGCGCGCCGGTCGTGCTGGTGGTCGACGTGGCGGCGATGGGCCACTCGATCGCCGCGCTGGTGCACGGCTTCCGGATGTTCGACGAGATGGTCCACCTGGGCGGGATCATCCTCAACCGGGTCGCGTCGCCCCGCCACGAGCAGATGCTGCGCACCGCGCTCGACGACATCGGCATGCCGGTGCTGGGCGCTCTGCGCCGCGGCGACCTGCCGAACGTGTTGCCTGCCCGATCACACGGCCCGGTTCCGGTCGCGCATCGCACGGTGGAGGCGAACCGGGCCGTGCGCCGGCTGGGGGAGGCGGTGCTCGCCGGTCTCGACCTCGACCGTCTGATGGGGCTGGCCAACGCCGCTCCGGCCCTGCCGGGCCCGATCTGGACCCCGGCGGATGCGGTGGGCGGGGAGGTCTTCGACCAACGTCCGATCGTCGCGCTGGCTGGTGGTCCGGGTGCTCCTTACACGTACGTCGAGACGGCCGAGCTCCTGACGGCGGCCGGCGCCGATGTGGCGGTGATGGATCCGCTGCGCGACGAGTCGCTGCCGGCGGGCGCCCGCGCGCTGATCGTGGGGGCCGGCCTGCCCGAGGGGTACGCCGAGGAGCTGTCCGCGAACCGCCGGCTGTGCAACGCGGTCGCGAAATTCGCCCACGACGGCTGGCCGGTCGTCGCCGAGGGGGTGGCCCTGCCGTGGCTGGGCCGCGACTTCGACGGCCGGCCGATGTGCGCGGTGCTGGACGTGTCGGCGGTGACCGGCGACCAGACGGTGGCCGGCTACCGCGAGGCCACCGCGCCGACGACCTCGCCGCTCGCTCCGGCCGGCGCCCGGATCACCGGGTACAAGCAGCACCGGGCGATCGTCACGCCGCGGGCCGGCACGGTCCCGGCATGGACCTGGTCGGGCGGCAACCCCGAGGGCTTCGTCTGGCGGCAGGTGCACGCCTCCCAGCTGGGGCTGCACTGGGGAGCCGCGCCCGAGATCGCCAAGCGGCTGGTGGCCGCGGCGATCGTCGGCCCGCCCGGCCCGCAGCAGAACCCCCAGCCCAACACTTCGCAGTCCCACACCTCGCAGTCCCACACCTCGCAGTCGCACACCTCTCAGCCTCATGCCTCTCAGCCCCACACCTCTCCATCGCACGGTTCGCCGGTGCACACCTCGCCATCGCACGGTTCGCAGCCGCACGGCTCGCCGGCGCACACCCAGCCGCTTGCGCCACCGATGTCGGCGCCGCCCGCGCACGAGGAGCCGCCGACGGTGTCGATGCCGGCCGCGGCGCTGGCCGCCACACCCGCGATGCCGCACGACCAGCCGTCGTCGCCGGCCGCCGCCCACGACTACCCACCGCAGCCCGCGTCGGCCCACGACTACGCCGTGCAGCCCCCGCTCGATTACGCGGGGCAGCCGCCGCACGATTACGCCGGGCAGCCCTCACACGATTACGCCGGGCAGCCGGGGCACGAATATGCGGGCCAGCCGGGGCACGAATATGCGGGCCAGCCGGGGCACGAATACGCCGGGCAGCCGCCGCTCGAATACGCCGGGCAGTCGGCCCACGACTACCCGCTGCAGTACGCGCAGCCGGCCTCGCCCGCGACTCCGCACGGCCCGTACCAGCCACATTCGGGAGTGCCGCACGGCCAGCCGCGCCCGCCCGCGCCCGGCTCCGGCCCGGTGCCCGGCGGTCCCGTGTCGGCGTCCGGCCCGGTCCCCGCGTCGGGCGTGGCGGCGGTCCCCGACCTCTCCGACACCGCGGACATCACCGCGTCCTGACCTCGGCCATCGTCGATCGCGGGGCCTCGTCGCCGGGCAACGGAAGATCGACGAGCGGAAACCCGTCCAGCCGTGAAAACGCCCTTCGTTGAACGTGAAAGTGTCGTACCCCACCCGTAACGTGGGGTTAACACCGACGACCCGAAGGAGGACGACCGTGGCCGATCGTGTGCCGCTGGATTTCGACCCGCCGGTTCGTAAACTGCGAGCGCTTCTGCTGGGCATCGACGACACCGAGCTGATCCACCCCACTCCCTGTCCCGACTGGACCGTCGCCGTCCTGCTAGATCATCTGATGGTCCTTGCCCAGGCGTTCGCCCAGGCCGCCCGCAAACGCACCGACGCTCCCGGCACGGCCGAGCCGCCTCCGCCGCCGTCCGCCCAGCACCTGTCCCGCCATTGGCGCAGCCGCTTGCCCGTCCACCTCGAGGAGCTCGCCACCGCCTGGAAAGATCCGGCCTCCTGGACTGGCACGTCCCAGGCCGGCGGCGTGACCATGCCCGCCACCACCGTCGGCACCGTCGCCATGAACGAGCTGATCATGCACAGCTGGGACCTCGCGCGCGCCACCGGCCAGGAATACTTCGCCGACCCGCGCACCCTCGAGGTGCTGATCGAGTTCCTTGCCCAGGCCCCGCCCGAGGGCACCCCCGGCATGTTCGACCCGCCCGTCCCCACCGACGACGAGCTCACCCTGCTCGACCAGGCCCTGGCCCTGGCCGGCCGCGACCCGGCCTGGCGCCCACCCCGCCGCCGACGACAGCCCCAGGCCCCCGCGGCCTGACGCCGCCGCCCAACGCCCGACGCCCCAGCCGCCTGACGCCCCCGCCGCCCGACGCCGCCGCGTTGAAGACTGACGCCGCGGGCTGCGCTGACGCCGCGGGCTGCGCTGACGCCGCGGGCTGCGCTGACGCCGCGGGCTGCGCTGACGCCGTGAGCTGCTCCGAGGCGGCACGTGCCGCTTGCGGGCAGCTTGCGGGCCGCTTCGAGGTTTGGTCGGCGGTCAGTCGCCGCTGTCCTCGTCACTGTTGCCGTTGCCGTTGCCGTTATCTCCGTTGTCGCCGCTGTTGCTGTTGCCTTCGTTCTCATCGTCGTCGTGGGTGCCGTGCCAGGCGATCTTCTTGGAGGGTGGGGTGAACTTGAGCTTGGGCTGGCCCTTGAGGGAGTCGCGCAGGGTCTCGGCGACCGTGTACTTCGAGATCGTCGAGCGGCCCGAGCCGACGTAGTCGTTGGGGTCGTCGGGGTCGGCCACGAACGCGGCCGCGGCCAGCTGCGGGGTGAAGCCGCAGAACCAGGCCGTCTTGTTGCTGTCCGTCGTGCCGCTCTTGCCGGCCACGGGCCGGTGCATCGTGCCGTACACCATGGGCGATGTCGACCACCCGCCGCAGCCGCCCTTCGCGGAGCCGTAACCCGTCACGCAGCGGGCGGCGTCCGTCGCTGCCCGCGCGACGTCGGCCGTGACCACCCGATGGCATCGCGGGGCCGCGACCAGCTTGCCGTTGAACTTCGTATTCGTGCCGTCGCGGTTCTGCAGCAGCAGCACCGGCAGCGGCTCGCAATAGTTCCCCTCGGCCGCCAGGGTCGCGAACACGTTCGCCATCTCGATCGGCGTGGCATCGCTGACCCCGAGCGTGAACGCGCCCCATCCCGAGGCGTGCGCGGGGGTGGCCAGCTCGCGGTCGACGTCGGTGCGCCAGGTCAGCCCGAGCCGCTCGGCCATCGCGATCGCCTTCTCCGACCCGACCTTCTCCTCCAGCTGCACGAAGTACGTGTTCACCGACTTGCCGAAGCCGCTCCACATGGTCTGCGTGCCGCTCATCGACTTGCTGGAGTTCTTCGGGCACCAATGCCGGCCGCAGGTCGCCGGGCCGGGCGCGGTGATGTACTGCGACACGTACCGCTCGGGCGCGTAGATCGATGTGTCCAGCGGCATGCCGTCGTCGAGCGCCGCCAGCATCGTGAAGATCTTGAAGGTGGATCCCGCCTGGTAGCCGGCCATGCTGCCGCCGCCGAGCAGCGGGTTCACCGTGTTCGGGTAGGCCCGGTCGCGAGGGTTCGGCTGCAGCGAGTACGTGCGGTTGACGGCCATGCTCACGACCCGCCCGGTGTTCGGCTCGATCACGACCTGGCCGTGCGCATAGCGGCTGCGGCGCTTCTCCTTCGCGAGGACGTGCTTCATCGCGTACGCCTGAATCTTGGGGTCGATCGACGTGACGATGCGGTAACCGCCCCGACGCAGATTCTCCTCGCGCTCCTCGGGCGTGTCGCCGAACGCCGGCTGCTCCCGCCACCACGCCTTCACGTAGTCGCAGAAGAATCCCCAGTCGTTGTACTTGTCCGGGATCGACATGCAGTCGTTGGGCGGCGTCGTCAGCCTCAGCCGGATCTTGGCCTGCTTCGCGCCGTCCGCCTGCGCCGGCGTGATCACGCGCATCTTGAGCATCTGGTCGATGACGTAGTTGCGCCGGTTGGTGGCGGCCTGCTGGTCACCGGCCGCCGGGTCGTACGCGGACGGCGCCTTCACCAGCCCGGCCAGCAGCGCCGCCTCGTTGAGGTCGAGCTGCTCCGGCGTCTTCGAGAAGAACACCTGGGACGCCGCGAAGATCCCGTAAGCGCGATGCCCGAAGTAGGCCGAGTTCAGGTACCGCTCGAGGATCTCCTGCTTCGACAGCCGCTTCTCCAGCTCGATCGCGAGCCGCATCTCCCGCAGCTTGCGCTCGGTGGTCTGCTCGGTCGCCTCGAGCGCCTCCTTCGGCGACTTCGCGCTGTCCCGCAGGGCCATCCGCACGTACTGCATGGTCAGTGTCGACGCGCCCTGCGAGATGCCGCCGGCCTGCCGGTTCGCGACGAATGCCCGGGCGACGCCCTTCGCGTCCACGCCGTTGTGCTCGTAGAAGCGGGCATCCTCGGACGCGACGATCGCCTCGGTGATGTACGGCGACATCTCCTCGATCTTCACGGGCTTGCGATGTTCCTCGTAGAACATCGTGAGCAGCGTCTTGCCGTCCCGCGCGTACAGATAGCTGGTCTGCGCGGACGGCACCTCGATCAGCTCGTCCGGCATGCCGGCGAGAGCGTCGGTGCCGGCCTTGACGCCGAGGCCGGCGAGGGCGGCGAGCGGGTAGGCGAGGCCGGCGATCACGAGTCCCGCGATCAGGCCGGCACGGACGAGGGGAGCGATCTTTCCGGCTGCCACCCCTCGAAGCTATGACAAAAACGTTCATGTACCGACGAAACGGCCGAAGTGAGACGGAGAATACCGTCGGGCATGCTGGTGGCATGACGATCGACCTGGGGCATCACGGCGACACGGAGGTGGGCGCGGGTCTGATCGACCTGGCCGTCAACGTGCGGCACGAGCCGATGCCCGCGTGGCTGGCCGACCCGATCCGCGACTCGTTGACCCAGCTCAGGGCGTACCCGAATGATCTTGAAGCAAGGGCGGCCGTGGCCGGACGTCACCGCCGCGACCCCGGCGAGGTCTTGCTCACCGCCGGCGCCGCCCAGGCGTTCGTGCTCGTCGCGCAGGCACTGAGAAACGCGAAGCGCCCGGTCGTCGTGCACCCGCAGTTCACCGAGCCCGAGGCCGCGCTGATCAATGCCGGTCACGAGGTCGATCGGGTGATCCTGCGCGAGGAGGACGGCTTCCGGCTGGACTCGCGCCTGGTCCCCGACGACGCCGACCTGATCTTCGTCGGCAACCCGACCAACCCGACCTCGGTGCTGCACCCGGCCGACGAGATCGCGAAGCTGGCCCGCCCGGGGCGCGTGCTCGTGGTCGACGAAGCGTTCGCCGACACTACTTTCCGTGATGGCATCGACGGCGAGCCCGAGTCGCTCAGCGAGCGAAGTGATCTTCCGGGACTCGTCGTGCTGCGCAGCCTCACCAAGACGTGGGGCCTCGCCGGCCTGCGCATCGGCTATCTGCTGGCGCCCGCCGGCCTCGTGCGGCGCCTAGCTGCCGCGCAACCGCTCTGGGCGGTCTCGACTCCCGCACTGGCTGCCGCGATCGCCTGCGCGTCACCCACCGCGATCGCCGCCGAGCGCGAGCTTGCACCGCGCGTGGCGGCCGAGCGAGATCATCTGCTTCGCCGGCTCCGGCACGTGCCGAAACTCACGGTCGCCGGCACACCCGCGAGCGCCTTTGTCTCGGTACGCCTGCCGTCCGCCGACAAAATTAGGCTCGAGCTGCGGGAACGTGGCTATGCGGTTCGTCGTGGCGACACTTTTCCCGGGCTGGGCCCCGAGTGGCTGCGGATCGCCGTGCGCGACACTGCGATCACCGATGCTTTCGTGACGACCCTGACCGACGTGATCGAGGAGCGACCGTGACCCTGGAGACGACCGTGGCGGCCATCCGGCCCGCCGATGAGCAGGCCATGGCCGCCGCCCGCGAGCTGCAGGCCCGGCTGACCAAGCCGGCCGGCTCGCTCGGCGATCTGGAGCCGCTCTCGGTGCGCCTGGCCGGCCTCGCCCGCGTCTGCCCGCCGCCGCTGCCCGGGCCGGCCGCGGTCGCGGTCTTCGCGGGCGACCACGGCGTGCACGCCCAGGGGGTCAGCCCCTGGCCGCAGGAGGTCACCGCCCAGATGGTGGCGAACTTCCTGGCCGGGGGAGCGGTGGTGAACGCGTTCGCCCGCCAGGTGGGCGCCTCGGTCACGGTGGTCGACGTCGGCGTGGCGACGCCGCTTTCCGGCGATTTCGTCGACGCCAACATCCGTCGGGGCACCCGCGACATGACCGTCGAGCCGGCGCTCACTCGCGACGAGGCGCGCGCGGCGGTCGAGGCCGGTATCGGTGTGGCCGAGCAGTTGATCGGCGATGGGGCGAAGTGCCTGCTGACCGGCGACATGGGCATCGCCAACACCACGCCGGCCGCCGCATTGATCGCCGCGTTCACCGGTGCCGGCTCCGCCGCGGTGACCGGTCGAGGGACCGGCATCGACGACCAAACTTATGCCCATAAAACCGAGATAGTCGCTGCGGCGTTGGCCAAGCATGTCCCCGACCCCGCCGACCCGCTCGGCGTGCTCGCCACGGTCGGCGGCCTCGAACACGCGGCCCTAGCCGGCTTCATCCTGGGCGCGGCCGCGCACCGCGTGCCGGTGATCGTCGACGGTGTGATCGCCGCGTCCGGCGCGCTGGCCGCGGCCGCGTTCGCCCCCGACGCGATCGCCGCCATGGTCGCCGGGCACCGCTCGGCCGAGCCCGGCGCCACCGTCGCGCTCGCCCACCTCGGCCTGACACCGCTGCTCGACCTGGGCATGCGGCTCGGCGAGGGCAGCGGCGCGGTGCTCGCGCTGCCGGTCGTCGCCGCGGCCGTCCGGGTGCTGCACGAGGTCGCCACGTTCGACTCGGCGGGAGTGTCGGAGAAATGAGCCTCTATCCGTTGGCGCTGCGGCTGACCGGCCGGCGGGTGCTGGTGGTCGGCGGCGGCGCGGTGGCGACCCGGCGGGTGCCGGCGCTGATCGCGGCGGGCGCGCGGATCGACATCGTGGCGCCCGAGCTCACCCCGGCGCTGCAGGGGCACGTCGACGCCGGGCGGGCCACGTGGCAGGCGCGGCGGTTCGAGCCGGCCGACGTCGAGGGGGCCTGGCTGGTGCAGGTCGCGATCGACGATCCGGCCGCGGCCGAGGCCGTCAGTGCCGCGGCCGAGGAGCACAACATCTTTTGCGTACGGGCGGACGACCGCGACGCGGCTACAGCGTGGACCCCCGCCGTGACCCGGCACGATCAGGTCACCGTCGCGGTGACGGACGGTGGTGATCGGCGACGGGCCATGGCCGTACGCGACCTGGTTGCTCACGCGCTGGAGAGTGAGCTTCCCGCCGTGCCCGAGCACAAGGGGGTTGCCCTGGTCGGCGCCGGCCCCGGCGACCCGGAGCTGATCACGGTGAAGGGTCGTCGCCTGCTCGCCGCCGCCGACGTGGTGGTGGCCGACCGGCTCGTGCCCGGCTTGCTCCTGGGCGACCTGCGGCCGGACGTCGAGTTCGTGGACGCCGCCAAGATCCCCTACGGCCCGTCGAAGGCGCAGGAGGAGATCAACCGGATCCTGGTCGAGCGCGCGCTCGAGGGGAAGTTCGTGGTGCGGCTCAAGGGCGGCGACCCGTACGTCTTCGGCCGCGGCGGCGAGGAGGCCCTGGCCTGTGCCGCCGCCGGCGTCCCGGTGCTCGTCGTGCCCGGCGTGACCAGCTCGATCGCGGCGCCCGCGCTGGCCGGCATCCCGGTCACCCACCGCGGCGTCGCCCACGAGTTCACCGTGGTCTCCGGCCACGTGGCGCCGGACAGCGAGCGGTCGCTGGTCGACTGGCCGGCCCTGGGCCGCCTGCGCGGCACGATCGTCGTGATGATGGGCCTGAAGAACCTACCGGCCATCGCGGCCCGGCTCATCGAGGAGGGCCGCCCGGCCGAGACGCCGGCCGCGGTCGTGCAGGAGGGCTCGACCGCACACCAGCGATCGCTGCGCAGCACGCTCGGCGCGGTGGCGCGGGACGTCGCCGAGGCCGGCCTGCGCCCGCCCGCCACGGTGGTGATCGGAAACGTCGTCGGAGTCTTATGACTCCTTCTCGTTCGACGCCGACTCTTTCTCGTTCGACGCGCTGGACGCCGCCTTGAGCTCGTCGAGGAACGACTGGGCCCAGGCGGCGACGTCGTGCGTGCGCAGGTGCCGCTGCATGACCCGCATGCGCCGCTTGAGCTCGCTCGGCTCGGCCCCGACCGCGCGCAGCAGCGCGTCCTTGACCCCGTCCGGGTCGTGGGGGTTGCACAGGAACGCCTGACGCAGCTCGGTGGCGGCGCCGGCGAACTCGCTGAGCACCAGCGCGCCGCCGGTGTCGGCACGGCAGGCGACGTATTCCTTGGCGACCAGGTTCATGCCGTCGCGCAGTGGGGTCACCATCATGACGTCGGCCGCGACGTACATGGCGGCCAGCTCCTGCCGGCTGTAGGACTGGTGCAGATAGTGCACGGCGGGGACGCCGACCCGGCCGAACTCGCCGTTGATCCGGCCGACCTCGCGTTCCACCTTGACCCGCAGCGCCTGGTAGTGCTCGACGCGCTCGCGGCTCGGGGTGGCCACCTGCACCATCACGGCGTCGCCGACCTTGAGCTTGCCGTCGGCGAGCAGCTCGCGGAACGCCTTGAGCCGCAGCTCGATGCCCTTGGTGTAGTCGAGCCGGTCGACGCCGAGGATGACCGTCTCGGGGTCGCCCAGCTCGGCGCGGATCTGCTTGGCCCGGGCCTGCACCTGCGGGTCGGCCGCCATCCGTTCCATCTCGCGGGTGTCGATGCTGATCGGGAAGGCGCCGGCCTTGACCTTGCGGCCGTCCACCTGGATCGACTGGCCTTCGTACCGCAGGCCGAGGAGGTGCCGGGCCAGGCGTACGAAATTTTGCGCCGCCAGCCGCTGCTGGAAGCCCACCAGGTCGGCGCCGAGCAGGCCGCGCAGCACCTCGGCCCGGAACGGCATCTGCATGAACAGCTCGATCGGCGGGAATGGGATGTGCAGGAAGAACCCGATCCGCAGGTCGGGACGCAGCTCGCGCAGCAGGGCCGGCACGAGCTGAAGCTGATAGTCCTGCACCCAGACGGTGGCGCCCTCGTCGGCAACCGCGGCGGCGGCCTCGGCGAAGCGCTGGTTGACCACTCGGTACGCCTCGCGCCAGCGACGCTTGTAGACCGGGGTCTCGACGGCGTCGTGATAGAGCGGCCAGATCGTCGCGTTGGACTGGCCCTCGTAATAGCGCTCCAGCTCTTCGGCGCTCAGCGGCACCGGATGGATGTGGATGCCTTCCAGATCGAACGGCTCCGGCGCTTCGCCGGTGCCGCCCGCCCAGCCGATCCACGTGCCGCCGTGCTCGGTGAGCACGGGATGCAGCGCGGTGACCAGCCCACCCGGACTCGTGCGCCACTGGCGCTCCCCGTCCGGGGTAGTGACCTCATCGACGGGCAGACGGTTGGCAACTACGACGAAGGAACTTCGTTCGGCCACGCTGAGTGCACCTCCGGGTCGTTTCTGTTCCCACCCCGAGCCTACTTTGCGTAGCTGCCCGGGGCGTGCCCAGTCCTCAGCAGCCTCGATGGACCAGGGTGGCTGCCGGGTGCCATCCTGGGCCCGTGACACCGTCCGACGATCTTTCCCCGCCAAGGCGCCCGATCTTCTTCCCTGTGGTCATTGCCACGGTGTTTTTGACGATCATCGGGATGACCGGGGGGTTCGTGCTGGGCGAGCGGCACCGAAACCAGGTCGCCAACCCGGCGGGGGACTCGACCCGGACGCCGGAGGCGGCCCAGTCGTCCTGGACCGACGAGCGCAAGGCCTGCCCGCCGGAAGCGATCGAGTTCGCGGCCAAGGAGGAGCTGCCGACCGACCTGACGCAGATTTTCAAGGTCGTCACGGTGAACCGTACGATTGTCTGGATCTGCCAGGACGGCGCCGGCTCGCTGTACTACCAGTCCCAGACCCGCAGCGACGAAGGCCCCCTCGTCCAGGGACAGAACGGGCTCTTTCTGACCCGGGTGGTGCGCGACGGCGAGAACTCGTTCGAGGCCACCGCGTCGAATGGCAATACTTTCCTGGTCAACACGAAGCGCCTCGAGGTGCGCTTCGCCGATGGCCGGCCGTCTCAGGTCAACAACGTCGAGACGGTCGAGTGAGGGAATCCTGACGCCCCGGGCGGGGTTGTTCAGATGGCCGGAGGGCGACCTGGAAAGATTGCCCCTGCATTCTGCACCTCGTCCGGCAAATCATTCGGCAAGAAAATTCACGATCGCGGAGGTAGGGCGCACCGTGGCCCAGTTCATCTACGTCCTGGAGAAGGCGCGCAAAGCGCACGGCGACAAGGTCGTGCTCGACAACGTGACGCTGAACTTCCTGCCGGGCGCCAAGATCGGCGTAGTCGGTCCGAACGGCGCCGGTAAGTCCACCCTGCTCAAGGTCATGGCGGGCCTCGAGACGCTGAGCAACGGCGAAGCCCGGCTGATGCCCGGCTACACCGTCGGCATGCTCGCGCAGGAACCGCCGCTCAACGAGTCCAAGACCGTCCTCGGCAACATCGAAGAGGCGGTGGCCGAGACCAAGGCCAAGCTCGACCGGTTCAACAAGATCGCCGAAGAGATGGCGACCGACTACACCGACGAGCTCATGGAGGAGATGGGCAAGCTCCAGGAGCAGCTCGACAACGTCAACGCCTGGGATCTCGACTCACAGCTCGAGCTGGCGATGGACGCGCTGCGCTGCCCGCCGCCCGACGCCGACGTCACCCAGCTCTCCGGTGGTGAGCGCCGCCGGGTCGCGCTCTGCAGGCTGCTGCTCGAGGCGCCCGACCTGCTGCTGCTCGACGAGCCCACCAACCACCTCGACGCCGAGAGCGTGAGCTGGCTCGAGCAGCACCTCGCGAAGTACGCGGGCACCGTCATCGCCATCACCCACGACCGGTACTTCCTGGACAACGTGGCGAACTGGATCCTCGAGCTCGACCGGGGGCGCACCTACCCGTACGAGGGCAACTACTCGACGTACCTCGACAAGAAGGCCCAGCGCCTGTCGGTCGAGGGCCGCAAGGACGCCAAGCTCAAGCGGCGCCTCACCGAGGAGCTCGAGTGGGTGCGGTCCAACGCCAAGGCCCGCCAGACCAAGAGCAAGGCCCGCCTGGACCGGTACGACGAGATGGCGACCGAGGCCGAGAAGACCCGCAAGCTCGACTTCGAGGAGATCCAGATCCCGCCGGGCCCGCGCCTGGGCAGCACGGTGATCGAGACCAAGGATCTGACCAAGGGCTTCGACGGGCGCACGCTCATCGACCACCTGTCGTTCTCGCTGCCGCGCAACGGCATCGTCGGGATCATCGGCCCGAACGGCGTCGGCAAGACCACCCTGTTCAAGACCATCGTCGGGCTGGAGAAGCCGGACGCGGGCATTGTCCGTGTCGGCGAGACCGTCCAGCTGTCGTACGTGGACCAGAACCGCGAGGGTCTGGCCGGCAACGAGACGGTGTGGGAGGTCGTCTCCGACGGTCTCGACCACCTGATGGTCGGCAAGGTCGAAATGCCGTCCCGGGCGTACGTGGCGGCGTTCGGCTTCAAGGGCCCCGACCAGCAGAAGCCGGTCAAGATCCTGTCCGGCGGCGAGCGCAACCGGCTCAACCTCGCGCTGACGCTGAAGATCGGCGGCAACGTGATCCTGCTCGACGAGCCGACCAACGACCTCGACGTCGAGACGCTCGGCAGCCTCGAGAACGCGCTGCTCGAGTTCCCGGGCTGCGCCGTGGTCATCTCCCACGACCGGATGTTCCTCGACCGGGTCGCCACCCACATGCTCGCGTGGGAGGGTACCGACGAGGACCCCGACAAGTGGTTCTGGTTCGAGGGCAACTTCGACGCGTACGAGAAGAACAAGATCGACCGCCTCGGCGCGGAGGCTGCCCGGCCGCACCGGGTCACCTACCGCAAGCTCACCCGTGACTGACAAGTTCATCTACGACGTGCCCGTGCGCTGGTCCGACATGGACGCGTACGGGCACGTCAACAACGCGCGCTTCCTCACCCTGTACGAGGAGGCGCGCGTTGCCATGTTCTTCGTCGGCGCGCGCGAGCACGGCCTCGGCTCGTTCGAGGAGGGCATCGTCATCGCCCGGCACGAGATCGACTACCTGCGCCCGGTCGACTACGGCGAGCCGGTGCGCATCGAGATGTGGGTCTCGGAGCAGCGGGCGGCATCGTTCACGGTCTCCTACGAGCTCTTCGACGACGGCGCGCTGGCCAGCCGGGCCAGGTCGGTCTGCGTGCCGTACAACCTGGCCGACGGCCATCCGCGCCGGCTGACTTCCGAAGAGCGCGAGTTCCTCCGTCCCTACGTCGCGTCATGACCACCGGGCACGGGCTGACCGGCGTTCCCGATGCCGGCGCCTTCCTCGCCCGGCTGACCCGGCTCGATCCGGGAGCGCCGGTGCGGCTGCGTGGCTCGGGCGGGCGTACGGCGCTGTGGGCTCACCTGCCCTGGGACGTGCTGGTCACCCGGGAGGTGGCCGGTCGCGGCCCGGACGACGCCACGGTCGCCGCCAACGAGCTGCTCGCGGTGCTGGCGCAGGGCGGCGATCAACTACCGTCCCGGCGGGACGCGCAGTGGCGCTGGCCGTTGCCGCCGTCCGCGAGCGAGACCGTCGAGACCGTCTCGGCCACCGAGCTGACCCGCTTGGCCGCCGCGGCGGCCGGCACGCTGCGGGAGGTGACGGCCGGCGGTCTCTCCGGCCGGGCGGTGGGACAGCGGGTGGTACGCGACGCGCTGCTCGATCACGTGGCGCTCGTTGTGACACCGGCTGCCGGAGAACCGGTCGAGGTGTCACAGCGACTCGTTCAGGCGATCTCTCGAATGGGTTTTCTGGGTCCCGAGGGCGCCGACGTGCCGGACACTAGAGTCAGGATCGCCGGACGATGGGTGGGTCTTTCGGCACCATATGGAGTTGCCTGGCTACAGGCTGTCAGCAAATTGACCGTTATGCCTATAGGTAGTCACCTGAAAGGGTGATGGCGCATCGGCTGACCGGTCGCGCCCTCCCGTTGGGGGGATGACCTCCGCGACCTGTACGGGTACCGTCGGCCCTCGGATCCACTCGCTACGTCCGGCGGTGGGTCTGCTGGGGAGTGAGGTGCGCAACGATGCCGTGGTGGTCATGGCGTCCGGGTTCGGCTGCGGGCAACCCGCCGGATGCCGACGGTGATTCGGCGGTGCGGAGCACCGTGCGGGTCGGAGTTCCGGCTCAGCGCGAGCCGAGCCGGTCTGTTCCGGTCGAAGCGACCAAGACCGAGGAGTCCGAGCAGATCTCGCAGGTGACGCTCGCGCGCATCGGCAAGGCGCTCGACCTGCTCGACATCCGGTTCCTGGCCGACGGCGGCGGCAGCCTGCTGGCGATGTGGGAGCGGCACGCCGTGCTGTTCACCCTCGAGGGCCCCGACGACGAGATCCTGGTGATGCGCGCCCGGCCGCACTCGACGGTGCCGCCGGACTGGGCCGACCGGGCCTACCGCGTGGTCAACGAGTGGAACCACACGCGCCGCTTCTGCAAGGCGTACGTGGGTGACCCCACCGAGCGCGGCCAGTTGCCGATCTACGCCGAGCTGCAGGTCCCCCTCGCCGCGGGCGCCCACGACGCTCTCGTCGTCGAGATGCTCGACTGCGGCGCGGCGGTCGCCACGTCGTTCGTCGATTGGCTCCACGACGAGGGCGCTTTGTTGTAACCAGTTCTGGCTGCCTCGCTGAGCTGGCTGGCGTCGCCTCCGGCATCGCGGGTCGTCCCCTGGTTCTGGGCGCCCCGAAATACGGGGTGATTGCGGGGGCTCACAGCGGGAACATGCCGACTCGGCCGTGGTATTCGCGGCCCAGCTGGTCCGTGTCCGATCCGACCAGCAGGCCGTGTGTGGTGACCACGAAGACGCGTACGCCTACGCCGCGTGCGCGGGTCGGGTTCCAGGAGAGAGCGCGGCCTGTTGTCGGGCTGACCGCGCCGATGCCGGGGCGGGCGACCGCGCCCGGGCCGGGGCCCTTCGCGTCGGTGCCGTACGGGTTGTCGAAGTAGCGCTGGTGACCACCCAGGTAGACGGCGGTCCCGGTCACGGCGACGGCGTACAGCGAGTCGCCGCCGGTGCGCTGCACCCAGGTCGGGTTGTGCCGGCCCGTGCCGCCGGTCTCGAAGCGGGCCGCCGAGTCGCAGAGCCGGTCGGGCGAGGAGGCGCGCCCGGTCGCCGCGACCACGAAGTACGACCCGTCGGGGGAGAACTTCACCTGCCGCAGGTACGTGTCGAAGCCCTTCATGCAAGCCGGCTTGTACGCGTCGGTGTACCAGCTGGTCAGCGCCGCGGTCGGGCCGCCGACGTCGAACATGGCGATCTGCGTACGGTCGTAGCCGCCCGACCGGAGCAGGGCGCCGATCGCGACCAGCCGGCGGCCGTCGGGGGAGATGTCGAAATGCTCGACCCGGGTGCGGCTCAGGCCGGGCGCGGACAGCCGGGGATCGAAGCCGCTGTCGACCGCGCCGGTGGTCGCGTTCATCCGGGCGAGCGCGGCCCGGTTCACGCCGTTGATCGCGGAGAACGTGCCGCCGGCGTACAGATAATTGCCTCGCGCCGTCAGCGCGCGCACGTCGCCCCAATTGATCTTCGCGCCGAACGAGGAGACGCGCTGGCCCGACAGGCTCAGCCGGGTCACGCCGCGCTGGGAGATGCCGTTGACGGACTTGAAGGCCCCTCCGGCGTACACGGTGCTGTCGGCGCCCGGGGTGAGCGCGTAGACCGCGCCGTCCACGGCCGGCGCGAACGAGCGGATCGCGCCGGTGCCCAGGTCGAACGCGAAGATGTTCTTCCGGGCGTACGTGTTGCGGCGGCTGTTGTCGGCGACCTTGGTGAAGGCGCCGCCGACGACGACGGTGTCGCCGACGACGGTCATGCTCCAGACGGTGCCGTCGAGGACGTGCGGCGTCCAGTCGACGGGGTTGGTCGAGACGATCGTGGACTGGGCCATGTCGGCCTCGGCCGGATGGGCGCAGGCGACGGCGGCTGCGACGAGGACGGCGGCGGCGAGCAGGCGACGACGCATGCGGGCGACTCCAGGACGCGGTGATCGGTTGTCATCGAGACAACGAGCCACCCGGTGCGCCGGAAACGTCCTATTCCATGCTATTGACCATGAAGTAGGCCGCTCGCTCCAGGTAGTCCCAGAGGGTCTTGTGATACGGCTCGGGCAGTTCGAGTGAGTCGACCGCGTCGCGCATGTGCTCGAGCCAGGCGTCGCGGGCGGCCGGGTTCACGGTGAACGGCGCGTGCCGCATGCGCAGCCGCGGGTGGCCGCGAGTTGCCGAGTATGTGTTCGGGCCGCCCCAGTACTGCATGAGGAACAACGTCAGCCGGTCGGCCGCGGGACCGAGGTCGTCCTCGGGATACATCGGCCGGAGCAGCGGGTCGGCGGCGACGCCCTCGTAGAAGCGGTCGACGAGCCGGCGGAAGGTGGGCTCGCCGCCGATCGCGTCATAGAAGGTGGGCTCGTCCGTCACCTCTCCATCCTGCCAGCCGTCGGGCCGGCGGACGGCGGCGGTCAGGGCCGCTCGGGTGTGACGCTCGTCGTCGCCGCGTGCGCCGGCTTGTACGGCTTGGACGCGGCCGTGGTCTCGCCCGGCGCCCTGGACAGGTGCGCCGGTTGGTAGTCGTCGACCGGCCCCGCGGCCCGGATCGGCTCGGCGGCCCGGATCGGCTCGGCGGCCCGGATCGGCTCGGCGGCCCGGATCGGCTCGTCGGCCGGGGCGGCGGGCGCGGGCACGACCGGCGGCATCGTCGCGGCCGCCTCTTCGATCGCCGTGTCGAACTCGCTCTTGGCCGGCCAGCGCGCCACCAGCGCGAGCAGCACCACCGAGCCCGCGAGACTCCAGACCCCGACCACGATCGGCAGCCGGTAGCTGTCGGCGAGGACGCCGCCGAGCATCACGCCGGCGAACTGGCTGAGCTGCATGCCGGTCTGCACCACGCCGTACGCCCGCGCGCGATAGCCGTGCGGGATCATCAGCACGAACTTGCCGTTGAGCGTCGGCGACAGCCCGCCCACGAAGATGCCGGAGAGCATCACGAGCAGCGCCGCCACGATCGGCGGCGGGCTGAACAGCGCCGGCGCGAGTACGAGCGCGCCGAGCACCGCGTACGGCCGGATGAGCCGGTCACGCAGGGCCGGGCCGGCCAGGCGGGTGGTGAGCAGCCCGCCGATGACGAAGCCGACCGGGGAGGCCGCCATGATCAGGCCCTGGTCGAGGCCGCGGGCGGCCGGGTCGGTGCTGCCGAGGGCGGCCCAGGCCGCGGCGAGCGCCTCGGGCACCACCGTGATCATCGCGCTCAGGCAGACGAGCACCACGATCGAGCGCAGCACCCGCCGGCCGAAGACGAGCCGGAAGCCCTCGGCCGACTCGTGCAGCAGGTGGGTGCGCTGGGCCCGGGTGCGAGCGGCCGGGCGCGGCCGGACGCCAAGCGTGACGATCGTGGCGGAGAGGGCGAAGGTCAGCACGTCGATGCCGAGGGCCAGCCGGGGGCTGACCACGGTCGCGATCGTGGCGCCGACCATGTATCCGAAGACCTGGGCGGCCTGCGTGGTGGTCTGGTTGATCGCGATCGCGGTGGGCAGCTTCTCGCGGCCCACCAGGTGGGGGAGCAGCGCGGACCGGGCCGATTGCGTGGGCGGCACGCCGAGGCTGGCCAGGAAGACCAGCACCACCATGATCCAGATCGGGATGTGCGGCACCAGCAGCAGCGAGGTGGGCACGATGCGGAACAGGTCGGCGGAGATCAGCACCCGGCGGTACGGGTAACGCTCCGCGAGCGCGGACAGCAGGGTCCCGCCGATGATCCAGGGGAGGAAGCTGACGCCGAAGGCCGCCGCGGACAGCAGGACCGAGTCGCTTTGCTGGTAGACGAGGAGGGTGACGGCTGCCTTGGCCAGATAGTCGCCGATCCAGTTCACCTGCGTGGAGGTGTAGATCGCGCGATACTCGCGTATGGCGAAGACATCACGGAACGTAACCGGTCGGTCGCTTTCCGTCACCGCTTTGGCCGCGTCGGCTTCCCGGGCGGGTTCCTCGGACACCAGGTCCTCCATCGATCTCGGCGCTCGCCGGGTCGCGACGACTGCCGGGCACGCCCGCGGGTGGGCCCGGCGGGAACGTGATGCCGCATGTGCAGATGCTTTAGCTTTAGCGGATTCTGCCCGATCGTCCGAGTCGATGCTAGGGCGTACGGGGGGATTGTCGGCCATTCGGTGGAGGGCCGACATCCCCCGGACGAACTAATCCCAGCTCAAGTGGCACTGCCCTGGTCCGGCTCCGGTTCAGAAGGTCGCACGAAAGCCGGCGGCACCGCCGAGCGCGGCAGCAATCGAGAGGCAGCGATGCGTTCGGAGAGTCCGCCCAGCTCCAGGGCCTCCGTCAGCGCACTACGTAGTTCGCGTTGGACGACCGGCTGGCCGTCCGCGGTGGTCTTCGCGATGGTCCGGATGACCGCGCCGTCGACGGTCAGCTGCTCGACGCCGACCACGTCCGGCGGCTCGAGGAACTCGTTCTTGTGGTCGGCCGATTCGGCGACCGTCCGCGCGGCCGCCTTGAGCACGCCGATCGCCTCCTCCGAGTTGACGAAGCCGATCGGGATGTCGATCACCACGAGCACCCAGCCCTGACTCTTGTTGCCGACCCGCACGATCTCGCCGTTGCGGATGTACCAGAGCACGCCGCGCATGTCCCGGACCGTGGTGATCCGCAGGCCGACCGTCTCGACCACGCCGACCGCCTCGCCCAGGTCGACCGTGTCGCCCACGCCGTACTGGTCCTCGAGCAGCATGAACAGACCCGCGATGAGATCCTTGACCAGGCTCTGCGCGCCGAAGCCGAGCGCCACGCCGACGATGCCGGCGCTGGCCAGCAGCGGGCCGAGGTTGAAGCCGAGCTCGCCGAAGACCAGCAGCGCCGCCATCGTGAAGACCACGGCCGTGACGAAGCTGCGCAGCACCGACCCGATCGCCTCGGCCCGCTGGCGCCGTCGTTCGGGGATGAACTGCCCCTCCTCGGCGGTCTGCGCGGTCCGCTCCTTGAGCGGCTTGAGCAGGGCCGGCATCGAGGCCCGGGTGGTGCTGTTGGTCAGCCGCTGGATCGATCGGTGCAGCAGCCAGCGGATCAGCATGGCGATCAGGATGATCGCGAGGATCCGCAGCGGCTTCGTGATGATCCAGTAGCTGGAGTTGGCCAGCCATTGGTTGCCCGTCCACTCGAAGACGCGGCTGCACACCCAGTCGGTGTTGCAGATCGAGGTCACGTCGATCGTCTTGTAGACGTCGGGCGTCGGCGACGGCGCGGGAGAAGGGGCAAGGAGTAGCACGGGGAGCCACCGTACCGGGCGAACCTGGGCCGCCTTTCAGGTGTCACACAGCCCGCAGACCTCAGACGTTTACCGTCCCGCTACGGATTGCGCTCGCAATTTGGTTATTCATCAGGGACTATTGGCGCACGGACCACGACAGCGACGAACCGGGAGCGGTTGGCAGCACCTACACCGGAGGGTGATCGCGATGCCTGACATACGACCAACAGTGGGCTCATCCGCGTTAGTACTGAACGCCACGTACGAGCCGCTGTGCGTCGTATCGGTGCGTCGAGCGACCATTCTCGTCCTGACCGCCAAGGCAGAGGCCGTCTCCGACGGGGACGGCATCCTGCACAGCGCCCACCAGAACCTCCCGGTTCCGTCGGTGGTGCGCCTCACCCGGTACGTGAAGGTTCCGTACCGCACGCACGTCGGCCTCTCCCGCCGCGCGATCTTCGCCCGGGACGGCGGCCGCTGCGCCTACTGCCGCGGCTCGGCCGAGACCATCGACCACGTGTTCCCGCGCAGCCGCGGCGGCCTGCACGCCTGGGAGAACGTCGTGGCCGCATGCGCCAAGTGCAACCACAGCAAGGGCGACAAGACCCCGGCCGAGCTCGGCTGGAGGCTCCACGCGCTACCGCAAGCGCCACGCGGGGTCGCGTGGCGAGTGCTCGGGCACCGCACGCCAGACCCCCGTT
Source organism: Actinoplanes sp. NPDC051513 (assembly GCF_044454685.1). NCBI lineage: Bacteria > Bacillati > Actinomycetota > Actinomycetes > Micromonosporales > Micromonosporaceae > Actinoplanes > Actinoplanes sp. NPDC051513. The sequence continues at coordinate 885,059 of NZ_JBITDW010000003.1, forward strand.
GGGCCGATTGGCTCGACCTACCAGCCGCCCCGGCAGCCTCTGCCGAAGCGGCTTAGTTGTTTTTTGTGGATACCAGCGAGGCGAATACGACGATGTTGTCCTGGTAGCCGGTGTTGCCGCCTAGCCAGTCGCCGCCGCAGGTCATCAGGCGTAGGGATGGGCGGCTGTAGTCGCCGTACACGCGCTGGATGGGCAGTTTGCCCTTGTTGAAGTGCTCGACCGAGTTGACCTCGAAGATCGCCACCGAGTTGTCGGCCCGCAGGACCTCGATCCGCTGCCCCGGCTTCAGCTTGGGCAGGTCGTGGAAGACCGACGGCCCGGTCTTCGTGTCGGCGTGCCCGACGATCAGCGCCGGGCCGAACTGACCCGGCGTCGGCCCGCCGTCGAACCAGCCGGCCTCGTTGTGCCGCCTGAGCGGCGGCACTCCGACCGACGACCCGTCGGTGGACAGACCCACATCGAGGATCGGCGCCGCCACCTTGATCGACGGGATGGTGAGCCGCTCGGGCCGGCTCGGGTCGAGCACCGGGAACGAGCGCGGCGGCGGCTCGCCGGACGACTTGCGGTCGAAGATCTGCGGCAGGTCGATGCTGGTCGCCGCCCCGATGCCCATCGCCACCAGGAACAGGCCGAAGAAGACCAGGCCGAGCACGATCGGCCCGATCGGCCAGGGCTTCCGGCCGCGGCCCGGCCGGGGCGGGTCCTTCGGCTTCGGCCGGGGGTGCGGGGCCCGAAAAGGGTGACGACCCGGCGCCGACGGCGTTGGCGGCAGCGGACCGGTGATGGTCCCCGGCGGCGGAGCGACGATCTGGGCGGGCTGCTTGCGCAGCACCGACTCGGGCATGCGGGAGCCGGGCATGCGGGAGCCGGGCATGCGGGAGCCGGGCATGCGCGAGCCGGGCATGCGGGAGCCGGGCACCGGCGTCGGTCGGCGAGCCACGGGTGCCTCAGCCGAGTCGACGGCGTCGCAGGGTCGTGAGGCCGAGCGCTAACCCGGCGCCGATCACGGCGAGCCCGCTGCCGATCAGCATCGGCGCGTACCGCTCCGGCGCGGTACCGCCGCCACCGGTGGCCGGGCCCTGCGCCGGCTCGACCTTGGCGACCACGTGCAGCGTGGCCGAGGCGGCCTTGTTGTCGGGGCAGTGCAGCTCGAACTTGTAGTCGCCCGGCTTGGTGCTCGCCGGCACCGTCACCGTGGCGCTGAGAAGTCCGAACTGCGGATTCACCGCGACGTTGCCGAACAGCGACGACGAGACGCTCGCCGCTTTGAGGTTGTCGTCACACGAGGCGCGCAGACCGACCTGGTCGCCGGCGGGAACCGTGCTCGGGTTGAGCTCGAGGTAGATGGCCGCGGCCCGCGCCGCCGAAGGGTCCAGGAACAGCACAAACAGGCCCGTGAGGAGCGCCGCCAGGGCGGCAGGGACAGACGTGCGCATGAGATCCCCCTCCTGCCGTCCGCGGGCACAAGGACACGAACGGCGCGTGAGGGTGATTTTCGCACCTCGACGCCAGTTCCGCGTAGATCCCGACGGCGTGAGACCGGTGTGTAGGACTTGGGTTCAAGACCCGACGGTCCGGCACGTCCCGGTCTCCGCTACCGTGACTGTTGTTCGGATCAAATGGGAAACTGGCGCCTGGGGGCGTTGAGGTTGTCGATATCAAGCACCGTATTGGTCTTTTTGATCATTCCGGCCGCCATCATCCTGCTGGTGGCGTCGCTGGTCCTCTCGGGCGGCGACCGCACCAAGCGCACCCGCCGGTACCGGCCGGGCCGGCCCTATGACTTCCAGCCGATCTGGTTCCTGGCCTCGCCCGAGCAGGTCACCGGAACGGCCGTGACCGCCGATGGGCACCAGAAGGCGATCGAGGCGGGAATCCTCGAGGACGCCACCGGACATCGGGTTCTCCCCGGCCCTGTAGGAGGCGCAAGTGACAGTTGGTGAAGTGGGGCGCGAGCAGCCGCTGACCGCGCTGGATCACGCGGGCGGCGACACCCTGGCGGCCGACCCCGAGCAGCTGGGCCCCAACGCGGTTCTGGACGGCCCCTTCACGACCCGGCAGCTGCTGCGCCTCGACGAGGCGCTGAGGGTGGCCGACAAACAGACCGGCCTGACGTTCAGCGTCTACATCGGCGAGCTCGGGACTCCGAGCCGCGAGGCCGCGGAAAACCTGCACAAGCAGATCGACGACTCGGCGCACGCCGTGCTCATCGCGGTCTCGCCCAACCAGCGCAGGCTCGAGATCGTCACCGGCAACGAGGCGCGCAAGCGCATCTCCGACCGCGACGCGAAGCTGGCCGGCCTCTCGATGGCCGCCGCGTTCGCGGGCGGCGACCTCGCCGGCGGCATCCTTTCCGGCATCGACCAGCTTGCCTCCCATGCGGGACGGCACTGAGCTAGCTGGCTTCGCTTCGCTCCGCGGGCAATCGCCTCCTCATCAGCGGGGCGATTGCGGGCGTACGTAGCGGCCCTCGTCGGCGAGCGACGAGGGCCGTTTGCATGTGTGTCAAAAGGCCGTGAAACGTGGCCGAAACATACGCACAGTGAGTAGGCTGGCATGCCACGGTAACGAAGCCGGAGGTGACCGCCTTGGTGATGACGAGTCAGGTTGCGAGCACCCCGCCCCGGTGGAGCGCGCCCGACGGCGTGTGGACCGAGCCCGACCTCCACCTGTTCCCGCAGGACGGCCACCGCTACGAGATCGTCGACGGCTGCCTGCACGTGACGCCCCCGCCGCCGGAATCGCACGACGCGGTCGTCCGCGCCGTCGTCACCACGCTGCGCGCGGCCGCGCCGCCCGGCTGGTGGGTCTGCGACCGCCTCGGCATAGAGATCGGCGAGAGCAATCTGGTGCCCGACGTCACTGTGCTGCGTCCGCGCTCGTCCGGCGCGATCTGGAGCGACCCGGCCGACGTGGCCCTGGTGGTCGAGGTGGAGACTCCGGCGACCCGCCGATACGACCGCATCCTCAAGCCCACGCTGTATGCGGAGGCCGGCATCCACGCGTTCTGGCGGGTCGAGCCGGGCGCCGCGACCCCGCTGCTGCGCACGTACGTCCTCGGCGGCGCCCGCTACCGCCCCGAGCACAGCATCGAGGGCGCCGAGCCGATCAAGCTCGACGCCCCCTATCCCGTCCGCATAGCTCCGGCGGCCTGGATCTAGGCCGCGGCCTCGTCGCGCGCGCGGGCCTTCAGGGCCCGTGTCACGCCGTCGCGGCCCTCGGCCACCAGGCGGCGCAGCGACGCCGGCTGGCCATCGCGGGCCAGCCACGCGTCGGTCAGCGCGATCGTCTCCTCGCTGATCTGGTAGACGGGGTAGCCGAGCATCACGAACTCTTGCGCCGGCTCGCTGTCCGAGCGGGCCCACACGTCGCCCACGACCTCGAAGAACTTCGCCGCGTACGGCGCCGTGAGCGCAACCTGCTTGACGCTCTGGAATCCGGACAGCAGCGACCGGTTGAGCCAGTTCGGCACGCCCTCCTCGCCGGTCAGCTCGGCCCAGACCGCGGCCTTGCTCTCCGCCGTCGGGATCAGCGCCCGCGCGATCGCCGCCTCCCGCTCGCCGCTGGCCGTACGGTCGCCGGACAGCTCGTCCTCGATCTCGTCGAGGCCGGCCGCGCCGAGCGAGGTCAGCGCCTGCAGCAGCGCCCAGCGCAGCTCGGTGTCGACGACGAGGCCTTCGGGCACGCCCTGGCCCGAGAGCCAGCCGCGGAGCACGGCCTGCTCCTCGGGGGTGCGCGCCGCGCTGATGAACGACCGCGCCCAACTCAGCTGCCAGCCGCTGCCCGGTTCGGCGGTGGCCAGCGCCCCTCGCGACAGCTCGGCGAGCTTCGCCCAGCCGGTCGGCTGCCAGGCCGGGTCGGCGTACTGCGCGACCGCGCTGGCCGCCTGCCGCACCGTCCAGGTGGTGAGGTTGATGTCGGTCTCGCGGGGCAGGCCCGAGCAGACCAGCGTGACGTAGTCGCGGGCGGCCATCTCGGCGTCGCGCAGCATGTCCCACGCCGCGTTCCACACCAGCGCACGGGACAGCGACGAGTCGATCCCCGCGATGTGGGTGACCACCGTGGCCAGTGACCGCTCGTCGAGGCGCAGCTTCGTGTACGACAGGTCGTCGTCGTTGAGCAGCAGCACGTCGGCGGCCGGCACCCCGACCAGCGCCGGGATCTCGGTGCGCTCACCGGTCACGTCGAGCTCGAGCATGTCGCGTCGGACCAGCCGGTCGCCCTGCAGGTCGTAGAGGCCGACGCCGATGCGGTGGGTGCGCAGCGTCGGGTACTCGGCCGGGGCCTCCTGCTTCACGACGACGCTCGAGTACGTGCCGTCCACGCCGATCTCGACAATCGGGCGCAGCGTGTTGACCTGGGCGGTCTCGAGCCACTGCGCCGCGAACTTGCGCAGTTCGCGGCCGGACGCCGCCTCGAGCTCGGTGAGCAGGTCGTCGAAGGTGGCGTTGCCCCACGCGTGCTTGTGGAAGTACGCCCGCAGGCCGGTGATGAACGAGTCGATCCCCACGTACGCGACCAGTTGCTTGATCACGCCGGCGCCCTTGGCGTACGTGATGCCGTCGAAGTTGACCTCGACGGCCTCCAGGTCGGGCATCTCGCAGTAGACCGGGTGCGTCGAGGACAGCTGGTCCTGCCGGTAGCCCCAGCTCTTGCGGACCGACAGGAACGTCGTCCACGCGTCGGTGAACCGGGTTGCCTTCGAGTTGCACCAGTGGCTGGCCCACTCGGCGAACGACTCGTTGAGCCACAGGTCGTTCCACCAGCGCATGGTGACCAGGTCGCCGAACCACATGTGCGCGAGCTCGTGCAGGATCGTGTTCGCCCGCTGCTCGTACTCGAAGTCGGTGACCTGCGACCGGAAGATGTAATGCGCCTCGGCGTGGGTCACGCAGCCGAAGTTCTCCATGGCGCCGGCGTTGAAGTCGGGCACCCACAGCTGGTCGTACTTCGGCAGCGGGTACCGCACGCCGAACTGCTCGTGGAAGAAGTCGAAGCCCTGCTTGGTGATCAGGAACAGGTCGTCGGGGTCGAGGTACTGCGCCATCGACGCCCGGCAGAAGGCGCCGAGCGAGATGCCGTCGTGCTCCTCGCGGACCTCGTGGTACGGCCCCGCACAGATGGCGGCGATGTACGTGCTCATCCGCGGCGACGTCTCGAAGTGCACGGTCTTGGCGCCCGGACCGGCCGCGGCCTCGGAACCGACCGGCATGTTCGAGATGACCTTCCAATGCTTCGGCACGGTGGCGTGCCACGTGAACACGCTCTTGAGGTCGGGCTGGTCGAAGCAGGCGAACACCCGCTGCGCGTCGGCCGTCTCGAACTGGCTGTAGAGGTAGATCTCCTTGTCGACCGGGTCGAGGCTGCGCTGCAGGCCCTGGCCGCTCGCCGAGTACGCGAAGTCGGCGTCGACCACCAGCTCGTTCTCGGCGGCGAGGCCGGTCAGCGACAGCCCCTTCTCGGCGGAGAACCCGCCGAGGTCGAGCGAGATCCCGTTCAGCGTTGCCGAGCGCACCGAGGCGGCCGCGGTCTCGATGAACGTCTCGGCGCCGGGCTCGGCGCATCGGAAGGTGACGACGGTGGTCGAGCGGAAGGTGCCGTCGCCCGGATTGCCGTACCCGTCGGTCAGGTCCAACGCGACGTCGTATCCGGTCACCTCGAGCAGGCGGGCGCGATCGGCAGCCTCCACCTGTGTCAAGTTTCGAACTCCGGCCACAGCCACTCTCCTTCAGAGCGCACGAGCTATTCCCCGCCAGAGTATTCGTCCCGGTCGTAGCGCACCTCACCCGGAGTACGTACGGCTGAAATCGGACCAGAAACTCGTGTTCGCACCACCCGCCCCGACTACCGGTCGTTGGATGGGGTAACGAAGACCCACATGAACGAGCGGAGACGGACAGATGTCCGATTCGGAGACGATCGCCACGTCGACAATCGCCGTGCAGCGAGCCGACTGGGTGGGCCTGACGCCCGAAATGGCCGCTATGGTGGCCCCGCCGGTGATCGTCTCGGCGATGCCGGTCGGCCGCCCGCTCGGCGCGTGGCGGAAAGCACAGTTAGCCAGGTCACGCGGGAACATGCCGGTGACTCGGCACCGACGTCCGACCAGGTAAGTTGCGCGCCATGACGGTCGTGCATTCGATCAGCCGGGCCTGGCTCACCACCGGGGCCACCGGCGCGCAGAACTACGACGAGTTCGCCGACGACGCCGAAATCACCGCCATCATCTCCGCCAATCCGCACAGCTCTCTCGCCGTCGAGATGCCCCACCTGGCGCCCGAGAGCCTGGGCAAGTCCTTCGCCGGCTCCCTCCCCGACGCGGTGGCCCGGCTCGCACTGGAGCGTGCCGAGGGCAACTACCTCCCGGCAGAGCACGTCGTCGTGCTCTACCGGATCACCGCGCCCGGCGAGCCCACCGCGTACGGCCTGTGGAGCATGGTCGACACCGACCAGATCTCCGCGAGCGCCGACGAGGCCGGCCTCGTCATCCGCAACGAAGAGGTCTTCATCGAGAAGGTGCGCGAGCGGGTGGCCCTGGCCGGCGCTCTGGGCACGCTGCTCTCGCCCGTACTCCTGCTGCAGACCGCCAAGGGTGACGAGCTGCACGCGGCCCTGGCGGCCGCCACCGACGCGGCGGGGGATCCCGCCGCCACCGACGTCGACCAGTCCGGGCGCACCCACGCCATCTGGCCGGTCGGCCCGGGTCCGCTTCAAGATCAGCTGACCGCGCTGGCCGGCGGCGGCGAGTTGGTGGTCGCCGACGGCAACCACCGCAGCCTCGCCGCGCAGACCGGCCGGCTGCCGCGCTTCCTCGCCGTGGTCACCACGCCCGCGTCGGTCGCCATCCAGCCCTACAACCGGCTGGTCAGCGAGCTGCCGCTGCCGCTCGACGAGCTGCTCAAGCGGCTGGGCGAGGCCGGCGCCACGGTCAACGAGCTGCCGCGTCCGGCCGGCATCCCGGCCAAGGGCACGGTCGAGCTGTACGTGGGCGGCCGCACCTTCGCGGTCGGCCTGCCCGCCGACCCGAATCTGCCGGCGGTGGAAAACCTCGACCACGCGCTGGTAGAGCGGGTGTTGCTCGGCGACGTGCTCGGCCTCGACCCGGGCGACAAGCGGATCTCCTACATCGGCGGCGACTACCCCGCGGCCTGGCTGCGCGGCGAGGTCGACGCCCAGCACGCCGAGCTGGCCGTGCTGGTCGCCCCGGTCACGGTCGACGACTTCGTGAAGGTCAACCTGGAACGGCAGAAGCTGCCCCGCAAGAGCACCTGGTTCACCCCCAAGGCGCGCGGCGGCCTCGTCCTCGCCCAGCTCGACTGACATGCTGCATCCGCAGGTGACGGCGGCGGACAAGATCCGCCGCCGTCCTCCGTCCGACGTGCTCGCGGCCGATCCCTACGCGCAGCTCACGTTCGCCCGCAAGGCGATGGAGGACGCGGTCGACGCCGAGTGCGGCCCCGCCATCCCGCTGGCCGTGGTCGCCGAGGTCGACGCGCACGGCGTGCCCTGCCGTCTCTACGCGACCCGCCCGGACGCCCCGCTCTTCGTCTACCTGCACGGAGGCGGCTGGTCCTACGGCAGCATCGAGACCGTCGACCGCACGTGCCGCCGCATAGCCGACCGCTCCGGCTGCGCGGTTCTCTCGGTCGACTACCGCCTGGCCCCCGAGCACGTCTTCCCCGCCGCACTCGAGGACGTCGAGACCGTCCTGTCCTATGTCCGTAAATCCGACATCGGCGTAGACGCTTCCCGCCTGGCCATCGGCGGCGACAGCGCCGGCGCCCAGCTGGCGACCATCGCCGCGAGACGGCAGCGCGACGCCGGCACCCCGCTCGACCACCAGATCTTGATTTATCCGGCGCTCGACCCGATGACGGCGTCCGCCTCCTACGACGAGGTGGGCGAATACGGCCTCGACCGGGCCGGCATGAAGCTCGCCTGGGCGACCTACATCCCCGACCCGCTGCAGCGCCTGACCCCCGATGCCGCCATCTTCGCGACACCCGATCTCGCCGGCATGCCCAGCACGCTGATCATCACCGCCGAGTACGACGCCCTCCGCGACGAGGGCGCCGACTACGCGGAAGCCCTGGTCAGCGCCGGTGTCCAGGTCGTGCACACCCGCTATATGGGCGTCAACCACGGCTTCGCCCGCAAGCTGGCCGTGATCGACGCCGCACGAGCCGCGACCGACCAAGTCGCGTCCTCGCTGCGCGCCGCCCTGACGTTCTGAGAGACTTCGGACATGCGTGTCTACCTGGGTTCGGACCACGCCGGTTACGAACTGAAGATGCACCTCGTCAACCACCTGACCAAGCAGGGCCACGACGTCGTGGACGTGGGACCGCACGTCTACGACCCGGAGGACGACTACCCGGCCTTCTGCCTGCACACCGGCGCCAAGGTGGTCGCCGACGAGGGCTCGCTCGGCGTCGTCATCGGCGGCTCCGGCAACGGCGAGCAGATCGCCGCCAACAAGATCGAGGGCGTCCGGGCCGCGCTGGTCTGGCGCACCGAGATCGCCCAGCTGGCGAGGCAGCACAACGACGCCAACATCATCAGCATTGGCGCCCGGGAGCACAGCCCCGACGATGCCACGGCCTTTGTGGACACCTTCCTGGCCACGCCGTTCTCGGGCAATCCGCGTCACGCCCGCCGCATCGCCCAGCTGGCCGACTACGAGCAGTCCCGAAAGCTGCCCGACCTCCCGGCTTCCTGACCAGGGACTTTGCCCCCTTTTGGTAGCTCTGGGCGAGTTTCTCTCGCTTCTTTTTCCGTACGGGTCCGGATAAGTCCCCGCTTTTGCGGACAGGCTGGGGGTCGCTCGAGGCCGTTACCGGCCGCCGGGCCAACCGGGCGATGCGGGCTGACGCCCGCTTCGCCCGCTACCGGTTACGCGGAAGTTCCTCGCGCGGCACCCAGTTGCGGCGGACGATCGTCAGGTTGCGGTCGGCGTCGGCCAACTGCTCGTCCGACGGGCGGGCCGCGTCGCGCGCCCGCAGGGCCGCACCGACGCTGACCTGCGACGATCCGCTGCCCACCAGGCCACGCAGGCCACGCTCGGCCTCGCGGTCGTCGGTGCCGCCGCCGTTCCCGCTGCCACTGCCGTTGCCGCTGCCACTGCCGTTGCCGTTCCCGCTGCCACTGCCGTTGCCGCTGCCACCGCCGTTCCCGGTGGGGCCAGGGGAACCTGCGCCGGGGAATGGCCGACGGGGCTGGCCGGCACGCGGCATGCGGTCGGTGGGCCGGGCTGCCAGGGGCGTGGGCCGCGCCGCTTCCTCGGGGTCGGCGTCCGTGCCGGTGACCGCGCCCGTGCCGGTGACCGCGCCGGTGCCGGTGACCGCGCCGGTGCCGGTGACTGCGCCGGTGCCGGTGACTGCGCCGGTGCCGGTGACTGCGCCGGTGCCGGTGACCGCGCCGGTGCCGGTGACCGCGCCGGTGCCGGTGACCGCGCCCGTGCCGGTGACCGCGCCCGTGCCGGTTGCTGCGTCTGTGCCGGTCGGGGCGGAACCGGTGGCCGCGTCAGACTCGGTTGCTGCGATGGAGCCGGGTGCTGCGGTGAAACCGGGTGCTGCGCTGGAGTCGGTGCGTGCGGTGGTGCTGGTGGCCGCGGCAGGGTCGGTTGCCGTGGCGGGGTGGGTCAGCGTGTTGCGGGTGGGCGTGGCGCCGGGGCCGGCTGCCGTGTCGGGGCCGGTCGCCTCGTTCCCCGGGGGCGGGACGGCGGGCGGGTCGTCCGAGGGCGGGACGGGGGGCGCCGTCGCGCGGGATGAAGAGGGACGCAGGCGGCGGCGTCGGCGTTCGGGCTCGGCCATGGTGCCGACGGTACCGCCGCCTGGAGCACTCAGAACACCTCGATCGGATTTGGCGCTCGGCGCCAGCCGAAGGCTGCCGTGGGGACGTTGGCGGTCAGCGGGCGGACGCGGCCCGCGTCGATCAGCGATCCCAGGGAGGTGCCGCCCAGGTAGAGGGCGCCCAGGTCGGTCACCGTCATGGCCAGGTCGGGGGACTCCTCGGTGCGCACGCAGCTCGCCTTGTCGGTGCCGCCGGTCAGGCGCCAGCGGCCGGCGTTCGCGGGCAGCAGCGGGTCGGTCACCTCGAGGACGACATCGACCGGGGTCTGGTAGCGGCGGGCCTCCAGCGCCGACGGCAGGTCGACTATGCGGACCCAGAGGGCCTCCTCGTACTTGCGGCCCAGCCGGCGAGGCTCGTCGACCATGACGTACAGCGGCTCGTCGACCGCGCCGCCCTCGTAGACGAGACTTCGGGCCAGGTCGATGCCGAGCAGGAAGCGCCACAGGGCCGCGTACACCGCGGGGTCGTCGGCGGCGAGCTCGTTGACCCGGACCTGGGCGTCGGGGCCGTACTCATCCCATTTGCCCTTTGTGCGCCATAGTGCGTAGCCGGCCGGTTGGCCGTCGGCGTCGTAGCAGATCACGCCGTGCCGCGAGGTCGCGCCGCCGCGGTTGTCCTTGAGGTCGGCCAGGTGGAAATCCCACCACGCGCCGGGGCGGCTCGACCAGCCCACGCGCGACTCGGCCACCCGCGCGTAGACGGCGGCCAGCTCGTCGCGCGACTTCTTGGGGTCGACCAGCCTCAACCGCAGGTCGGCGCCCGAAAACTCGGGGCGTATGCGCAGCTCGCGCGTCATCGCGGAGAGCGACATCACGCCGGCCGACGGGCCGTACCCATAGCGTGGGTAGATCGTCGTCTCGCTGGCCCAGAGCACCGCGATCGGCTCGTGGCCGGCCTCGGCCACCTCGGTGAGCTGGCGGTGCATCATGGCGGTGAGCAGGCCGCGCCGCCGGTGGGTGGGCGCGACGCCGACCCCGGTGACGTGGGCCGCCGGCAGCACCGCGCCCGGAACTGTCAGGTCGCGCGTGAGGGCGGTGGTATGGCCGACGACCGCACCGTCGTCGTCGGTCACCAGCGAGCGCTCCGGCTCCCAGATCGTGCGGTCGAGAGCCCGGGCCTCGTCGTCGTAGTCGTGGTGGAAGACGTGGCCGAGCAGATCCACGATCGCGTCGTGGTCGTCGGCCGTCGCCTGGCGCAGACGCACGGTTTCGTCCATGGAGTTCTGTGTAACGGACTCGACGCGCGAGAGCGAACGATTTGTCGGCTCGCTACTCTCGATGTGGGGGCGGCAGTACGAAACCGAGGGGGAACGAACGATGCCTGAGCAACCGCAGTGGCATGAGCGGACGCTCGACATGCCACCGCAGGATCCCTGGGCCGACCAGCCCGCGGCGTCCGGCCCGCCCGGGTTCGCCGCGTCGCCGGGAGCGCCCGAGGCCGCCGACCCGCCGAGCCCGTTCACGCAGGGCCGCGCCCGTGTGAACCCGCAGGCCCATCAGCGCCAGTTCGCCGAGCACGAGCCGACCGGCGTCGGCTGGCCCGGCGCCGACGCGCCGCACGCCCGCGGCATGAGCTGGCGCTGGAGCGACCTGCGGCGGGGCAACGAGTGGTCCACGGCGGCCGCGCTGTTCGCGTTCGTCTGCTGGGGCATCTGGGCGCTCTCCGGCGGCGGCTCGCTCGGCACCTCGGTCATCGTGTTCGTGGTGACCCTGATCGTCGCGATCGGCGTCTTCTGCCTGGCCCGCGTCGTCGGCTACTACGTGATCGAGCGGGCCATGGGCCGCCAGCGCCGCTCGGCCCGCGGCTCCCACCTGGTGACCGCCCTGTTCCTGGTCGGCGTCGGCATCGCCGACCTGCAGCAGACCGAATGGGTCATGACCGCCTGGAACTGGGTGGCAGGCCAACTCAGCTGACCGGTTTGCCGCCGGTGATCCCCAGCACCTCGCCGGTCGTGTACGAGGCGTCGTCGCTCGCGAAATAGACGTAGGCGGGCGCGACCTCGGCGGGCTGCCCGGCCCGACCCAGCGGGGTGTCCGAGCCGAACGACTCGACCTTCTCCGAGGTCATCGTCGACGGGATCAGCGGCGTCCAGATCGGGCCGGGCGCGACCGCGTTGACCCGGATGCCCTTGTCGGCGAGGTCCTCGGCGAGCGCCTTGGTGAACGCCACGATCCCGCCCTTGGTCGTGGCGTAGTCGAGCAGCGCGCTCGACGACAGGTACGCCTGGATCGACGCGGTGTTGATGATCGACGAGCCGGGCGGCATGTGCGGCACCGCGGACCGCGAGAGCCAGAACATCGCGTACAGGTTCGTCTTCATGACCCGGTCGAACTGCTCGGTGCTGATCTCGGTGATCCCGCCCGGCACCATCATCTGGTACGCGGCGTTGTTGACCAGGATGTCCACCCCGCCGAGCTCGGCCACCGCCCGTTCGACGATCGCCATGCAGAGCGCCTCGTCGCGGATGTCGCCCGGCACGGTCACGGCCTTCTGCCCCGCCTTCTCGATCAGGGCGGCAGTGTCGCGGGCGTCGTTCTCCTCGTCCGGCAGGTACGAGATCAGCACGTCGGCGCCCTCCCGCGCGTACGCGATGGCCACCGCCCGCCCGATGCCGGAGTCCCCGCCCGTGATGATCGCTTTCCGCCCGGTCAGCCGGCCGGAGCCGCGGTAGCTCTCCTCGCCGTGGTCGGGCCGATCGGGCATCGCCCCGGTCGAGCCGGGCGGCTCCTGGTCGCCGCCGTCGAGCGAAGGCTTCGGGTACCTGTTGCGCGGATCCATCATGCTGACCGGATTCCCGGTCGGGTGCGGTTTATGCCTTCGGCTCCGAGACGTGCGCGTGCGCGATCTTCCAGCCCGAGGGGAGCCGCACCCAGGTCTGCGACTGCCGGCCGAGCACGTCGCTGCCTGGGTAGCCGAAGAGTGTGGTCACGATGACCGTGCTCCCGCCGTACGCGTGAATTGTCGTGTCCTTGAGACGACGGCCCGGCGGCAGACCGCCCTGCGCGCGCCGCCACCGGGCCTGCTCCTCGATGCCGGCCTGCTGGTCGGCGATGCCGAACCGCACGGCGCGGGCGGCGAAGAAGCTCAGGATGGCGGGCACGTCGTCGTCCACCAGCGCGCGCTCGTAGGCCTCGAAAGCCGCCGTGACCTCGGCGATCACGTCGGGCCGATCGATCTCCACGCTTGCTCCTTCCGGAAAGGGAGCGGCCCGGCGAACAAGAACGCCGGGCCGCATGGCCACTACGACGAAGCGGGCACCGGGACGCCGCCCTCGGGGGCCTCGGTGAAGGTGTTGCCCGAGATGTCCTCCGAGCGAAGCAGCTTGAGCTCGTCCTCGCCGGGTGTCCGCGGCGCCGGCTTGGTGAGCGCGAACAGCACGCACACGACCGCCAGGAACAGATAGCCGAGCGTGACCTGCCCGTCCGCGTTCCACTGCACCTTCTCGGCGTGGATCAACCCCACGAAGGTCAGCACCGCGCCCGATCCCGCGAAGATCGCCGCGTGCCAGAAGCGCTTGTCGATGATGAAGGCGACGATCGCTCCGAGCACCAGGCCGGCCAGGATCGCGCCCTCGCCGAGCGTCTTGAGCCCGTCGTAGACGACGCCGGCGCCCGCCAGCGCGTCCGTGCCCACCTGAGCCGCCGACGTGCCGGCCGCCGACAGCGCGTTGTCCATCATGCCGGTGACCCACTGGGCGATGTTCGGAATGAGAGCGGCGACCACGGCCGCCGCGTGCGCCCGGGGCGTGGCCTGGAACGCCTGCGCGCCGATCAGTAGTCCGATGTAGAGCAGGATCGGCACGATCGCGGGGGTCGGGAAGATCGCGCCGAGCAGGCCGAACAGGCCGAAGAAGCAGAGCAGGGCGATGACGATGCCGGTCGCCATCGAGTAGCCGGTGCGGCCGCCGGCCGCCTTCCAGCCGGGGTGCCCGACGTAGACGGCGGGCGGGAACGGCGAGCCGAGGCAGGAGCCGATCACCGCGCCGGCGCCGTCGGCCAGCAGCACGCTGCGCAGGTTGTACTTGTCGCCCGCGGTGGCCGCGCTCTCCACGTTGGTCATCGCCTCGGTGAAGTTGTAGACGCCCAGCGGGATGGCCGTGGCCAGCAGCGGCGCCATGTCCCTGAGCCCGTCGATCAGCAGGTCGACCTTGAGGTGCGGGAAGGCGAACGCGATGTCCTTGGCGGCCGCGGTGACGTCGGGCACGCTCATGTACCCGCCGATCCAGCCGATCGCCGTGCCGACGAGCAGCGCGGCCAGGCCGATCGGGATGTTGAACGGCAGCTTCAGATCGGTGAGCAGGCCGATCAGCAGCAGGCCGAAGACCGGCAGGGCGATCCACGCGGCCGTCCACATGTTGCCGGCCGGGTTCATCGAGATGAAGGTGATCGAGATGCCGGCCAGGGTGCCGAGCAGTGCCGCCCGGGGGGCATATTTCCGGATGTACGGGCCGACGAACGCCCCGATCAGCACGATCACGCCGATGATGAACGCCCAGGCGATGCCGGCCGTCCACGCGGCGATCGGATTCTTCGTGGACAGGTAGATCGGCAGCATGATCACGAAGATCACGATGAACATGTGGGGGACGCTCGGTCCGTACGGCATCGCCGTGACGTCCGTGCGGTTCTCCTTCGCCGCGAGGCGGCGGGCCAGGTAGGTGTAGTAGATGTTGCCGGCGACCAGGGCGACGCCCAGCGCCGGCAGGATGATGCCGAAGACGTCGCCCGCCGGCATCTTGATCACGCCGATGCAGAGGCCGGTGAGGGTGAGGACGTTGACCAGGACGTTGACGCCGAAGCCGAAGAAGGCGTTCGTGTCACCGCGGACCCAATGAGGCAGCTTGGTGGTGGTAGTAGTCGTCATTTCGACTCCTGAAGCGCGGCGATCAACTCGGGGGAGGAGGCGACCCAGCCGAAGATGCCGCCCTGGGCGGCGATCATCTTGAGGCCGGCCTGCTGGAACTCGGGGAAGTAGGAGCCGACGCAGTCGGCCAGGACCAGGCACTCGTAGCCGCGGTCGTTCGCCTCGCGGACCGTGGTGTGCACGCAGACCTCGGTGGTGACGCCGGTGACGATGAGGCGCTTGGCGCCGTATTTGTCGAGAGTCTCGGCAAAGTTGGTGGCGTAGAACGCTCCTTTGCCGGGCTTGTCCACGACGGGCTCGCCGTCGAGGGGCTGGAGCTCGTCGACGATGTCGTGGCCGTATTCGCCGCGGATCAGGATCCGGCCGAACGCCCCCGGGTCGCCGATGCGCATGCTGGGGGCGCCACGGGACAGCTTGGCCGGAGGACAATCCGACAAATCGGGTAAATGCCCCTCGCGGGTGTGGACGATCGGGAGGCCGGCCGCGCGCCACGCCGCCATCAACGCCGCGAGCGGCTCGATCGTCCGGCGCAGTTGGGAGACGTCGTTCCCGAGGCTCTCCCCGAACCCGCCGGCCATGAGGAAGTCGCGCTGCATGTCGATCACGACGAGCACGGTGGAGTCGAGATCGAACACGAACGGCCCGGGCTCCGCGGCAACGGACGGCATCTCAGGCCTCCGTCCCGGCGATGACGTCCTCCGACGTCGAGACGCACCCGAAGACCCCGCCCTGCATGGTCACCATGTGCAGCGCCGCCTCGTGATTGCCCGGGTCGGTCGCCCCCGTGCAGTCGCTGAGGATCAGGCACTCGTACCCGCGGTCGTTGGCCTCGCGCATGGTCGTGTGCACGCAGACATCGGTGGTGATGCCGGTCAGGATCAAGTGCGAGATGCCATGCGTACGCAGTACGAGGTCGAGATTCGTGGCGTAGAACGCGCCCTTGCCCGGCTTGTCGATCACCACCTCGCCCCCGATGGGCGCCACTTCGGGGACGATCTCCCAGCCCGGCTCGCCGCGCACCAGGATCCGCCCCCGCGGCCCGTCGGAGCCGATCTCCGCCCCGATCTGCGCCGAGCGCCACCGCTTGTTGGCCGGCAGGTCGGAGAGGTCCGGGTCGTGCCCCTCCCGGGTGTGCACGACGAGCATTCCGATCTCCCGCGCGTGCGTGAGCAGCCGCGCGGTGGCCGGCAACCCGGCCCGGGTCAGCTCGATGTCGTAGCCCATCGCGTCGACGTAACCGCCCTTCCCGCAGAAGTCGGTCTGCCAGTCGATGCAGATCAGCGCCGTCCTCTCGACGGGCACCGACCCGTCGTACGGCCACAGGTACGGGTCGGCCTTCACCGGCCCGATCGTCGCGGTCATCAGTTCGCTCCTCTCATCCGGTAGTTCCGCCAGCCGCCGCTGGCGGTGATGTCCGGGGCGCCGGCCACCGCGTATGCCTCGCAGAGGAATCCGGTGACCTCGGTGCCGTCGTCCAGCGCGACCCGGCCGAGGCCGAGCGGCGCGCCGATGCTCGCCAGGAAGCCGCCGACCCGCGCCGCGGGCAGCCGCCAGAGCTCGACCTCGATCGAGGCGCCGTCCGCGACCTGACCAGGCCCGGCGCTCCGCTGGGCAGGTGGTAGAGGCGGTAGCAGGGCGCGGTGCGCGCCGCGCCGCGCAGCGTGCCGCCGCGTTCGAACAGCTCGCCGTTGCGGGGCTCGCCCGCCAGCTCAGCGGCGGTGAAGGTGCTGATCCAGACACCCTCGTCCGCCCTCGACCGGGCCAGAACCTCATCGACGATCTCGTGTGCGTCCACATCGTCGATTGTCGACAATCCTGTTTCGGCCGTGGCTTCGGTTTGTAACGTCGCGGTTTCGCTACGTCAGGTAGGCGCGCGCCCCGTGCTCGCTCAGCGCGGTCAGGATGCCCTGGGCGTCGCCGGTCTCCACCGCCGCGAACAGCCGCTCGTGCCGGTGCACGCCGTCCTCGGCGCGCGCGGTCTCGGCCTCCCGGCGCATGTTCGCCGCCATGTACAGCTGGATGCGCACCAGGATCGACTCGTACAGGGCGGCCAGCTGCCGGTTGCCGCTGAGCCGCACCACCTCGGTGTGGAAGCGGCGGTGCGCGTTCGCCAGCTCGAGCCGGTCGCCGGTGTCGGTCGCCTTGCGCATCACGTCGAGCGCCGCGCGCAACCCGGCCAGGTCGGGGCTGGGCGGCGTGGTGGCGACGGCGTGCCGCTCGAGGACGTCGCGCACCTCGTACAGCTCGCGTACGTCGTCTTCGGAGAGGGTGGCCACCCGCGCGCCGCGCCGGGGGATGTGCTCGACCAGTCCCTGCTGGGCGAGGAGCCGCATGGCCTCGCGCAGCGGCGCCCGGCTGATGCCCAGCCGGCGGGTCAGCTGCTCCTCGACGAGGCGTTCGCCGGGATCGGTCCGTCCGCTCAGGATGTCGCGCCGCAGCCGGTCGACGGCGAGCTCGACGAGACTGTATGTCTCCAGCTCTCCGTCGTTCACCCTTGGTAGTGTGCCAGCCCGCGTCCCGGCACCCTCAGACGCCTTCCGGTTTCTGATCGTCAGGGGTCTCGTCGGTCTTGTTCCCGCGGATGCTCGGCCATACCGCCACCACAATCATGACGATGCCGATCACGATGAGTAACGTCCAGAGCCAGGTCACCCGGCGGACGATACCGGCCCGACCCCGGGTTTCCCCAGGGTCGAGCCGTGCCAGGGTCGGTCACTCGGCGAAGTTCTTCCCCGTCTCCAGCAGCGTCTTGAGGTCGCTGAGGATCCAGGCCCAGCCGCCGCCGGCCCCGCTGTCCTCGGTGCCCGCCACCATCGCGGCCGTGGCCGGCGCGCCGGCCAGCTCGTGCGTGATCGTCAGCTTGCAGACGCCGGGCTGCATCTTGGCGTCCTCGATCTCGTACGTCAGCGTGGTGAACGGCTCGGCCGCCGTGCTCGGGTCCATCAGCATCCGCCAGGTCTGCACCAGGCGCCGCGGCGGCTCGCACTCGAGCACCTCGCCGTCGAGGATCGTGTCCGGCACCTCGAAGCCGTTGGCCGCCGCGAAGTCCTTCATCTCCTTGGTGGCGGTCGAGTGGAACGAGCCGCCCTTCTGCAGTTCGAAGTGGCTGGGCGCCTGGTACGCGTACCGCGAGTTCCACTCGGGTTCGGTGATGGCGGCCCAGATCCGCTCCGGCGTCGCCTTGATCCAGACCCGGTAGACCTGGGTGGTCAGGGCGGTGGTCGTATCCGTCATGGCTCTTCCTCCAGCGCGTGCTTGAGATCGACGAGGGCTTGCACGTGGTGCTCGGTGTACTTGTCGATCCACCGGTCGTGGATCAGCCGGATCGGCACGGGGTTGAGAAAGTGCAGCTTCTCCCGCCCGGACCGGCGCGTGACGACGAGACCCGCCTCCTCGAGCACCTTGAGGTGCTTCGCGACGCCGAACCGCGTCATCTCCAGCTCGGACTCCAGCTCGGAGAGCGTGCGGCCGTCGCGCTCGAAGAGCAGGTCGAGCAGGAAACGACGGCTCGGGTCGGCCAGCGCCCTGAACACCTGGTCGTCGTCATCCATGACGCAAAGTTATGTGACCAAAAGGTCACATGTCAAGCCCGAGCTTGATCGCCGTGCGTGACGACTTGCTGATCCCCGGTCAGATTTAAGAGAGCCCTAATAGACGTGCATCGAAGCCGGGCGTTACGTTGGCGGCCGGAATCACTGGAAACCTTCAAGACTGGAAGTGCTCCCAGTTCCGCCGGCACGCTCCCGTCACACCGGGAGTGCTCCACCTCACCGGCGGCGGAGTTCTTCCTCTCCGTCGCAAGTTGAGACGGCACAGCGCCGGGTGGCGGCCCGGCGCTGTGCCCCTTTTTGTGCCTTTTTCGCCGGTCTTTTTCACCGGCGGCGTGCCAGCATCTCCTGCTCGAGCCGCCAGCTCTCGCCCTCGTCGTCCGAGATGTAGCCGAGCCAGCGGAAGCTGTCCCCGGTCAGGTCGGTGAACAGCCACCGGATCGGCCGGCCGTCCGGCTGCGTGCCCTCCTGCGCGATCCCGCCGTCGTCGCCGGCCCGCCCGGTCAGCGTGGTGACCGAGCCGAGCGGCGAGAACCACACGATCGCCCAGGTCTTGCCGGCCGGGTCGTAGTGCCGCACCGTGCTCCCGGTGACCCGGCGCGGGAAGCCGTCCGGCCCCGGCGCCGTGAACCACATGACGTCTTGCACGGTGTGGCCGGCCAGCGCCCACCCGAACGTCCAGACCACGGTGCCGGTGACCCATTCCTTGAGGTCCTCGACGTAGTAGCGGTTGACCACGTCCCATGCGCCGATCAACCGGCCGTACAGATCCATCTCCTGCTCGTGCCCCGGCCACGGTCCGGCCGCCACGAGCTCGTCGGTCATGTCCATGCGGTCAGGGTGCAGTGCTCTTCGCGTACGCGTCTTGAAGGTTCTTGTCGTTAGATTTGCCATCGTGCTCGAGCACCGTGTGCTTCTCGAGTCCCCCGTCGCGCGGGTGGCGGCCGTCCGCTGCCCGGGTGGCGCCGCCTGGAGCGCCGAGGAACAGGTCGGCGCGGCCTCGGTGGTTCTGGTGCGGCGGGGCGTCTTCCTGCGCCGGGCCGACGGCCGTTCGGCGCTGGCCGACGTGACGACGGGCTACGTGCAGCTGCCGGGGGAATGCCAGCAGATCGCCCACCCGTCGGGTGGTGACGTCTGCACGTCGCTTGGCGTCCCTCCCGACCTCGCGCATCGCCTGGCCGCCGGGGGCGGCGTCGCGGTGAGTCCCGCCGCCGACCTCGCCCACCGCCGGCTGCTGGCGGCCGTCGAGCCCGATCGCGCCGACCTGGCGGCCGAATTGCTCGCCGCCCTGTTGCCCGCGCACCCGGCCACCGGCGCCACCCCGATGATCGACGACGTCCGGGCCTTGCTGCACACCGATCCCGCGCTCGACCTGTCCGCACTCGCCGCGGCCGTCGGCTGGTCGCCCTGGCACTTGTCGCGGGTCTTCCACCGGGTGACCGGGTCCACGATCAATCGCTATCGCCGCCGGCTGCGGGTGCGGGCCGCGCTCGATCAACTGTCTGATGCCGACAATCTGGCCGGGCTGGCAGCTCGGGTGGGTTTCGCCGATCAGGCGCACATGACGCGGGCCGTCCGCGCCGAGACCGGCGGCACGCCTGCGGCCCTTCGCAAAGCCCTTGACCAGGGTGAACGTGTGGAGCGGGCGACGAGAATCGAACTCGCGTAATCAGTTTGGAAGACTGAGGCTCTACCATTGAGCTACGCCCGCGCGGCGCCGGTTGCCCGGAGCACGCCCGCCAGCTTACTGAATCGCCTCCCGTCTGTGCGAACCGGATTCCCTAGTAGGTGACTCCAGCGCACGTTGACAAAAGCGGACCGCATACACTGGCCCACGCCACGGGGTGTGGCGCAGCTTGGTAGCGCACTCGCTTTGGGAGCGAGGGGCCGTGGGTTCAAATCCCGCCACCCCGACTGATAACAACTATCCGCAGCAACAAGGAGTACGCCTGTGAAGAGCACCGTCGAGACTCTGAGCCCGACCAGGGTGAAGCTCGCCATCGAGGTGCCGTTCGACGAGCTCAAGCCGAGCCTGCAGAAGGCGTACCGGGAGATCGGCGCGCAGGTGCAGGTGCCGGGCTTCCGTCGTGGCAAGATTCCGGCCGCCGTGATCGACCAGCGGGTCGGCCGCGGCGCGGTCCTCAACGAGGCCGTGCAGGAGGCGATCCCGCAGCAGATCCTCGCCGCGGTCCGTGAGCACGACGTGAAGACGCTCGGCCGCCCCGAGGTCGAGATCACCGAGTTCGCCGACAACGCGCCGCTGAAGTTCACGGCCGAGGTCGACGTCCGGCCCGAGATCGTCGTGCCCGACCTCAAGACCATCTCGGTCACGGTCCCGGCCGTCGAGATCGGCGACAACGAGATCGACGAGCAGATCAACGGCCTTCGCGAACGCTTCGCCACGCTCAAGACCGTCGAGCGGCCCGCCGCCGAGGGCGACTACGTGCAGCTCGACCTCAACGCCACCGTCGACGGCGAAGAGGTCGCGGGCGGCTCGGCCACCAACATCTCCCACGAGGTTGGCAGCAAGCAGCTGCTCCCAGGCCTCGACGAGGTTCTCGTCGGCCTGGTCGCCGGCGCCGACGCCGAGTTCACCACCCAGCTCGTCGGCGGCGACTTCGCCGGCCGCGACGCCGACGTCAAGGTGACCGTCCGCAGCGTCAAGGACAAGCAACTGCCCGAGATCGACGACGAGTTCGCCCAGCTGGCGAGCGAGTTCGACACGCTCGAGGAGCTGCGGGGCGACCTGCGCGAGCGCCTCTCCCGGGTCAAGAAGGTCGAGCAGATCTACGCCGCCCGTGACGAGGCCCTCAAGCAGCTCGTCGAGGCCGCCGACATCCCGGCCCCCGAGGGCGTCGTCAAGGACGAGGTCGAGGGCCGCAAGCAGGCCATGACCGACCAGCTCGAGCGGATCGGCGCCAGCCTGGAGGACTACCTGACCTCCGAGGAGAAGACCGAGGAGCAGATCGACCAGGAGCTGACCGAGGCCGCCGAGGAAGGCGTCCGCATCCAGCTGCTGCTCGACACGATCGCCGACGCCGAAGACGTCCAGGTCTCCGACGACGAGTTCGGCCACGAGATCGTGCACCGCGCGCAGCGCGCCCAGATGCAGCCGCAGCAGTACTACGACCAGCTCGTCCAGTCGGGCGCGGCGGCCGCGGTCTTCGGCGACGTGCGCCGGGGCAAGGCGCTGGCCTCGGTGATGGAGCAGGTCGAGATGAAGGACAGCGAGGGCAACGTCCTCACCCTGGAAGACCTGCGTGCGGCGTCCGAGGCCGAGCACGAGGGCCACAACCACTGAGCTGGCTGGCTTCGCTTCGCTCAGCGGGGCGATCGCGTTCGTCACCGGTCGTCCCCCTCGGGTGGCGGCCGGTTGCTTTTACGGGCTGGTGCGCTGTCAGCGAACACCTGCCCGAGCGGGAAGCTGATGCTCTTTCGACCGGTTAGTTTGGTCGTACGACGGACAACCTGCCGGCCGGAAACTCGGCCGACACAGTCAGCTGTGAAGGGCTTGCCATGACCGATCTCCACATCCCCGCCAGCCCCGTGCTGCGCGGCGGCGACACCATCAGTGGCAACCTCGACGACTCGGTCTTCAACCGCCTGCTGCGTGAGCGCATCATCTTCCTCGGCAGCGAGGTGACCGACGCGGTGGCCAACCGCATCTGCGCGCAGCTGCTGCTGCTTTCCGCCGAGGACCCTGAGCGCGACATCAACCTCTGGATCAACTCGCCGGGCGGCTCGGTCTACTCGGGCATGGCGATCTACGACACCATGCAGTTCATCGACAACGATGTGCAGACCGTCGCGATGGGCATGGCCGCCTCGATGGGGCAGTTCCTGCTCTGCGCCGGCGCCGCCGGCAAGCGCTTCGCCCTGCCGCACGCGCGCATCATGATGCACCAGCCGTCCGGCGGCATGGGCGGCACCGCGGCCGACATCGCCATCCAGGCCGAGCAGATGCTCTACACCAAGCGCATGTTCCAGGAGCGGATCGCGCACCAC
Source organism: Actinoplanes sp. NPDC051513 (assembly GCF_044454685.1). NCBI lineage: Bacteria > Bacillati > Actinomycetota > Actinomycetes > Micromonosporales > Micromonosporaceae > Actinoplanes > Actinoplanes sp. NPDC051513. The sequence goes on from NZ_JBITDW010000003.1 coordinate 907,327, forward strand.
ACCGGTCAGTCCCAGGAGCAGATCGCCGCCGACTTCGACCGTGACCGCTGGTTCACGGCGCAGGAGGCGAAGGACTACGGCTTCATCGACAGGGTGATCACCGGGGCCACCGAGGTGCCCGAGGGCGCCGGAACGCTGAACTGAGGAGCAGAACAATGACTGACCTGACCATGCCTCCCGGGTTCGCTCCGGTGCACAACCGCTACATTCTCCCGTCCTTCGTCGAGCGCTCCTCGAACGGGATGATGAAGGAGACGAACCCGTACAACAAGATGTTCGAGGACCGGATCATCTTCCTCGGCGTCCAGGTGGACGACGCGTCGGCCAACGACGTGATGGCCCAGCTGCTGACGCTGGAGAGCTCCGACCCCGACCGCGACATCCTGATGTACATCAACTCACCGGGTGGCTCGTTCACCGCCATGACGGCGATCTACGACACCATGCAGTACGTCCGCCCGGACATCTCCACCGTCTGCCTCGGGCAGGCCGCCTCGGCGGCCGCGGTCCTGCTGGCCGGCGGCACGTCGGGCAAGCGCATGGCGCTGCCGCACTCCCGGGTGCTGATCCACCAGCCGGCCACCGAGGGCGGCTACGGCCAGGGCTCGGACATCGAGATCCAGGCCCGTGAGATTCTCCGCATGCGCACGCAGCTCGAGGAGATGATCTCGCACCACTCCGGTCAGCCGGTCGAGAAGGTCCGCAAGGACATCGACCGCGACAAGATCATGACGGCCGACGAGGCCAAGGAGTACGGTCTGGTCGACGTCGTCCTGGCCACCCGCAAGAAGAGCCTTCAGACCGTCGGCGCCGGCAGCTGAGAGCGCGATGTCAGGGGCCGGCCGGTGCGCGTTAGACTGCCGACCCCTGACACGCCCGTTTTGGGGGGTCGGAGAACCGCCCCTTTGCGGGTAACGTCGAGCATGCAGCCTCAGTTACGCGGTTCGGCAGACGATGGGATGGCAACGGGGCGATCCGCCCTCGACCAGGTGTCGGTGTTGAGCCGGCCGATGATCGCAAGGAGAACGTAGGTGGCACGGATCGGTGACGGTGGCGACCTACTGAAGTGCTCCTTCTGTGGGAAGTCCCAGAAGCAGGTCAAAAAGCTCATCGCGGGCCCTGGCGTCTACATCTGCGACGAGTGCATCGACCTCTGCAATGAGATCATCGAAGAGGAGCTGGCCGAGACCGGCGAGGTGAAGTGGGAAGAGCTTCCCAAGCCGATGGAGATCTGCGCCTTCCTCGACACCTACGTGGTCGGGCAGGAACAGGCCAAGAAGGCCCTCTCCGTAGCGGTCTACAACCACTACAAGCGCATCCAGGCCGAGTCGAGCAGTGCGCCCGGCGGCAGCAGCGATGTCGAGGTTGCCAAGAGCAACATCATGCTCATCGGCCCCACCGGCTGCGGTAAGACGCACCTGGCGCAAACCCTCGCCCGCATGCTCAACGTCCCGTTCGCGATCGCCGACGCCACGGCGCTCACCGAGGCCGGGTACGTCGGCGAAGACGTCGAGAACATTCTGCTCAAGCTCATCCAGGCCGCCGACTACGACGTGAAGCGCGCCGAGCAGGGCATCATCTACATCGACGAGGTCGACAAGATCGCCCGCAAGAGCGAAAACCCGTCGATCACCCGCGATGTCTCCGGCGAGGGCGTCCAACAGGCCCTACTGAAGATCCTCGAGGGCACGGTCGCCAATGTGCCGCCCCAGGGCGGCCGCAAGCACCCCCACCAGGAATTCATCCAGATCGACACGACGAACGTCCTGTTCATCGTGGGCGGCGCCTTCGCCGGCCTCGATCGCATCATCGAGTCCCGCGTCGGCCACGGCGGCGTCGGCTTCGGCGCCCACCTGCGCTCGATCTCGGAACGCAACACCGACGACATCTTCAGCAAGGTCATGCCGGAAGACATGCTGAAGTTCGGCCTGATCCCCGAGTTCATCGGCCGCCTCCCGGTCATCACGACAGTCCGAAACCTCGACCGCGAGGCTCTGATCAAGATCCTGACCGAGCCCCGCAACGCGTACGTGAAGCAGTACCAGCGCCTGTTCGAGCTGGACGGCGTCGAGCTCGAGTTCGACGACGACGCCCTCGAGGCCATCGCCGACCAGGCGATGCTCCGCGGCACGGGCGCCCGGGGCCTGCGGGCCATCATGGAAGAGGTCCTGCTCTCCGTGATGTACGAGGTCCCCAGCAACCCCGATGCCGCTCGCGTGGTCATCACGGGAGAGGTCGTTCTCGAGAACGTCAACCCGACCATCGTGCCCCGCGAGTTCGTGGGCCGGCGGCGGCGTGCGGAACGCGAAGAGAAGTCGGCCTAGAGTTCGGTCCTTCCCAGCACCGCGTCGGGGTTCGCCTTCGGCGCGGTGCTTGCGCTTACGCGGCCGCCTGTGGTCGACGGGTTTCACGACGGCGAGTTGTGCGTAGGCTCCAGACATGCGCGTAGCCGTGTGCCAGCTGAACTCTCGCGACGACCGAGACCAGAACCTGCGGGTTGCCCGCGGCCTGCTGGAGCGCGCGGCGGCCGCCGGCGCCGAGCTGGCCGTCCTTCCGGAGTACGTCGACTACCTCGGCCCCGGGAAGACGGCGCCGAAGCCCGAGCCGATCGACGGCGAGTTCGCGCAGTTCTTCGGCCGGGCCGCGCGCGAGCTCGGCATCTGGGTGCATGCCGGCTCGTTCCACGAGATCGGTCCCGACGAGGAGCACACCTACAACACCACGCTGATCTTCTCGCCGCAGGGCGAGCTCGCCGCGACCTACCGGAAGATCCATCTGTACGACGTGGAGATCACCGGCCGTGTCTCCTACCAGGAGTCCCGATCGGTCTCGCCCGGCGACCGCACCGTCGTCGCGGATGTCGCCGGCGTCCCGACCGGCCTGTCCATCTGCTACGACCTGCGTTTCCCCGAGCTGTACCGGCGGCTCGCCGTCGACGGCGCCCGGGTCCTGGTGGTTCCGGCCGCGTTCATGATGCACACCGGACGAGACCACTGGGAGGTCCTGCTCCGGGCCCGCGCTATCGAGAACCAGTGCTACGTGATCGCTGCCGCGCAGATAGGCGACCACGAGCCCTCGCGTACGTGCTTCGGGCGCAGCATGGTCATCGACCCCTGGGGGACGGTGCTCGCGCAGGCCCCGGACGACATCACCATCGCAACGGCGGACGTCGACCTGTCCCGTCTCGAGAAGATCCGTAGCGAGCTACCCAGTCTCGCCAACCGTCGCCTCTAGCCTCGTTTTTTGCAGTCTGCGATCGGGGTCACAGGAGTTGCACCAGGTAACCGATCACTGCCAGTCCGATGACGGCGCCGCCGGTGAGGAGCAGGGCGCCACCCATGCGGGTTGGGCCGCGGCGGACCAGGCGCAGGGTTGAGACCACGAGCGTGACCAGCACAAGTGCGCCGATCACCAACTGCCCGGCGGGGAGTAGGAGATCGGAGATGGCGTCGGCGGCCAGCGTGGGGGAGGAACCCATGGGCCCACTCTGTCATGGTCGAGGGGCCGACGTGGGACGTCGCGGTCATGAAGGTCGATTTGCATGAGCCGCGGGTGATCACGTAGCTTTCTCTCTGCCCGCGGAAAACCCGGATGGAACGGCACGAAAGTGACGGACCTAGGGGGTTCAACGGGCGGCGGAGGCGAGCGGTAAACTTGCCGAAGCACCGGGCGATCGCCTGCGGAGATCCTCTGAGAAACAGGATTTGCGCCGGAGGGGTTGACCGGGTAGAGTAACAAAGCCCGCAGGGAGCCGGGCAGACTGATCGCTTCAACGATCGTCGGCCGGTCCAGCGAGGTCATCTCTACGACCTACCCGCTTTCGAGCGGGCGTGTCTTGTGGGGAAAACATGTGGGCGGTGCCAGCAAGATCCACGATCTTGCGCTGGCGAAACCGACCAGGTAAGTTTGAGCGGTTGCCCCGAGGGCAGTTCAACACGGGTGCGGTTGTTCTTTGAGAACTCAACAGGGTGCTTGTAAAGCCAGTGCCAATAGTTTTATACCCTGGACCCTTTTTTGGGTCTTGGATTCCTTTGGCAACATTTGTTTGTTGCCGGGACAGTTTTCCAAGGTTTTTGTTGGAGAGTTTGATCCTGGCTCAGGACGAACGCTG